>CAWBGW010000030.1:0-123486 GCA_963788345.1 uncultured Acidobacteriota bacterium | reverse complement strand
GAACGCGCGATCGTCACGCTCAACTCGATTGGCGATGCTGTTCTCTCCACGGACGTCTCCGGCAACATAACCTATCTCAATGCCGTTGCTGAAAAGATGACCGGCTGGCTGTGCACAGAGGCCGTTGGCGAACCCCTCGCCAAAGTCTTCCGAATCATTGATGGCGTCACGCGACAGACGAGCCGCGACCCCATGGAAATGGCCGTCGAGCAAATCTGGACCGTGGGGCTGACGGTGAACTGCATCCTCATTCGACGCGACGGCGCTGAATTCCCCATTGAAGATCTCGCCGCGCCCATACACGATCGGGCAGGCCGGATTGCGGGGGCGGTGATTGTCTTTCACGATGTGAGCGTCGCACGCGCGCTGTCGGGTCAAATGACGTACGCCGCGCAGCACGATCCTCTTACGGGTTTGCCGAATCGCATTCTGCTGAGCGATCGGGTTTCTCAGTCGATTGCATTGGCTCGGCGGCAGAACAGAACGATTGCCTTGATGTTTCTGGATCTGGATAACTTCAAATACGTCAATGACTCGCTGGGTCACGCGGTTGGCGACCAGCTTCTTGAGTCCGTTTCCAAGCGATTGGTGGCCGGCGTGCGCGCCTCGGACACAGCGAGCCGCCAGGGCGGCGACGAATTCGTGATTCTGCTTTCGGAGATCGCTCATCCCGGAGACGTGGCCAAAAGCGCGAGGAAATTGCTTCTTTCCCTCAGCGCCGCCCACACCTTGGTCGGGCGGGAGTTGCACATCGATGGCAGCATCGGCATCAGCGTTTTTCCCGAAGACGGAGAAGATGCTGAAACGCTTATCAAAAACGCGGATACGGCAATGTACACCGCCAAACAAGGCGGACGAAATAATTTCCAGTTCTTCACGGCGGAAATGAACCGGAAGGCGGTGGAGCGGCAGTCTCTGGAAGGCGGCCTGCGCAGCGCTCTTGCGGGAGATGAATTCGTTTTGCACTACCAACCGACCATAAATCTCGAAAGCGGTGAAATAACGGGAGTCGAAGCGTTGATACGCTGGCAGCACCCCGAGCGAGGACTCATGCCCCCCGGTCAGTTCGTGCCCATTGCCGTCATTGCGGCCTGATTATCCCCATCGGCCGCTGGGTGATGCGCGAAGCGTGCAGCCAAGCGCGAGCTTGGCAGAAGGCGGGGCTTCCCCGATTGATCATTTCCGTCAACGTTTCCGCTTCCGAGTTTCGTGACAAGGGTTTTGTCGCAGGCGTCCGGACGATCCTCTCGGAAACGGGCTTGGAAGCACGCTACCTCGAACTCGAACTAACCGAAGGGGTCCTTATGGATGAAGCCGCCCCAACGGCAGCCGTGCTTCAAGAGCTCAAGACGATGGGGGTCCATCTTGCCGTCGATGACTTTGGCACGGGCTATTCGAGCTTGAGCTACCTTCGGCAGTTTCCGGTGGATGTGCTGAAAATTGACCAGTCGTTTGTGCACCAGATCACTGCCGATGTCGACGACTCTTCCATCGTAGGCGCCATCATCAACATGGGCAGGAGCATGAAGCACCTCGTGATTGCCGAGGGCATCGAAACCGAGGGGCAACGAAATTTTTTGCAGAGTCATCATTGCGCGGAAGGACAAGGCTACCTGTTTAGCCGTCCCGTGGCGGCGGCACAATTTGCTCGCCTGCTTGAGGTTGGCTTAAGAGGAACGGTGGTGCACTGAAGTTCGAGGCTCGTTGCAACCCTGCCGACGCCGGCTACGCTGCGCGCTCATTTGTGCTTGGAATATCCGAGGCCTCACAGTTTCAATAAGCCCAGCGTCAAGCGGTCTTATCCATCAGAGCTTGAAATCGGGGGCTGCCACGCAGAGAGTCCAGGTCCGAGTCGTTTTTCGCCCAGCGCTTATACCAGAACGCGTGGGTCATGGCCTTATCCAGGCAGTCGATGGCCTCATCGGTTTTCCCCTGCAGGGCATACACGCAGGCGACGTTGTAGAGAATCCCGCAGTCCTCGGGGTCGATGGCCAGAGCGCGTCGGGCCCAATCCAAACTTCGTGACCGCTCGCCCAATCGGCAGAGCGCATTGGCGCCCAAATAGAGAGCGCGCGCGTCATCGGGGTGAAGTTCCAGATGCTTCTCGGCACGCTGCCAGGCGCGCCGGTAGGTTTCCTCGGCTTCCGCCTTGCGGCCCATTCCAAAATAGACCATAGCGAGCAACTGCGGCGCCTGGTAATCCTCAGGCTTCACATCCGAGGCCTGTTGGAACAAACGCGCTGCATCTTCCGGCTTCCCCTGCTGAACGCAAGCTCGCGCATAGAAGTAATAGGCCTCGAAAAGCTTCGGGTCCAGCCGAATCGCGGTCTGGAATTCAATCTCGGCCTCGTCGTATCTCTTGCTCAGCGAGATTGCGAGTCCCCGTGACACGTGCGCCTCCGCTAGCCCTGGGTCAAGGAGCAAAGCCTTCCGGCTGGCGTCGTCTGCCGCCTGCAGATTGGCCTCGTTGGCCTCCCAGTACATGTACAGATACGAATGGCAATCGGCCACGCCCGCATAAGCGCGCGCGTAGCCCGGGTCGATGTCGATCGCGCGGGTAAACATCTGCCGCGCAAAATCATAGCCTCGGCGTCGAAACTGATAGAAGAATTGGCGCCCGCGCAGGTAATAGTCGTAAGCCTTCACATCGGATGTTGGCGCCTTGGCGATGGCCTCTTTTTCGCTGTCAGTGAGTATCACCTTCAGCGCGGAAGCAATGCTTTGCGCAATTTCATCCTGGATTGCAAACACATCTGCCATCTCGCGGTCGTAGCGTTCCGCCCACACGGAGTGCCGCGTTCGCGTCTCCACAAGTTGCGCCGTGATTCGCAATCGGTTTCCGGCGCGGCGCAGGCTGCCGCCCAACACGTAGGCGGCATCGAGCTCCTGACCCACTTGAGGCGCCGTCACCTGTTTGTCTCTGTAGCCCAGCATCTCTGCCCGCGGGAAAACTCTGAGCCTCGTGATCTTGGATAACTCAGTGATGATGTCTTCCGTCATGCCGTCGCGGAAGTACTCGTCATCTTTCGCCCCGCTCAAATTCTCGAAGTAAAGCACCGCCACCGATTTTTCGGCCGGGACCGCTGCTGCCGCCGCTGTTCGGCCGGAGCCCGACTCACGCTTGAACCTCTGCAGGTCGGCGCGCAGCTTTTCCGCCGTCGCGTAGCGCTGCGCCGGGGCTTTTTCCAACAGCTTGTTGAGTATCTTCTCCATGTCTGCGTCGATTTTCGGATTCAGCCGCACCGGCGCCACTGGGGCACGATTCAGAATCGAATCGAAGATCACCGCCGACGTGCTGCCCGAAAACGGCAGGCGTCCGGTGCCCATCTCGTAAAGCACCGCGCCCAGGGAAAAAAGATCGCTGCGCGCGTCCACTTCCTCGCCGCGTGCCTGCTCCGGCGACATATACGCCACCGTGCCCATGGCCGTGCCGGGGCTGGTGAGGAATTCGGGAGACGCTATCGCCGTGGCGTCCGAGGAGACCCCGACGGCTTCCCCGATTCGCAGTGCTTTGGGCGCCATTTTCGCCAACCCGAAATCGAGCACTTTGGCATTCCCGCTTTGCATGATGAAGATGTTGGCTGGCTTTATATCGCGGTGAATAATCCCCTTCGCATGCGCGGCGGCCAGCGCGTCGGCGATCTGAATGCCGAGGTCGATGATTTCTTCGATCTCCATCGGCCGGCCTTCGATGCGATGCTTCAGCGTTGTGCCCCCGAGATACTCCATCACGATAAACGGGCGGCCTTCGTGCTCGTCAATGTCGTAGATCGTGCAGATGTGAGGGTGATTCAGCGCAGAGGCTGCCCGTGCCTCGCGCTGGAATCGTTCGAGTGCCTGGCGGTCCTGCGAGGAATCTTCCGGCAGGAATTTCAGCGCCACGCTGCGGCCCAGCCGCGTATCCTCGGCGCGGTACACCACGCCCATGCCGCCGCCGCCCAACTTATCGAGGATTCGGTAGTGGGAAATCGTCTGGCCGATCACGAAGGCAAGGATCCTCTGCGAATGTCAACGCGAATGCGAACGCGCATGCTATCTTCCGGCGCGGAACAAGTCAACGAGCGCACGTAAAGTGTACCGCGTTATTGCGCTTGCCTGAGCCCTCCAACTATTCCCTTCGCGAGGAAAGCGAACGCTCTCACACGCACACCTGTCACGCATCGCGGGACGCCCAAAAACTTACCTGTTGCTTTCCCAAAGGAAGTGTGGCATCTTCCTGTTGGAAACCCAAATGGCGGTGCTATGAAACAGAAAACGGACGTCCTGCAAGGCACGCTGGCGCTGATGGTCCTCAAGACTCTCGACGTGCTGGGATCGCTGCACGGCTATGGAATCGCGCGCCGCATCGAGCAAATCAGCGGAGATCTGCTGGCCGTGAATCAAGGCACGTTGTATCCCGTGCTGCTGAAGCTCGAGCAGGAAGGCGCCATCGCCTCCGAGTGGGGCGCCTCCGAGAATAATCGCCGAGCGCGCTTCTATCGATTGACGAAGGAAGGCCGCAAGATGTTGCAGGTCGAGACGCAAGATTGGCAACAGACAGCAGCGATTATCGGCCGGTTCTTCGAAGCCAAAGCGGAGGATTTGTCATGAGATCTCTCAGGCGGTTCTTCACGCGTCTGGTCAACACGGCGGCAAGGCAGTCACAAGACGAACGCTTGCGAGAAGAGATCGAAGAACACATCGCTCTGCAAACGGCAGAAAATCTTCGCGCCGGTTTGTCTCCCGTTGAGGCTCGGCGCCAGGCCAAGCTGAAGTTTGGCGGCGTCGAGGCGGTCAAGGAGGACTACCGTGCCGAGCGAGGGCTGCTGTTCATCGAAACCTTTCTGCGGGACCTACGCTACGCGATACGCCTGCTGCGCAAGTCTCCCGGATTCACAATCGTCGCGATTTTGACGCTCGCACTGGGCATTGGCGCAAACGCCGTCGTTTTTGCCGTTTTGAATGCGCTGATCCTGCGCCCGCTGAATGTGCCTCATGCGGAGAGCCTCTACGGAATCCAGCATGGAAACGAGGCTTCCTCCTATCAGTCGTATCCCGACTATCTGGATCTGCGCGAACGCAACCATAGCTTCGATGACCTGGCAGCGTTTAGCGGCGCCCAGGCGGGATTGGACACAGGCGAAAGCCCGTCCCGCGTCTGGCTCTATGAAGTGAGCGGGAATTATTTCGACGTGTTGGGCATCCAGCCGTTTCTTGGCCGCCTCTTCCACGGCTCCGATGAGCATGGCGCCAACAGTGCTCCGTATATCGTGCTCAGCTATTCGTACTGGCACACGCGTTTTCAGGATGATCGTGGAGTGGCAGGCCGTACCGTCCAGGTCGACAAGCATCCCTTCACGATCGTTGGTGTGGCCCCGCCCGAATTCCACGGGACCCTGTTGTTTTTCAGTCCCGATTTCTTTGTGCCGATCGTGAACCAGGAACAGGTGGATGGGGAAAGTTTCCTGAACGCGCGCGGGAAGCGTTGGGTCTTTATGGCCATGGGGCATGTGAAGCCGGGGGTCACCCGGGCACAGGCTGTTGCCGATCTGAACTCGATTGGCTCCTATCTGGAAAAAACCTATCCCAAAGAGGATGGCCAAAGGACCTTTACTTTGGCTCGTCCGAGTCTTTATGGCGACTATCTCGGCCAGCCGGTGCGCGCATTCATGACCGGATTGATGCTGTTGGCGGCGCTGATTCTACTGGCTGCATGTGCCAATCTCGGGAGCCTGTTTGCCGCGCGGGCCGCTGACCGTTCCCGGGAAGTTGCGTTGCGGCTGGCGCTGGGATCGAGCCGCCTTCGCATTCTGCGGCAACTCTTTACCGAAGCTCTGCTGATTTCTGTGCTGGGAGGCGCTGTCGGACTATGGGGCAGCGTTGTGCTGTTGAGCGGGCTGAGCGCGTGGCAGCCTTTTTCCAGATGGCCTATCCATCTGGCTGTGAACCCTGACGCAAATGTTTACGGAGTCGCGTTGCTGTTGACTTTAGCGAGTGGATTCCTCTTTGGTGCCGTCCCGGTAAGGCAGGCGCTTCGCACCGATCCCTATGAAATCGTCAAGTCGGGATTAGCCGCCCGGGTTGGGGGGCGCATTGGCATTCGCGACTTGGCCCTGGTCGTGCAAATCGCGATCTGCGCCGTCCTGGTCACTTCTTCGTTCGTCGCTGTGCGTGGGCTCGTCCGCTCGCTTCATAGCAATTTCGGTTTTGAACCGCAGAACACCGTCTTGGCAGATACCGATCTGAGCATGGCTGGTTACACCGGCGACGCCGTGCAAGAAATGCAAAGGCGCATGATCGATGTTGTGGAAACAATTCCTGGAGTAACGTCTGTGGGATTAATCAATACGGCGCCGTTGGCCAGCGGGGGCTATAAAGGGTCGCTTGTTTTCACCGATGAAACCGCAGACTTGAGGCCGTCGAATGCCGCCGCTGATTCTTTCATGTTCAGCATCTCTCCCGAATACTTCCGCGCGGCGGGCACTGTCTTGCAGTCTGGAAGGACCATTACATGGCATGACGATAAGAACGCGCCGCCGGTGGCAGTGATCAACCAGAAGTTTGCGAGCAAGGTCTTTGGCTCCGTAACAAACGCCGTGGGCGGATACTTCAAACAGCGGGATGGAACACGCACCCAAGTGGTGGGCGTTGTAGAAGACGGAAAATATCAGACGCTTACGGAAGACTCACAGCCGGCGATGTTCCTCCCGTTGCTGCAATCGCCGTCGAGTCAGACATATCTGGCGGTGCGTTCGGACGGCGATCCGGGGCAACTGGTCGCAGCTATCAGAAGTACACTGCGGGGTCTCGATGCGGGTCTGCCCGTTTACATCCAACCGTGGAGCAAGGAGCTCGACAATGTCCTGTTTGGTTCGCGGATGGCAGCGATGGCGCTGGGTGTCATGGGCGTGATGGGTGCAATGCTGTCTTTAACTGGCATCTTCGGCATGGCTTCCTACTCGGTGAGTAAGCGCAAGCGGGAGCTGGGAATTCGTATGGCCCTCGGCGCGCAACCCAAGGAAGTGCTGGGCGCAGCCTTGGGACGCGCGGTCAAATTGCTGGCTTTTGGTTCGGCCGTAGGACTGCTCCTCGGAATTCTGGCAAGTCGGGTGCTGGCTTCCATCGTGTATACGGCCACTCCTCGCGATCCGCTCGTGCTGGCCGGTGTCGTTCTGGCGATGTCATTCGTGGGGCTGCTCGCAACGTGGATTCCAGCACAACGCGCGCTGTCGCTGGATCCGCTGAAGCTTCTGCGCGAAGAGTAGTCGGCCTTAACCGTGAGCTTTATCGGTTCTTCGACCTGAAAGTGGAGGATTTGTCATGAGATCTCTCAAGCGCTTTTTCACGCGTCTGTTCAACACAGCGTCGAGGCAGTCACAAGACGAACGCTTGCGAGAAGAGATCGAAGAACACATCGCTCTGCAGACTGCCGAAAATCTTCGCGCCGGCTTATCACCCGTCGAGGCGCGGCGCCAGGCCAAGCTGAAGTTTGGCGGCGTCGAGGCGGTGAAGGAAGACTACCGCGCCGAGCGAGGACTCCAATTCATCGAGAATCTGGTGCGGGATCTGCGCTTTGCCGTCCGTATGTTGCGCAAATCTCCCGGCTTTACCGTTGTTGCCGTTGTGACCCTGGCCGTGGCGATCGGCGCAAACGCCGTGGTTTTCGGCATATTGAATGCCCTCATCCTGCGCCCGTTGAACGTGCCTCAGGCGCAAAGTCTCTACGGAATCGAGCGCGGGAGCGATAAAGCCGTGAATCAGTCGTTTCCCGACTATCTCGATCTGCGCGACCGCAACCGCAGCTTTGTTGATCTGGCGGCTTATAACGTCACTTCGGTGGGGCTGGATACGGGCGACAATCCATCCGGCGCTTGGATCCTCGAAGTGACCGGGAACTATTTCGACGCATTAGGCATTCAGCCGTATCTTGGCCGCTTCTTTCACGCCGCCGACGAGCGTGGCCCAAACAGCGCTCCCTACATCGTGCTCACGTACGCATATTGGCACGCCCATTTTCAGGATGAGCGCGGCGTGGTTGGCCGGGTCGTTCAGCTCAACAAACATCCCTTCACCATCCTCGGTGTCGCGCCGCCCGAGTTCCGGGGCACTTTGTCGTTTCTCTTTCCCGATTTCTGGGTGCCCATTGTTAACCAGGAACAGGTGGAGGGTGCGAACGTGCTGGATGCCCGCGGGAACCGCGGCATTCTGATGGTCCTGGGGCATCTCAAGCCGGGAGTCACTCCGTCACAGGCTGTCGTCGATCTCAATTCGATTGGCTCGTATTTAGAAAAGACCTACCCGAAGTACGATGGCAACATGACCTTTTCTTTGGCGCGTCCGGGTCTTGCCGGCGATTGGTTGGGCGCTCCGTTAAAGGGATTCCTTAAAGGATTGATGTTGCTGGCCGGACTAATTCTTCTGGCCGCCTGTGCCAACCTGGGCAGCCTGTTTGCCGCACGCGCCTCCGACCGTTCCCGGGAAGTTGCCTTGCGACTCGCTCTTGGAGCCGGCCGCCTTCGCATCCTGCGCCAACTCTTCACCGAGGCCGTGCTGATCTCCCTGCTCGGCGGCGCCATTGGTCTGTGGGGCAGCGTCTTCCTGTTGCAAGCGTTGAGCGTTTGGCAGCCGCTTCCGACGGCCCCCCTCCAAGTGGCTGTAACTCCCGACGCAAAAGTCTATGGAGTGGCTTTGTTGTTGAGCCTGGCGAGCGGACTCCTCTTTGGCGCTGTCCCGGTTAGGCAGGTGCTTCGTACGGACCCATATCAGGTCATCAAATCGGGCTCAACCACCAGGGCAGGGCGACGGATCACTGTCCGAGACCTCTTGCTCGTGGTGCAAATTGCGATCTGCGCGGTGCTGGTGACTTCTTCGCTGGTCGCCGTGCGCGGACTGGCGCGCTCGCTCCACAGCAACTTCGGTTTTCAGCCGCAGAACGCCATGTTGGTGGAGACATCGCTCAGCATGGGCGGCTACAGCGGCGACGCCGTGCCTGTAATGCAAAAGCGCATGATTGAGGCCTTGGAGACCATTCCTGGCGTAAAGGCCGTCGGATCGGTCGATCGCCTGCCGTTGTATTACGGCGCGAACGGTACCCATGTCTTTACCGACAAAACGGCCGATCTCAGGCCTGCGAACGCCGCTGCCGAAGTCATGCTCTACAACATATCTCCCGGATACTTCGATGCGGCCGGAACCACCTTGCTGGCGGGCAGGGATCTCACATGGCATGACGACAAGAACGCGCCACGCGTCGCCGTGGTCAACCGGCAGTTTGCCAGCAAAATCTTCGGCTCCTCAGCCAACGCGATCGACAAATACTTCAAGGCGAAGGACGGATCACGCATACAAGTGGCAGGGATTGTGGAAGACGGGAAATATGAGAGCCTCGCCGAAGATCCGCAGCCCGCGATGTTTCTCCCCATCCTGCAATCGACTTCGAATGAGATGGGTCTGGTAGTGCGCTCGAATGGCGATTCGCAGCAACTGGCCGCAGCCATCAAGAGTAAAGTCCACGACTTGGATTCAGGGCTTCCCTTCACTGTCCGCGCCTGGAACCAAGAACTGGAGAGCGCCCTCTTTCCTTCGCGTATGGCGACGATGTCGCTGGGTGTGCTCGGCGTATTGGGCGCAATGCTCTCCATCACGGGCATCTTTGGCATGGCTGCGTACTCGGTGAGTAAGCGGAAGCGCGAGTTGGGGATTCGCATCGCCCTCGGCGCGCAACGCAGGGAAGTGTTGCACGCTGCGTTGGGACGCGCAATCAAACTGCTGGCTTGTGGCTCCGCAGCAGGACTGATCCTGGGAATTCTGGCGAGCCAGGTGCTGGCTCACATTGTGTATCAGGCAACTCCGCGCGATCCCGTGGTGTTGGCTGGCGTTGTCCTAGCAATGGCTTTGCTGGGGCTGCTGGCTACCTGGATTCCAGCACAACGCGCTCTGTCGCTCGATCCTTTGATGTTGCTGCGTGAGGAGTGAGTCAGCGTTCCTGAAGATCTTCGCGATACTCTCGACGTCGACGCGGATTTGGAAGTCAACTATTCATAACGCAGAGCTACCCTACCGCGAAGCCCCCCAGCAGTCCAGCTTCAATCCCGATCAGCACCGCTGATATGACCCAGAAGTAGAAAGTGTACTCCACCTCAGTGCCGTGAAAAGACGAGTCCTGCAGCTGCCGAAAGGACTCCGCACCCAAGTACTTGGCCCGAGCATCCATATGTTGCGGCCAGGGATTGTCAGGTGGGCGGGGAGGAATCCAGTGAAGCAATCGCGAGTTTCCAAGGGCTTTGCAATACTGTTATTCACGGCGATCGCACTACTCTGCGGTCGCGCCGTCACTTCGGCGAGGCGCGCACACACGCACTCGGAAACTTCCACGAGATCAGCCGCACCGCCTCAACAGCTCGGCCCGGATGGCCAGGCTTCGTTGCGCGCCATCATTCAGGCGGGAAATCTCGCAGATCTGCGCTGGCCCGATTTCAGCGACTACGACAAGCACGTGCAGAAATTTTACGAGTCATATGCCTACTCCCTGCCGTGGGTGAAGGGAATGGAGCCAACCGCGCAGGCGCAGCAGGCAATCGCGCTCCTCTTGAAAGCCGAACAGAAGGGATTGTCCGCCGAGGATTACGACGGGCCGCGTTGGGCCGGCCGGCTGGCGAAGCTGAAACCCATCGCAACCCAGCCGTCAGAAACAGATGCGGTGCAATTCGATGCCGCGCTCACCGTTTGCGTGATGAGATATATCTCGGACCTTCACATCGGGAAGGTGAATCCGAAGCATTTTGATTTTGGTCTCGACGTCGAAGCCAAGAAGTACGATCTGCCTGAATTCCTGAAAGACCATGTTGTGGATGCGTCTGATGTTGCTGGCGTCCTGTCACAAGTGGAACCCCCATATCCGGGTTACAAGCGCACGATCCAAGCCCTGCACACGTATTTGGAGCTTGCGGGAAAAGACGATGGAGAACAGCTGCCGCCCGTAAAGAAACCGATTGCTCCCGGTGACGCTTACCCCGGTGTTCCGCGGTTGACCCGATTGCTGACCCTGCAGGGCGACCTTCCCGCTGACGCAAATGTCCCGCCGGATGGAACTGTTTATCAGGGCGCGCTCGTCGATGCGATCAAGAATTTTCAGCGCCGGCTTGGCCGCGAACCGGATGGACGGATCGGCGCACAAACCTTGGCCGATCTGAACGTGCCTCTGAGCCGCCGCGTGCGGCAGATGCAACTAACTCTCGAGCGCTGGCGTTGGCTCCCACTTGATTATCAAAAGTCGCCCATCGTCGCGAATATCCCGGAATTTCGTCTTCGCGCCTACGATGAAAACTTCAAGATCGCTGTGACGATGAACGTCGTGGTTGGCAAAGCTTACGGCCACGACACTCCGATTTTCAGCGACACCATGGAGTACGTCATCTTCCGGCCTTATTGGAGCGTTCCCTACTCCATCGTAAAAGGTGAACTCATTCCGCACATCGTTCGCGACCCCGACTATCTGGCGAAGAAGGGGCTCGAGGTTGTAGACAGCCGCGAGGAAGTCGTCACGTCGGGAACCGTGACGAGCGACGTGATCGAGCAACTCCGTGCCGGCAAACTCTTCGTCCGGCAACCGCCGGGTCCCAAGAACGCGCTGGGACTCGTGAAATTTATCTTTCCGAATAACTTCAGCGTGTACATGCACGATTCGCCCGAGCATGAATTGTTTTCGCAGTCCAGGCGGGATTTCAGCCACGGCTGCATTCGGCTGGAAAGGCCAGCCGACTTGGCTGTTTGGGTTCTACGCAATAATCCGGGCTGGGATGCGGATCGCGTGCATGCGGCGATGAATGGAACCACCACGCAGCAAGTGAATCTTGCCCATCCAATTCCCGTTTTAATCGTCTATGCCACGGTGATTGTGACTGAGGATGGACTCGTTCATTTCTACGACGACATCTACAAGCACGATGCCGCGCTCGAGAAAGTCCTGGCGCAGGGTTATCCGTATCCGGGCTAATTGCCGCTGATCAGGCTGGCAGGGCAGCCGAAACACCACTGGCGGACACGGCCGATGTCGACGTGGACGAAGTCAGAGCGGGGATAGTAGCCCACGCCGCCGCGATGCAGGGCGAGAGCCGCCTTGCGCAGCCTAAGCGTGTCGATGCCGGGCATGCGCAGGTCGATCGCTTCCGCGTGAGTGTGAAGGCTATTCTTGGCCACTCCAGTGGAGTGAGCGCGAAGCGACTCGTTGGTCGCAGGAGTGCGGTAGCCGCAAACGATGTCGATTTCGCCGCCCGGACGCCCGACTGACGACGTGAGATCGGAGAGGACATCGTACAAGTGCGGATCGAAATGGCGAACATCGCCGGTCACGTGGTCGCGCAGGAAATAATCCAGCTTGCCTAGCGCGCCGGCAATGTACTCATCCCCGCGGCGGTAGACGATATCAATTCGTTCGCCAGTGTGCGTGTTGTAAAGCTGCAGGAGACGATCCTGCCCTTGCTGAGAGGACACGTCGCGCGGTTTGGCACTCCGCGCCACTCGGCGCGATCAGGAACATCACTGACGCCACAATCAACAGACCCCGCGAAATCCTTCCTGTCGCGTGCATAGGAACCCAATTTTAACATAAGCGGGCTCCCTCGCAGTTTCGCGTAGTCGGCGCTACGTCTCAGAACACGAACCGCAGCGCGAACTGCATGAAGCGCGGCGTGGTTAGCGTTGATGTGTACAGGCCGAACGTGCTCGGGCCATCAGCGAGCGACGGTTGCGCGGTGCGCACGTTGTAGCTCACCCCGTTCGTTATATTGAACGTTTGCCAGCTGAACTCCACCCGCTTGCTTTCACTAAGAGAGAAGTCCTTGACTATACCGGTATCGATGTTGAACAAGCCGGCGCCAATTACATTGTTGCGGACCCCCGACTCGCCGGGCAAGTCCGGGCGGAAGGCGTTCAGCGCGGCCCCCGGATCAGCCCATAAATCGGGACCAATATCGGTTCCACCGACAATGACGTTTTTCGGGCTGGTAGCCTTGGGTATCGGGCCACTCGGCTCGGCGTCGCCCTCGATGTTCCAGTTGGTCGCCCAGGCCGGACCATTATCCACCGTGATCGGGAAACCCGTCGTGTAGCGGAAGATGCCCGACACCTGCCACCCTCCAATCAAAGCGTTGAGCAGCCCACCTGCACTCCCGCCCAGCTTCTGCCCTTTGCCGAACGGCAGACGGTAAACCCAGTTCGAATTGATCTGGTGCTTGGCATTGAAATCGGAAAGTCCACGCAGCGATAGTGGATCGTAGGAATTGATGACGATACCGCCGCCGTTCAGATCGTTGCCGGTTCCGCCCGTGCCCTCGTAAGGACCGATGCGCTCGGCAGCCGACTCTTCGTCGAGCGACTTTCCAAACGTGTAGTTGAACTGACCCTGCAGATTCGATCCCCAGTGGACGTTATACGTCACCTGCAGCGCGTTGTAGTCAGACGTGCCGATATTTCGCCAGGCATAAAGCGAGGCGAACTGATCGTGATAAAAGGCATACGGACCCAGCGTGCTGTTCGGCGTGTCCAAGCCAGTGGTGGCGTTGGGCAAATCGAGAAGGAAAAGAGCGAAGGTCTCGTTGTGCAGATAGCAAGTCCACAAGTCATAGATGGCTTGGGTCGCGGTCAACGCACCGGGGTCGTCGTTAAGGCTAGTACGGTTGCCTTGGCAATTGGACGGACCTCTCGCTTCGTTACCGAGTTGGTTCTGGGTTACCGTGTTCCATTGCGGAAAGAGATTTTCGAAGAACGGTATTTTCTGGACCTGAGAGGTGGCCGTGCCGGCTTGCACCGTCTCGGAGAGCATCTTGGCAGCCTGGAAATAGGTCATGCCACTCGTAGGATCGGTCATGTTCGTTGGCATGGCCAGATCAACTTGCATGGGTAGTCGCCGGCCGATGCTGCCCACGTAGGAAACCTGGAGCGAAGAACTGCGAACCGATTTGGCGGGAGAGCGAGAAGTTGTAGACGTGCGCGTACGGGGTCTTCACGGATTGATCCAAGCCCCAGTTGATGGCAAAGGCTTGGTTGCTCGGCGTAACTGGGAAACTGCCGGATGGCGTAGGGCCGAACAGGCAGGACGGGCCGATCAACTGCGCGCACGGTGTGGGCAGGCAAGCGTTCATGGCCTGGCCAGACGCCGGCGTCAGACAAGTGAAGCGTGGGGCGACCGACGGATCCGCGACACCTGCTGGATTGCCAAGATCGGTGGAGAGGCCGAAAGAGCCATGCTGGTCGAAACTGTTGACGATCGGAATGCCAAAATGGTCGTACATGATGCTGTAGCCGCCGCGGACCGAAAACTGATCCTTGCGTCCGAGAATCTTTGACACCCAGCCGTCGCCTGTATCCGGTGACCAAGCCACAGCGACGCGAGGCGAGAAATCATGATAGTCCCAGTTCCACAAACCCGGCCCATGATTCACGGGGCCGCCCAGAACAAAGGAAATCTCGCCCGCGTCGTTGGCGGGCATTCCTTGCGCGGCGAGTTTGGCGCTGCTGTTGAACCAGTCGGCAACGGTCTGAGTGGTACAACCTCCGCCTCCCGCCTCCACACACGGCGCCACCTGCAACCCGTTCGTCTCGTAAGGTGGGGCTTCGAAAACCCAACGCAGGCCATAAGTCACGGTCAGCCGAGGCGTGATGCGCCACGCATCCTGGCCGTAGAACTCATAGTCATTAATGGCGTAGCGGCGATTGATGAATTGGCCCTGAGGAAGAGCGTTGCCGTTTCGACCGAAATTGTAAATGCCGTCGCCCTCGGCGAAGATACCCAACAGCATCTCGGTGGCGCTGTCGTAGTTCGCGGCGAAGCTTGGATCTACACCTGGAAACCCATTGTTGGCCGGATTGAGTGGACTGGGGTTGCCAACCTCGGAAAATCCCGCCGTGTCCAAATAAACGACGTTGGACTGAACATCGGAGAAGGAATCTGCGTTGCTGCTTCGGTTGTTGCGAATCAAAAATACGTCAGTGCCGAACTGCAATGAGTGGTTTCCTCGGGTCCAGTTCAGACTGTCGCTCAACTGGTTCACCGGCACGAAGAAAATCGTCGAGCGAGTGAAGGGAACAAAATCGGTTACATCGTTGAGAAAGACTCCCGGATACTGCGAGGCGCCGGCATTTTGGCCGCCCTGGCGAATGTAGCCCCAATGAAAATCGTTGATCAGATTCGTGGAAATGATGGAAGTAAGGCCGACGGTGGAACCTTTGCTATCGTCGAGCGCCGTCGTAGTCGGAACTTGACCCGGGAGGTTAAACTCCAGCGTTCCGGGCTGCTTCGTATTTTGTGTCTGTCCGCGCCAAAACAGAGTTTCCGAACCGCTGATACGGTAATCCAGCCGGGCGATGTACGTATTGAACGACGAATCTGCGTTGGACGAAAACCGGTAACCGAGCGTGTTAAAAGCGTCGCCTAGTCCCGCTCCCGCGTTGGCCGCTGGGTACTGTCTGAGCAGGGTCTCGACCGCCGCACTCGGGCCGATTCCGGCCGGGTCCATCGCCTTGAGCTGGCCCGAATTGAGCGCATAGTAGCCTGGTGGGACTCCGGGCACGCCGTTCACGGTCCCGCCGGGGCACGTCGTTGTGTCTGGCTGCCGACCGCCAGCAGTGGACATTGGTACTCGATATCGCCCTGGCGAATCGTCGCGCTCGGCACGGTCCGCAATACGCTGGTGCCCTGCGCATCGCGCCGTCCTTCGTAGTTCAGGAAGAAGAAGAGCCGGTCGTGCTTGACCGGCCCGCCCACTGTCGCGCCGAAGACGTTGCGCAAGCAGCTTCGGGGCCTCGATTGGCTGGCCACTGGTCCCTGAGACTGCTTTCAAGAACGGATCGTTGGCGCTGAAGATGGTATTGCGGTTGTACTCATACGCCGAACCGTGAAAATTGTTCGTCCCGCTCTTGGTCACCAGCGCCACCTGAGCGCCGCTGGAATAACCGGAGTCGGCATTCGAATCGGCGGTGGTGACGCGGAATTCCTCCACCGAGTCCGGCGGCACATTGAGGATACTCGTAAACGCGAAGCCGTTATTCTGATCGTTCACTCCGACGTCGTCGAGCGTGACGTTGGATTGGTCGCTGCGCAGGCCATTCACCGCGCCGCTCCGTGTATCCGTGGTAGCGTCCAGCTGATTGCCCAGGTACGCCACGCCCGGCTGCAGGCTCAGCAACTGAACCACGTTGCGGTCCGCGATGGGCAATTCCGAGATTTGATCTTCCTCAAGCGTGTTGCCGAGCGTCGCGTCCGTCTTATTGATCAGCGGCACGGCTTCCCCCTCGATCGTCACCTGCGTCGCCGTTCCCTGCAGTTGGAATCGAATGTTGATGGTCGACGGCGTGTTGACCACGAGAACGACGTCCGTCGCCGAATAAGTCGCAAAGCCCTTCGCCGCGCCTCCAGCTTATAGTTGCCCGGAGGCACATCCAGGAACTGGTACAGTCCCTCCCCGTTGCTTGTCGTCGTCCGCTGAAACCCCGTTGCCGTCGCGCTGAGAGTGACCTTCGCTCCGGGAACAGCCGCTCCGGACGGGTCAGAAACGCTCCCGTTCAGCCGGCTCGTTGATTGCGCCATCGCCATCGGCGCCAGCAACGCCAACGCTGCCAAGCACCAAATTGCACGCCTCGCTCCCCGCATCCATCGCATGCCAGCGTGGTGCCGCCACCCGTTCTGCTTGCTGCCCGACTGTTCCTCGATCCGCATCATCGACATAGCCCCCCCAGGGTGAGAAGACGAGGTCGAGCTAACGATGCGAGAAGAACTCCACACGCGTTCTCTCCTCATCGCGCTCGTCTGCGCCTTCCCGATTTCCTATGCTTTTTTCCAGGTCAACCAGATTCCAGATCTTTCCCGCCCCGAGTGGCGGCATTATGCCAGAAGACTAGAGGAAGGAACATCGAAAAAAATCTGATGGACTCAATCCGAATTTCTTGCAGCCGACCGAGAAACTTCAAGAGGCACGCGCAAACGGAGAAACGCAGGGCCGCTACGCAGTTTTGGTGTTTGCCTGCTAGGGTTTGTCGGTGAGGACCTCGACGCCGGGGAGTTTGTCGCCAGCCAGGAATTCCAGGAACGCCCCGCCCATCAAGACGTCCCAGAGGTCGCCCCCGCAGCATGCTCACCACTCCTCCTCATGCGTCATTTCCTGGTAGAACTTCATCGCATCGCCCTCGCGCAATTTCTTGCACAGCCGCGCCAGCGTTTCCTGCTCTCGGCCGTCGAGCGGCCGCATCATCGCTTTCACCAGCTTCGCGTGCTTCGGCAAGACGAGCCCAATCAGCCTTTTCCCCAACGTAGTCAACGACAACATCGCGATCCGCTGCCCCTTCCTCGCCAACCCCCGCCTCGCCTTTCGAGTCTTGCTCGCCCTCGTCGGGACCGGCGCGAGATACGTCACCTCCCGCTCCACCAGCCCGCGCTTGCGCAGCCGCTCCAACACCAGCCCGATGGCCTGCGGCGTGTATCCAAAGCTCTCCGCAATCTGTTCCCGGTAGAGCGGCCCGCGCCGCAGCAACACCTCCAACAACCGAAACTCCGCCGTCGTCAGCTCAAACAACTCGAGCTGCCCCGCCATCCGCGCCCGAAGCCGGTCCGACGCCTCCAGCAACCCGATGTACGCCCGGAACGACCGCACCGTCTTCCGCGTCCCCGCTGGCACCCCCTGAACCATCCCCACCCCCTCTCTTCGTCTCTCGCCCCACTCCATCGACCTGTCATCCCGAATCCCCGCGGTTTCTGCGGGGTGAGGGATCTCTCTTCCGCCTTCGCACCTCCATCGCGCTTGTCATCCCGCCTGCCCTGAGCGAGTCGAAGGGAGCCCGTCGAAGGGTCAGCGCGGCATCTTCCGCTTTCTCTGTGCCCTCAGGTCTTCCCTCAGTGCCCTCTGTGTTTCAGCTTTTCCGCCAGCAGCGCAAAATCGCCCAAAATCGTCTTTTTTTGCATTTTTCAGGCCGCGAGGATAGGAAGCACCTTCCTAGCTTTGCCGCAGAAACACCCTACATCCCGACGAGACGATTAGAAACCTAAAATTGGCAGCGGGGGTCGAGTCTGAAAAGCGAGCGTACTAAGAACGGAACTGCCGGGCCTCGGCGGGGCATTTTTCCGGTTACGGCGTTACTCAGGAGTTTGCCGGGCTGCGGGCAGCCAATCTGGATAACTTCCGGATTGCCGACCATCCGGGAGTTGATCGGTTCGGTCGACATTACCGCGTTTAACGAAGGTGCGGGTGAGATTGCGCTCAGGGGAGTGCGACGGCTTTGCAGGGACTAATCTTTGTTAGTTCCAGCCGTCATTTCCTCAGGCCAGGCTGCCAGTTCAAGACGACCGTAAACGGTGCCGGAACAGACTGCGCGGCCAAGGCTACCATCAGAAAGCGCTTGCCGTCTGGAGCGACATCCCACTGCAAGCCGGTAGGGGTCAGACTCTGCGCCGGCCCTTTGGAAAAGTTCTCTGGGCACTCCCGCCCGAAACACAGCGTTGTTCGTTATTTCGACGGCCATCACCTTTCCGTCCGCAGCGACGTAAAACAACTCCTTCCCATCCGCTCTCCAGCGGGGACCAACTCCCCCGCCGGTGGAAATCAACGTCTTGCCACCGGCATCGGGCGCAGCCCCGCCGGATCCAAGCGCGAACCTCCGGACATATATCTCATTCCGCCCGGATTCGTCCGAGGTGTAGGCAACCCAGCGGCCATCGGGAGAAAAGCGACCATCTTGCTCGTTGAACTCCGTCTGCAGAAACGGTGTCGGCTTTTTGTCTCCATTGAGCGGCAGCACCCATAAGTCGGCCTTTGTCTTCGGATCCGTGGCCGAATACAGCAAGAAACGCCCGTCGCGGGACCAGCTCGTTGGATTCTTATCTTCGCTGGACTTCAACAGGAGCTCTTCGCCTTGCGCGCCGTTGGCGAGCTTCTGATATAGGTTCATCGTGCCGCCCTCTCTATTGGAAGCGAAGATAATCCGCTTCCCATCCGGCGACCAGGAAGCATATGCCGAACTGGACGAATCGAGCGTGAACCGCGCGTTCGTGCCCCGTGCGAAATCGATTACCCACATGCCCGGACCCCGTTCCCCGAAGCGGCTGACAGCGGCTCTCGTTCCGTCGGGCGAGAGAGCGAGAGAACGGTTGTCGCTCGGTTCCCCGGCGGTTCCGAGAACCTTTCCTTGCCGATCAATCCAGTTGAGTTGGGTGCTTCTATCGCCTCCGGTCCTGTAAACCAGGACACCGTTATCCGAAATCGCGAATAGGTACACGTTGTGATCCGCATCCAGGGCGGTTTGCTCGCCGACGAGCTCTAGCCTGCGGGCATCGAATGGTTGCGTCATGAGTGACCCTTCGCGGGTGTAGATTAAACGCCCCAAGCCAGGATCAGAAGGCGTTTCGTAGGCAACCCAAAAGTCAATCGCAAGCAGTCGTTTGGAATCCTGCTCTCCGGGCTTGGCATCCAGCGACCCAACAAAAATTCCGCTGTTTGCGGGCAGGCTCGAAAAGCGTTCGTAGATGAAATGCCGCCCATCGGGAAGGAAGGACGGAAAGGCGTGATAGAGTTCATTTCGTGACGCGTCGAGCGTGGTGACGGCCGAAGGACGACCGCCGTTCGCGGGAACCCGCATGAGTCCACCGCCGTTGCTACCGAAAATAATCTCTCCATCACGGTTCCAGGAGCCACCTATGGCAACTCCCGTCAGGTCGCAAAGGGTTTCTGCCTGGCCACCAGAGATGTCAATCTTCTTGAGTGCTCCTGCGTCGTAAAAAGCGATGAACCGGCTATCCGGAGACCAGAACAGCGGGGCGTAGCTGGCCGATTCTGAACCAGCGAGGGATCGAGCTCCGAGAGAATCCATGGAGTGGACCCACAGGCGCTGAACACGATCCGAGCCTGTTGCGTAGAAAGCCAGCTGGCGGCCGTCGGGCGAAATTGTGAACGGGCTACCGGGGACAACATTCACGTTCTCGGGCGGCGAAATCTGAAAACGCACTTGCGCTAGAGGAGCCGGCATTCTCCGGGGGAAGTAAACGAACGCAAGAACAGCCACGCCCACTGTCAGCAGGCCCGCCAAGCTCCAG
The DNA here is from genome assembly GCA_963788345.1 of uncultured Acidobacteriota bacterium. Taxonomy (GTDB): domain Bacteria; phylum Acidobacteriota; class Terriglobia; order Acidiferrales; family UBA7541; genus Palsa-295. The sequence goes on along the minus strand of CAWBGW010000030.1, from coordinate 103,430 downwards.
GCCATGCGTTCGCGAAACTTGCCGCGGGAAACCACCGGAGCAGCTGCGCCTGCCTGCGACCCTCCTTCCGCAATCCACTTCAGTTCCAGCATCAAATCGCGCGCGGTCTGCCAGCGCTCTTCCGGATCTTTCGCAAGACAGCGCCGAATCGCGTGATCCAGTGTCGGCGGGGTCATCGGTTTCATCGCGCTGATCGGCGCGGGCTCTTTTTCGAGGATCGCGGAGGCCACGCTGAATTGGCTCTTGCCCTCGAACGCCCGCTGGCCCGTCAGCATCTCGTACAGCACTGCACCAAGCGAAAAGATGTCGCTGCGGCCGTCGAGTTCTTTTCCCTCGACCTGCTCCGGCGACATGTATTGAAATGTGCCGACGATCGTGCCCTGCTCAGTCACCGGCGAGTTTCGCGTTGCCGCCGTAAGCGTCGCGGCGCTGGAGAGTGGCGCGGTGGGTTTGGCCAAGCCAAAATCCAGCAGCTTCGCGCCCGTAGGCGTCAACATGATGTTGCCGGGCTTTAGATCCCGATGGACCACGCCGCTGCGATGTGCTTTGTCCAGCGCGTCCGCAATCTGCATCCCGTACTTCAGCACTTGCTCCAGCGGCAGCGCCCCTTTTTCGAGCCGCTTCGCCAGCGTCTCTCCTTCGACGCACTCCATCACCAGGTAATCGATCCCGTCCTGCTGCCCTACGTCATGCAACACGCAAATGTGCGGATGATTCAGGCTGGAGATGGTTTTGGCTTCGCGCTCGAACCGCTGCTTGCGCACCGGATCGGAAGAAAGGTGTGCCGGCAGAATCTTGATCGCCACGGTGCGGTCCAGCCGCGTATCCCGTGCGCGGTAGACTTCGCCCATCCCGCCCGCGCCAATCGCGTCCAAGATTTCGTAGGGTCCCAACCGAACTCCGGAGGACAGTGCCATTGGGCCGCAATTCTACAACGAAAAAGGTTGGTCAAACCCAAGCGCAGCTTAGGGATTCGCTCCCCGCCAGATGCATCCTGGAAAACGCATGTGGAACGAGCGCGAGAATGCAACTACGCACTAAAGGGCGCGCAGTGTAGAGCCATGTCGTAAAGAATTTCCCACTTGGCGAGTGACGGGCTAACCGGAAGTAATGCAAGTGGACGTGTAGTCGGATAACCGGACATTCGCCGTACTAGAACCCCAATTTTCCGGTAACCGCGTTACACGTCCACTCGCATGTCATATTTATCTTGCGTTCGTGGGCCGAAGGCCGCGAGGTGGCTAGAAATCGCGGAGCCGCCGGGCTAGCACTCGGCTCCTAGTAAGTAGGGTCGTAGCAGAAGCCGAAGCAGATATCCCTCCGCGTCTGTTGCCTCACCCATTCCGGCGGCGATGCCTGGGCATCGCGGAACAAGTCCAAAACGCTTTTCGGTACGACCGAAACCTGCATACTGATCGGCTTTCGTCCGACCCCTACATAAACAAACCACCCCTCCGCGTTCCATGTGCGAGGTGGAATGTAGTACGGGACATTCGACCCGACAAATGCCGGAGGGGAGTCTGCCAGGCTGTTGAGGAATTCAAAGTATTTTTGTGCGATCACGCCCTTGGACATGCTGCGCTGGAAACTGTATTGGAAGAGCCTGTGGTCATCGTGCACGAGGAGGAATTGGCCATCGCGGTAGACCGCTAAACTCGTTTCGTGAAAGCGAAGTCCGTGCTTTTCGACATGCAAGACAACTAACCTAGGCGGTATGTCATGAAGATCGAAAATTGGAATCTGATATGGAGTTACAGCCCTTACGTACCAAACTACAACGAAAAGCAGAGTAGCGACAAACCCAGGCCATATTCGATTTCGCACCGGCAGGCTGCCGAAGCGCCAACCTTTCGGCGTGAGACGTAGCACGGACCACGCCGTCGCGGCCGCCAGGATGCTGGTGAGCACGATTTCCGCGCCAGCGAAAAGAAACTGGCGGTGCAAATCGGAGCCGGTGCCGAGCATATTGAATACCAACCATCGGCTGAACAACCACCTGTTAAACACCGTCGCTTGGAACCAAGGCCACGCGAGAAGAGTACCGGCCAACGCGGTCAGGTCAGCGAACCTTCGTGCCGCAAAAACAAAAATCGGGGCGGCAACTAATAAACCTGTCGCAAGCAGCGAGGGAATCGAGAAGTAGTAGAAGCGGAAAAGTGCGACCAGGGCCAGTGCGGAGGCTAAGTAAACGATCGCGGCTACAACATCAGATTTGCGTGTGTTGACTTCCGTTCCGGAATCTTGGGGACCATTCGTGGCACCTAAGCTTGGCTGCACCGTTGGCATTCGCGGCAAGCTCCGAAACGTTCGCCGGTAAGAATTGAGTTTATCAAGCGACACTGCGGGCATCTGCTTTGCACGAGATCGACTACACGAGATGGTAACTGCCAACTTGGACCTGAACCGGCCGGTTGCTTTTTCCGTTTCTTGCAGCGAGGTGAAAATGCCCGGTCACAAAGCGGAGCAGAACTTCCCAGCAAATCCTGCGCCCGGCTCAAACCTGCTAAGAGCATATTGGTCGATTAGTCGCGAAACCGGACATTCGCGGGAAATGTACGGTTACCCCGTTAGTTCAGTGTAACGAGCCGCTCCCCTACGGCACAAACCGCGAGCGGCGGTGTCAAAAATGCAGGCGAACAAACTTGCAAACGATTCGTCACGACCGCATGGCTCGGATTGGCACGGCGGGCATGACGAGAAGGAGTCTTGACCATGGGAATGGCGATTGGTGGAAGTAAAGACGGGCTGGTTTCGAACCCCAATATTGTTCCGCTGATTGACGTGTTGTTAGTGCTGATCATCATCTTCATGGTGATCACGCCGCAAGTGTCAAATGGATTGCCCACCTTCGTTCCCCAGCCGCCTCCGCCGCAATCGAAGCTCGAACTGGCCGATCCCTATATGGTGGTGGTGCGGGTGATGCGAGGCGGGGAGGTCTTGATTAACCAGGACGAGACAGACTGGAGTGCGCTCGGCACGCGCCTCTCTGACATTTTTCAGCGGCGCGCTGATAAGGTGGCCTTCGTCGAGGGTGCAGAGGAAGTTCCGTTCGCACAGGTGGCGCGAGCGATTGACATCATGCGGGTAGCGGGGATCGTCCACGTAGGCCTGGTCACGACTAGAGCGATGTCCGAAGAAAAGTAATAGCTACAGGGCACGAGTGGACGTGTAGTCGGATAACCGGACATTCGCCGTACTAGAACCCCAATTTTCCGGTAACGGCTGCCAGTTCAGACGGTCGACGCAACACCATCCAATGCGTTGATTGGACAATGCTTTCCTGAGAGAAGCGGTCTGTTTGGGCTGTACTCGGTCAAAACCTAGCCAGGGCAGTGTTCCGGCTGATCTAACCCTAGCCAGCGATTTGGCCTTTGTTTTCAATGCAAGCGGGGCTCGACCTGAGTGTTGCGTCGACCCATTGAATGCACCGCGTTTATCAGGACTGTGGCCGTAACTTCCGGATTGCCGACCATACTTCCTGTATGCGAGACTCCCGTCGCATGTCGCGCACCGACCCGCACGACCGGCCGGACCTTACGCCGATCGCAGTAGGGGTTCGAGAACCCCGTCACGAGGGCGCTGCGTCCGTTTCCATGCGAGCAGAAGAGGATAAATCCCAGTTAAGACGGAGCCGCAACAAATGCAAGCCACTTCGGATAAGGTCTACAGGCAGATTAACAATGCCGTGTATAACGAGCAGGGCAACACCTGGTGGGATGAAAACCAGTGTCTGCACTTACTCAAGTCGTCGGTTAATCCCGCACGTGTCGGATATTTTCGAAGGCTGCTCAATGAAGTGCTCAAGTTCGACTATCACGGCGCGTCGGCGCTGGATGTAGGCTGTGGTGGCGGCATCCTTGCGGAAGAATTCGCCGCGATGGGTTTTCGGGTCACTGGTATTGATCCCTCGGAACAATCGCTGACCACGGCCAGACTACATGCGCAATCCGCGGGGCTGTCCATTCAGTACCAGCAGGGGACCGGCGAATCCATTCCATTTGCCGACAACTCGTATCCGGTCGTTTATTGTTGTGACGTGCTGGAGCACGTTCGTGACTTGCCGAAAGTGATCGGCGAAATCTATAGAGTAACGAAACCGGGCGGCGTATTCTTTTTCGACACGCTCAATCGCACCTTTGTCAGTAAGCTAGTGGCGATCAAGATCTGGCAGGAATGGAAGAGCACAGCCTTCATGCCGCTTCGGCTTCATGAGTGGAGAATGTTTATCCGGCCCGAAGAATTAAGAGAATTGCTTGCGCAGGCGGGATTCGAGTTCAAGGAATTTCGTGGCACATCGCCGGAAGTAGGCATCCTCAAGATGATTAGCTTGCTGCGAAAAAGAGCGAAAGGCGAAATCGGCTACAAAGAGCTTGGCCAAAGGTTTAAGCTCGTCGAAAGCAACGATCTGAAAATTCTTTACATGGGATACGCCGCCAAGCCTTTCGATTGCTCTCCGACAAAAATCGCCTAAGTCCCGTGTAGTCGGATTACCGGACATCTCTAACAATGTCGGCCCTGTCAAATTCTTTTTGCAGACACTTCTTTCTTTTTGCCTAAAAGAGTTTTCCTCTTTCGTTTCTTTCGCTTTGTCCCCCTGCATCGACGGCCACGGCTCGTTCGTAATCGAGCGGTCGGCTTCGGTCCGACCTAAACATCTCTTCGATCAAGACTTCGACCATGATTACTCGTTCAAACTCCCTCTTCAGGGAGCGGGATGCCCATTCATTTGCACGGCGCTTCTAGTGCACGCCATGTCCGGTACCGAGCTGTCCCGCGTGCGAACCGAACTCTAACGACTGCGAATACTCACATCCATTCCGCCACATCCAGTACAACCGGATCGCCAGCCTGCGTCCCATCGCTACCTTGGCAATGCTGTTGTGTCGACGCATCGCCAGGTGGATGTACCGACGTCTCCAGTCAGGATGGATACGCGCTGCTGCTTGGGCCGCCTCCACCAGCAAGAAGCGCAACAAGGAACTGCCTTGCTTGCTGATGTGCCCTAGCCGTTGCTTGCCAGCACTGGAGTCCTCACTCGGAATCATCCCCACGTAGGTGCCGATCTGCTTGCCACGAGGAAACCGAGTCGGAGTTCCGATGATCAACACATAGGCCAGTGCCGTAAGCGGACCAACACCGGGATGGGTCATCAGTCGCAGAACTTCGGGTCGCTTTCTGGCTTCCCGCTCGACGGCGGCCGTCAGCTCTTCAATCGTCGGATTCATACGGTCCAGCAACTCCAACAACTCTTGCCGGCGTCGACTGGCCCAAGGAGCCAACGTGAGCTTCTCTAACTGTGCTCGCCCCTGTTCGCTGAACAGCTTTTTCTTCCAGCGATAGCCCTCGTTCATGGCCAACGCCTGCAACTGATTCATGATCCGCGTGCGCATCTGCACCAATCGATGCCGGTGCCACAGCAGTTGTCGCAAATCTCGATTCTCCGGGCTCGGTACCCAGATTTGCGGGAAGTTATTTTCCAGCATCAGCCGGCGTAGGAGTCGAGCATCATTGCGATCGTTCTTCTGCTTTTTCACTCGCTTGGCCTTGATCTCCGCTGGATCGCCGATCCACAGCTGGAAACCTAATTCAGCGAGTAGCCGCTCGAACCAGCGTGAATATCCGGTAGCCTCCATTCCTACCCGCACGCAGATTCCTCGCTGCTTCAGGTCTCGATAGAATTTCTCTGCTTGTCCATCACTGTGGTTCAGTTCCTGTTCACCACACTCACCCGTCTCTTCTACAACGAATGCAATCTGCTGAAAGCTCGGGTGGTAATCTACGCCTATAATCATCATGTTCGGCTCCTTTCTCCCGAGCCTGCGGTCGTCGATAAACCACAGCCTACTCGGGTCGAGGAGCCGACATTGTTATGCAATCATTTGCCGTACTAGAACCCGACCGAATACTGGCTCGAACGGGGACTAGATGGGGGGTAGACAATCTCTAATTTTGGTTTGCCGGCTACGGCTTGTCGGTAAGAGCTTCGACGCCGGGCAGTTTGTCGCCCGCGAGGAATTCGAGCGACGCGCCGCCGCCCGTTGAGATGTGCGAGATTTGTGATGCGACGCCCGCCTGCTCCACGGCCGCGACCGAATCGCCGCCGCCGATAATCGACGTCGAACCTTTAGCCGTAGCGGCAGCCACAGCGCGGGCCATTGCCAGCGTTCCTTGCGCGAATGCGGGCTTCTCGAACATTCCCAGCGGACCGTTCCACACAATCGTGCGCGCGCTGGCAATTTCCTTTTCGAACAGCGCAATTGTCTTGGGGCCGATGTCGAGGCCCATCCAGCCTTCGGGCGTCTGGTCGATATCCGTGATTTTCGTCACCGTGGAATCGGGCGATTCCGCAAGGACGTGATCCACCGGAAGAACCAGCCGGAATCGGCGGGATTCCGCCTCGTGCAGCAGGTCGCGAGCGAGGTCGAGTTTGTCGTTTTCCACCAGCGACTTCCCCACCGGCTTGCCCTGCGATTTCAAGAATGTGTAAGCCATCGCGCCGCCGATCAGCATCGCGTCGGCCAGCTTCATCAGGTTCCGCACAACTTCGATTTTGTCCGACACTTTCGCGCCGCCCAGAATGGCCACAAACGGCCGGTCGGGATTCGAGATGGCTTTGCCCAGATACGCGAGCTCCTTTTCCATCAGCAGCCCCGCGGCGGCCTGGCGCACGAACTTCGTGATTCCCACAACGGAAGCGTGGGCGCGATGCGCCGAACCAAACGCGTCGCAAACGAAAATTCCGTCACACAGCACGGCAAGCTGCCTCGAAAACTCGGGATCGTTTTTTTCTTCCTCGGGATGGTAGCGAACGTTTTCGAGAAGCAACACGTCGCCGTTCCCGAGCGCTTTGCTCTTCGCTTCCGCCTCGGCGCCCACGCAATCGGCCGCAAATTGCACCGGCTTGCCGAGCAACTCCTGCAAGCGCGCCGCCACCGGCTTTAGGCTGTATTTCGGGTCCGGTTTGCCTTTCGGCCGGCCGAGATGCGAAGCCAGCACCAACCGCGCGCCCGCATCGATTGCAAGCCGCAGCGTAGGAAGCGTCGCGCGAATGCGCGTGTCCTCGGAGACCTTGCCTCCGTCGAGCGGCACATTAAAATCCACGCGGATAAACACACGCTGCCCGCTCATTTTCAAATCACGAATCGATAATTTGTTCATTTTTCGTCCAGGCAATTACGTCAGGGCACGGCTTTAGCCGCTGAGGGGTCCGGTTTCAAACCCGCCCGCTAACTCCGATGCCGCCGCACCTGAAACCTGATCCCTGACACCTGATCCCTTCTGCTTTTCTCTGTGCCTCTGTGCCTCTGTGGCCAATCCCGCCTTTACAGCCCCTTCGCGAGCATCTTGATCAAATCCTTGCACCGCGATGAATATCCCCACTCGTTGTCGTACCACGAGAGCACCTTGAGGCAATTCGTCCCGACGACGCGCGTGTAAGGCCCGTCCACAATCGACGACCGCGGATCGCCCCGAAAATCGATCGACACCACTTCGTCTTCCGTGTAACCGAGGATTCCCTTCATCGGGCCATCGGCGGCTCGCTTGAACGCGGCGTTGACGCTCTCGGCCGTCACCGGCTTCTCGGTGATCACCGTGAGATCGACGACGCTCACGTTCGGCGTCGGGACGCGCATCGCGTATCCATCGAGCTTCCCCTTGAGTTCCGGGATCACCAGGTGCAGCGCCTTCGCAGCGCCGGTGGAGGTGGGAATCATGGACAGCGCTGCCGCGCGCGCGCGACGAAGATCCTTGTGCGGCAAATCGAGCAGCTTCTGATCGTTCGTGTACGAGTGAATCGTCGTCATCGTGCCGACGGTGATTCCGAAATTGTCCTGAATCACTTTGGCCACAGGCGCCAGGCAGTTCGTGGTGCAAGAGGCGTTCGAGATCACGTTGTGCTTCGCCGGATCGTACGTCTTGTCGTTCACGCCGAGCACCAGCGTAAGGTCGGGGTCCGTGGCCGGCGCGGAGATGATCACTTTCTTCACCGTGCCGCGAAGATGCTTCTTCGCCTCCGGGCCCGTCGTGAACAGGCCCGTCGATTCGATGACGATCGACGCGCCCACTGAAGACCAATCCAGCTGGGCGGGATCCTTCACCTTGAAAACCTTGAAGCTCTTGCCGTCCACCGAAATCGTGTCGTCGGTGTATGTAACTTCGTTCGGAAGATTGCCCAGAATCGAATCGTGCTTCAGCAGATAGGCGAGCGTCTTCGAGTCCGTAACGTCGTTCACCGCGACGATCTCGATCGATGGGTCGCCCATTGTGGCGCGAAAAATGTTCCGCCCGATACGTCCGAATCCGTTGATGCCAACCTTAACAGCCATGCGTCCTCCCTGAAGGAATAAGTGCCTTGCAACAAATCGTTCCGCCCGCCTGAAACGGACCGGTAATTCCCTGGGGTTGTCTGGCGCCCTATCTGCAGGTCTGCCAGGGCTTGCGCGGCCGTGTTATAACATCGGCCGCGACGGTTACATCGTGCAGTGATTCAAGTTTGGGCGCTGTGATGCGTGCCGCCGGCGGTTGTGACGAAAGTCACAAACGCCATTATGGTCATCTGCCCGAAGGACTTAGCGTATTTCTCTCGAACAAAAAGATGCTAGGGCACGCCGGAAGAAAAGTCAATTCGCGCTGGTCACGCCCGCATCGTTGAACACCTTCACGCGAACAACTTTGTCGCCGATAAACGTGACGAAGGTGGTTTTCGCGGGCGGATTGCCGTAAATCCAATCTTCCGTTTCGTTGCCATTGGGGTCGCGTTCGCGCACTTTGCGCTCGGCGCGGCCAAGCGCCGCGATCACCATCTCCTGGTCCATGCCCACCAACGCGCGATGGTCTTTGATCGCCTGCTGAATCTCGGGCGGCAGCGTATCAATCCAATTCACGGTGGCTGACCGCTCCTTCGAAAAATCGAGCATGACGGAGAGATCGTGCTTCACGTCGTCCGGGCTCAGGTCGGGCAGGGCGCGGCCGTAGTCCAGAATCAGCGTCGTGCCCCGGCCCTCCTCAGGATGCATATCGCCGGTCTGGGGAGGGGGGGTATTGCCACCCATGCCAATCTGCAGATGGTCGCGGATGTGGAATTTCTTTCGCCCGCCGCCGTTGATCTGCACCGCAATTTCCTTCCCCCGAAACTCGATATTCGTGATCTGGACGGTGTCGCCGGGGCCCGCGATCGAGCCTTCGCGTCTCACTTCTGCCTCGAGGCCCTTTAGATCGAGCGGTTTGCCGACGGCGATCTTGTAGCCTGACTTTTCGTGGGGAAGCGGCTGAGTGGCTTTCGCGAACTCGCCGTCAACGAAGCGGATGATGGTCAGCTTCGACTGCTCACCCATCTCGCTCGGCTTGCTCTTGGCCTGCTGAACTACCCACACGAACAGGTCCGAAGCGGGAGAATGGCCGAGGGTGCTCAGATCGAGTTCGTCGGGGACAGGCGAGCGAAAGTGAGAAACGTCCGGTAAATCCGCGCTCATGACGAGCGCGACCGCGAGCAAGAGGGTGGAGCGAAGATACATCGTCGTCCTGAGGGTCTATTTTAGGGCTTTTGGGCAGGCGATGCCAATGGCGATTCGCGTGCCGCCTACCGAGATCAGGAAGCGGCGCTCGCTGCTGCGGCGTTGGCCGTTTTTTCCTTTTTCTCCTCGATTCGCTGCTGCGCGAGGAAGGGTTCGAAGCAGCGGCGGCAGCGCGCCTCGTACATTCCGCCCGCTCCGACGACGATAAGCTCATCCGATGCCACCAGGCGTTGGGTGTGCACGGCTGGGTTGCCGCAGCGCATGCAGATTGCGAGCAGCTTGGTGATTTCTTCCGCCACGGCCAAAAGACGCGGCATCGGCTCGAACGGGCGTCCCATGAAGTCAGTATCGAGGCCGGCGACGATCACGCGTTTGCCCAGGTCGGCGAGCTTCGTGCACGCATCCACCACCGAGTCGCCCAGAAATTGCGCTTCGTCGATGCCGATCACTTCGGTGCGCGGGGCCACCTTCTCGAGAATGTCGTGGCCGGTCTGGACGAGCTCGGACGCGATCTCGAGGCCCGAGTGCGAGACGATTCCGTTTTTCGCGTAGCGCTGGTCAATCACAGGCTTGAAGATCTGCACGCGCTGCTTGCCAAATTCCGCGCGACGCAACCGCCGGATCAGTTCCTCGCTCTTGCCGGAGAACATCGGTCCGACGACCACCTCGATCCAGCCCATGTTGCCCTTCACGATGTCCACGCGTCATTGCCTCCGCGCCTAGGCTAGCACAACACGGTGCGGAAATTGAGGCGGCTGTTCCGATTACAAAAAGAAGAAGCCGAAAGGCCAGCGCCACCCAGGCGCTTGCGAAATACGTGCGTCAAGGCCCTGAAGTCCCGACGCTTTTTCTTTTCGCGAGACGACATCATCCGCCTCGCGGTTGGCAGCGGGATCGAGTTGCCTTAGCGGTGGCGTCAGAAAACGCGGAGGCAGCGCGATACTAAACGTCATCACCTGCGTCAAATCGTCGCCGTGACAAAAAGCGCAGCGAGTCCTCAAATGAACCTGAATCGGCGGTCCTTCGACGATCACTTGCGGCGACGCGAACGAATAGTCGTTTCCGGCGACAGGAAAGTACGCTGGTGAGTCTTCCGCCTCCGGGGCCAACCCTCCCGACGCCGGGTCGGAGATAAAAAGGCGACGGCTAATTTCGGCCATTTGAACCTTCGCTGCCTTGAAAGAGCCCGCGGCACTCTTTTCGAAAAGCCGAACCTGCACGTCGGTCGTGAGCGTTGTGGGCGTCAACTTCCCCTGCGTGTCGATCAACAGCAGTTGCATGATCAGCGCCACGCCGTCGAGATCGCGGATCGGATCGCCATTTTCCTCGCGCTGTGCGTTCACGAATTTCTGCAGGTCGCGCGTGGGGTGGGTAGGCTTCAGAAAGACGCGAGCGACCCGGCGATCGTTTGCCGCCTCTTCGTGCATGCGGTGGGGAAACCACAGGATTTCAATCCAGCCGCTGTCCTTGGCGAAGAGGTCGGGAAGCGATTGACGGCCCGCCGCAGCGGAATAATTGTCGGGCAGCGACCGAATTTCTTCAGGCGTCAGCGCAATTTTCTTGATCAAGTGGCCCAACAAGTCGGCGATTACGCGCCTGTGTTGTTCGAGTTCGCTCTGATCCGGCTGCGTGTATTCGCCGTAGAGCTGGTCGTAGGCAGACCAGAGATCGCTCTGCATCAGCGCCCTCGCGACCGCGGAACGATTCGCGCTCTCGCTGACTGCCTCCTGCAGCGCCTTCACGAGCGCCGAGTATGCCGGTTCAGTCAAAACCCTGCGAGCACCCGTGTCGTTGAAGAAGTTGGGGTACAACGGGTCGATCGCGCGGTCGCCAATCTCGAGCCGTTCGAAAGTACGCGTGCTGATGAGTCGGCGTGAGCCTTGCCGGAACTCCGTGAAAGGCGCCGCCTCGGGGTATTCGTTCAGAGACGCGCACTTCGATTCGGCGGGTGAACAGATGATAGAAAATGCGATTCCAGGGATCGTTCGGATTCTCCGAGTAGATCGGCTGAGGCGCGTCCTGGATTTTGTCGGAGGGCTTCTCCGAAGAACTGCGCGACGAGGACGCGGTAAGAAATGGGAACGCCAGGGCCGTCGACAACCAGGCACAGAATCGCGAAGCGCCGAATCCCGGATCGCCGGCGAAACACATCCAAGAGCTGTGTCCAAGGCTCATGTCTTCTGTTCCTTACCACCCGATAGACGCGCCGCGACGGCCTAACGTTAACAAACGGGCGGCTTCGCTCGCGTAAAGCCCGCGATTGAAGAACGGAGCAAAGGCGTTGATGACGGCCACGCGGAATGCATCCTGGCGCGTGATCATGTTGCGCGTCAGGACGCCCCAGGCGCCCTGGGCGTCGCGAATCCCGCGGCCTCCGGCGAAAGCGTCCACTGCTTCGGATAGCTCGATCCCTTCGTCGACTACGCGTTTCGCGAGCGGTTCGGGGACGAGCACCGCTCCCGACTGGCCGAACGCGCCGCTGTGGCTGCCGTCGGTGACGTAAGCCCAATTCTCGAGAAACACCCAGCGCGCGCCATCCGCGTGAATCACATCGAAGCCGCCTTCGAGGCCGACGAAATATCTCCACGGCTCGCTTTTTTCGCGCGCGATGCGAACGAGCGCTTCGGCGCGATGGCGAGCGCCCGTCATCATCTCTTCGCGCGAAAGAGGCGTGTGGCGAACGCCGCTGGAAACTTCCACTGCGGCGATGTCGAACTGCGCGTTGTCATTCAGGGTTGGGCCGAAGACTGTGAGCGCCTCCCAGACGGCGTTGAGCTTCGGCCGGCGCGTGCTGCCCACCGCGACGATTATCTTGTCCATGCGAACGGGATTTTATCAGCAGCCGTGTGGCAGAGTATGCGTCAATGCTTTCCAAAGTTCGGTTTGCTTTTCGCGGGAGAAGCGGGCGGAGAGAAATTTCTTCAGTTCCTCCACCGACGAGAAGAGCTGGTCGGAACAGCCGAGCATCCAGCCGCTGATTTGCTCGATAGGCTGTGGTGTGACGAGATAGACCGGAATTCCCTTACGGTGCGCGAATGTAAGTTCGGCGGAAGTACCCCCGCTTTGCGCGCCCGGTTCGCTGTCCCAATAGCAGATGAGGTAGTCCGCCTTGTTTTCGATCAGGTCGAGGTCAAAAGCAATGATCTTGCGAATGACGCGGCGAAACCGGTCGGGGTCGGAAGCCTTCCAGGAACGAAAATGGGCGGATTCTTCGTCGGTAAGATTCTTCTTCTCGTCTTCGGCGGGATCGTACACGCGGTGCCCAAGCGTCTCGCGCAAAAACGGCGCGAGCTTACGGCGCCAGAGACGTCCGCCGTCCTGCGCGAATTCGATCGGACCGCAAAGATACGCCAGCATGGGTTGGGAGTGAGACTCTAGCACGCCCCGCAGCGAGCCGCCAGAACCGCGGCTGGCCTGGACGTCAGTGCTTCTTCGGAACTGCGGTGCGTACTTTGCCATGATCTGATCAAGGAAGGGCTGAAGCTGATTCGGGTCGCGGACGCAATCGTAAAACATGAGGCGAAAATCGATGTCGCTCGGGAGTGCCGCCGAAAGTGTGGTAGTCAGCCGGCAGCGGCGGCCCACCTGGGGCGCCGGCCGCAGGAATCGCCGGCGGAAGCTCGAACGCGTACATGCTGCCGCCGGCAAGCGATTCGTGAGGATAGTTCATCAGCCAGAGGCAGTTGTGCCCGTCTTCGATCATGCTTGCGGAAACGATCGCACGTTGGCCTGCGTCGGCCGGCGAAGGCTGCTGGCAGTTCCAGAACTGCGCCTGCGGCACGTAGACCGTCGGGTCTGAAAAGCCGTACTCGTCGAGCAGCACGTGCTGCAGGCCGTGTCGCTGAACGAAACGTTCCGCTTCGGGAAGCGCCTGGTTCCAGTCGAGGTTGGAATCATTCACAGCAAGTAGCCTGGGCGGCCGAAACTCAGACTATTGAGAAAAGGAAAGTAATAGGGATACGCGCGAACGACGGTGGCCAGGGACGCACATGCGAGCACAACGACCAACCCGATTGCAATTCGAGCAGCAGGCCAGCGTGCCTGTCTAAGCTGTTCGAGGACGCGAGGGAGCGGCGCCAACATCAGGATCAGCAGAGTGATCGGAACCGTGAAGTGCCGGATGCTGAGGTCCAGCCGGCTCAGCATGCAGGCGGCGGCAAACACCAAAAGGAAGACCCACAGGGCGCGCCAGTGGAACTCCATTCCTTCCGAGACCCAGGGATTTCGCGCGAGTTTCCGTTTCGCGACGACGGCGACCGCCGCAGCAAGGATCAGTAGAGCGAGAAAAGCGAGGGTCGATTTGAGAGCGAACAGGACCGGAAAATAGAACCAGACACCGTGCGGATACGCATGGCCGAGTATGAAAGTCGCGCGACTGGACGTGAGGGCAAACAGCGCGAGACCGCGAAGGTAAATCCACGGCGGCATCAACAGGCGCCGCAGCACCAACGCAGCGAATCCATGGCCGAGCAACTCAAGCGAATCCGTCGGCTGGTTCCACGACAAGACGAAATAAACCGCGTACACGATCAAAGCGGCCAGCAATATGCCCTTCCCCAGATAGCGGCGCCGGACGCGCCTCCATTGGCGGAGTTCGTCGCGGTCCGTCGGGCTGACCTGCGACGGGGAGCCAGCGCAAGCTGAGCACGAAAGCAAGGAAACCAAACAGGAGTAGCCCGGAGGAAAATTTCGAGAGCAGCGCACCGCTGAGCGCGAAAGCGAATCGCAGGAGGGTGCCGCGGTCCGGCGACCGCCACATCTCCGCGAAAGCCCAAATTGTGAGCAGACAGAAAAGCGCTACTGCGATGTCCGTGAGAACCAGTGGTCCGAACGCCAGAAATGCAGGCGTGCTCACGTAGGCGGCGAGACATAGCAATCCACCCCAAGCATTTCCAAGTCTTGAGCCGAAAACATACAGCGCGAGACCCAGCGCCAGCGTTAGCAGCAGCATCGGCATGCGGGCCCAGAACATGGTCGAATACGGGTCGTTCCAGCGCACCGCAACCGAGTGTCCCCAGGACCACTGCCCCAGCATTTCCGCGAAGACGCTTTTCCGCTAAACGACCAGGACAGATCTGAATAGTCAGCACGCACTCCGCGCACGACCAGCGGTGCTGCAGCCAGCACTTTGGCCAGGGGCGGGTGCTCCTCGTTCATCCGCATATCAAGCTTTTGCAAGTAGCTGACGCCGGCGCCGAGATGCGCCACTTCATCGATCGTAATCGACTCGCGGAAGACAGCTCCGCCAGCCAGAACGGCCATCAGGATCAGCAACAATGCGGCAATGGCAGTTTGCCCTCGAGTCGCGGATTGATGATCCGGAACCACCGTTGCACCCCTCAGTGCTTTATACGGCTTCCAAGGGAACGCCAATATCAGGAGAACGGCACCGCTAATGAAGATTTGTCACTAGGAGACTGGAGCGGGATAAGGGAATCGAACCCTCGCCTCGACCTTGGCAAGGTCGCGTACTACCACTATACGAATCCCGCCTGGAAGGTCTTTTATAGCATGCGTGGGCGGACAGCCACAAGAGTAGTGCCGCGGCGCAAGTTTGGATAAAATAGCCAAACCGCCGCCAGCGCTCCACCCACCAAAACGGGCTAAATCCAAACCCCGCTTTAGTCCACTTCGAGGATGCGAGTCGCTTTTACAACGGGAGATTTTTTTTGACGTTCGGCAAAGTGCTCGGCGCGTTCACGATCGATATAAACTCGCGCGAACCTCTCGCCGTCGTGATAGTACACGGTCACCTGCCAGTGCCGGTGTTTGCGCCGCCGATCCCGGTAGAGCCGCGTCGTTCTCTTTGCCTTGTTCTTCTTCACGTTGGATGAGCCCTCGAAAACACGTTGCTTTGGTGTTAACCAAATATCGCACTTTGCCCCGGTCGCGCAAGTAGCAATTTAAGAGTTAACCCCGACAGTATTACGATGTGCTGGTTGCAACACGAGCAATTTGTCCCAACATTATAACTCACCAATGTAAGCGGCTTTCCCCAGTTCGCAAACCGCATGGGCCGAACAACCGAGAACAAACCACGGGGCCAAAAAGCTGAGACTTTGGGCCGGCCCACGCGTCTAATGTGTACGCCTGAGGATGTGATGGTTAGGTGACGGGAAAGTTTCATAAGGCTGGAACTTTTCCGTTTCTCCAGGCGTAATATAGAGAGTGAAGGAAGTGGGCGGAGGGAGTTATGGTGATGGCGCTGGAACGCCAAATGCAGATCGAGGACGTGCGGAATCATCCGGTAGAAATCGTGACGATGCTCCGGAACTTGCTATTCAGCGGAACGCAAGTCACACCCGACCCAAAACGCGCTGACTTCTACGAGATCGAGGATGCGGGCTTGGTTTATTACATTCATATTTCTCCCATTAGTGGGAAAATTCTGCTCCTTGCCACCTGGCCCAGCGAAGCGGCGCTCGCAGCCGCCAGCCACGAGGCCGCCTAACCGCAACGAACCGGATCCGCATCGTCAGGATGCGAGATCCGAAGCCTTGAAGTTCAAATCGTCAAATGCAGTTTTCTTGAATTTGTAGACAAACGGGCCGGCGCTGGTCTGCCCGTAGACGAAATCGCCGTCCGCGGTTGAAATTCTCACCGTCAGTTTCGATCCGTTCTTGTCGGTCAGCTCGACTTCGATGGCGGGCTTCGCGAGCTTCGCAGCGATGCCGGCCGGCGGGTGATCGAGCACCTCCTCGGCCTTTGCGGAGTTGAGTGGGCTGAGGATTCTCCACGTGGCGGCGGACTTGCCCTTTACGTCTGCGGGCGAATCGATTGTCCAGTCGAAGTCGCTGCCCTGCTTGCGGCTGACCGCCATCGTCGCGTTCGCGTTGTGAATCTCGATGTGACTGATGTCGCTCTCGGTGATGTGGACGAGGTTCTTGTCGCGGAGATCGGGGAAAGTCTGCGAGAGCTTCTTGTACAAATCGTCGTTGATGACGAAAATCATCGGGCGCGAAGCATCGCGAGCCAGATAGCCGCTTCCCTCCTTTTTGCCCACCAGCAGGGTGAGCTTCTGGCCGGCGTCATCCACCGCGCTGAAAGTGACGGCCGGATTCGAGAGGCCGTACTTCGCGAGATTGTCGGGGGCCTCGCTCGTAATCGACGTCATCTTCGTTGCTGGCGACGGCGGCCAGAAGCGCGTTCACACTTTCAGCGTCGGCCAGAATGTCGCCGCCCGGTTTCGTGAACTTCCATTGCGGTTGGTCCTTCGTGCCTTCCTTCGCGGCAGACAAATCGCCGGACGAGTTCTTGAGCTCGAACGAGGCAACTTTTCCGCCGTCGATGTGAAGCACGTTGCGATCGCGGAGCTCGTCGAGGGGCTTATCCGCGCTGGTATCGAGTGACAACGGAAGAAGCGAAACGTCTTTTCCTCCGTCGATCACGCTGTAAACGGAACTGCCGGTGAAATCCTTGTCGCCCAGCAAGACTGTGTGCTTCGTTCCATTCTTGAGCTGAAATTCGAGCGAAACGTGCGCCGGGGCGAGGCCGTAGGCCTTCAGACGGTCCGGCGCTCCAGGCTCGGTTTGCGAGATACGCGCGGCTGCGAGGCCGTCGGTGATGCCGCGCGCAGCGGACTGGTCGGCGCCGGTGTCGAGCGGCTGCACGATACTCCATGCGCCATTGTGATAGTCGAGCCGGATCGGCGGCTGGTCGGTCTTGCCCGGATGCGAAACCGTGAGGGACGTGATGTCGTCTGCCTGCATTGAAAATGCAAGCTTCGAGGTGTCTTCGGAAGCCTTCACTGTCTTCGAGCTGCGCCACTCGAAATAGTAGACCGCGCCGCCCAGAACGAGCGCGCAGAGAAGGACGATGAGAGTCGATTTCTTGATCATGATGTCTTGAGTTCGATTCCTGCCGGAATTCGCACCTTCGATCCCTACCGGCGTTTCCACCAGATGTACACTCCCGCGAAAATCACCAGGCCCGGCAAGAAGAACAAGTCGAACCAGCGCAGCATGCTCCACTGGCCCTCCGTCAGCGTGACGCGCCGATTCGTGGGCGATTTCGGACGGATCGAGATGAGGTTCTCGTCTTGCGCGAGCCAGTCGATCGTGTTGAAGAAGAGGTCGCCATTGTCCTGCGAGCCCACAAATTGGTTCGCTGCGAAATCTGAATTGCCGATGACCACGAGCCGTGCTTCCTTGCCTCCGGAGGCGCGATCAGCGGCGACTCCGAGCGAAAGAGGTCCGGCGGTATCCGTCTTCGGATCGAACTTCACTTCTTTTTGATCGAGATTTGGAATCGTGAAGCTGCGTGCTGAGGTTTTCAGCAGCTCAGTATCCAGCGGCTCGGTCTTATTCTTATCGGCGATTGAAACGGTGCGCGCCAACGGGAAAGAACGTCATGCCGCCCTTGAGATTCTTGGTGATGGGGCTGTCACCGAAGTCGATAACCACCGGCGCGGCTGGGCCGGTTCCAAGGAACCGACCAACGCCGCTCACGTCTACGACAACGTTTGTGCCGACGTTGATGTTCCACGGTTGATAGATCGAGTCGAGATTCGGATTCTGCTGAGCCTTTTCGCTGATCGGATCTTCCTCGATGAGCGCTTTCCCGCCCTCGTCGAGGTACTTGCTTACCATCTCGGTTTCCTGCGGGAATAGCGCCTTCGTCGGCCCGGCAATTACCAGGACGTCGCAATCGGAAGGAACGCTGCCGCTTGAGACCAGATTGACCGAATTCGTGTTGAATCCTTCCCTTTTGAGACCCTGATCCACCGCGCTGTAGCCCCCGCCTTCATTATCCGCTGAGCGTCTTTTCGCCGTGGCCAGTCACAAAGCAGACCATTTTCACTTTGTCGCGAGTGATTTTCATGATCGTGCTGGTGATGTCCTGCTCGGAAGGCTCGCCCGCCCATTCCGGGCTCGATGTGCTCTTTCCTGTCTCCGGAGGCGGCAACAATATCTCCCATGTGCGTTGCGCCATACTGTTTCGCAATTTCGGGCTTTTCCTGCGGGTCGACGTTCTGGAATTTAATGTGAGGGCTCAGGTTCTTATACTCGGCCATCAGATCGTCCAGGCCCTGGTCGGGGGTCTTGCCAAAACGAATGATCGTGACGTCCTTCTTCAGCCCTTGCACAATTTTCTTGGTCTGATCGGAGAGCGTATAGAGCTTCTCGCTGGTCACGTCGAAACGCTTGTGGTGCTCCTGCCCGAGATAATTCACCACCACCAGGATCGCGACGACGCCCAGCGTCAAAATCGTGGTGTTCGTGCCGAGCTGCGACGAGCGTTTCGAGAAGTACTCGCGAATATTCGGAAATCCGAGAACGATCGAAGCCAGAAGAAGCACTCCTCCGGCAATCAGCAGAATCTCGGTGAGCCGAAGCATCTCTCCCTGGATCGTGTAGCGGATGTAGCTGGCAATCAGCAGGGCCGCGCCGATGCTGAGCGCAATTTCGGCAAACTGCTGGCGCGTCCACTTCATCTCGAAAGGTTTTGCGTTGCCGGTGGGCTTGGCCATGTCCTACGCCCTCCGCCAGCGCATCGAATCCACCGAGCGCACAGTGAGAAAAACAAACAGGAAGATGAAGCTGGCGTAGTAAATCAACCCCGTCGTATCGATCACGCCTCGCGTGAAATCCTCATAATGCCGTATCACCGAAAGATAGGTCAGGACCGAAGCAACCGGCCCTGACGCGTTGCGGCCGATGTCGAGAACCCAAATCAAAAGGAAGGCCGCAAAGGTAAGCACCGCCGCGATGATCTGGTTTTCCGTGAGGGACGAAATGAAAGTCCCCAGCGCCAGCAGCGAGCCGCCTAGCAGCAGGATTCCCGCATAAGCCGCAAGCAGCACGCGCATCGGCGGGATGGGCTCGCTGCGAAGATTCATGAATACCAGATAGCTGAGGGTGGGAAGAAGCATGAGAGCAAACAGCGTGAGCGAAGCGAAGAACTTGCCAAGCACGATGTCGATCTCTGTGATAGGCGACGTCATCAGCAATTCCATCGTTCCGCGCTTGCGCTCCTCTGCGTATACGCCCATGGTGAGAATCGGCGTGATGAACAGCACCAGCGTGGAAAGCAGCCCGAAGAACGCGCGAGTCACTTCCGTCGGCACGTCGATGTCCTGCGGCATGCCGAAGCGCATGCTCTGCATGTCGGAGGACAATGACTGCTGAATGACGGCCTGCAGGAAAAAGTCGAAGAAGTACGCCGCTGAGTATCAGGAACACACCGATAAAAATGTAAGCGATGGGCGACACAAAGTAGTGGCCCATCTCCTTGCGATAGATTGCGTAAAAGCCTTGCATCGTTTCGTGTGCTCCTTAGCTTGCCGGCTGCGCGTGAGATGAATCGTCGGTGGTCAGCTCGAGGAAGATATCCTCCAGGCTCAGGCTGACGCCGCGAAGTTCGTAGAGCCCCCAGCCCTTCTCGACGATCTTTGCGGCGATTTGGCTGCGAATGTCCTTGCCGGGCGCGGCTTCGATATTCACAGCCAGATGACCGTCGCTGCGCGCCGGTTCCACCTGCACGCGGCTCGCTCCCGGCACCTGCGCGAGGACTTCGCGGAGCGGCGCTTCGGGCGCCTGAACCTCCAGGCGGATCCGCTGGCCGCCCTTCAGCTGGCTCGTCAAGTTCTGCGGCGTGTCAACGGCCGCGATCTTCCCTTTGTTGATGATCACCACCCGGTCGCACGTCATGCTCACTTCGGGCAGGATGTGCGTGGAAAGAAGGATGGTGTGCGTTCCCGCGAGGCTCTTGATGAGATTCCGCACTTCAATGATCTGCTTCGGGTCCAGGCCTACGGTCGGCTCGTCGAGAATGATCACGTCAGGATCGTGCACCAGAGCCTGCGCGATTCCCACGCGCTGCTTGTAGCCGCGCGAGAGCCGCTTGATCAACTCGTGGCGCTTGTCGACGAGGTTCGTCTTCTCGAGCGCGTCCGTGATCCGCTCCGCTCGCCTTTCGGCCGGCACGTTCTTGATGCGCGCGACGAAATCGAGATAAGCCTCGACGGTCATGTCCGGATATAGTGGTGGCGCTTCCGGCAGATATCCGATGTGGCGGCGGACGTCGAGCGAATCGCTGGTCACATCGAACCCGGCAATGCGCGCCGTGCCCGACGTTGCGGGCATGAATCCGGTGAGGATGCGCATCGTGGTGGTCTTGCCGGCGCCGTTGGGCCCGAGAAAGCCGAGAATCTCGCCCTTGTTGACGCGTGAACGAAACATGGTCAACAGCCGTGACCGAGCCATACGCTTTCGTTAAATCTTGTACTTCAATCAATGCTTTCCTCCGAGTAAGAGGGAACAGCAGGACTTAAGGAGTCTGCCGAGCCGAACATTTATACTAGAAACTGGCGTGACTTGAAAAGCGGCGGCTCACGCGGAACACAGAAATCGCACAAGTGTCGTTCAGATGCAAGGATGTGGCCGCAGGCGTTGCCACCGCCCGCACCCTGATCCCTGCGTTGAGGGAACCCCCCATCGGCCACGGGAGGCAGGCAACGAGCGGCGGTATCTCGGCATCCACATGCCTGAAAGCTGGTGATCGTTCACGACGAACGAAACCGAGGGGTGAGTCAGTTTCGGGTAAAATGGTCAGCTGATCCTGGTCTCGATTCTGATTAACCGATCGAGGTGCGTCAATTTAGGAACATGATTTGACGGTGGCTTTTGATCCCGGGCGAGCGATTGCTTGAAGGGGATAGCCAAACTCATCCTGGGAGTAGCTGTCCTCGCGTTGCCCGTAGCGGTAGGTTGGCAGATCGCGCTGCGAACTGGCCGATCTTGAATCTGAAGAAGACTTGGGCGACATCGCAGCGCAGAACGCCGTCCGCATCGGGTTACTTCGCCGAACAGCATGAGGATCTCGGAACGCCGTCATTCGGAAAGCCAAGGAAGAAGGGATTCGCTCGAGCCTAATCAGGTGACAATTCAACGACAGGCACCGCGGAAGCGTCTGGCGTAACCTTGCAGTGGACTACAGGGTGCCGGTTAAGCTGCCCGGATATTCGTTCATTCTCCATTTCAGTCCGTCAGCGCAAGGTAGACCAATAGATTCCGATGGGCCAAGAGAGGTGCGTTGACACTGGCTGGCGGTTTTGTTATTCAACTCCCTTTGGGCATCGGTGCCGAGGTTTCGCTAAGGTTTCAGGATTTGTGCTTTCAAATCCTGAGTCCCCAAAAGGTACTCCTCACTCCGGCCTGGGCGGGTCCAAACAGAAGCATCCTAAGGTGATATGAAGAACTCGAATGCGTATGCCCGCATGAAGCGGGCTTCTGCAGAATCATACGAACCTCGGCGAGTTTGGAGCAGGTCGCTGGGACGGCTGCGCGCTGCCGCGGCGCTGATTTTGCTTTGCCTCGCGGTGGTGCTGTTCGAGAGTTGCAGCAGCTCGGGCGGCGAGCCCATCACGATCGATATAACTCCGAGCAGTTCCTCGATAGACCAAGGCCAACCATTGGTTTTCACGGCTACCCTGGGAAACGACCTGTTTAACCAGGGCGTTTCGTGGGCGCTGACCGGATCGAATTGCGTCAATAGCAGTCCCGGTCTCACCGGGACATGCGGAACTCTTTCCAGTTTGACGTCGAATCCGGTGACGTACACGGCCCCGGCGGGGCTGACGGCTCGCTGAGCGTTACGCTGACCGCTACTGCCGTCGCGAATTCGACGGCGACGAAAACCGCTACGATTACGGTGGAACTTCCGCTCACGTTCACGATAACCAACACGCAGTGTGCCAGCACCGGCACGAGCACACAGATAGCATGCGGCTCCAATGGCCAGCCCTACAGCACGACGATCCCCGTTACCGGAGGTGTGGCTCCGCTGAAATTCACCTTGGCGCCGGGAAGCGGTAGCCTTCCCCCGGGGCTGACGTTGAACCAGTCGGGAACCATTACCGGAACACCTTCAGGTCCTGTTGCGGGACAGCCCAATCCGACCGTATTCACAGTCCAGGTTACGGACGACTCGACGCAGCCGGTTTCTCAGCAGCAGATCTATTCGATCTTCATTGCACCGGCGCCAACGTTGGTAATCACGGCGGTTTCGCCGCTGCAATCCGGCCTGGTCAACGATACGTACGGCACGCTTGATCACCACGCAAGGGGGCGTAAAGCCGTTCAAATGGAGCTTGCTAAGCGGCGCGCTTCCTCCGGGTCTCGCTTTGAACACGGGCACGGGTCAGATCACCGGCGTGCCGACGGCGGCGAGTGGCACCCCCTATACGTTCACCGTGCAAGTTTCCGACTCCACGCTTCCCAACCCGCAAATTCAATCGAAGCCATTGGCGATTTCGATTCAGGAGCCGCAGCCGCTTTCGATTTTGCCTGCGTCGCTTCCGAGCGGTACCACCGCGACTCCGTATTCGACCTTGCTCACTGCCAGCGGCGGAATACCGCCTTACACCTGGCAAATCACCAACGGCCAGCTCCCATCCGGCCTCACGTTCTCTCCGCGCGAACGCCGCGATTTCGGGAACTCCCGTCCTTGTGACAAGTTCCACTTTCACGGTACAGCTGACCGACTCCGAATTCGTGCCGGTATCGACGTCAGCTTCATACACGATTTCGATCGCCGCCGGATCGAACAGCAACTCACTCATCAGCGGCTCGTACAGTTTTCTGTTCAACGGATTCGATTCGCAGGGCTCGGTGGCGCTGGTTGGCTCGGTGGTGGCGGACGGCAACGGAAAGATTACAGGCGGCGGTCTTGACTGCAACCGCGTTTCAGGGGCGGTCATCGGGCAGAGCTTGACCGGCACCTACTCGCTCGGCACGGATGGACGCGGCACCATGGAAATCATAGCGACGAATTCGCTGAACGTGACCCTCACCACGGACTACAACCTCGTGCTCGATTCCAGTGGCAACATCCGTTTCTTCGAAAACAATTCTTCCGACGCGGACAACGACACTCTGCAGACGCACGGAGCGGGAATCATGAAGCCCGCGAACTCGGCGAGTTTCGGCGCCAGCGCTTTCAACGGCAACTACGCTTTCCTGTTCCGGGGCTTTGATCTCGCGGGCTCGCCCACCGTGTTGGGAGGCGTGATTCACGCCGACGGCATCGGCAGCATCACGCCTGGGACGGGCGATTACAACGAGGCCGGCGCGTTCAGCCCTGCGTTGGGAATATCGGGAGATTTCTCCTTCGACTCCGGGTCGCGAGGCGACGCCAGTTTTACGTTTGACCTTCCCGGAAAGTCGCCCTACACGTTGACTTACGTCTTCAGGTTTGTCACGCCGGACGACATCTTCTTCGTTGCCGTCGATCCCACCGATGCCACTCATCCGCGCCTCAGCGGCGAAATGATCTTGCAGTCGCCCACCACCACGTTCAACGCTTCTTCGGCTCTCAGCGGGCCGGGCGTCGCCACCAGCACAGGCCTGAATGGCGCCAATGCCAGCGTTCTGGCGGGACTCTTAACCCCCGTCGCGAGCACCACTCCGGGCTGCGCGGCGCAGGTAGCGAATTGCGTGACTCTCGCATACGACGAAAACAACGGCGGGGCGATCGCCAGCCCGTCGTTTACCGGCAACTTCCAAATAAGCGCGAACGGCCGCGTGGCCTTTACGAACCTCGGCCCGCTAGGCGTCACACAGAGAATCGCCGTTGCGTATCTCACGGGACCGAGCCAGGGATTCACGATCGGCAGCGACGCCGCCGTCTCCAGCGGACTCCTCGATCAGCAGGAAACCGGAGTTGCGTTCGCCGATTCGTCCGTGCAGGGTGGCTACACGATCAGCGCGGCTTTCCCTGCCGAGACAGCCGTTAACAACGTGATCGGCCAAGTCAACGCGAGCGGCACCGGCAGCCTGGTTGGGGTGCAGACGCTCGACGAATTCACTCCTCCGTTGACGCCGAACCTGGGTCAATCTCTCGTTGCCAGTTATGCCAACATCACGGCCGCCGGCCGCGGAACCCTCACGACGAATTCTCCCATCGGGTTCCCCACAAATCTCGCTTTCTACATTGTTTCGGCGGGAATCTTACGCGCGATTCCTCTTGATGCCTCCGATCAACATCCCGAGGTCATCCTCTTTGACCACTAAGCGGGCGCGGGCTGTCGCGAGCGTCGCTTTCGTAGTGGCGCTCGCAGCCCTTGCGGAAATCGCGGGAGCTCAACAATCCCTGCCGGCACCGCCCGGCGCGAAAGTGACGCCGATCAGCCCGCGCGCGGGCTTCTTCAACGAGCCTTCGGTGGCCATCAATCCGAAGAATCCGGAGCAAGTCGCGGCCGCTTTTCAGTCGCCGGCGAAAGTCTCCTATTCGGAAGACGCCGGCACGCACTGGCGACTCGCGGCCGGCACCTCTCCCGCAAACTACAACGTCTCGGGAGACGTTTCCATAACCTACGATATTCGCGGCCACGCGATTCTCTGCTACATTGCTTTCGATAAGCTGGGAACTCCGCAATACTGGGCTAACAACGCCACGCGGAACGGAATCTTCGTCCGCCGCTCGCTCGATGGCGGGAAGACGTGGGAGCCGAATACCGCGGCTGTCGACGAGCAGCCGACGCGTCCGGACATGCCGTTCGAAGACAAGCCGTACGTCGTCGCGGACAATAATTCGGCTTCTCCCTTTGCTGGCAATCTTTACGTGGGCTGGACGGAGTTCAGCCTTTCGAAATCCATCATCCTTTTTTCGCGGTCGACAGATGGCGGCACTACATGGTCCGCTCCTTTCGAGATCAGCACGCACGAAGGAATCCCGCGCGACGACAACGGCGCGGTGGAAGGTTTCGATGCGGTCGCCGGGCCAGATGGGACGCTCTATGCCATCTGGTCCGACGGCGACTCGATCGTGATGGCCATGTCGCGCGACGGCGGTGTCACATTCGGCGTCTCGCGGAAAATCCTCGACACGGCAGCGTCGTATTTCAAAGTGGAAGATGTCGAGCGCTCCGACGGCTTCCCGCAAATCGGAATCGATCCGCGCACGGAGCAACTGTATGTAACGTGGACCGACTATCGGAACGGAGACGTCGACGTTTTCTGTTCCACGTCGCGCGACCGTGGAAGAACGTGGAGCCCGGTCACGCGCGTGAACAACGACCCGGTGCACAACGGCGCCGACCAGTTCTTTCAGTGGCTCGCGGTGGACCCGGCGAGCGGCGCGGCCTATGTGGTTTTCTACGATCGCCGCGGCGATCCGCGGAATCGCAGCGCGGTCATCGTGCTTGCTCGCTCCACCGACGGCGGGCAGACCTTCGCCAACTATGTATGGACGGAAACTCCGTTCGATCCTGGCGACCAGTTCATCGGAGACTACACCGCGATCGCGGCGTTCAACGATCGAGTGTATGGCGCTTGGGCTTACAAGGAATCGGCGCCCCGAAGTGACGCGCCGAAACGCCTGAAGCCGAGGTCGCCCGCAACGATAGTCGAACTGGGCATCGCGGATTTTCGCACCGGCGCGGCGGATAAGCAGCCGTAACCGCGGACGAGCGATGTATCCATGGCTGGCAGAGAACTATGACTTACCTGCTGATTTGCCTTCCGATTTGCTCCCCGATTCGCCCTCGGATTCCTTCTCCTTAAGCTGCAGCGCGGCCGAGTTGATGCAGAACCGCAATCCTGTCGGCTTCGGGCCATCCTCAAACACGTGGCCAAGATGGGCATCGCAGCGGCTGCACAGAACCTCGGTGCGGACCATTCCATGCGAGACGTCGCGATTCATTTCCACGTTCTCGGCTGCAATCGGTTGCCAGTAGCTCGGCCATCCCGACCCCGAGTGAAACTTCGCGTCCGAGCTGAAAAGCGGTTGCCCGCAGCAAACGCAAACGTACGTGCCTTCGGTTTCAGTGTCCGCGTATTCGCCGCTGAACGGAGGCTCGGTTCCCCCCTGGCGCGTGACGTGATACTGCTCGTCGGTCAACTCAGACTGCCATTCGCGATCGTTCTTTCGAATTTTTTCGCTCATGCGCGTAGATTACACCCAAATTGAATTGTAGTCAGGCCCCCTTGCCCCGCTGCCGGAACGCTCTGGCTGGCCTTCGGCGCGGCGCCCGAACCTTCGATATTCCTGGTCAATTCACCCCTTTTCTCGGGGTTCGCGCCTTGTGAACGAAGCAGGCCCCGGGGTATAATTCACTCACTTTAATCAGCAATTTGGATGCGGTCCCCCCGTCACCGCATCGAGTTTGTCCGTGTCAAACGAAAATGGGAAATGTGACGGAATTTTCCTCGCAGCAGGACCGGCGCTTCTTTGCGCGCCGCAGCGTGAGGTCGCTCGCCTACATCGACCTCGGCGGCGACAACGGCGGCATCGTCCTGAACATGAGCGAAGGCGGCTTGGCCATGCACAGCGCCGTCACCTTGAGCGAGCGTTCATCTGCCGCGCATTCGGTTCCAATTGCCGCAGTGCCCCGACTGGATCGAGACCCGCGCAGAAATCGCATGGACCAGCGAAACGAAAATGCTGGCCGGAATTCTGTTCATCGGACTTCCCGACCGGGCGCGCCAGCAAATTCGCGACTGGGTCTTTGCGAGCGGCCGCGGCGAGGACGCGCCTGCAGCCCCACGCCGAACAGAAGTTACTCGAATTCCACCGCCGCCCGGCATATCCATCAGCCAGACGGCGACTCGTGAGTCAGTCACTCGGAGTACGGCCGCTCCAGTTCGGACCTTCACAAACAGCCCTGAAATCTCCTCCATTCGTCCCGCTGCCTCCGTCGTTTCCGTTCGCACCGCAAGTCCCGCTCCGGATGAGCGCCAAGTCTTCGACGGCGGTGCATCACGAGCCGGCGAGAGCGAGGAACGCCGGTCCACGAGTTGAGTTTGCGCCTCAGCGAAGCAACTCCGCCGGAATCACGAGCCTCTTGGCTCAGTTGGTCAGGCTTCCTGGCGTTTCTCGCGGCGCTCGCCGCGCTTTCTTTTCTTGTGGGTTTGACCGCTGGCCGCGGCAGATATCCACCGGCTGCTCGCAAAGTTTTCTGGGTCGGCCGAGGACCGCTGACTCGGCTTCCCGTCAACCTCTGCAGAGCAGCGCTGCCGGCGTCGCTCAGGTGTTTTGTCTCCTGCCGCACCGTCGACAATAAGCAACGCGCGCGTAACAATCACCTCTCGCATGTACGTTCCCGTGCCCACTCCCACTCAGTCCGACGCGTCGAAAGTGGACCGCCTGCAGGTGGGCGCGCTCGAGCATCGAGTCGAGCCTCAATATCCGCCGGATGCTGCCAGGCAGCGCGCGGAGGGAACCGTTCAACTCCATGTGACGATCGGAGCAAGCGGTGCGGTGGATAACGTCACCCTGCTGAGTGGGCCGCCCGCTCTGGTTCAGTCCGCCACTGACGCTGTTCGGCAGTGGCGCTACAAGCCGACCCTGCTCGACGGCAAGCCGATCGAAATCGAAGCAGACATCGCCATCGTTTTCTGGCTTCCGCCGCCCGCTCACGCCGGGTGATCAACAACCCAAGCGATAAGCTCCTCGCCCGCGAAAAAAACAGCGAAAAACGGTAGACTATCAAGACTCCGGAGGATGAATGCTGCGCGTAGGTTTGATTGGCTGGCGAGGGATGGTGGGAAGCGTCCTGACGCAGAGAATGCGTGAGGAAGGCGACTTCGCGCGCCTCGAACCAGTGTTTTTCTCTACCTCCAACGTGGGCGGCGCTGCGCCAAAGGAAGCTGGCGAGGGTGCTTCTCTGAAAGACGCGAAGAGCCTCCGCGAACTCGCGGCGTGTGACGTTCTCATCAGTTGCCAGGGTGGGGAGTACACCGCGGAAGTCTACGCACCGCTGCGAGCGAATGGCTGGAATGGCTACTGGATCGACGCCGCCTCGACCCTGCGAATGAGCGACGACGCGGTGATCATCCTTGACCCGGTGAACAAGCACCGCATCGAAGAAGGACTCGAACGAGGGCTGCGCACATACGTGGGCGGCAATTGCACCGTCAGCCTGATGCTGATGGCTGTCAGCGCGCTCTTCAAGAACGGGCTCGTCGAGTGGATGACCACGATGACGTATCAGGCCGCGTCCGGTGCGGGAGCGGCGAAGATGCTCGAACTCGTGAAGCAAATGACGTGCCTCACCGATCCCGCGCGCGCCACTCCTTCGGAAAACGCGCTCGAAGTGGACCGCATGCTGATCGAAGCGCAGCGTGCCGATTCCCTGCCCAAAGCGGAGTTCGGCGTCCCCCTGGCCGGCAGCCTGATTCCGTGGGTCGACAAGGAAATGCCCGGCGGCCAAACCCGCGAGGAATGGAAAGGCATGGCCGAGACCAACAAGATCCTCGGTCTCGAGCCGCACGTGCCCGTCGACGGAATTTGCGTGCGCGTCGGAACGATGCGGTGTCACAGCCAGGCGCTGTGCATCAAGTTGAAGAAGGACATTTCGATCGACGAAATCGAGCAGATTCTCGCGCGCGGCAATCCGTGGGTTCGCGTGATCCCGAACAACAAGGAATCTACGCTGCATTGCCTCACGCCCACCGCCGTTTCCGGCACGCTCAACGTTCCGATCGGACGCCTCCACAAATTAGCGCTCGGCCCGCAATTCCTCGGCGCGTTCACCGTCGGCGACCAACTGCTGTGGGGCGCAGCTGAACCCCTTCGCCGAATGCTCGGCATCCTCCGCGATCACCTCGCCGCGTAGCCGCTAACTAGCCCGATTACTGGCACGCGCGCTCACGTGACCGGCGTTGGAAGTTCGGCCTCGCGGTTGTATTCTTCAGTGCATGCGTTCTCCGGACCGGTCACCCACGCCGGGACTATTCCTGGGTCTGATCATCACGCTAGCCGCCGTCGTGGCCTATTCGGTCTACATCACGTACCAAATCTCGGGCCTCAAAGCGCTCCAAAAGGACATGGCCGACCGCAACCGAAAGGACTCCCTGCAGCTTCTGCGCGTTCAGAATGACCTGAATTCGCTGGGCCTGGCGATGCGGGACATGCTCGATAACGACGAGCCCTATCCCATCACGGCCTGGCGCGCGCAATTCCAGCGAATTCGCTCGGACCTGGACGACGCGCTTCACCGCGAAGCCGAACTCGCCATCGCGCGCAGCACGCCGGAGCAAAGCCAATACCTGGCAACCAACCTCACTCAGTTCTGGGATGCCGTGGATCGCATGTTCGGGCTCGCGCAAACCGGAAAGGACGCTGAAGCGCGCGAACAAATTCGCGTCACGCTGCAAGCGCGCCAGGCGGCCCTGAGCACCGCGGTCGCGCGGCTGCTCGTTGAGAACAACGAGCGCGACGAGCAGGCGAGCGCTCAGGTGGCGCAAATCTACGAGAAGGTGCAGCGGCAGGTTTATCTGTTCCTGACCGCAATCCTGATAACAATTCTGCTCACCAGCCTCTACCTGATTCGCTCCAATCGCCGTCTCTTCGCGCAGCTCGCTTCCCTTTCCAGCCAGCGAAGCGAACTCGCGCAAAAGCTGATTGCCACGCAGGAATCCACTCTGCGATATATCTCGCGCGAGCTGCACGACGAGTTCGGCCAAATCCTCACCGCGGTCGGCTCGATGCTGGCGCGCGCCGAGAAACACGCGCCGGAGGGCTCGCCGCTTCGCTCGGAACTGCGCGAAGTCAATGAAATCGCTCAGACCACCCTGGACAACGTGCGCACGCTTTCGCAGGCGCTGCATCCTGTGATGCTCGACGAGACGGGATTCGAAAGCACGGTGGACTGGTATATTCGAACGACGGAAAAGCAGACCGGGATCGACATCGAATATGAAAAGTCCGGAGCGCCTTTCTCGGTAAACGGAAACTCCGGTATTCACATCTATCGCATCCTGCAGGAAGCGCTGAACAACGTCGCGCGCCATTCGGGAGCTCGCGAAGCGTGGGTGCGCCTTCACTTTCTGACCGATGGATTGGAGCTCGAAGTGGAAGACCACGGGAAAGGGTTCGCGTCAACGCCGGCCGAGCGGTCGGGGATTGGCCTGGTGGCGATGCGCGAACGTGCGGAAATCCTCGGCGGGTCGATCGATTTCTCGCAGCCCGCTCAGGGCGGCACTCTCGTTCGCCTCCGCGTGCCCCGGGAAAGGCACGATTCCCATGCCGCCTAAGATTTCCGTGCTGCTGGTCGACGACCATCACCTGGTGCGCCGCGGTTTCCGGCGCATGCTCGAAGACGAGCCGGACATCACCGTGGTCGGCGAAGCCAGCGACGGCGACGAAGCCATTCGGCTCGCGCGACAACTTCGCCCGCAAGTGATCCTGATGGATTGCGCGATGCCGGGCACGAGCGGGTTGATTGCCACGAGAAAGATTCTCGAAGACTCGTCGAAGACCGCCATTCTGATGCTGAGCATGCATTCGGAAGATACGCTCGTGCGCCAGGCCCTCGACGCAGGCGCCTCCGGCTACATCCTGAAGAATGCGGTCGACCTCGAACTCGCCGCGGCCATTCGGAAAGTCGCCGCCGGTGAGAAGGTGCTCGCGCCGCAACTCTCGCGGCCTGCCGCGTTGAAGGGCGAACGGCAAGGTGCGCTGACCACCCGGGAACTCGAAATCCTGCAACTCATCGTCGACGGCAAATCGAACAAGGAAATCGCGGATCACCTCGATCTGAGCGTCAACACCGTCTCCGTTCACCGCGCGAACATCATGGACGCGCTTGGAATCCACAAGACGGCCGAGCTCGTGGTCTACGCAATCCGCAACGGGCTGGTGAACATTTCGTGACTCGCCATTGGGTGAATCGCCGCTGGTCCTTTCTCCAGGGATTTGCCGGCGGCTTGCTGACGCTTCCCTCTTTCGGTTCACTCGGTTCGCTCGCTTCACGCGATGCCAGCGCTCAGCAATCTTCGGATCCAGGATTTCGTCTCGTTGAAGTGGCGGCGCAAGCCGGCATTCAGTTTCGCCACAATAGCGGCGCACGCGGTGGAAAGCTTCTGCCCGAAACGCTCGGCTCCGGGTGCGCTTTTCTCGATTACGACGGCGACGGCTGGCAGGACGTGCTGTTGATCAATGGGATGAATGGGGCTGGACTCGCCCGGGTCCAAGCGCGAGCGCACCACGCTGCGCCTCTATCGCAATAATCGCAACGGCACCTTCACCGACGTCACGCAACCTGCCGGGCTCGACGTCGAGATGTACGGCATGGGAGTAGCCGCCGGCGATTACAACAACGACGGCTTCCCCGATATTCTCGTCACCTGCGTCGGCCAGAACAGGCTGTTCAAGAATACGGGCAAGGGCCATTTTATCGATGTCACGGAAACGAGCGGGCTCGGCGGCAGGCAGGGTTTCAGCACGTCGGCATTGTGGTTCGATTTCGATCGCGACGGTTTGCTTGACCTTTTCGTCTGCAACTACGTGAAATGGTCTCCCGACCGCGACGTCTTTTGCAGCCTCGATGGAAAGCACAAATCGTATTGCACGCCGGAGGCCTACCGCGGCGCAACATGCTGGCTGTTTCGCAATCGCGGCAACGGCACGTTCGAAGACGTCACCGCGAAAAGCGGCATCTTCGATAGCAGCTCGAAATCCCTTGGCGTCGCGATGTTCGACTACGATCAGGATGGCTGGCCCGATCTGCTTGTTGCCAACGACACGCAGCCGAACAAGCTCTACCGCAATCAGCGCGACGGCACATTCAAGGATGTCGCTGTGGAGGCGGGCGTCGCTTTCAGCACCGAAGGGAAAGCGCGAGCCGGCATGGGTGTCGACACGGCCGATTTCGACGGCTCAGGCTCAGCAGGAATCGCAATCACAAACTTCGACAATGAGATGGTCGGGCTTTACCGGCCGCTTGGCAAGGGCGTATACCAGGACATCGCCTGCAGGCCGGAGTGGGATTGCCGTCGATGAACACTCTGGGATTCGGCTGCGTTTTCCTCGACGCCAATCTCGACGGCCTGCCGGACCTTGCGGTGGCAAACGGCCACATCGACGAAACCGTCCGCAATATTCGCGGCAACGTGGGTTACGCGCAGGCTCCTCAGCTTTTTCTCAACGCTGGCCACGACTCATTCCGAGACGTTGCCGGGGAGATCGGCCCGGATTTCAGCCAGTCGAGGGTCGGGCGCGGACTGTGCTATGCGGATTTCGACCGCGATGGCGACCTCGATCTTCTGATGACCACGAACAATGGTCCCGCTTGCCTTTTCCGCAACGACCAAAGCTTCGGGAAACAACAGCATTCGATTTCGGCTCGTGGGCACGAAGTCCAATCGCGACGCGATCGGAGCCACCGTGCGAATCTTCGTCAACGGAAGGAGCCAGTCTCGCATGGTGAAAACCGGATCGAGCTATCTCTCGCAATCGGAATTGCCGGTTACGTTCGGCCTCGGCAAGCAGGGCGGGATCGAGCGCGTCGTGATCGAGTGGCCGAGCGGCAGAACAGAAGACTACAAGAACCCTTGCTGCTGGCCGCGCATACGAATGTGTCGAAGCCAAGAGAATCACGCCGCAGCCGGGATTCTGAAGCGTCCGGCGCGGCAACATCTTTGCAGTATGGTTATCTCTTCATTTGCTGCTACAGTTCGCTTGCAGTTGACCTTGAAAGGAGTACTTCGCGATGCGCCGTTTCCAAATCATTCTTCTCCTTCTCGCGTTCTGCATTCCTGCAACTGCGAAGGCCCAATCGGCTGCCTCCGCCAGCTCTTCAGAAGGCAAAGACACGGTCCTCACAGCCGCCGACATCACAACCAAACTCTTCCCGGCAGAAGTTTTTTATCAGGGGAAGACAGCTCCCGCGGAACTTCGCAACACGTGCGGCATTCATTTCGCTGACGGCGCCTATTTGCTGGCAGGCCTCGTCGACACTTCCGGCTATTCAACCAGCGTAAGAGAAAAGTATCAGGCCTACTTGCTCACCGAAGTGCCCTTGCAGGTTGGCGGGCAACCACTGAAGCCCGGCGCCTACGGTGCAGGGTTCGTCGGCGGAAACTTTGTGATCACGGACATCGGAGCGCACGACCTGTTCCAGGTCCCGGCCAAGCACGACGCCGACATCAAGCGGCCTGTGCCGCTGCAGGTGACTGCGGACGCCGCTCCCGGAACCTATCGACTGTATCGCGGACGCGATTATGTGGAAATCAGCCGCGCCCAATGACGGATCCGGCCCCAGAAGGCACCGTCCGCGGATAGTATTTTCGCAGTATTGCGGTGCCTTCCGCATGTCTTTAGAGTCCGCTGCATAATGCAAAGCCCAGTCGCGTTGGCACACGCACTGAGCCCCCAAAACCCGTAAAAGTGGCACCCAAACAGAAAGCTCCCAGGCCAGACCACAAAACCTGGCCTGGGAGTCACTACTCACCGAGAGACCGCCATCGAATGAACGCTCGAAATCCCTGGGCACAACCAAAAGGAGCTACATGAAACTTACGACTTCGCTACTCAGAACCGCATTGGCGTTTGCACTGGCCGCATGCGCTCTTGGAGCCGCCACCGAACCATCCTCAACCACCGTGACTGGCTATGTCCTGGATTCGGCTTGCGCGTTCACCAAGGGTATCGCGAAGCCAGTCAGCAAGGAATGCGCCGTCTCTTGCGCGAAGTCCGGCTCGCAACTGGTTATCCTCACGGATAGCGGGGCCATCTACTGGCCCATCTCCGATGCGATGCCGGCGGTAGGGCAAAACGACAAGCTGCTCCCGTTCGCGGCTCAGAAAGTCACCGTCACCGGCAAGGTGTTTACCCGCGGCGGTTCCCACGCCATCGTCATCGACAAGATCGAGCCCGTTGCCGCGGCAAAATAGCACTGTTCAGTCGCGCCGAAAATCCCTCTAAAAATCATGGGTTTTAACGCCTGAGGCCAGGAGACCATACGTGGATAGCAGCAAGCAAAACGAGCCGCGCGAGCCTGAAAAGTCCGCCGAGGCGGCGCCCGAAACTCCGGCCACAAAGATTCGCGTCACCCAGGATCACGAAGCCACTGGCGACACGGCTGCAGCCTATGATTTCTGGCGGAAAGGCTCCGGACGGCATCAGGTTCCCGGAATCATCAAGTGCTTCGGCGCGCGGCCTGACTTCCTGCGCCAAGTGGTGGAATTCTCGAACACCGTGCATTTCTCGCAGGGCCATCTCACTCGGCGTCACAAGGAGATGCTTGCGAGTTACGTCTCGTTCTTGAATCGCTGCCCGTATTGACTCGACAGCCACGCCTACTTCCTGCGTGTTCAGGGAGCACCCGATCAATGCGTTGCGGCAATTCTCGAAGGCAAGCTCGATGAGGCGGGACTAACGCCCGCCGAGCGCGCGCTTCTCGATTACGCCGAACTGATCACCAAGGCTGCTCCCCAATCCACCGCGTCCGACGTCCAAAAGCTGCGCGATGCGGGCTGGAGTGAAGATCAGATCGCGGAAGCCGTGTACGTGATCGCTATGTTCGCTTTTTTCAATCGTGTGGCGGACGCTTTTGGCGTGCCCTCGCAGAATTACCTTCTCACCGGGCGGATGACTCCCTAACGGATACCCGCCAACCCGCTCGTAGCGGGCTGGAACCCGACTCGCCAGGCTGGCGGATTCACATTTCGACCGCTTTCCTTCTTCACCAGAATATCAATCTTCTATAACATGCAGCCCACTTCCGTCGCTGCTAAGTAGCCACTCTCCGCGGTATCAGTAGTAGCAGTGCCAGCATCACCAAGCACGAAGCCACCGGCACCAGCAATCCGGTTTGCAGACTCCCAAAGCGCGTTGAGACGAACCCGACCGCCCACGGCACCACGGCCCCACCCAATCCCGCGAGCGCGAACATCAAGCTTCCCACTCTGCGCGCGCGCTCCCCAAAGTGCTTCGCCATCCAGGTGATCAGAACCGGATAAATCGCCGCAAATCCCAAGCCTGTGAGGGCCACGCAAGCCGCCACGCCCCAAAACGTTGAAGCCGCCAGCAAAGCTCCGCTGCCGGCGAGCCCCATGGTCAAACCGGTCGTGACCATTAACTTTTCGCGTTTTCGAAGAGGAATCACGGGCACAATCGCGCGCCCCGTAAGCAACCCGCCCCAGAAAAACATCGGCGCGAGCGCCCAAAGATCGTTC
The DNA here is from genome assembly GCA_963788345.1 of uncultured Acidobacteriota bacterium. Lineage (GTDB taxonomy): Bacteria > Acidobacteriota > Terriglobia > Acidiferrales > UBA7541 > Palsa-295. Next base: position 68,017 of record CAWBGW010000030.1, on the reverse strand, counting down.
GGCGACGAACCCATTCGCTTCGCCAGCGCCGCCGCCCAGCCGCCGACGGAATTCTCCGCCCCCACGTACAGAAAAAATAGCGCTCCCAACGCAATCACGGTAACCTTGCCGGTCGAGATTTCTGCAGCTTCTGCCTCTTCTTGCTTCCGCGATTGCGGTTCCAGATCGACTGCCCACAGAATCAAAGCGGCCGCCAGCGCAAGTCCCGCGATAGCGTAGAGAAAAACGGCAATCACGCCGTGAGCATCGGCAATCAGCACAAGCGGCGAACACGCAATCGCTCCCACGCCCCACGTCAAGTTGAGGATACTCAGCGCCGCCACTCGCCGCGTACCCGCCATTTCCGCCACCCACAGATTCGAGGCGGGCAGCACCAACCCAATTCCAAATCCTAATACCGACGTCGCAATCAGTCCGCCCACCTGCCCGCTCGAATTGAGCCCCGCGATTCCCAACGCAATCGCCGCGTACCCCGCAGCAAGCGTCACTTTGTATCCCCACCGCGGAATCAATGCGCCTAGCGAAACCACGCCAATCATCGACGTCCCGAATTGGCAAACGAAAAAAAGCCCCGCTCGCGCGTCGCTCAGCGACCACCGCCCGATCAGGATCGGCAGAATCGGACCGAGCACCGTAGTCACGACTCCGGCCACCACGAACGCCGCAAAAATAACGACGCTTGCCGCGCGCTTTTGCGAGATTTCGTCCGCGGGGATGGGAATCGAACCCATAGCGCAGGAGTCTATCAGGTCTTCGGGGGGCTGAGGCTTGCCTTGGCCTTCTGTGAGCGTTACGTAGCGGCCGGCGTTTGCCTTCGGCATACCCTTTTACTCGGGAGATGATGCTTGTTTCGTTGTGAGCTTTTTTGTGTAGTCGGCTTGTTGCTTGGTTTGGATGGAGAGAGAGATGGACCGCTCTTTTTTGGCTTCCAACGTGCGGCCGAGCTTCGCCAGCGCGGTTCCGAGCTGGTAGTGAGCTTCTGCGTAGTCGGGATCGATCTGAATAGCTTTGCGAAGCGGAGGCAGCGCTTTCGCAGGTTCACCCAGTTTGATCTCGGCCTTGCCTGCACCGAAAAGCGCTTCCTTGTAATTGGGATTTGCGGCGATGGCTGCCTGAAACAGTGTGAGCGCCTCGGTGGAATCGTCGCGGCGTTGGGCAATCTGGCCGAGCAGGCAGTTCGAAACGGGATCCGTGGGAAAGCGCTTCAGTTCCTCGCGAAACTCTGCCTGCGCCTGATCGACCTCGTCGCCCTTCCAATACAGCAAGCCAAGCCCTGAATGGACGCCGGGGAAATCGGGGTTCGCCCGCTCGGCGGCCTGGTATTCCTCCAGCGCCTTCTGAACTTGGAGTGTCTTGTCGTACGCCGTTCCCATCATCACGTGAGCCTCGGCCGAATTCGGGTCGATAGCCATAATTCGCCCGAAGACATCGGTGACCGCCTTGTAGTTCGCGGCGCGCAGGTAAGCTTGCCCGAGCATGTAGAGCGTGGGCAGATCGGAAGAATTGAGGCGACTGGCGCGTTCCAAGTAGTTGGCGGCCTCCGGGTAGCGATCGAGGCCGAACAAGCTAAGACCAGCAAGGTCCGCAGCCTGGAAATCCGAAGGGTCGCGCTTGCTGAGGGCTTCGAAAAGCGCCAGTGCCGAACTGTATTTCTGCAGTTTGAAATAGGCGAGCGCCAGATTGCGAGTCGTGGTCGGGTCGCCCGGCTTGATGGCCAGAGCACGACGATAGAACGGGATCGCGTCAGCGAGCTTGCCTTGCTTGACCAGCGAAATCGCCAGGTTGTTCAGAATCTCGATGGAACCGAGGCTCAAGAGCCAGCGCCTCGCGGAAAGCTCGGCTCCGCCGTCGGATTGTCGCCCGCTGAAGCGCGCTTGAACCTCGCGCGAGCAACTGCTGCTAGTTTGGGGTTCGCGGGCGCTTGCGTGAGCTTGCGACCTTGCGGCTGTCGCAAGATTGACACGCGGACCATCAAGATCGCAACACAGCGCCAACGATCCGCTGCGCTGCGCTGCAGGCTGCCAGCACAACGAAATTCTACACCTCGTCCGAGGTACCAGAATCGGACGAAAGCGCAAAAAACGATTTCGGACGCCGACATTACTGACCATTCCTCGAGCAAAAGGGCGCCCTCGCGAGCGCCCTTTGAAAGCACTGTTCTGAACCTGCGGCTAGAAGTACAGTTTCAAGCCGAACTGGATGATGCGCGGATCGTGATCGCCATTCAATTGGCCGAAGGTTGAATCCTCGATGGCGTTATCGAACGAATTGAATGAAACGTGATTGAACGCATTGAAGAATTCGGACCGGAACTGCAACCGGAAGCGCTCCCCGATCTGGATGTTCTTGATTGCCGAGATGTCCCAGTTGTTCAGCCCGGCCCCGTGCAGATACCGCGGCCCGCGTCACCGAAATGTCCGATGGCGGTCGTGAATGCCGCCGTATTGATGTACTGAGCGAACGTTTTGGGCCCGTCGCAACTCGCACCCGCAGCGATGTCTGGTCGTGGGGCGACGCGCTGGGATCGATACCGATGCCGCCTGGGTACGTACCGGGGGTCGCGGGCTTGGTTGGGGTCGCATGCGGGGCAAACATAGTCGAAGCAGTTGAACGGGTCAGTGAACTGGGTGATTGTCGTCGGAAAGCCTCTCGAAACTCGAAATGCCCGTCACTTCCCAGCCGCCCAGAACGTGGCCAATCACACCCTGCTGGGATCGATAGAACGGCAGTTCGATACACATAATTGATCACCAGAACCTGCGAAGGCTGAAGCTGGCTGGACCATATTCCGCCCCGAAGTTATACGTATCGTACGGTGCATCGCTGCGGTCCGAAGGATTATTCGTCAGCGTCTTGGAGAACGTGTATGCCACACCGAAGCTAAGTCCTCGGCTCACTTGCCGGTTGGCTGATACCTGCAGTGAGTTGTAATTGGAGCGAAACAGTTGTGCGATATCAGAGATCGAACCGTACCCGAGGAACGGACGGAGTGCGTTGACGTTTGTTGTGGGATTCGCCACGCGAACGTTCAGCGGCACTTGGTTCAATCATATATTCCGATCAGGTTCTTCGCGCTATTCCCCACATAAGCGACCTCTACGCCGGGTATTGGGCATGATCTCGCGCTGAATGGACGCGCTCCACTGCCGAATGTAGGGCACCTGAAACGCGGGCGTTCCCGTCGAATGCAAGGCAGCGGGCGAGAGCGGGGTCACAAAACCGCCCGCTGCGGGATCATCGAAAATATCAGTGGGACTAACCGGACTGGCTGTGGCCGATCCCACGAAGGGCGGATTCGCAAACGAGTTTTGCTCCTCGATGCCGTTCAGCGTGCGGTCATAGTAGACACCGAATCCGCCGCGTAGCGGCCGTCTTGCCATCGCCAAAAATGTCCCACGCAAAGCCGATGCGCGGCGCGAAGGTATTGTACGTCGGATTCACGCGAAGGCCATACGGCGAGCACGTAGGTCCGTAAGGCGACACGGGAGGCTCAAAGTATGCGTTCGGATTGCATGCGTTTTGGGCAACGATGATCCCGTTTGAGTAGTTTCCCGGATTCACAGCCTGCCCTGCCACGAAGTTTCCACGTAGGGCTGCGGGATCGTATCGACCGGTGCGTTGGCCGGGTTATAGGCCGCTGGACGAGAAGTTGTCGAGAATCTGGGCATCGTCTTCGGGCGAAGCAAAGAAAGCGTAGCGAAGTCCGAGATTCACCGTGAAATTGTGCCGAATCTTCCAGTCGTCCTGAACGTATGCTTCGATGTTCGGGAAATGCAGGTCCGGGATGATGTCGCGGCTAGCCTGGGAGAACCCGTGCCATACCCGAGCAAGAAATTGGCGAATGCGGGATTCCCGTATTCGCATCGTCAAACGAGAAACTGCCATTTGTCCCGTTGACCGCATTTTCTGTCTTCCGCATGGCCTGGAAGTTCATGCCCGTGCGGATCGTGTGACTGCCATGGGTGATCGAAAGGTTGTCGTAAATGCTTTTATCGATATTGCGCTCAAAGTAGGGCGAAACGGGAATGCCGACCCCGTGATGCACGCCACCTAATGCCGATGCCGGGAACGCGGTGGTACGGATCGGTGAACGGAAATGCCGGTTTCATCGATGGCGCTCACGAAAGCGGGGTTGGTAATCGCGCCGGTGATCTTGCTGTTGATCGCTCCCCACGTGTCGCCGAAAGCCGACTTCATTGGTGATCGTGACGGCGTAAGCTGCATAGTCGCATGGCCACCAGGTTGCGCCCGGGAGCGTTCGTTGATGTGTCGGAAATCCCCGGAAGTCCTCCTCCAGCAAACAATCCGCCCGGGCTCCTGCGTAGGAACCTTGTCCTGCATGTAGCGGCCGAAAACCTCGATCTTGCTCGTAATCTTCTGGTCCAAGCGAACGATTTCCTGCCGGTAATCATCCGCAGCGCTCTACGGAAAACGTGTAGTTCTCCGTCAAAGCCGTCGGACTCAGCGCGCTATTGGGCGTAAACATCGAGTACACGTTCTGAAGATAAACCTTTGCGTTGGTGCTGAAGCACGACGGATTAACCTGGGTGCCGGTGATGCAGCCTGCGGGTGCAGAAGCGGGGTTCAAAGTGACGGGCATGGTTGTCCCGGAGGAATTCACCGTCGTAAGGCCGGCGAAGCTACCTGTCAATTCCTCCGGCTGTGGTATGGCAAGATGTCTGTGCCGGGCGTTCGCGTCCTGCGGAATTCCTCCGAAAAGAAGAAGAAGGTCTTGCTCTTGTCGGTGTTGTAGTGCTCGGAACAAAGACTGGGCCGCCGACAGTGTAGCCGAAATCATTGTAGCGGAACGGCGGCCTGGCGTTTCCGGCGCCCTTGTTAAAGTACTCGTTGGCATCGAGAACGTTGTTGCGGAAAAACTCGTACGCGTCGCCGTGGAAATCCTTGGTACCGGATTTCGTCACAACGTTCACCTGCCCTCCGCCGCTGCGCCCGTACTGCGCATCATACGTGCTTCGTTCAAGAGTGAACTCATCCAGAGCGTCCACGCTGGGTACGTTGAGAAGCGTGGTGTTCGAGCCGCTGTCGTTGATATCAGCGCCATCTACTGTCCAGTTGTTCGCTGAGGTCCGGGCGCCATTCACCGAAATGCTATCGGTGTTCGTGATGCCGAACGCGACTTGATCAGGCAATCCTGAAGCTACGCCGGGCTGAAGCGTGACCAACTGCTCGAAGTTCCGATTGTTCAATTGCAGTTCGCGAATCTGCGTGCCCGTAATCGTCTCCGATTGAGCTGCACTCGTCGTCTCCACGGGGGTAGTCGACGCGCTCACAGTGATCTCCTCGGCCACCTGGCCGACCTGCAGCTTAACGTCAAGGGTGCGATGATCGCCAACGTACAAAACAACGTCGTTCGCGACATATGCCTTGAACCCCGCCGCCTTCACCGTAACCGTATAATCGCCAACCGGTAATTCGGTCGCGGTATACACGCCGCTCGAATCGGTTTTTACGGTAGCCACGTCTGTGTTCGTGCCGTTGTTGTGCAGCGTGATTGCGGCGCCCGAGACGACCGCGCCGCTCGGATCGCTTACTGTGCCGCTGATAAGTGCCGTAATGTTCTGGCCGAAGCAAACAGACGACACCAGAAGAGCGAACACCAACACGACCAGCGATTTCCTTCGGCAACCTGGCATAGTAATCCCCCTTTATCCCCTCAAGCCCGTTCCGGACTTACAAATAGACGTTCAATTTGCGGGATACTGAACTCCCACCCGTGACAATGGCAAACCCGGCCGCGAAAGAGCGGCGATTCTGCCTCACAAAAACCCTCTAAAAATTCATGCGAGAGGCTGCTATACCCCTTAGCCCTCCCAGCTTGGCACTGAGCTATATAGCTGATGTTTTCTCTTGTCAAGAGAAAAATGTAATTGTATAAAGACGGCAGTCAAGAAGAGCCGGAAACTCTATAGCACGTGTACAGATTGCTGAACAACGCTCTATAGCAGCTTATGCTTTTTGGAATATGGGGTAACATGCCCGCCGGGCTGCTTCCCCAAGCGGCGGATCAACGGCTAGCGCGGAGCACTGATGACCACGAACCGCAATGGACAACCGGCTTATCGTCGGATACAGAATGTGATCCGCAAACGTATCGAATCAGGTAAGTTGCGCCCCGGCGATGTTGTCGATTCCGAGCGTGAACTCGCGAGAATTCACAAAGTCAGCCTGATGACCGCCCGCCACGCGCTCGCGGATCTCGCCCGGGAGGGCGTCGTCGAGCGCAGGCACGGTGCCGGTACCTTCGTGGCGCCGCCCAAGATTCATTTTAATAAGCTAATGAGCTACACCGAGCAGATGGCCAGCCGCGGGCTCTCGGCCCGTTCCAAGATCATTCGGATAAGCAGCGTCCACAGCGAAGCCGAAATCGCTGCGCGCCTTTCGCTCAACCCAACGAGCCCGCTTACGGTTGTCGAACGCGTTCGCCAAGCGGCCGATGAGCCTTTTGCCCTCGAAACCTGCTATCTCTCGGCGGTCGAGTTTCCCGATTTGACGGGAGCTGCCCTCGAACGCGGATCCTTGTTCGCGACGCTTGAGCGCGACTATGGCGTTACCTTGGCGTACGCCGACGAAGAAATCGACGCCACCGATGCTGACCAGCGGACTGCCGAGCTCCTATCAATTCCCCGTAATTCCCCGATGCTCCGCATTCGCCAATTGATTTATTCCACCAAGGGCACGCCGACCATCTACGTTGTAGGTTTGTACCGCTCCGGAAGGCACACTCTCGTGATTCGCCGCTTCCGCTAACTAAAGCTTCCTACTTCGCCGATTCTTACAGTACTGGTTCTTGAACATCGCCAGTTACTATGCTATAAAGGGACATCACCTCAAACTAAGAATAATGAATTGTGTGCCCGAGGCTAATTCGGGCCGCGCTGGAGTGTGTCTAAACGAACCGCCTAAAGGAGAACCGCAAGGTGAAAGGCGAACAAAAATCTAATCGGTACACTTTGCAAACGGAAATCGCCGCAAGTCGCTCAAAACAAAGCACCGACGGCCGGTTCAATCGGTACACTTTCGGGCGGTTCCAAGGGTGCTTTTTCCGCCTCCCTCGCCCCTCACTCCACGCCCCTCGCCCCTCGTTTCAGAAGCTGCGCGCGCGACAGGCAAAGCGCCGCCGCGCCCACCATCGCCGATTCCGCACCATATTTCGCTCCGACGATCGGAATCTCCCGCCAGCGCGGATTGATGGCCCAGGTGTCGAGCGCCTCTCGAATCTGTCCCACGTACGACATCATCAACGGCCCGATTCCTCCGCCGAGCACGATCACGTCCGGCTCGAGCAGTTCGATGATGTTGCCGAGCCAGATCGCCACATGTTCGGCGGCTTCCTTCAAAATCTGCACCGCGAATTTGTCGCCGCGCGCTGCCGCTTTGCTGACGATCTCGCAAGTCACCGCCTCGATCTTTCCGTCGGCCAGATCGAGTGTCGCAGACTTCTTCGCGCCGCCTTCCAGCAGCCGCTGCTGCGCGCGGCGCCCAATCGCGGTTCCCGACGCGAGCGCCTCGATGCATCCGCGCTTCCCGCAGCCGCACAGAGGGCCGCGAAAGTCGATTGTCATGTGGCCGCCCTCGCCCGCCGCTCCGGTACGGCCCAGGTAAATCCGATGGTCGATCACGATGCCGGCACCGATTCCCGTCCCGAGCGTCGCGTAGAACACATTTCGATATCCAGCGCCCGCTCCCCACACGGCTTCAGCCAGGGCCGCCACATTCCCGTCGTTGCCGATGCGAGTTCGCAGCCCGTATCGCTTCGCGATTTCGCGCGCCAGAGGAAAATCGCGCCAGCACGGAATGTTCGTGGCGCTCAGAACTGTGCCCTTATCCGCATCTACCCAACCCGGCACGCTGATTCCGATCGCGCGAGCCGCCTTCGCCCGCTTGTCGCGCAGAAGAAGGTCGATCGCTTCAACTACCGCGCGCAAACCTTCCTCGGCGGTCCGGCGCGGCACCATGCGCGTTCGCGAACGCGCCAGAACTTCGCCGCTCGAACTTACGAGCCCTGCCGCAACTTTCGTGCCGCCAACGTCCACACTCAGAAACAGATTTTTCGAGGATTTGCCGCGCGACGTCATGACGGTCAACTCGCCTCAGGCGCTCGCGCCAGGTTCTTTGCTGCGGCTCAATTCGCGCGACATCTGCCATGCGGAAACAATTGCAACGACCACAAGTATCGCGCCAATTGTCCAGTGTTCCAGCAGCAGCTTCCCGACGCCAAACAGCGCGGCATACACCATCACGCAGCCGAGAACCCAGCACCACAAATTGTGCGCCAAATCGTGCGTTCGCGGCACATCTGGAGCCAGCGCGGCCACGCGTTCCCACCCCGTGATCTGCGGCCGCACCTTGCGATAGAACGACACCAGGACGCTGTCGGGTTCCGGCCGCGTCAGCCACGTCACCAGAATCCACGCGAGCGACGTCAGCAGCGTCGTCGTCAGCGTCGCTTTCGCAAACAGCACGCTTGCCGATCCCGAAAACAGCTCTGGCCGGCTCAGAACGGTTTGCCACAGACTGTCTCGAATGAATCGCGATCGTCGACAGCAGCGCGATAATCATCGCCGTGATTTCGCTCCACGCGTTGATGCGCCACCAATACCAGCGCAGCAGGTACACGCTTCCCGTGCCCGCGCCCACTTGCAGCACCACTTGCCATCCGGATCGAATCGACGCGAGCTGCCCCGAAACGTAGCACGTCGCGATCACCAGCAGCACGGTGACCACCTGAGACGCGCGCACGTAGTGCCGCTCCGTGGCGTCGCGCTTCACGAAACGGCGATAAAAATCAGACACGAGATACGAGCTTCCCCAGTTCAGTTGCGTCGCGATCGTCGACATGAACGCCGCCAGGAATCCCGCCAGGATCACGCCGCGCAGCGCATGCGGCACGTGATCGTTCACCACCATCATGTAACTCGTCTCCGGATGCGCCAACCCCGGATACAGCACGACCGCCGCGAGCGCTGTCAGGATCCACGGCCACGGCCGCAGCGCGTAATGCGCGATGTTGAACCACAGCACCGAAAGCAGCCCCTGCCGTTCGTCGCGCGCGCTGAAGATGCGTTGCGCGATGTATCCGCCGCCACCCGGTTCCGCTCCCGGATACCAGAATGCCCACCACTGCACTCCCAGGTACACGCCAAACGTGATCACGGGCAGCGTCCACAATGTTTCCACCGTGAAACCGCGCGAGAAATCCGGGAAAAGCGCGGTGGGATCCGAGCCGCCGTTCGTTGCGCGCATGGCGTCAATCTTCGAAAGAATCGAGCCCATCCCGCCTGCGGCCTTTACCGCGTAATATGCGACGCCGATCACGATCGACATCTTCAGCACAAACTGGAACAGGTCGGTCCACAACACGCCCGTAAGCCCGCCCAGCGTGACGTAAATTCCCGTGAACGGAATCAGGAAGAAGATGCACACCACCAGCGCCTGCCCGTCAGACCCCGAAAACGTCGGGCCGAAAATGCGGCTCAAGAAATTCGAAAACTCCACCAGCAGCGGCCAGCCCTGCATCGTCGGCCCCATCGTGGTGGAAACGATCCCGATCATCGCCTTGGTGACCCACCCCAGGATCAGGCAGTTCATCAGCAGGCCGAGATAAATCGCGCGAAACCCGCGCAAGAACGCGGCAGGCTTTCCGGCGTAACGCATCTCGGCAAACTGCACGTCGGTCATCAAGCCGGATCGCCGCCACAGCCGCGCGAACAGGAACACCGTCATCATTCCGGACGGCAGGAACGCCCACCACAGCCAGTTGCCCGCGATTCCTTGCGTGTAGACGAGCCCCGCCACCAGCAGCGGCGTATCCGCAGCGAACGTTGTGGCCACCATCGACGTTCCCGCCAGCCACCAGGAAGCGGTGCGTCCCGAAACGAAATAGTCCTCAGTGCTCTTCTCCGCGCTTCGGCGGAAATACAAGCCCAGCAGCAAGGTGATTGCGAGATAGCCCAGAATCGCGGACCAGTCGAGCAGCGTGAAGGTCATGGCGGCTCGAATTTATGGCACACAACCCCGCGCGGGGGCAACGCGAAATCGGCATGGCCGCCAGAAAAATCCGCCGGTGTGCGAACTGCTATGCTTTCACTAAATGCAAACCGTTTGTTCTGCGCCGGGATTTCGTACTATGCTCGCTGCCCCCAGCGCATCCTAAGGACGACACTGCGGAGAAGAGGACTCATGCGAACGATTCTAATTTTGCTGCTTTTCTCGATTTGCGGCGCCGGAGCCGCGGAGCAGTCGCAGCAATCCTCGCAGCAGAACCAAATCAACGTGATGCCGCTACCTGCAAAGGTTGTGCCCGGCGTGGGTTGGCTCGTCATTGACCAGTCGTTTTCCGTGGCCGTGGAAGGAATGGCAGACGCGCGCCTGGACCGAGCGGCGCAGCGATTGGTCGCGAACCTCTCGCATCAAACGGGCATCCCAATTCCATTTGCTCCTAACAAATCGAAGGCCACCCTCACAGTTCGTAACGAGGAAGCAATCGTCGACGTCGGCAAGGCGCGCGCGAGCAGGCCCGCGCAGGAATTCGGCCAAGACGAAAGCTACACGCTGGACGTGACTTCTTCGGGCGCCACGCTGACGGCTCCTGGCCCCCTCGGCATCCTGCACGGCTTCGAGACTTTTCTTCAGCTCGTTCAGTCCACGCCCAGCGGATTTGCAGCGCCGGCCGTTCACATTGAGGACAAGCCTCGCTTCCCTTGGCGCGGCCTTATGATTGACGTCAGCCGCCACTTCATTCCGCTCGACGTGATCAAGCACAACATCGATGGCATGGCCGCCGCAAAGCTTAATGTCCTCCACTTGCACCTGTCTGACGACCAGGGTTTCCGCATCGAGAGCAAGGAGTTCCCGAAACTACAGCTGATGGGCTCAGACGGCCTCTACTTCACGCAAGCGGACATTCGCGACCTGATCGAGTACGCAGCCGACCGCGGCATCCGCATCGTGCCGGAATTCGACATGCCCGGCCACGCGACGTCATGGTTCGTTGGCTATCCGGAACTCTCGAGCGGCCCAGGGCCGTATTCGATCGAGCGTAGGTGGGGCGTTTTCGATCCTGCGATGGACCCGACGCGAGAGGAAACTTACAAATTCCTCGACAAATTCATCGGCGAAATGTCCGAGCTGTTTCCCGATCGCTTCTTCCACATCGGCGGCGACGAAGTCAACGGGAAGCAATGGGACGCGAATCCCAAAATCCAGGCGTTCATGCGCGCCCACCAAATCAAGAACAATCAGGAACTTCAGCAATACTTCACGGTGCGCGTGGAGAAAATCGTCGCGAAGCACCACAAACTCATGGTGGGCTGGGACGAGATTCTAAGTCCGGGAATGTCGAAGGATATTGTGATTCAGTCGTGGCGCGGACAAGCTTCGCTCGCCGCTGCCGCCAAGCAAGGTTATCGCGGCTTGCTTTCCAGCGGCTATTACCTGGACCACATGGAGACAGCCGCGGGATACTACTCGGTCGATCCGATGTCGGGCGATGCCGCGAATCTCGGCACCGAAGAAAAATCAAGAATCCTCGGTGGTGAGGCCTGCATGTGGGCGGAGTACATCACGCCGGACAATATTGACTCGCGCATCTGGCCGCGCACCGCCGCCGTTGCCGAGCGCCTCTGGTCGCCCGCGGAGACGCAGGACGCCGATGAAATGTATCGGCGCATGGCGTCCGTGAGCTCGCGCCTCGAATGGCTCGGACTCACGCACCAGTCGAACTACATCGCGATGCTGGGCCGCATGGCCGCTACGGATGACATCGGCGCGCTACGCGTGCTTGGCGACGCCGTACGCCCCGTTGGCCTCGACACGCGCGAGGACACCGCTGAGCACGCGGGCGTGGTGCAAACGAGCGCGGTTCCGCTCAATCGCTTGGTCGATTCCGTTCCGCCCGAGAGCGAAGCCGCAAACGACTTCACGCGTGATGTTAATGCGCTCGTCGCGAGCAATTTCAAGGATGCTGGCACCGAGGCGCAAATTCGCGTGCAGCTTGAGCGCTGGCGCGATAATCCCGCACGATTGCAGCCGCTACTCGACAATTCTGCGCTGCTCAAGGAACTCGCTCCCGTATCCCAAAGCCTCGCATCGCTCGGCGCAGCGGGACTCCAGGCCCTCGACTATCTCGATAAGGGTGAGCACGCGCCCGACGCGTGGAAAACACAAACTCTCGCGATGATCGATCAGGCCGCAAAGCCACAGGCGGATTTACTCATCGCGGTCGCGCCCGCCGTGCAGACACTCGTAGACGCCAGCGTCGGCATATTGCCGACGCCGCCGACAAAGCAGTGATGCGGGTTTCCGAAAAATAAGTAGCTGAGGCTCTGGATCGAGGCTCTGCCGAGCTTCACCGCGGCCCTAGCCGCACAATTCCCAGCGGATTCACGCGCGCACCGTCGACCACAAGCGTCCAGTGCAAGTGCGGACCCGTGGCGCGGCCCGTCGCGCCCACTTGCCCGATGACGTCGCCGCCTTTCACGTCATCGCCTTCCGCCACGCTGATCGATTTCATGTGCCCGTAGAACGTGTACACACCAAGCCCGTGATCGATGATCACGGTATTCCCAGAGTAGAAAAGATTATCAGCCAGCGCTACGCGGCCGCTTTGCGCAGCATGAACCGGCGTGCCGGCAGCCGCGGGAATATCCAGGCCCGAATGTGGCGACGACATCGGCTTACCGTTCAGCACGCGCCGCTTGCCGAAATTATGTCCCGTGAGATTCCCGTAGAGGGGCATGCGAAATTTCCCGGCCCACAGCCGCTCGGGCGTGACGTTCGCGAAAATCGCATGAACGCGCTGACTTTCCTTGTCGGCACGAGCTTGGTCCTCGGGACTCAGCTCGACGAATCCGGGAGCAACTTTGAGACTCTCGATGGCAAATTGGCCCGCTTTGACGTCCACCTGCGCGCTGCACCTTACTTGCCCTCCGCTCGCGAGCTGACCCGCAACACTGAGGTCATACTTTCCGGGCGCGCGCTCGAGGTCGACTCCCAGCAACGCGTGACGCAAGCCCACGCTATCCTCCCACAACGGCGCCGCGCCCCCAGCCCAAGTCGCCGTTATTTCGCCTACCGGCGCGGTGCTTGCCAGCGTTAGCTCAAGCAATCCGCCTTGCTGCGCCGACGATCCCGTCAGCCGCAGCGTCACGCCATTCCCGCAATCATGCACCGCAGGAGCGGCCACTGGTGCCCTCGCGGCCTTAGTCTTCGCTGTCTGCGCGCCCATCGGCGGTGAGGACAAGATAGCGACGCACATCGCAAGCGTTATAATTTGCTCCCAACGATTTTTTCCCATACCGGTCCCCATGAGAATTCGTGAGCCCCTCAGCGACTATACGACACGAACACGGGGGCAAGCGTCAGTGGATTCTTCGAATGCGTTCCTATCGCGCAAGGTCGGCTTCGCTTCTTGGCGGCAGAATGGGCCGCGCCGGGAAAACGATGTAAACTTTTCGAATGACCAGGCGAGCACCACAAGAAGCCGTCGAATCAGTCGAACCGTGCCAGTTCTGCCGCATCGCGGCGGGCGAGGCGACCGCCAACGTCATTTTCGAGGACGCAATTTCGATCGCCTTTCTCGATTACCGACCTCTCTTTCCTGGGCATTGCCTGCTAGTCACGAAGCAGCACTACCAGACTCTGCTCGATCTTCCGCACCCGATCATCGGGCCGCTGTTTTCGAACGTGCAGCTCCTCGCGGGCACTGTGCAGCGAGTGATGGAAGCGGACGGCTCTTTCGTCGCCATGAACAACGTCGTCAGCCAGAGCGTCCCGCACTTCCACGTTCACATTGTGCCCCGCAGAAGAGGAGACGGTTTGCGAGGTTTTTTCTGGCCGCGGCACAAAATGACCGCCGACGAGTTGGGAGCCGTGCAGAAAGCCTTTGCGGACGCCCTGACGCGGTGACTGTCCGGTCCGAACCGCTGACCGCCTCTAGCCTTTAACGGCAGCGCGAATCTTCGGCAATCCGACTACGGACGCTTTCAAATCGCTGTTGCTGCTGATCAGGTCGATTACTTTTCCGGTCAACTCGTCATCAACCGATGCCGCATCGCGAATGTTCACCGGATAGCGCACCTCAAGCTCGAGCCCAGAATCGGAAAACTGAATTCTTGGCTGGGGGTCCGGCGCACTCAACTGAATGGCGACGCGCTGCGACACAGCCCTGTGCTGACGCTCGAGTTCGTCGCGATACTTCGCGTAAACCAAATTGACTACCTCAAGCAGTTTGTCTCGCAACAGTTTGTAGTTCCCGGAAGGAGCGAGATTCACAGCTACTTCGTGCCATGTGTAGTCAGTCCCGGGAATCTGCTTGAACAGCGGCGTCGTCGCTTGAAACAAGACTGAGTTTGACAACACCACGATTCTCCCGGTCGGATACGGATCGATCCCGCTGCCTGCAAGTTCCATCACGTACAAGCGAACGAGGCCGATGTCGACGACGTCTCCTGTCACTCCGGAAATGCTGATTCGATCGCCAACGCGAATGCCGTAACGCCCAATCAAGAAAAAGTAGGCCGCCACCGACAAAAGCACCGCTTGCAGACTCACGGCGATACCGGCGGTAATGAATCCGGCAAAAGTAGCGAGCGAACTGAACTCACTGACGAATCCAAGAATCAAAACGACAGCAATCAGAAATCCGATCACGAACCGGCGCAGAATCAGGAATTGCCTGCGTCTGCGCACGTCATGCACGTAGCGAAACGTAAAGCGACGCCATATTTCTGAAACTACTAGAACCAGCGCCAGCGCGATGGCAATCACCACTACGCGCACCAGCAGCGCCTGAAATACATTCCGGGACTCACCCATCATCGATTGCCGCCACTCATAGAGATTCGAATGGTTTTGGTCGAGAACCACCAGCTCTTGGGCCAGCGGAACGGAGGCGTCCGACAGCTGCTTGAATTGGTTCGTGAGGTCCCCGAACTGCTGACGGATCGATTCGGTTTGTGCCGAACTTGAGTTCTCAGCCTGGCTGGCAAGGGCTCGCCCGCGCTCGACGGTAGCAACCACAGTGTCGTGAAGTGGCTTTCGAACGTCTTGTACGATGTTGCGAACGCTCGCCGTTTCATTCGAAAGTTGGTCGATGTCGTGAATCCGGCGAATCTGCCCATAAAGGTCCCAAGCTTGACCAATCAAGCCGGAGGAATTGGCTATCGCTGGCTGCCTCGCGGCCGGTGCCGCGTATTGTTTTTGGTCGTTCGTGACTGCGGCGCCTGAACCGAAGATTTCAGGCACTGATCGTTTCAGCTGATTAATACTCCCTTCGAGACCCGCCGCGTTCTCTGTGCTGCTCTCGAACACTGCCATTTTCTGAATCGATTCCTGCATCGCTCGATCGAGCTCGATTTCCCCTTGCAGCCGTTCACGCTGATCGGTCAACGCCTGCCGTTTGGACGCAGGCGCCTTTGCAATCTCGCCGTTCAACTTGTCGATTTGCGATTGGATGTCCGCGATGTTGGCTGACATCTTTGACTCCATCTGCGAGAAATCTTGCTGGCCGCCGCTTCCTCCGGAAGGTTGGCCCGAATTCGGCGCGCTGGACTTGTTCTGTGCCGCGATGATCTTTGCTTCCGATTCCGATGATTGAAATGCGAGGCGCACGGCTTGGGCAGCCAGGCTCTGAGCAGTGTCTCGGTAAATCGTGTCGCTCGGTTGGCTGGAACTCGGACTTCGTGACATCACATCCCGGTACCAGTCAATGACCGCATTCAGGTGATTGAGAATCGTGCTGCCATTTAGTAGCTGGGGCGGGTTTTGATCTTGAGCGCTTGTAACCCCCAGACCGCAAAGGACCGCGCACGTCAAGCTGAGCGCCACGAATAGCCGCCGCCGGCGGATAATCGAAGAGGCCGCGCGATGAGGTGTCCAACGAATCTCCATGATTTATTTTACGCACAGTCGGCGCGTCGTCTGCAGCGATGATGCGGAACTACAGCAACATATCTGTGCTGCTAGGCGAATTCCTGTATATTTCGAAAACGTAGCCGAGACCGATGGCTGCGATTTATTCCGGCGTCGGGAGGAGAAAACCAAATAGCGTGAACGTAATCTTTTGAAAGCCCGTTGCGAATCGAAACCGATTTCGCTTAGCAGCTATGCCGCTGCTCGTTTCACTATGCGAGGCTGCTAAGCTGCTGAACAGACGTAGTTTAGAAAGGGCGCGGTCGTTGGGTGGCCCCCCATTGCTCGTCCCAGATAAGGACGGGATGGTGTACAATCCGCGTAAAATTGGGAGGTCCGTTAGAGACTACTGTGTACCGCGATCCCCGAATTATCGGTGCAACCGGGACTCTGTTCTTACTGATT
This sequence comes from uncultured Acidobacteriota bacterium, assembly GCA_963788345.1. GTDB lineage: Bacteria > Acidobacteriota > Terriglobia > Acidiferrales > UBA7541 > Palsa-295. Next base: position 51,682 of record CAWBGW010000030.1, on the reverse strand, counting down.
TCCGTCCCAGCGACCGCCCAGACACCCGTCCGACTGCCGTCGAACTCCGCATCCGAAACCGTGACCTGTTCAGCGGGAGACTCAAAGGTGGCCATCGAAATTCGCGTCCTGGGTCCTCACGGCACCCCGCTCCAGCAACAGTCGAAAGCGAGTTCGAACCCACGATGAGTTCACCTGATTCTGCCGCCACGCGCCGGCCCCAGGTCGTGCCAACCCAGGCAATTCGCACCTTCCAGGTCCTGGCGATAGCAGCCGCTCTCGCCATCGCTGCTTCGGCGCAGCAGGCCACTCCCGACTATCGCAACGCGCGCCTCCCGATCGAAAAGAGGGTCGCGGACCTGCTCTCACGCATGACGCTCGAAGAAAAAGTCGAACAACTGGGGGGCGGACAGCGCCAACCCGGAATCCTCGACACCACCGGGAGGTTCACCCCCGATCAGGCCGAAGAAGCATTCGGCAAGCTCTACCAAGAGGACACCACGGTGGGCGCCTATGACGCAGCCGTCCTTCGCAATGCCGCGCAACGATACACCGTGGAAAAAACGCCTCTCGGTATTCCTCGCATCTTCCAGGGTGAAGCTCTGCACGGCTACATGTTTAGCGGAAGCACCAGCTTTCCTCAGTGTCTGGGCCTTGCGAGCACTTGGGACCCTGACCTTGTCCGCGAAGTTTTCACTGCTGCCGGGGATGAGATGGGTTCTTCCGGGACAAACCAGGCGTTTTCTCCGGTTATCGACTTGGCGCGTGACCCGCGCTGGGGCCGCACCGAAGAGACCTACGGCGAGGACCCTTTCCTCGTTTCCCGCATGGGAGTCGCCGCAATCGAAGGCCTGCAGGGAAACAGCTTCCAAATCGATCACCACCACGTGCTCGCCACAGCCAAGCATTTCGTCCATGGCCAAATGGAAGGCGGCCGCAACACAGGCCCGTCCAATATTTCCGAGCGAGAGTTGCGCGAATCTTTCCTTGTTCCTTTCGAAGCCGCCGTCAAGGAAGCGCACGTGGGAAGCGTCATGGCTTCCTACAACGAAATCGACGGCATCCCGGTGCACATCAATCACTGGCTGCTGGGAACGGTGCTGAGGCAGGAGTGGGGCTTCCAGGGCTACGTCACTTCCGACGGCGGCGCCCTGCAAATGCTCTACGAAACGCATCACGTCGCTGCAAACGCGGCAGACGCCGCGCGCGAAGCCATCGCCGCTGGCGTTGAATTCGACTTATCCGACGGCTCGGTCTATCGCACGCTCGTCGACTCGGTGAAGCAAGGCAGAGTGCCGCAGTCGCAGATCGACGCTGCCGTCTCCGATGTTCTTGCCGCAAAGTTCCGCCTGGGCTTATTCGAGAATCCCTACGTCGATCCCGAATACGCGGCAAAAACCACGAACAGCCCTGAACATCAAAAGCTCGCCCTGAAAGCGGCCCAGGAATCCATCGTCCTCTTGAAAAATGATGGCGATCTCTTGCCGCTCGATATCAGGAAGATAAAGAACATCGCCGTCATCGGACCCAACGCAGCCGACGTCCATCTTGGCGGCTACAGCCGTGAAGCCGGCCATGGCGTCAGCGTACTCGACGGCATTCGCCAGCGCGTGGGCGCTGGCGTCAACGTTCTTTATTCCGAAGGCTGCAAGATTACGAACGGCAAGCAAGGCTGGCGCGGCTGGTACGAGAACAACATCACCGTGATCGATCCGAACACGCAAGTGGAAGCGATCCGCGCTGCGGCCGAGACGGGCCGAAAAGCCGATGTCGCGATTGTCGTGGTCGGCGAAAACGAAACCACGAACCGTGAGGCCTGGTCCGAGCAGCACCTGGGCGACCGCGATTCGCTCGACTTGCTCGGCGCTCAAGACCAGCTCATCAAAGCCGTCTTCGAGACCGGAACTCCCACCGTTGTGCTGCTCATCAACGGCCGGCCGCTATCCATCAATTACGCCGCGCAGAATATCCCCGCAATTCTCGAAGGATGGTATCTCGGAGAAGAAGGAGGAACGGCTGCCGCCAACGTTCTATTCGGCGACGTGAATCCGGGCGGGAAGCTACCGGTCACATTTCCCGCGTTCCGTGGGCGCAATTGCCCGCTTATTACGATCACAAGCCGTCCCGAAACCGCAGTTACGCGTTCGCCGACAGTACTCCGCTCTTTCCTTTCGGCTTCGGCCTCAGCTACACGAAATTCCGCTTCGAAAATCTGCGCGTTGAGCCCGCGAAAATCAGCTCGAGCCAGACCGCCACGGTGCGCGTCGATATCACGAATACGGGCAATCGGCGGGAGACGAAGTAGCCCAGCTCTACATCCACCAGCGAATTTCCTCCGTCGCGCAGCCTGTCATGGCGCTCAAGGGTTTCCGCCGCGTGACCCTGAAGCCCGGCGAGAAAACCACGGTCGAATTCAAGCTCACTCCGGACGACTCTCTCAATCATCGACGAAAACATGCGTCGCGTCGTACAACCGGGCACTTTCGACATCATGGTGGGCACAGAGTTCCGCTCAAACTTCCAGCGCAGCGCTCGAAGTTCTGCCGAACCAGTGAAACCACCCAAAACCCTGTCGCCCTAATTGATCGATATTGCTTTCCTGGGCGAGACGTCGACAAGCACGATCACCACTCCGTCAATCTTATTGTCCAGCGTGCGATAAGGAAGGACGCGGAGCTGGTAACGCATCCCGTTTCGATCGGTAATCTCTTTTTCCACAGTGCGCAAACTCGACATCACTTGCGTGGCCATCGTCTGGAATTCCGGAATTGGAATTGTGGGATTGATGTTCAACAGTGGTCGCCCAACGTCGGCAGGGATGAGGCCGAGGATTTTCTGGGCTTCCGGCGTGAAGCGGCGGATCGTGAGATCGCTGCCGACCATGATCACCGCAATATCGATGCTCGATGAGCAAATTCGTCAGATCGTTGTTCGCATGCGAAACTTCCACATTGCGGTTACGGAGCTCGTCGTTCACGGTGCCTAGCTCTTCGTTCGTGGACTGCAGCTCTTCCTTCGCTGTTTCGAGCTCCTCGTTGGTGCTTTGCAGTTCTTCGTTGCTCGATAGAATCTCTTCGTTCGCGGACTGCAGCTCTTCGTTCGTCGCTTCGTGCGTCTCGATCACCGATTGCAGATATTCCTTCGTTGCCGCCAACTCCTGCTCCAGTCTTGCCGATCCGTCCGGCTGCTGCCTCCGATTCCTTGTCGGCCCGGGACGCCTTCTGCCCTGGCTTGCGCTCCGGCTCGACTAAAGTGTCCTCGAACACGACCATGAAGTAGTGCCCTTTCAGGCCCCCCAATTGAGTGGAACCACTTCCAGATTCACGAGCCGCGTCGATTCCTGGGTGCTCGACGCACGACCTTTCGTTTCGCCATCGTTGCTTTCCTCCCCGGTCTTCACGCGAATGTTTTGTCGCCGTACGAGAGAGTTCTCGCTTCGCGGCCCGGTCGATGGCGTTCTTCAATTCGAAGATCAGGCCGTCGCGAGCCATCTTGAGAATGCTCAAGCTGGCGCGACCGGGCGCCAGCTTCAGATAGTGGCTCACATTCCCGCGCGTGTGGAGGATCTCCCTGTCTTCATTAATGACGGCTGCCGCGGGAGCGTAGTGCGTGAGCAGGCGGCGATCGAATTCTTTCTGAACCTCGGCGTAATTCCAGGCTGCATCGACTTTCGCCGGAATCGCGACAGAATCATATTCAGCTTGCTCCGGCTGGCGACTCAACGAAAACGCCACGGCTTGGCGTGCGCGAGCTGGCTTTCTTCGAAAAAATCTTGGACGGCCGGTCTTCGGTTGCGAATAGATTTGCTGCCGCGCCCAAACCCTCCGAAGTTCCCAGCACCAAGTAGCCTCCCGGTCGCAACGCATAGTGAAAGAGAGAAATCACTTTGGTCTGCAGAACCGGCTCGAGGTAGATCAGCACGTTCCGGCAGCAGATGATGTCCATCTGGGAAAACGGAGGATCGCGAACCGATGTCGTGCTGCGCGAAGATGCACAGATCGCGGATGCTCTTGCTGATCCGGTAGCCGCCGTCTATCTCACTGAAAAACTTGAGCAGCCGGTCGGGTGAGACATCTCCGCGAATGTTTTCCGCGTAGACCCCGCTCCGCGCCCTGGTCACGCTGGATTCGCTCACATCGGTGCCGAAAAACTGCATGGGAACTTGCGAAGACTTGTTCGCCGAGAGATTCCAGGGCTGCGATCGCAACGGAATACGTCTCCTCGCCGGAAGCGCATCCCGGCGTCCAGATTCGGACGGCCGCCTCGCGCTCGCGGCGCCTCGTGATCGACGGAAAGACTACGCTCCTTCATCGCGTCGAACACGGCCGGATTGCGAAAGAAATTCGTCACGTTGATCAGCATGTCCTGGTAGAGAGCGCTGATTTCCTTCGGATCGTCGCGCATGTGCTCGACGTAATCGTCGAGGACGTCGATTTTGTGAACCAGCATGCGGCGCTGAATCCGCCGAAGGATCGTGGTCTGGCGGTAATGCGTGAAATCCACGCCCGTGGCTCTTGTGCAGAACCTGGAAAATCGTGCTAAGCCCGCCGTTTCCCTCCTCGCCGATCCGGCGCCTTCGGCAGCGTGAGCTCGCGCAACATCCATAGGGATGACACGCGATTCGCACGAGTTCCCGGGCGATTCCACTCAGAGGGCAGCGTGTGGTCCACGCATCCCGTCGCAATCGCGCTTCGCGGCATCCCGTCGTACTTGGCCGACTCGTCCTGTGCGAAACGTCACTCCGCCTTGTGCCTGGATTTCCGCCATCCCGCGGGTTCCGTCCGTTCCCGAACCCGATAGAATCACTCCGATCGCTCGATTGCCCTGTTCTTTCGCCAACGAACACATGAAGCCGTCGATGGTCATGTGAATTCCATGCGATTCTTCGCGAGGACTGAGCTGCAGCGACCGGTCGGAAATCGACATCGACGTATTCGGCGGTATCACGTACACGTGGTTCGGCTCCACCTTCTTGCCGTGTGCCACTTCCTGCACGCGCATCGCGGTTTCCTTCGAGAGAAGCTCGGCAAGAATGCTGGGGTGCTTGGGGTCGAGGTGCTGAATCAGGACGAAAGCCAAACCGGTATCCACCGGCAGAAGCTTCATCAGTTCGGTGAGCGCTTCGATGCCGCCTGCGGAAGCTCCGATCGCGGCAATCAGGAAGTTGTCTTTGGCGTTCGCCCCGCCTGCGGCCCGTGTTTCCGCGATTGTGCGACGTCTCTTCCGCGTGGACGATTTTGACTTCATCGTTTCCCCAACGGCGCCGTCGCCGATGGCCACAGAATGACGTCTGGTGAGCCGCGCAGGACTTGTTCCGAGACTTCCGGACTTATCCCGAGGTTCGGGGCCGCAACCCGCTGATTAGGAGTCCAATCCTACCGCATTGCCTCGTGTGGGGCGACTTGTTTCTATTGTCACCCCGAGACTCTACCAAGTTCAGTATATGAGTGGTGAGCCGGGCAGGACTTGAACCTGCAACCCGCTGATTAAGAGTCAGCTGCTCTACCAATTGAGCTACCGGCCCACAGTCCGAAAATTATAACACGGTAGGAAATTCTCATCGCGCGCGGGGATCATTGCGCAGGGTGGCGGCAATCTCCTTCGCCACGCTGCGCGCCCGCACCAAATCGCCCGGACCGAACGAAATCGCCGCCACGCGCGCGTGTCCTCCGCCGCCATGCTTCTCGCACAGCGACGCCAGATTCACTTCCGCCGACGCTTCCTTCCACGGATTCGTTCCCACCGAAACTTTCGCGCGCGTCGGCGACGCGCTCACGCCCACCGAATACAGCGCGTCCGGATACAAGAAATACGGAATGAACTTGTTGTAGCCCTCGAGGTCCAGATCGCTCACGTCGAAGTAAATCACGCCGCCGCGCGAGTCCATGCGCTCCCGCAAAATGTCGATCGAACGCCGATGCCGCTCCAGCAGCGGACCCAGATGTTTCTTCACGATCGGCAGTTCCACCATCTCCGCGAGCGATCGCTTCGCCAGGTCCGGAATCAATCTTCGGGACCAGGTCCGGCTCCGGCGCCGCTTCGATCACCAGCGCGAGTTGCATCGCGGGCTCGACGGAGCCCCACGGCCTCTTCCGGCGACGTGAACTGCGCCCCGTCGATGATGTCGCCCCACTTGATCAGGTCGGCGATCGGCTTCGCGTCGAATCCGAATTTTTCAGCCGCCACCGTCGCGATCAGCTTGGTGCACGATTTGAACGTTGGGATCGTAAAACTTCTTCCCCGAATGCTCCTGGCGGAAATGCTCCGCGTCTTCGGGCTTCAGGAACGCGCTCTGGTGATGGTCGAACCACCAGGTAAGCTCCGGCGAGGGCGAATATTTGAAGTCGACGATGGCGTTCTCGTCGCCGTCGAACACGCCGTCCTCGAACGGCTGCGACGCTTTGTGCGTCATTCCCGTGTAGAGGAATTCGGCATTCGGGTTGATGCGCTCCCGGTAAAACCGCGAGAAGATCGCGGCGGAGGACGCTCCGTCGAAGCACTTGTCGTGAAAGCAGACGCGAACTCGCAACTCAATCTCCCACTGGCAGGCTCGCTTTGCGCATCCTCTGGCACAAAATGCTACCAAAGGAAAGCCAATGAGAATGGCTGCTCCCGTTTCAGATGTCAAGAGGAGCCGGGCACGGGTCGCCGCAAAGTCAGAATGCCCGGCTTATCCGAGGCATGAATGTCCGCTTCTAGGGGCCGGGAGGCCCCATGAGGAGCGAATCGGGCGCGCGAGAGCGGCACCGACTGTTCCCGCCACGCTAATCAGGTCAACGCAATGCACCTACGAAATACAAGACCACCGCGATCAACACGACCGTCCCAACTATACCCAGGCCCCCGCCTGTTCCCCATCTGGAATAGCCGTAATACCCGCCGCCTCCGCCGAACAGCAGCAGCAGAATTATGATTAGTAGTAGCATCGAAAGTCTCCTTGTAAATTGCGATACTGCTCGTACGACCTTTGGTACGCCTCTCTCTACTGGCTTACCGGTGTCTTCGCTCGCTAATGACAATGCGCCACCCTTCCTGCCGGTGTCTGTTCAATACGGCACGCATTTGAAACGTGTTGTGTCCCGCAATGGAGCACTATCCCTTCGCGGTTTGCTAGGGGTGTCGGAATACCGATCCAGGGGATGCTGCGGAGTTAGTGCGCACTTCAGGGCAACGCGCCCTTGGAGCGTTCGGCAGAACAGCCGCAAATAGAAGATGTGCGGCGAAGTGAAATCCGGAAACGCGATCTCCCGATTGGCGTCCGGCGAAACCGCCCGGGCACTGCGTGTCGGCACATCCGCCGTGGCGGACCGTGCCTCTACGGGGCATAGCCAGGATTCGACCCGTCCAAAGGCGGTCGCTACAAAAGCAACCCTAAGGGGTTTTCACGGGAGGCGCCGTCGGTTGCTCTTGCGGCGTCGGTGCCGGCGCCGGAGCTGGCGGTTTGTATTCAACCGCAGGCCTTATTACCGGCCGGTATACCGGTTTGGCCTCCGTTTTCTTTGGCTTCTTTTTCTCTCGGCCTCGTTTGTCTCGATTGCCCATGACTCCCTCCCTTACGACGTAACTCTTCACGCCGCCGAACCATTTTACCTCTGACGCGCAACCATGCATAACTAAACGCGATAACGGGCCCGGGCAAATCTTCTACGGCTTTGCCTTTTCGCTCTTGTCCCCGCTGCCTCTATTATCGGCCCAGCGCTGCGTGGCTCTTTTTCTGCCGTCGAGTTGCAGTTGCTTTTCGACGTGGTTCGCTTCCAGATGTTTGTGCATGGGGCCAGTCGAGCCTTTCGGCTGCGACTGGCCGATCGTTTTCGCGCGCGGCCCCTGGATCTTGGCGGATTCAAAATGAACCGGGTCTCGCAGGTTCTGCAATTCCCGATAATAGTAGAGCGCCGTGGGACGTTTTCCGTTGAATCTCAACCTTTTCAGGAACTCGATTTCTCCCCCGGTCGCATCGCCGCTCATCGAGGGGTTACGAAGGAATTCTTTGAGGCCTGGCTCATCCCCGGAAGGTTCCCCGGCTTCCTTCTCCACAAACTCAAACCTCTTCGCGTACGCCGTGGCCAGCCTGCGATTCAGCACGATCTCCATCGCGAAGCTCGCGAGGTCGATATCCCAGGATTCAATCAGCGGATCCAGGAAAGACACGCAGTTTTCAACGGACACGTCGAAAACATCCGCATCCAGGAACTCGAGGATGATCACCCGCATCTGCTCGTAGCTTCGACCGCTCAGCCGGGCCACCAGCTGCAGCCAGTTTTCGCTTTCCAACTCTTCCTTGGCCACTTTCTTCACCACGCCCAGGAGCCTTTGCGTGACCAGGCGTTCGAGTTCGCCAAAGGGCTGCCTCTCGAAAATCGCCCGTATTTCTTTTTCTTTGCCGGGCGCCACCTTGCGCAGAATCAGCTCCCGCACTTCCTTCAGCAGCGCCGCGGGTGGCTCCGCCAAGCTTCTCCTCAATCCTTCTTTGCGCTGGTGCTCGGCCAGCTCCGAAAGTCTGCCGGCGGGGAGCTTCAGGAACTTGCCCATCTTGGCGTAAATGTCCGTTCGATCCGGCGCCGGAGGCAACTTCTTCCGCGTCAGCAGTTGCGAAACGTAGGATTCCGTCACTCCCGCCGCATCCGCCAGGTCCTTCTGCTCCAGGCCCAATTCCTCCAGCCGTTGTCGAATTACCAGGCAAACATCCACGAGCGCCTCCAAGTGGATTAACCGCTATGATTAAATCCAAGTGAAAGAATCACAGATTCAACTTGACACGTCAAGTTAATTAACCTACTGTGGTTAAGCGAACGAGAGATTCATAAGGTAATCAAAACTAAACGCGGTTATCTAAAGCGTCCCTTCGCTAAGAAACTTGGGAGTTCTCCATAATGTATGCACGCCGAGTATCAATGCAGTTGAAGCCGAACAGCGTTTCAGAATTTACACAGAAGCTCGAGAGACAGGTCATTCCCCTGCTCCGAAAACAGACCGGGTTCCAGGACGAAATCACGTTTATCGGTCCCGGCAACACCAGAGCGTTTGGTATCAGTTTGTGGGAAAACAAAGAGAACGCGGACACCTACAACCGCAATACGTATGCCGAAGTGACGAAGTTGCTGGCGGGAGTCGTTGAAGGAACACCTGAAGTGGAAAGCTACGATGTTTGCAACTCGACCTTCCACAAGATCGCCGTTCACGCAACAGTCTAGGCCAAAATCATTTCCCTGGGTGGGGCGGACAAAATCCGCCCCTCTCAGTTTGAGGAGAGAGTCATGCAGTTCGTGTTTTGGATCGTGGATGGTCTTGCGGCGGGCTGGCTGACGGGAAAAGCAATGTCCGCTGAGGGCCGCGAGCTGATGATGGACGTGCTCATGGGTGTCGTGGGCGGGGTAGGCGGCGGCTTCCTGATCCAGGTGGCCGGTCTGCCCGCGCAAGGAAAGATGATTTACACGAATCTGGCTGCGATCCTGGGCGCGGTTGTTCTTACCACTCTGAGCCGAGTCGTTACTCAAAGACGGGCATACGCCTAGCCCGACACGAAGCGCTTAACGAATGATGAGGTTCCCAATGCCCGCCAAGATCACGAAGGGATTTCCGCTGCGGCGTTGTTCGTGGTTCGTCGACCCCATTGTGTCCGATGCGCTCTCTCGCAAGATGATTCGATGGCTGGACGTGGTTTGCCTCAAGCAAGTCACTGTCAAGGTTTGAGTTTATTCGTCCCGCGCGTTATGGCGGACCCGAGAAAACGGTAATGGCAGACGACATCAAAACGGGGACGGTCCTCATAAAGGATGGCGCAGCCCTGCCCAAAGCGCTGAGCTTCGAGAGTGAGTCCTTCGTGCCGGGTTGGAAATTGGTGAAAAATTTGGATGGGCACGCTTTGGATCGAAAAGTCCGTGAAACCGGATGGAACTTCTTTTTTGAAGCTGGCGAAATCAAAACGACCGTCTTCGGTATTGACACGCAGCGCATGGCGCGCCGGGCAATCGAGCGAATCCTTGGGGATCCGAAATCGAAGAGATTCAATTCCCTGGAAATCACGCAGGTAAGCGCAGTGGGTTCTGAACGCTTCCCGGGAGTCAGCTTTCTCACCGTCAGAGCGAATGTGCGGCACATTCAGGAGAGCTTGGTACTTTTCCACGTTAAGGGCGCTGCGCAGTCTGCAGCGAATGCACGTGTGGACACCAATGCCAAAAGACTTGATCCTCGTCCGAACCAGCATGTGGAACTTACGATCGGCGACCCGCAGCGCGAAGAAACTTCGAGACCGTCGGAGCTGGCAGCCGTCTCGAGTCGGTAATTCTTTGGAAGGATTAGAAGGAGACGTTCAATGAAAACGATACGCAGATCGGCGATTCTTCTTGTTTTGGTTTTGTTTTGTACTCCACTCCTTTCCGGTCAGAGTCTTTCTTCGTACCGGAAATTTTCGCTCGGGACCAGCCTGGCCGCTGTTTCGAAGCAGGTCGGCCAAGACCCGCTTCGCGCAGACCTGATCCACCAGAGCCCCGCGCTGATCCAACAGATGACCTATTGGCCGATCGAAACTGCGCCGTATTCCACCCGCGCGGAATCTGTTTCGCAGGTTCTGTTCAGCTTCTACAACGGAGATCTCTACAAGATTTCGGTGACGTATGACCAGCAGGCTACGGAAGGCCTCACCGAAGACGACATGGTGGAAGCCATCTCGTCCCGTTACGGCACCGCGACCAGGCTTTACCCCGAGATCGCGCTCCCAACCAGCGACCAATACGCCCCATCTTCGAAGGTCATCGCGCGCTGGGAAAACTCAGAAACCTCGGTAAATCTCTTCCGCACCAATAGCCTGAACACTTTCGGGCTCTCAGTGTACTCAAAGAAGGTGGACGCGCAGGCTGACGCCGCGATTATCGAATCGGCGAAACTGGAACAGCAGCAGGCGCCCCAGAAGGAAATTGACCGCCAAAAGGGCGAAGCCGACAAGCTCGAAGCGGCACGACTCAAGAATGTGAAGGCTTTCCGCTTTTAGCGCTCGCTTAGGGTTAACTGCCGCGGCGCGCGCTGGAAGCTCCGCCTGTAGTCCAGGAGCGCCGCCTGTTATGCTGACATTGAAAGCGTGGTGTGCAACGTGAGCGTGTTTACACGGAGACCTCAAATGCAAGACCTGGGCAATCGCAGAATATTACTCGCAAGAATGGACAAAGCCTTTAGCGACTATTCCCAAGAAGCTGAGAAACTCAGCGTCCTCTTGGCTGAACCCACGGACGCCTCCAGCTGGAGTTCCTATCACAATCTGCTGAAACAGCGAACCGCCGAAGTCACCACCTACGAAATGTACCGCGCCATCCGAGACGAGATCTTCACCCTCATCACTCCCCCCGCCGAACAAGACCGGCCCAAGTCCAGCGTCAACTAGCCGTCGATCTAAAGCCTTGCGCCACCGTCCTTGCCAAGCCCTTTATCTCGGGCCAGAAGGTGTAGTTGCCTTTGGTTAAAGCAGTGGAAGTTGGGGGTGCCGTACCCTCTCGTGTCGGTTTCAGGGTGGAAGCCCCGGACTTCAGTCCGGGGAGCACGGCGCTTTGTGCCGTGCGAAAACGAGGACGCCCAAACTGGGCTTTAACCCGGGGAATTGCGCCCCCGGTCGCACACTTCGCGAGTCCCACCTCCTTCGAGATGCAAAGGGTGCTAAGGCAAATCACTTCGCGGTTAACTATCGCAGTGGTATCATTCCGTTTTGCTGTGCGTCAAGATGCAAAACACCGGAGAGTTATGGCGAGGAAAGGGTCGGCCACCCGCACCTGCCGGACTGCTTAAAAAAGGAAAACAAATTACTAACCAGAACCTTCAATTCCAGCACCAGAACCACATACACATCACGATTCCGAGGAACACTAATGGCGACCATTAAGAGCCTGAGCCTCGCCGTCCTCTGTGTCTGCCTGATGGAGGCTAGCGTGGCAGGCCAGCAATGTAGGAACGTGCACGTTGCGAACGTAAAGAGCATTTTCGCAATCGCGCCATCGCCCGTGACAAGCAATGTGCTGTTCTACGGCTCCGCCGAAGAGGCCGAAGGAGAGATAGTCACAGGCAACCTGTTCAAACTGCGACTCGAGAGCGGCGAAGGCGACGTTGCGCAGTTGAAAGCTCCCGGTGCCTCGAATCCTCCAGCCCCCGTGTGGCAGCCGGATGGCAGTTCTGCATACTTCGAAACCGATCAGGGGATTTATCAAGTCAGTTCGGCAGGTGGACCGCCCGAGATGTTGTGGAAAGGGCTATCAGATGGGTTAGCCATCTCTCCTGATGGCCTTCGGCTCGCTTTCTGGCGGGTCGAAAAAGGCGGTGACACGCTCGTTCTCTATGATCTCAAGAAAAAGTCTGCGGTGCGCACTTGGCGAGTTCCCGACCTTTTCGAGAGCGACAAAGGAGGATGGGATGTGGCATTCGCACGTGACGGGGGAGCGCTTTATGCACGCACTTACGACCAAACGAGTAGTACTCCGCTAAAGCGATTTGACGTTGGCCGTGACACCGCGACCCTTGTGAGTCCCAATTCCTATTCTGTAGCGGAGGGTACCGGAGCGGTGTACTTCATCGCAGTTTCCGACACCGAAAGGAGCCTGTACAAAATCGTCGATGGCGCCCATTCGAGCTTAGTAGCCAGGAAGTTCGGCTACGACAGCCTTGTCAGAAGCGGCAGCGCACGTTGGCTTGTCTCCCAGGATTACCGCACCAAAGAGATGGCCGTTCTCGATACTGAGACCGATACCATCAAGCCGATAGGCAAGCATAATTCCGCGGCCGTCTTGTCGGACGGCAAATTACTCCTTGTAAACGGTTCCGAAATAACGGTCGGCGGTTCTTCGTGCGCCGAAACCGTGGACCCGAAGACAGGCAATCTGGTGGGTGGAGCACCCTTTAGCGTGCCTCGCGGACTTGCTTTTGAATTTCAGGGTGGCCAGGCGCCCCAGGCCTTCCTTCCTGATCTTGTTTTTCGCGAACACTCTGATCGCAAGCTCCAGCTCAACCGATGAACCGAGGGCGGGTGGCCGACCCTCCGCCTCGGGCCTGAATTCGCACTTGCTTTTGGTCGAAAGCAGTTGAAGTTCGGGGTGCCGCACTCTTTGCGGCGCAAAGAGTGCGGCACCGCGACTGCAAGTTCAAATGGAAAGACCAAGGCAAATCAACTTCGGCGTTAGCTGCCTCGGTGGTATCATCCCGCTTGACTGTGCGTCAAGATGCGAAACACCGCCGAATTATGCCAAGGAAAGGGTCGGCCACCCTCTATGACGTTGTCGGCTCTGTCAAGAGACACGTAGAGTTTGCGAACCACGGATGGTTCGTTTTTTTCCTAACCCGGGGTCTTTCTCTCATCTTGACCAAGGCTCGCTTCGTGAATCGGGCGGTGGAACGCTGGTTCCACCAACCATCTATCCGGTCTTTTCCACCATGATTCGTTCTTCAGACGCCCCGATCACTCGGGGGAGCAAGGCGCCCAATCAGCCTAGCGATGAACTTGCGTTCACCAGGGTGGCACCCGGGCTGCCTTGCATGCGAACCAGCTGTGCGTAATCTGCCCCACTGCGCAGCATCCAGTACATACGCACAGCCAACTTGCGCGCGATGGCTACCTTCGCCACCGCGTGTCCTCGACGGGACTTCAACCGCAGATAGTCCTGCCGGAGTTCGGGATCGAAACGCACCGCGTGATGCGCGGCTTCGATCAGCAGCCAGCGCACCATGGTATTGCCCTGCTTGCTGATCGCTCCGAGCCGTCGCTTTCCGCCCGAAGAGTGTTCACTGGGATTCAATCCCAGGTAGCTCGCGATCTGTTTGCTGCGGTGAAAACGTGCCACCGGACCGATGGTCAGCACGAATGCCAGCGCGTTCACCGGCCCGATTCCCGGATGGGTCATTAAGCGGGCCGCGTCTTCTCTGTGCCTGGCTTCTTCCAACACGGCACGATCCAGTTCGGCGATCGCGGGATCGAATTGGTCGAGCAGACGTAGAAGCTCTTCGCGCCGGCGGCTAGCCCATGGTCCAAGAGGAAGACCTGCGAGCTCCACGCGGCCGTGCTTGGTGAATAGCTTTTTCTTCCGGCACAAACCCTGGCTCATGGCCAGAAAATGGAGTTGGTTGCCCAGCATCGTACGCATGCGCACAAGCTTGTGACGGTGCCAGAGTAGCTGCCGGAGATCGCGTTCTGTCGGCGTGGGAACCCAGATCCGTGGAAAGCGATTCGCCAGCATCAACTCGAGGATGAGTCGAGCGTCTCGCTCGTCCGTCTTCTGCTTGCGCACTTCGCTGGCGCGAATCCTCGCGGAGTCTCCGATCCAGAGTTCGTGGCCCAGTTCCGCCAGCAGCCGCTCGAACCATTGCATCGGACCCGTCGCTTCGATGCCCACACGAACCGGCTTCGGTAAACCGCGGTAGAAGGTGTGGGCTTCTCCGCTCTCGTGGTCGAGCCGCCGCTCCACCAACTCTCCCGTGGCTTCCTCCACCATGGCAATCTGCTGATAGCGCGTGTGAAAATCACATCCTATAATCATCATCGCTCGGCTCCTTTCTTCCGAGCCTTGGTCGTCTACCGCTACCAAGTCTACTCGGGAGAAGGAGCCGACAACGTCATCTAATCAGCCTTTGAACTGACTTCCAAATTCGGAGGCCCGCAGGTTGCGACAAATAGTGATCGACGGCAAGAACTGGGCCGCTCCCGACGATTTCTATGACTCACTGTTTCAGGCCGTAGGTGCTCCAGCCTGGCACGGCCGTAACTTTAACGCCGTCCGCGACAGCATCTACACCGGCGGGATAAACAAGATCGAGATACCATACCTAATCAAAATACTGAACTACGGCAGCATAGGAGCCCGGGTAAGGAAAATTACCGACGACTTTATCGCGCTGATAAAGGAGATGCAAAAATCCGGCTGCCCAGTCGAAATAGAGGTCGAACACTAGAATCGGCCGGATGCCCAGGGTTCGCTAGGACCCGGCCGGGTGCTCCAGGCGCTCCTTCCTGAACTTGTTGTTGGCGAACACTCTGATCGCAAGCTCCAACTCAACCAATGAACCGAGACCGACAACTCCGCTCGCTGGGTGCCCCACGGTTCGCGCTCTTCCGAACCGTGGGTCCTTCCGATCCCTCGGAATCGGCCTTGACACCGACGCGCCTTTAGCGCCTCCTCAGTTGCCTGCCCGCCGTGGCGGGAGTTTCTTCCTCGCGCCTGCCCGCCATCCTGTTGGGCGGGCCGCGCGCGATTCCCAGGTTTCACTTTCAACTGTAAACTGTCAACTTTGAACCGCATTCTCCCCAGTACTGGTTCTTGAACATCGGCGGGTGGGCCAGCCCCTTGCTCTGTGAGTTATAGAACTACTACCGTAACTTTGTAACTACCCATCCGACGAATTTCGTGCTACCATGACCCGTTTTTATGAGCTGCGAAATTGACACCGCGGGCCAAGAAGGAGGTCGCCTGTACTTACAGGCGCAAATATAAGGAGAGGCCGCTCGAAGGAGAAGCGCAAGGTGAACCCGAGGCGGCGGGCCGACGAAATTCAATCGCTACACTTTGCAAATAGAAATCCCGCTAAGTCGATCAAAACAAGCCGCCTAAAAAATTTCAATCGCTACACTTCGACACTAGCCACTGTCTTTCACGATTTGCCAAAGATCGATTCGGCTACGTCGGCGGCCAGGGGAACGCGGAACTTCTGTCCCTGGTACGCCTTGAGCATCAGCACAATCCAAAGGACGAACGTGACCAGGCTGATGAGCCGAGACAACAGCAAACCGAGCGACGCCGTTCCCAAGCCGCCCGTCAGAAGGCTCACGTCCGAAGATCATGGCGACCGCAAAGTGGAGAATGTTCAGCGCGCCGAAAACCACGATGGATTGCTTCGCGTGGAACCGCACGAAAGGACGCTTATCGATCAGAAAAAAAATCAGTCCCGTGATCCAGCCAAGGGCATAGCACAGGAGGCCGGCAACGTTTTCCTGCAAGCCCGCGTCCGTCACAGCCGATGCGGGCACGGAGCTGGCGCCGGGTGCGGGCGATGCTGCCGGTGCGGTCGACTGAGGCGCCCCGCAGCTTGGGCAAAACCCTGCGTTCTCCGCGACAGCGGCTCCGCATTTTGTGCAGTGTGGCATGAGCGCCTCCCCGGGAAGAATGGTGACCGTTGGGCGCGAAGCCTAGCAAAAGCGGGCAGGGTCAGCAAGGCTAAATGGTCAGATCAACTTGA
Organism: uncultured Acidobacteriota bacterium; assembly: GCA_963788345.1. Lineage (GTDB taxonomy): Bacteria > Acidobacteriota > Terriglobia > Acidiferrales > UBA7541 > Palsa-295. The sequence continues at coordinate 35,506 of CAWBGW010000030.1, read as the reverse complement.
GAGGCGACTTTGGCGGCGATCAATGAACTTCCACCGCTGGGGCAATTTCAATGCGGTTGCGGCCTTGGCGTTTCGCGTGATAGAGCGCGGCATCAGCTCGCGCGACGAAGCGCTCAAAAGTCGTATCCTCGCCGCGCCGGAATCCTGCGATTCCGAAACTCGCCGTCACACCCACTTCCTTGCCGCCAAAAGTGAATTTCTGTTTCAGGACTTGCTCGCGAATGCGTTCGATAGCCAGCCTTGTCCCCGCCTCATCCGAATATGTAATGACGATCAAGAACTCGTCGCCGCCGATGCGGCCGCAAATGTCACACTGGCGGATCTGCGTCCGCAGAATTTCCGCAAACTTCGCCAGAACGGCGTCACCCGCCTCGTGGCCGAATGTATCGTTGATCGGCTTGAACGTATCCAGGTCCGTCATGATCACCCAGAACGGGAACGAGTGCCGGATCGCGCCCTTGAGTTGCCGGTTGGCCCACTCCTCGATGGCCCGGCGATTCGGCAATCCCGTCAAACCGTCCGTGAGCGCCAACTGCTCCAGGAGCCGGTTCTTTTCCTCGAGCTCGCGGTGAAGCAGGACAATTCTGCGCCCCACTTCGACCCGCGCGAGCAACTCATCCGCGTGAAACGGCTTGGTCAGGTATTCGTCGGCTCCGGCATGCAGGCCGCTTACAATCTTGTCTTTTTCGGAAACACCGGTGAGCAGGATGATGTACGTGGATAATGCGCCGAAGTCGGTGCGAATTCGCTGGCAGAGTTCAATTCCAGTGAGGTCGGGCATGAGCCAGTCCGTAATGACGAGGCCGGGGCGATGTTCCGAGAAAAGATCGAGAGCCTCGCGGCCGGTCTTGGCGAGGATTAGCTTGAACTCATCGGGCGGAAGAGCGTGCTCGAGAAGCTTGCGCGCGACGGGCGAGTCGTCAACCCCAAGAACAGGGAAGGCCTTATCGTGATGGTTCAATTTTCATCATCCTCTAAATCAAGCGAAAATCGCGCATCCGGCTCCTCGCTATTTCGCGGGAAGATTCTTCCAGTCATCCACTACGACCGCGCGACCGTTACGGATGATGGTCGCGTAAACAGAGTTGAATCCTTTGTGGTCCTTCGGGCCGTAGTCGAGCAGAAATTTCGGCCCGAGCCCCATGTCCATGTTGTGGATCGACTCGATGCCGGTGATGAGTTTCTCTCGCGTCAGGTCTCTGCCGGCGCGCTGGAGTCCTTCCACCAGAACCATGGCGTCCACAAACCCTTCCAGGCTGACGAAACTCGGCGTCGTGCCGCCCATGTATTTATCGAGCGCGGAGCGATACGGCTTGATCGTCGGCAATTCGGTCCGGTCGTAGGGCGGCACGACTTGCGTGATAATAATGCCGTCCGCGTCTTTTTCGGCGGCGCGGATCAATCCTTCCGTGCCGACGAACGAAACGGTAAGAAAGAGCGGATCCCAGTCTTCAGCGTGCGCGCTCTTCAGGATCGCCGCTACTGGCGCGTAGGGCCCGGCAAGGATGACGGCTTCGGGCTTCGCATCACGAACCGTCTTCATCCCCTGGGCCACTTCGAGCGTGTTCCGCGGAAAGGTCCCCAGCGCCACCGGTTTCGCGTCGTGCTTCGCGAGCGCGCGCAGGACGCCGTCGAGGACGGCTTTGCCGAAAGCATCGTCCTGATAAATAACTCCGATCTTGCGGACGCCGCGCTCGCTCCACAGGCCGTCGATTTGCTCGCGCGTTTCGTCGAAATAGGAGGCTCGGACGTTGACGATATCGTGCTTGAGCGGCTCGTAGAGCATCTGCGCGCCGGTGAAGAGGCCCACGACCGGAATTTTTGCCGCGTCGGCCATGGGAACGTATTTCGCGGCGGTCGGCGTACCCACGAAGAATCCCATCGCGAACACGTGGTTGGCGAGGCGATCGAAGCACACCTGTGTTTTGTTCGGGTCGTAACTGTCGTCGACGGACTGCAATTCGATTGTGCGCCCGTGGACACCGCCGGCATCGTTCGCGATGTGGAAGCAGGCAAGCGCTCCGAGCTGCGTTTGCATGCCGAGGAAGGAGGCCGGACCTTCGAGCGCGGAGCAGGAGCCAATCACGATCTTGTCGCTCGTCACGCCGAGTTCGTTTTCCCGCGCGGGTGAGCGCGGCACAAGAAGCAGCGCACACAAACCGAACAGCGCGATGGCCGCGCAGAATCGGCGGATGTCCATGTCACACCTCAAGCGTAAGTTGAGAAAGTAAACGGTCCCCAGAGTCCGGTAGCTAGAATCCAACCCCTGAGTCAATGATAGGGCCGACGCCCCGGCGTCTGGGGGTTCGATTATTTCGGCTGTGCCTTTTCAAGCACGGAAATTGCCAGCCGTCGCTGGAAGCGGAAAGAGGCTCGCGCCGAACGCGAACGGCACTAGAATGGCGTCCCGAGAGCGCAACAATGAGAGGGTAAGAGACGTGATGCAGCCGGCTACTGCGGGCAACGCGCTTCGCCCGGCGCGAGCAATGTTCGACCTCTCATGGGTCCGCGGAGTCACGTCCGCGGAACGCCGAACCTTGTTTGCCGGCGGGCTCGGCTGGATGCTCGACGCATTCGACGTGTCGCTGTATTCGCTGGTGCTCACGCACTTGATGCGCGACTTCGGCATGAGCCCGGCGCTCGGCGGTCTGTTGAACTCGTTGACGCTGGTCGCGTCGGCATTCGGCGGATTCCTGTTCGGTCTTCTGGCCGACCGGATCGGCCGCACGCGTTCGCTGATGGCGACGATCTTGATTTATTCCGCGGCGAGCGGCGCGTGCGGATTGTCCGCAAACCGTGCTGCAGTTGGCGATTTTTCGGTTCATCCTCGGACTCGGCATGGGAGGCGAATGGACCACAGGCGCGGCGCTGATCGCCGAAACTTGGCGAGCCGAACATCGCGGAAAAGCCCTCGGCCTGATGCAATCGTTCTTCGCAATCGGCGAAATGATCGCGGCGGGCGTCGTGGGTTTCGTGCTGCCTCGGTTCGACTGGCGAACTGTTTTCTTCGTGGGGATTATGCCTGCGCTTTTGATCTTCTGGATTCAGAGGCACGTTCCCGAGCCGGAGATCTGGAAGGCGAAGGTTCGCGCGGGCGCGTCCACGTGGGGCGCTCGCTGCGGGTTCTGTGGCGCAAAGACCTGCGGCGCCAGGGAGCCCTCGCGACGGCCATGAACGCCTGCGCCATGTTCGGCTACTGGGGGCTCTTCACGTGGATTCCAGCGTATCTCTCGCTGCCCGTCGCGCAAGGCGGGCGCGGGCTGAGCCTAGTCAAGACCACCGGATGGCTGATCGTGATGGGTGTGGGGAAATTTCTCGGATACACCTCGTTTGGCTTTGCGGCCGATACGTTCGGCCGGCGCAAGAGCTACGTCACGTATCTTCTCGTTGCAACGGCGCTGGTGCCGATTTACGGATTCGCGAGCAGCCCTGCGTTGCTGCTGTTTCTTGGCCCGTTCGTCGCGTTCTTTGGCACAGGACACTTCTCGGGTTTCGCCGCCATCGTGTCCGAGATTTTCCCCACCGAGATTCGCGCCACGGCCATGGGCGCCAGCTACAACATCGGCCGCGGAACGTCCGCGGCGGCGCCATTTGTGATCGGTCTGCTGGCGCACTACTTCGGCCTCGGCCCGTCGTTTCTGTTGCTCGCCGGCGCCTTTCTTGTCGCGGGGATGCTCGCTCTCGCGTTGCCGGAGACGAGGGGCAAACAACTGGAATGAGCGATGCTATACTCGACTTCTCTGCGGAAGTGGCGGAATTGGCAGACGCGCCAGCCTTAGGAGCTGGTGGCCGAAAGGCCGTAGGGGTTCGAGTCCCTTCTTCCGCATGAAAATGCCTCTTGGGGATAGCCGAACGCGAGTTGACGCCTGATACCGGATTCCCTATACTGTAAATTCACTGCGGCGCACTCGGGCCGCTTCCTGCCCTCCTCCTTCTCGATTTGAACAGGCGAAAGGCAGATCGAAACGTGCGATTGTGTTTCGTCCGCGCAAAACTTCTCCATGACAGAAGCTACTTGCAAACGTGAAATCGAGCTGGAAATCCCGGCCGAGAACGTTCAGAAAGCGACGGAAAAAGTCGCTCGCGATATCGCGCGCGTGGCGCGCATTCCCGGATTCCGTCCCGGCAAGGCGCCCGTCACGCTGATTCGCCGCCGCTTCGCGGACGACATTCAAGGCGAAGTGGTGCAGTCGCTCGTCCCGGAGTATCTCGAAAAGGCGCTCGACGAGAAAAAACTGGTCCCGGTCACGCGCCCCGAAGTGCACAAAGTTGAATTCAAGGAAGGCGAGCCGCTGAAATTTCGCGCTGTTTTCGAAGTCCTTCCCGAATTCGAGCTCGGCGATTACAAGAATCTCGACGTGAACGTCGAAGCCGTTGAAGTAGGCGACGCGCAAGTGGACAAGGCTCTCGACGAAATGCGCGACCGTGCCGCCACGTTTGTACCCGTTGAGGGCCGCGCCGCCAAAAACGGCGACTACGCGGTCATCAAGTTGATGGGCACGCCGGTAGGCGGCGGCGATCCAGTACAAGCGGACAGCATCCTCTGCCACATCGGAGCCGAAGAAACGCTCGAAAGCTTCACGGAAAACCTTCGCGGCGCGAGCACGGGCGAAACGAAGCGCTTCCGCTCTGAATATCCGAAGGACTATCCCGACGCCAAGCTTGCCGGAAAAACTTACGACTACGCGATCGAGGTTTTGGGCATCAAAGAGAAGAAGCTCCCCGAACTGAACGACGAATTCGTGAAAGACGCCATGGCCGGCCAGGGTCAAGGCGCGGAAGCAACTGGAATCACCACTCTCGCCGAGCTACGGCAGAGAATCCGGCAGAATCTGGATGCGGCGAAGGAGCAGCGCGAGTCCGCGCAGGCCCGCGAGAAAATTCTCGAGCTGCTAGTGAAGCGCCACGACTTCCCCGTGCCCGAAGCGCTGATCGAAAATCAGCTCGACGTGCGCCTCGAGCGCGTTGTGCGCTCGCTGGTGGCCCAGGGCGTGGACCCAAGGGCCGTCGACGTCGACTGGGTATCGCTGCGGCGGCGCCAGCACGATCGGGCCGTGGACGACGTGAAGGCTGAACTGCTTCTCGATCGCATCGCCACAGCCGAAAAGATCGAAGCCACCGACGAAGACGTCGAAAAAGAGATTGCCGCCGTTGCGGAACGCAGTGGCGAATCCGCAACCGCCTTGCGCGCTCGCTTGACAAAGCAGGGGGCCCTCGATAGGATGAAATCGAAGTTGCGAAGCGACAAAACAATCGAGTGGCTCTACCGCACTGCCCATATCGAAACGACAGCCAAAAGTGAAAAGTAACCTCGAGTTGGGCTCCTCAGCGCGCGAAAAAGTTTCCACATGAGACAAACAGACGACGCGAATCCGCGTGCCACAACTCTCGTTCCCATGGTCGTCGAACAGACGAACCGTGGCGAACGCGCTTACGATATCTACTCGCGGCTCCTGAAAGACCACATCATCTTCATCGGGACTCCGATCGACGATCACGTGGCCAATCTCGTGACCGCGCAACTCCTCTTCCTCGAATCCGAGGATCCGGAGAAGGACATCGCGCTGTACATAAATTCCCCCGGTGGCTCGATTTCCGCCGGAATGGCGATTTACGACACCATGCAATTCGTGCGGCCCGATGTCGTCACCTATTGCATCGGCCAATCGGCGTCTGTCGCAGCCGTGCTGCTTGCGGCGGGCACGCCCAAGAAGCGGTATGCTCTGCCGAATTCCCGCGTACTCATCCACCAGCCCTGGATGTCCGGCCTCTCAGGCCAGGCCACGGACATCGACATTCATGCCAAGGAAATCATTCGCACGCGCCAGGCCCTCAACAAGCTCCTCGCGGGTCATACGGGCCAGTCGATCGAGAAGATCGAGAAGGACGTGGAACGCGATTTCATAATGACCGCGGAGCAGGCGAAGGCGTATGGCATCGTGGATGAAATCATCACGAAGCACCGGTAGAATCGTTACGCGCGCGAGTTCCAAAGGGTTAGTAATAAGAGCGAAGAATCTGTCCCTGGCTTGCGCTTTGCGCCTTACAATGGATCATACGTTCATTGTGGGTGTGGTTCTGTTCGAGGGGGGTCGCCACTGGTGAAGCGGTTTACTCCAGAAGAGCCGTTGCGCTGCTCTTTCTGTCACAAGACGCAGGAGCAGGTGGAGAAGCTCATCAGCTCTCCCTCCGAGTATCCCCGCTCGTACATCTGCAATGAATGCGTGGGCGTTTGCCAGCAGATTCTCGAGGACGAAAAGCGCGAACAGGCGACGCCGGCAAATAAGCGCCTGCCGCGCCCGCCGGAAATCAAGGCGTTCCTCGACGGCTACGTCATCGGCCAGGAGAAAACGAAGAAGAAGCTGGCGGTGGCGGTCTACAACCACTACAAGCGCATCTTCCTGAACAGGCAGCCCGGCGATGTCGAACTGACAAAGTCCAATATTCTCCTGATCGGGCCTACAGGCACCGGCAAGACGCTTCTGGCGCAGACTTTGTCGCGCATGCTCGAAGTGCCCTTTGCCATCGTCGATGCGACGACCCTCACCGAAGCGGGCTACGTCGGCGAAGACGTCGAAAATATCATTCTAAAGTTGCTGCAAGCCGCGGATGGCGACGTCCAAAAGGCTCAGCAAGGCATCATATATATCGACGAGATCGATAAGATCTCGAAAAAAGACGAAAACCCGTCGATCACGCGCGATGTTTCAGGCGAAGGCGTGCAGCAGGCGCTGCTGAAGATTTTGGAAGGCACCGTCGCCAACGTTCCGCCGCAGGGTGGCCGCAAGCATCCGCACCAGGAATTTACGCCGGTGGACACAACGAACATTCTGTTCGTTTGTGGCGGCGCTTTCGTGGGCCTCGAAAAGATTATCGAGCGCCGCGTGGGGCAGAAGTCGCTCGGGTTCAGCGCCGACGCGCAGCCCACTACGGCCACGCGCCGCAATATCGAGTTGCTCGAGCAGGCGCAGCCCACGGATCTGATTCGCTACGGCCTGATTCCTGAGTTTGTTGGCCGCTTGCCCGTCGTCGGCGTGCTCAGCGACCTCGACAAAAGCGCTCTGGTCCGGATTCTCACGGAACCGAAGAACGCTCTCGTGCGGCAGTACCAGCGGCTGTTCGAATTTGAAAACGTGCGCCTCCGCTTTACCGACGATGCGCTCGAAACGGTGGCGGAACTCGCGCTGCAGCGCAAGGTGGGCGCGCGCGGCCTGCGAATGATTCTCGAAGATCTGATGCTCGAAATGATGTACCACCTGCCGGCGCAGCGAAAGCTTCGCGACTTCGTCGTGACCGGAGACATGGTGAAAGGACGCGAAATCAACTGGAGCCTGCTTGAGAAAGCCGGATAAACCCGGGCCGACTCGATGTTTAACAGGGACAAAATGGATATAAAACGCGTTCCGATGATGCCGGTGCGGGAAATGGTGATTTTCCCGGAAATGATGCACCCCTTCATCGTCGGGCGCGAAGCGTCAGTGCGCGCGCTGGAAGAAGCGCTGGCGGGCGACAAGAAGATCTTTCTCGTCACGCAGCACGACGCCTCGGTGGACGATCCGAAGCCGGAAGAAATCTATCAGGTTGGCACTCTCGCGAATATCGTTCAGAGCGTGAAGCTCCCGGACGGCAATATCAAGGTGCTCGTCGAAGGCTCCGAGCGAGCGAAGATCGTCCAGGTGACCAGCGAGGAGGGCTTTTTCCGCGCCGCGATTCGCGTGGTCCCCGTTAAAGCCGAGCCCGGCCCGCAGCTTCAGCAGGCCCAGGAGCGCGTGACCAACCTCTTCGAGCAGTACGTCAAGCTCTCGCAGAGCCTGAACTACGACACGATGATCGCCGCCGTCCGCGTCGAGGACGCCAGCAAACTGGCCGACGCAATCGCTGCGAACCTCCAGATTCCCGTCGAGGAAAAGCAGGAACTCCTCGAAATTTTCGATCCCCTCGAGCGCCTCACGCGAATCGGCGACATCCTCGAAACGGAAATCGAAAAGCTCAACGTCGACCGCTCCATCAACACGCGCGTGAAGCGCCAGATGGAACGCGCCCAAAAAGAGTACTACCTCAACGAGAAGATGAAGGCGATTCAGAAGGAGCTCGGGCGCGGCGAAGCGAACGAAATCGAGCAGCTCAAGAAGAAGATCGAAACGTCCGGCATGCCCGAAGGCCCGCAGGAAAAGGCCATGCAGGAGCTGAAGCGGCTGGAAATGATGCCGCCGATGTCGGCCGAGTCCACCGTTTCGCGCAACTATCTCGATTGGCTGCTGGCTGTGCCGTGGAAGAAGCGCTCCAAGGAAATCCGCGATATCAAGAAGGCCGAGGTCATCCTCACGGAAGATCACTACGGCCTCGAGAAAATCAAGGAGCGCATCCTCGAATATCTCGCCGTCCGCCAGCTCGTCAAGAATCCGAAAGGCTCGATTCTCTGCTTCCTCGGGCCTCCGGGCGTCGGCAAAACGTCGCTCGCGATGTCCATTGGCCGCGCCACCGGACGTAAGTTCGTCCGCGTCTCGCTCGGCGGCGTTCGCGACGAAGCGGAAATTCGCGGCCATCGCCGCACCTACATCGGCGCGCTGCCCGGCCAGATCATCCAGATGATGCGCAAGGCCGGCACCGTGAACCCCGTCTTTGTGCTCGACGAAGTGGACAAGATGTCGATGGATTTCCGCGGCGATCCGTCCGCGGCGCTGATGGAAGTGCTCGACCCCGAGCTGAACCATTCCTTCACCGACCACTATCTCGACGTCGAATACGATCTTTCAAAGGTGATGTTCGTCTGCACCGCCAACGTGCTGCACACCATTCCGCAGCCCCTCCAGGACCGCATGGAAGTTCTGCGCATTCCCGGTTACACGGAACAGGAAAAGCATCAAATCGCGCAGCGATTTCTGGTTCCCAAGCAGTTCGAGGCCACCGGTCTGGCCAAGGACAACTTGAAATTCTCCGGCGACTCGCTTACCCATATCATTCGCCACTACACGCATGAAGCCGGCGTCCGCAACCTCGATCGCGAAATCGCGAACATTTGCCGCAAAGTGGCGCGCAAGGTTGTCGCCGAGGGCAAGAAATTTGCCGCCGAGATCACGATGGCGAACCTGAACGAATATCTTGGCATCGTCAAGTTCCGCGATTTCCTGGCCGAGAAGAAGAACGAAATCGGCCTCACCACGGGGCTCGCTTGGACGGAAGTGGGCGGCGAAGTGCTCTCGACGGAAGCAACCCTCATGCAGGGTAAGGGCCGGTTGACGCTCACCGGCAAGCTTGGCGACGTGATGCAGGAATCGGCGCAGGCCGGCATGAGCTACGTGCGTTCGCGCAGTCACCTGTTCAGCCTGCCCAAGGATTTTTACCGCCATATCGATATTCACGTGCACGTGCCCGAGGGCGCCATTCCGAAGGACGGCCCGTCCGCCGGAATCACGATCTGCACGTCCATCGTCAGCGCCCTGACCCGCATTCCGGTTCGCTGCGACATCGCGATGACCGGCGAAATCACGTTGCGCGGCAAAGTGCTGCCGATCGGCGGCGTAAAGGAAAAGCTGCTCGCGGCGCACCGCCTGGGATTGCACACGGTGCTTCTCCCGAAGGATAACGAGAAGGACCTGGCGGATATTCCGCCGGAGATCCAGGCGCAAATGACCATTCATTTCGTTGAATCGATGGACGAAGTCCTGCAATTTGCACTGGAGAAGCCGCTGCCGGTTGCCGGCCACCCGCCGGTGGAAGTCGACCCAAAGTTCGGCGCGGACGTCGCGCAGGACAACGAATTGACCAATTGAAACTGTACAATTGAACCCTTCGGTCCTCTCATGCCTGCTCAGCAGGCTCGACCCGCGACCGAGGATTCTGCATTGTCTGTACCGTCCCGTTTTTAGGCTGGACAGAGTAGGCTGGTTCGAAGACGTACCCGCCCGCGGTCCATTTCAAAAATCACATCTTGCTTAACAACTTAGGCTTGAGAAGGAAAGAAACTCGATGAGCATTAGCCTTGCAGAACTGAAAGATAAGAACATCACCGACCTGGCGAAGATCGCCAAGGAGCTGAACATTCCCGGCTCGTCCGGCATGCGCAAGCAGGAGCTGATTTTCCAGATCCTTCGCGCGCAGACCGAGAAGAACGGATTGATCTTCTCCGAGGGCGTCCTCGAATGCCTGCCTGACGGCTTCGGCTTCCTCCGCGCGCCGGAGTACAACTATCTCCCGGGGCCAGACGACATCTACGTCTCGCCGTCGCAGATTCGCAAATTCGATCTGCGCACGGGCGACACCGTCTCCGGCCAGGTGCGTCCGCCGAAAGACGGCGAGCGCTACTTCGCCCTGATCAAAGTGGAAGCGGTCAATTTCGAAGACCCGGAAGTCGCGCGCAACAAGATTTTCTTCGACAACCTGACGCCCCTCTATCCCCAGGAGCGCATCCGCCTCGAGACCACCAAGGAAAATTTGACCGGCCGCGTTCTCGACATGCTCTGCCCCATCGGCAAGGGCCAGCGCGGGTTGATCGTCGCGCCGCCCCGCACCGGCAAGACCATGATGCTGCAATCCATCGCCAATTCGGTGACGGCAAACCAGCCCGAAATCGCATTGATCGTTCTTCTGATCGATGAGCGCCCGGAAGAAGTCACCGACATGCAGCGCACCGTGAAGGGCGAAGTCATCAGCTCGACGTTCGATGAGCCGCCTCAACGCCACATTCAGGTCGCGGAAATGGTCCTCGAAAAGGCCAAGCGCCTCGTCGAGCACAAGCGCGACGTCGTGATCCTGCTCGACTCGCTCACGCGTCTCGGCCGTGCCTACAACGCCGTCACGCCGCCTTCGGGCAAAGTGCTCTCGGGCGGTATCGACGCCAACGCCTTGCAGCGGCCTCGCCGCTTCTTCGCCGCCGCGCGAAATATCGAAGAGGGCGGCTCGCTCACCATCATCGCCACCGCGCTGATCGACACTGGCAGCCGTATGGACGACGTCATCTTCGAAGAGTTCAAGGGCACCGGCAACATGGAAATCAACCTCGACCGCCGGCTCGTCGACAAGCGCGTGTTCCCCACGATCGATATCAATCGCTCCGGAACCCGCAAGGATGAACTCCTGCTGCCCGCCGACGAACTCAACCGTATCTGGGTGCTGCGCAAGGTTCTCAGCCCGCTGTCGACCGTCGAAGCGATGGAACTTCTGCTGGGCCGCCTCTCGAAGAACAAGACCAACGCGGAATTCCTCGCGTCCATGTCCAGCCCAGCGTAATCTGCGGTCTGCACACCACATTTTTCTTCCCTGGAAAAACCGGCTGAAGCTCGCCGAGGTTGATTGTGCGAGCCCAGGCGCACAAGAAGGAGCTGGGATCATTGGAAAGGTTTCTCGCTCGTCAGCCGATCTTTAACTGGAGGCGGGTTGTCTACGGCTATGAGCTACTCTTCCGCTCCGGCCTCGACAATTTCTTCAGCCACACCGATGCTGACGCAGCCTCGGCCTCGACTGCCGACACCATGATTTTGTTCGGAATCGAGCGGCTGACCGAAGGCAAACGCGCGTTCCTCAACTGCACCCGCGAATTTCTGATACGCGATTACGCCATGTTGTTGCCGAAGGACCGCGTGGTAATCGAAATTCTCGAAGGCGTAAAGCTCGACGAAGAGTTGATCGCTGCCTGCCGCCGGCTGAAGGCGCAGGGATACCTTCTCGCCCTCGACGACTTCAAGGATTCGAAGGAGTGGGAACCGCTGATCTCCGTCGCCGACTTCATCAAGGTCGATCTCCTAGCGACGCCCGCGGAAGAACAATCGCGCCTCGCCAAATCATTCGCTTCTGACAAACTTCGCCTCGTCGCGGAAAAGGTGGAAACACACGAGGATTTCAAGCGCACTTTCGATTTGGGCTACTCGTACTTCCAGGGATATTTCTTCAGCCGTCCCGAGATACTGCGGCGCCACGATATCCCGGCGAACAAGCTGAACTACCTGCGCTTGCTGCAAGCCGCGAACCAATCAGACATGGACATCCAGAGTGTCGCCGACCGCGTGAAGGCGGAAGCCTCCATCAGCTACCGGTTGTTGCGTTACCTGAATTCGTCGGCGTTCTTCCTGGCATCGGAGGTTCATTCGATCCCGCACGCGCTTTCGCTTCTCGGCGAGCGCGGCATTCGCCGCTGGGTCTCGCTCGTCGCCGTGGCCTGCATGGCGGACGACAAGCCGCAGGAACTTGTGATGCTGCCGTTGATTCGCGCCCGCTTTTGCGAGCTTCTCGCGCCTCGCGCAGGGCTCGCCAACGTATCGAACGACCTTTTTCTACTGGGCCTTCTTTCTGCCATCGACGCGATTCTAGACATGACGATGGCCGACATCCTCGACGAACTGAAGCTCCGCGAAGACATTCGCGACGCGCTGCTCGGAAGGAAAAATGGGCTTCGCGACGTTTTCGACGTCGCGCTTCTCTACGAAATGGCCCGCTGGGAAGAGCTCGACGCGGCCGCGCAACACGTGCACATCCAATCAGACGACGTTCCGGGGCAGTTTATGGAAGCGGTCGATTGGTCCAAGCGCATTCTCACCGACGATTCCCCGGACAAATAGAACTTCGCCCCAATCAAGTTCTCGGCGCTAGGATCCCGTCTGCGCGCTCAATCCGAAACGTATAGCATCCGGCATCGGTGCTTCGCACGTGAACGTAGTTCACGTCGGTTTGCGCGAAGAGCTGCTCGATTTTCGAGTCCACGTTTTCACTATCGACGTACTCCTGCACCACCAAACGTCGTCCCCGACCGTACGCGTTTAGCGTTCGCTGGTTGCGCAGGTCGGGTGGAAATCCGGCGTCCTCTGGATATCTCTCGCAGGTGTCCGCGTGGATATAGACGGGGCCGGGCAGCGGTAGATTCTCCTGCCTCTCAAATGCGTCATAAGTGAAAAGAATAGCAGTCTCTCCCGCCGCGATCCGCCGAAGGCAATGGCGGCACGGCGCGCCCTCTCCCAAGACTGCGGTGTACGCGGGAAAGCCATAGCGTGGATCCTTCTTGGCGACTCGAACGGACTCTGCAATCTCTGTGGGAATTGCGATCACGCGGATCGGAAGCACATGACTCTCCTCAGACTTGGATTCGGAAGCTCATTTCGCATGAACGCAGTTTGCCCGATCGCGCGTTTGGGAACTATCCGGATCTTGCGGCCAAACTCGCGCCAAGCAGACTGGAAGGGACCGTCCGAGTTGCTGGGGTTTCTCTGTGCACTCTGGATTTTCTCTGTGTCCTCTGTGGTCAGCTTTTCTCTTTTCTTTCTTCGCTTTTCAGTTTTGTTCCCGTGCCAGCATCACCACCAGCCGCGCCACTTCTTCCGGTTCCATTGCGGTGCTGTCCACCACTACGGCATCTGTCGCGCGCACCAGCGGCGACGACGCACGCTCCTGATCGCGCCGGTCGCGCTCGCGAATCTCTTCGAGCGTGCGCGCCAAGTCGATCGCATCGCCCTTCTGCTGATGCTCGCGCCAGCGGCGCTCGCGCTCGCACTTCCGGCGACGCCGTGAGAAAAATCTTCAGCTCGCGCATCGGGAAACACCACGCTGCCGATGTCGCGACCCTTCCATCACCACGCCGCCCTGCTCGCCCGCGCGCCGCTGCTCCGCCACCAGCACATGCCGCACTCCCGGGATGACGGCGATTTTCGACGCCGCCTGCGCCACATCCGGCGTGCGAATCGCGCCGGTCACATCTTCGCCATCGAGAAACACTTGCTGCTTCCCGTCTCGCGCGCGCAAATCGATCCGCGTGTCGCGCGCGAGCGCCTCGAGCGGCTCAGCGTGCTCCGGATCGATCGCAGTTCCGCGCCGCAGCGCCTTCAACGCCACCGCGCGATACATCGCGCCCGTGTCGATGTACACGTAGCCAAGCATCTCCGCCACGCGCCGCGCCAGCGTGCTCTTCCCCGAGCCCACCGGCCCATCAATCGCAATGATCAGTTTTCGCAATTCGCGACAACCTCAGTGCGATGTCATCCCGAGGAGTGAAACGACGAGGGATCTCTCTTCCCTGCGAGACTCTATCGAACGAGCGCCGGATCGCTGACTCTGACTCAAATCCGTTTGAACGCCCGCTCGATTTCGCGCACCGAATACCGCAGCACCACCGGCCGCCCGTGCGGGCAGCTCATCGGGTACTCCGTCTTCGCAAGCTCCGCTGAGCAGCCATTCCATTTTCGTGTGGTCGAGCGGCGTATTCACCTTGATCGCCGCGTGGCACGCCGTCGAAGCGGCAATCTTCGATTGCAGCGAATCAATCGAAATCGCCTGGTTCTCGCGCGCGATCCCGTCGAGAATCTCGAACAGCAGCTTTTCCGCGTCGGCGCTCGAAATTCCCGCGGGCGCGGCCTGAATCGCCACGGTGCGCGCGCCCATCAGCTCCGCCTCGAACCCATTCGCGCGCAGCTCATCTGCGATTTGCTCGAACGTCGCCAGTTGCCGCGGATTCAGTTCGACGATCAGCGGCGCAAGCATTCGCTGCCCTCCGAGCGCCCCTTCGCGCCGCGCGCGCAAGTGCTGCTCGAACAGGATCCGCTCGTGCGCCACGTGCTGGTCGACAATCCACAAGCCTTCGCCGTTCACCGCGACGATGAAGCTGCTGCTCACTTGCCCGAGCGGCTTCAAGTCGAGAATCTCGTCCGCCCCCGGCAGCACCGCAGGCGCAGAACCAGCAGACTCGCTGGCGGCCGCCGCGCTGTCTGCGCTCCTGCGCCGCAAATGGAAAATTGGTCGCGCCATCGGAGCCGAATTGCAGCCGCTGTGGCAACGGCTGGTCGGGCGCGCCGGAAAGCTCAAACGCTTCTGCCACTCCCGGACTCGACACCCAGCGCGATGGGAATTTCCGCGCGCGGCGGACCCGGAAACGCGCTCGCGTCCGCAGGCGGCGCATAACCGCGCATGCTTCCTGGCCCCAGCCCCGTGGTGCCCATGGCAGTCGACGGGCCCGCGAAGTCGCGCGGCTCTCCGGGAACCGCGCCAGCCGCCGCAGCGCGCGCCGCCGGAAAACCCGGGATCGGCCGCGCCGTCGAAAGCGCCATCCGCAGCGCGTCGCGCGTGAAATCGTGAACGAATTGCGGATGCCGGAAGCGCACCTCGATCTTCGCGGGATGCACGTTGACGTCCACTTCCTGGTACGGCAAATCGAGGAACAACAGCACCACCGGAAACACTCCCGGCGGCGTGATATTTCGATACGCTTCGCCGATCGCGTGCAGCAGCAGACGGTCGCGCACCAGCCGGCGATTCACGAAGACATAAATTCCGTTGCGATTCGAGCGCTGCACTTCCGGACGCGATGCGAAACCCGTCACGCGCAGCGTGGCGGCCTGCTCGTCGGCTTCGAGCTGCGGCTCCGTGATCGCCGACCGCACGGGCGCTTCCTGCGACGGAATCTCCATCAGCTCGTCGAGCGCTTGCCGCCCGAAAATCTGGTACACGCGGTCGCCGAGCTTCTCCACCGGCGTGCAATTCAGGATTTCCTGCGTTGGCGTCTTCAGCAGAAACTGGCACTCGGGATGCGCCAGCGCGTAATGCGTCACCAGCGACGCGATGTGCCCGAGTTCGGTCGTCTCGGACTTCAGGAATTTCCGCCGCGCCGGGCACGCAATAGAAAATGTCGCCGACGCTGATCGATGTTCCAACGGGCACGCCCGCGGGCTTCACGCCAAGCAGTTTCCCGCCCGCGAATTCCACGCGCGTGCCCTGCTCTTCTTCCGCCGTGCGCGTTTCCAGCACCAGCCGCGAAATCGACGCAATCGACGGCAGCGCCTCGCCGCGAAATCCCAGCGTCGCGATCGACAGCAGATCGTCCGCCGTGCGCAGCTTCGACGTCGCGTGCCGCTCGAACGCCAGCAGCGCGTCGTCGTGATTCATGCCGGAGCCGTCGTCGATCACGCGGATCAGCCGCTTGCCGCCCGACTCCGCCTCGATGCGAATCGACCGTGCGCCTGCGTCCACCGCGTTCTCGAGCAGCTCCTTCACCACCGACGCGGGCCGCTCGACAACCTCGCCCGCCGCAATCTTGTTCGCCACATTCTCCGCGAGTATCCGTATCCGGCTCATAAGCTTTTCAAGGGGTCGGAGCTTTAGGTCCGACAATGCCACTTCCACAACAACAAGCGCCGGTCATCTCCGGCCCGTCGGCTTGATTGCTATCCCCAATTCACTCAGCTGATCTTCGCCGACCGCACGACGGCGAATCCGCCATCAAATCCTGCGCCGCCGTCGTCTTCGGGAACGCGATCACTTCGCGCAGCGATTTTTCGCCCGCTAGCAGCATGGCAATGCGGTCCACGCCGAGCGCGATCCCGCCATGCGGCGGCGTGCCGTACGTCAGCGCGTCGAGAAAAAATCCGAAGCGCTGCCGCGCCTGCTCGTCCGTCAGCCCGAGCGCCTTGAACATTTTCGCCTGAATATCCTGCCGGTGAATTCGAATGCTGCCCGAGCCAAGCTCGTAGCCATTCAGCACCAGGTCGTAGCCCTTCGACCGGCACTCCCACGGCGCGGTTTCGAGCTTGTCGATATCTTCCTCGAAGATTCCCGTGAAGGGATGCTGCGCGCTCACCCACTGCTTCTCGTGCTCGCTCCATTCGAACAGCGCGAAGCCCGTAATCCACGCGAATTCCCATTTGCTGCGATCGATCAGGTCGAGCTTGTTGCCCAGGTACATCCGCGCGTGCCCGGCCACCGTGAGCGAAGTATCCGAATGCTGAATTTGATCTTTCGCGGTGACAGCCACCACCAAATCGCCAGTCTTTGCCCCGACGGCCTCGCACAATTTCGTCAGCGTGTCTGCGCCGAGCGTCTTTTCGAGCGGCGACGAAATCCCATCCGGCGTCACCTTCACCGTGTAGACGCCTTTCGCGCCCGAAGCCTTCGCGGTCTCCGCCAACTCGTCGAGCTGCTTGCGCGACCATCCCGCCGCGCCTGGCGCAACCACCGCCTGCACGTTGCCTTCGAACTTGAATGTCTCGCGCGCCGCCTCGAAGAACTGCGTCACGTTGTGCAGCTCCATTCCGAATCGCAGGTCAGGCTTGTCCGACCCATAGCGCCGCAGCACATCTTTGTAGTCGAGCCGCCGAAATGGGGTCTTGATCTCGAACTCTGCGGCAGGCCTCTCCAAGGCCCTCGCGGCACGCTCGAACGCAGCCTTCATCGCCCCTTCGATCACTCCGAAAATGTCGTCCTGATTTACGAACGACATTTCGAGATCGAGCTGCGTAAATTCCGGTTGCCGATCGGCGCGCAAATCCTCGTCGCGGAAACATTTGACTATCTGAAAATAGCGCTCCATGCCTGAAATCATCAGGATTTGCTTGAAGATTTGCGGTGACTGCGGCAAAGCGTAGAACTGTCCGTGGTGCACGCGGCTTGGCACGAGATAGTCACGAGCACCCTCCGGCGTAGAGCGAGTGAGGACCGGAGTCTCGATTTCAAGAAATCTCGGCCTGAGAGAATCGAGATATTGCCGGATCGCTAGAATTACATCATGGCGCAGCCGAATGTTCTGTTGAAGACGAAACCGACGGAGGTCTAGGTAGCGGTACCGCAACCGAGTCTCTTCGGTTGCATCCTCAGAACCCACATTGTCCCTGATGGGAAAAGGAGGAGTTTCCGACGTATTCAGAATCAATAGCTCATGGGCGACGACCTCGACTGCGCCGCTCGCTAAATCATCCGAGGCTACCTTTCGCAGAACAACCGTCCCCTTCACAGCGACAACGTACTCCCTGGCAAGTTGTTCGGCCCTCGAATGCGCGTTGGGATCGCTCTTCCAATCGAAAACAATCTGGGCGATTCCCGTCCTATCACGCATGTCGATGAAAATGAGCTTGCCAAAGTTGCGGCGCCGATGGACCCAGCCCATCAGTATCACGTCCTTCCCGACGTCTGCATCGGTCAGCTCACCGCAATAGCCTGTCCGCTTTAAGTCTCCAAGTGTGTCAAGCAATCCGACGACCTCGCCTTCATTTGGGAGTGCGGAAGCTTGCTTCCGCTTTCTCTTCGCCGAAGCCTGCCCGCCGCATTGTATTTTGGCGGGCTTGCTTCGGCGGTGCTATACGGACTCACGCCCTACGCTCGGATTCCAAGTACTCCAGTAAATCATTTTCGTTGAGCTTTTTCTGTTCAGCATCTGAAAGCCGCTTCAACGTGTAAGTCTGGGACGCCACTTCATCTTCCCCAATGATGAGCGCATAGCGCGCGCCAAGCTTGTCCGCCAGCGCCAGCGACTTCTTGAATTTCATCTCTTCCGGCGGCAGCTCAACGCTTACGCCGGAATCGCGCAACTTCCGCGCAATGGCCACTGCCGCGGGATAGCACTTCGCTCCCATCCACGCGACGAACACGGCCAGTCCCGGTAAATGCGGTAGGTTCCCGCCTTCCTGAATCGACAAAATCGCGCGGTCGCTGCCGATGGCGAAGCCGATGCCCTTCGTCGGCGGCCCGCCGAGCAGCTCCACCAAACCGTCGTAACGCCCACCACCGCACACGGCGTTCTGCGAGCCGAGGCCCGCGGCCGTGACTTCGAACGTCGTGCGCGTGTAGTAGTCGAGCCCACGCACCAACCGCCAATTTTCTTCGTACGCGACGCCGTGCAGCTTCAATTCTTCCTTCAGCTTCGCGAAATGCTCGCGGCACTCGGCACACAAATGATCGGAGATGCGCGGCAACTTCTCGATGATCGCCTGCTCTTCCGGCAATTTCGAATCAAGCACGCGCAGTGGATTCGTCTCGATGCGGCGCTGCGAGTCGGCGCCGAGGCTGTCCTTCACCTTGCGCAATTCCTCGCGCAGCAACTCGACATATTGCGGCCGGCAATTCTTGTCGCCAATCGAATTGATATACAGCGTCGTGCGATCCAGGCCCGCGCGTCGAAAAAACACGAGCAGCATTTCGATCAATTCGGCGTCGATCGCAGGCGCGTCCGACTGCCCCAGCACCTCTGCGCCAATCTGATAGAACTGCCGATACCGCCCCTTCTGCGGCCGCTCGCGCCGAAACATCGGCCCCATGTAGTACAGCTTCACATCGCCCGGCAGCGTGTTCATCCCATGCTCGATGTACGCCCGCACCACGCTAGCCGTCGCCTCCGGCCGCAGCGAATAAGTGAGGCCTGGGCCGATCTCTTCCATCGAATCGGGATCGTGGCCACTGCCAAACGTAAACATTTCCTTGTTTACGACGTCGGTGTCCGCACCGATCGAACGAGCGAACAGCTCCGTCGGCTCAAAAACGGGCGTGCGGATGTCGCGGTAACCGTATCGCTCGAACGTGTCGCGCGCAGTCTGCTCGAACCAATTCCACAGCGCGGAGTCCGGCGGCAAAATATCCCGCGTGCCCTTGATCGCCCGAAATTGTTTGCGCTCCGTCATTGGTTTTTGTACCGTCGCCCTTGAAGGCGGCACTGCCCGGTATACCAAAGATGCCCGGGCTGAAGCTCGGCGCTACATTTCCGCGCGATACGTTTCTTTATATTCCACATACCGCTGCGCGTAACCGTCGATCACTTCCTGCTCTTCCGCGCTGAGCGTGCGCCGGAATTTGCCGGGATGGCCCATGAACAGGCTACCCGCCGGAACCTCCGTACGCTCCGGGACGAGCGTGCCCGCGGCGATGATGCTTCCCGCGCCGATTTTCGCGCCGTTCAAAATGATGCTCCCCATACCGATCAGGCAGCGTGATTCGATCGTGCACCCATGCAACACGACGCCGTGGCCCACCGTAACGTTGTCGCCTAAAATCAACGGATACTCGTCGCGCATCACGTGCAGCACCGACCCGTCCTGCACATTCGTCCGCGCGCCGATGCGAATAAAGTGCACGTCGCCGCGCACCACCACGCACGGCCACACGCTCGAATCCTCGCCAATCGTGACGTTCCCGATCACCACCGCCGCCGGATCGATGTACGCACGTCGCGGCAATTTGCGGTTTTTGCCCGCGGTAGCTGCGAATCAAGTTGGCACTCCTCTGCTTCGAAAGCGTCCGAGCACAGAGATTTTCACGCCGCACCAGGTAAGCAATCGAAACTAACACACGCCCACTAGGCTGACAAGGCAACCAATTCCCTCTGGCAGGTGCGCGCGCCACGGGCGGCCTGTGCACTTATACGAAGCTGTATGTATTAGAACTTAGGTTGTGCCGACTTGACGTCCCGTCCTCGAGCGTGATGCGGTGACGCTGGACTTCCCGAGCGACACCGTCGTGACCTGGCAGGCGACCATAATCCAAGAAATCTGGTGGACCATGTTTTCGGTCACGTTCCCGCCCGAAAATTCCCAGTAGAGCCGCCAGTCGCGTCAAGAATGCACGACGTAGGCCCCACCAGAACCGCCGCCGTTCCCAGTGCAGCCTGCTTGATAAAGTCTCGCCTCGTGCCGCCAGTCACATTCGATCGCGTCATGTTGTCTCTTGCAACTGCAACGCTCCAGCTTTTTGCAACGCTTCCTTCATTCCCGCCCAACTCTGCCTCGTCGATTCCTCCGGCGTTCCGGCGCCGCGCCAGTGCGTCTCCAGACTCACGGCGAGGTGATACCCGTCGCGCAGCAGAGCCCGGAACTGGCCGGTCCAATCGATGAAGCCCCGTCCCACCGCCGCCCATTCGTAACCGTCGCCGCCCGGCTTCTTCACCGCGTCCTTGCAATGGCAATGCCCGATGCGATTCTTCGGCAGAAGATTGTAGCCGTCCGGATACGGTATCTCGCCACGCTCGGCCGCGTTTCCCGGGTCCCAATTCAACATGAAATTAGCAGACGGCACGCCTTCGAGCACTTTCGCCGCTTCCGCGCCTGTGCCAGTGTTGCAGGAAGCTTCATTCTCGAGCACGAGAACAATGCCCTTTTTGCCGGCCTTTTCCGCGGCGTCCTGCAGTTTCTGATTCATGGCCGCGCGAAACGGTGCCGGATCATCCAGCCTCCAGAAATCGAAGCAGCGCACGCGATCGGCGCCGAACGCCTTCGCGAGCGCGATCGACCGGTCGAGCACCTCATCCTGCTGATCGAACGTAAAATCCGCGCCGAATTGCGCCCCCTTGGGGCTGAACTTCGACTTCGGCGCGCCCGGCCAATCCACCTTGAACAGCGGACTCGCGATATCCGTCACGCGCAATTGGTATTGCGTGAGAATTCGCTGCGCCTCGGCGATCTCTTTCGCGTCCAGGTTGACGATATTCTTGTTCCACATCCCGCGGAGCTCAATCCATTCCATTCCGAACTCACGCGCTGCCACTTCGCAGGCGCGTCCGAAGTCCTGGCTGATTTCGTCATTGATCACGCTGATGTGAAAGGGTGATTTCATCCCGCTGCTCCGACGAGGAGGTTTTGGCGCCGCGAGAATTTCTCGAGGGAAAAACGATGCTGTCCCGGCTGCCACTCCACCTAGCCCTGCCAGGAACTCGCGACGCGAAACGATCGAGCCCATGCGCGCTTCTCCCTTCGGTCAACGATTAGTTGCAGCCTTTCGCTGGCTTACCTGTGAAGTTACCACGTTCCGGCAGGAGGAGAGGAGCAATGCTTTGCAGGCCGCCTTGCGGCGTATTGCGTCGTGTCAGGGCATCAGCGCCGAGAAATAGTTGTAGGAATTGCTTTCGCCGATGACCATCCAGCCATCGCCGACAAACTTCGTCTCCATTTGGAAATACCTCACGGAGCGGCCATCCGGCGGCGGCCCACCGTCGACCGTGATCTCCACTCGGACGAGTTTCACCGGCTTGCCTATCGTGCCGCGTGCTGCGATCGACTTGAACTCCACATCGTGCTGGACCACAGGCTGCACAGGCTCGATCGGCTCGCCTTCGTGTGCCTCGTTCAGTATCCGAGTTACATCCTTCGTGCCCTGCCCGGAATACTCCTTCATCAGCTCCTCGCGCAGTGCGTCGCGCATCGGCTCGTCCACCGTCACGACGTGAAGGTACATCTTCATTCCGAAAAACCCGGCCAGCGCCACCACCGCAAGAAGAGCGTGCCAGCCTCGAAATTGGTAGTTGCGTTCGGCCACCGTGTATTCGGCCATTGCCAGCCCCCAAGCAGGAGAACCCTCGTTCCTATATATCTATTGTCCCGCACATGACGCGGACTCCGTCGCTAGCGCGCAATTGAAGCGCGGAAAAGGTCAACACAGTCCTTATGAGAATTGAGTATTCAACTGGACTACAGAATTTGCACCACCGGCGATGTAGCCGCGGAATTCACGGTCTTGACGCGGTCGGCGACGGCGCGAGCAATCGCGTAGATGCTCTTCCCGCCCGGCGCATCTTCGCCGAACGACGCCACCGGCTTGCCCGTGTCGCCGCCAATACGGATTTGCGGGTCGATTTCGATTTCGCCCAGGAACGGCACTCCAAACATGCGCGCCATCACCTGGCCTTCGCCGTGACCGAAAACGTCGATGCGCCCGTTGCAGTGTGGGCACGAAAAGTAGCTCATGTTTTCGACCACGCCCAGAATCTCCACGCTCACCTGGCGAAACATCTCCACGGCTTTGCGCACATCCGCCAGCGAAACGATCGAAGGAGTGGTCACCACCACCGCGCCAGTGATCGCCGCGGTTTGAATCAGCGTCAACTGGACGTCCCCCGTCCCCGGCGGCAAATCGACGATCAAGTAATCGAGTTCGCCCCAGCGCACGCTGTGCAGGAACTGCTGGATCACGCTGTGAAGCATCGGGCCGCGCCAAATCAGCGGCTTGTCGCCCGGATTCAGCAGGCCCATCGAAATCATTTTCACGCCATAGGCTTCCACCGGGATGATAGTCCGCTCGTCCACCGCGCGCGGCTGCTCGGTGGTCCCAAGCATCACCGGCACGTTCGGGCCATACACGTCCGCGTCGAGCAGTCCCACCGACGCGCCCAGGTTCTTCAGCGCAATCGCGAGGTTCACCGCCACCGTCGTCTTGCCCACTCCGCCCTTGCCGCTCGCAACTGTGATCAGGTTCTTGACGCCTGCAATCGGCGCCTTCGTGATTCCGGGTCCCGGTGGCATCTAGTTCCTTCCCTGGCTTGGTCAACTCGCTGCGTGGCAGCTTCTAATGATAGCTGTGAGCCCCTACCAGCGGCAACCGGTACTGTGCGGCGCTTTGCACGAAAACGCGCGAGCGGATACAATGGAAGTTGACGTTTTGCAGGAATTATCCCGCAAGCGGGCCTGTGAGCTGTGAGCTAGAGACCTTCGAAACCAAAACACATGGCATTTGATATCGAAAAATCTATCGACTGGATAGTTTCGCGCTTCATCGGGACGAAGCACGAGCGCGACATCAAGAAAATCGCGCCGTATATCGTCCAGATCAACGAGCTCGAGCCGGAGATGCAGAAGCTCACCGACGCCGAGATCGGCGAGCGCACCGTTGCGCTGCGCGCCGAAGTGCAAGCCCGCCTCGAAGGCCTCGAACGCGACGATCCCGACTACAAGCAGAAACTGCAGGACGCGCTCGAGCCTTCGCTCGTTCCCGCCTTCGCCCTGGTGCGCGAAGCGGGCCGCCGCACCATCGGCATGCGCCACTTCGACGTGCAGCTCGTCGGCGGCATCGTCCTGCATCAGGGCAAAATCGCGGAAATGAAGACGGGCGAAGGAAAAACGCTCGTCGCCACGCTCCCCGCCTACCTGAACGCGCTCGCCGGCAAAGGCGTTCACATCGTCACCGTGAACGATTACCTCGCGCGCCGCGACGCCGAGTGGATGGGCCCGATCTACAAGATCCTGGGCACTGACCGTGGGCGTGATCGTTCACGATCTCGACGACGCGCAGCGCCGCGCCGCCTACGGCGCCGACATCACCTTCGGCACCAACAACGAATTCGGCTTCGACTACCTGCGCGACAACATGAAGTACGACTTGAAGGATTGCGTCCAGCGCGGCCACCAGTTCGCCATCGTCGACGAAGTGGACTCGATCCTGATCGACGAGGCGCGCACGCCGCTGATTATTTCCGGTCCGGCCGAGGAATCCACCGACAAGTATTACCGCGTCGACAAAATCATCCCCAAGCTCATCCAGGAAATCGACTACACGCTCGACGAAAAGCAGCGCACCGCGACGCTCACCGAAGAAGGCGTCTCGAAATGCGAGCGCTTGCTCAATCTCGGCAACCTCTTCGACCCCGCGAACATGGACATCATTCACCACGTGTATCAGGGGCTGCGCGCGCACACGCTCTTCCAGCGCGACGTGGATTACGTCGTCAAAGAAGGCGAAGTGGTGATCGTCGACGAATTCACCGGACGCCAGATGCCGGGCCGGCGCTGGTCCGACGGCTTGCACCAGGCCGTCGAAGCCAAGGAAGGCGTGAAGATCGAGCGCGAGAATCAGACGCTCGCCACCATCACCTTCCAGAATTATTTCCGCATGTACAAGAAGCTTTCCGGCATGACCGGAACCGCGGAAACCGAAGCGCCCGAGTTCCACAAGATCTACAAGCTCGAAGTCGTCGCGATCCCCACCAACAAGACGCTGATTCGCATCGAGAATCCCGACGTCGTTTACCGCACCGAAGCCGAAAAGTTCGATGCGGCGGTGAACGGCATCATTCAGGAAGACGGCACGCGCGCGGGCGGCATCCGGCAGTATTACGAGAGCGGCCAGCCGGTCTTGGTGGGCAGCATCTCCATCGAAAAATCGGAAAAGATCGCCGAGCTGCTGAAGAAATCGGGCATTCCGCACCAGGTGTTGAACGCCAAGCAGCACGAGCGCGAAGCGAAAGTCATCTCGCAAGCAGGACGCAAGGGCGCCGTCACCGTTTCCACCAACATGGCCGGCCGCGGAACCGACATTCTGCTCGGCGGAAATCCCGAAGCGATGACCCGCGAATACGCGCTGAAGAACAAGCTCGCGATGCCCTACGCGCCGGCAGGAGCCGTGATCGGCGCAGCAGCCGCGGCAGGCGCGGCCGCAACCGAAACGCCCGCCCAAGCTGACGCCAACCCAGCCGGCGGAAATGGCGCCGCGCCTCCGGTGAACACCGCGATGGTGCTCTTCCAGCAGGAAGGCAAAATCTTCCAGGTGCCGCTCGAGCAGTGGAAACCGATTTACGACCACTTCGCCGATCAGTGCCGTGCCGAACACGACGACGTGGTCGCCATGGGCGGCTTGCACATTCTCGGCACCGAACGCCACGAGGCCCGCCGCATCGACAATCAGCTGCGCGGACGCGCCGGCCGCCAGGGCGATCCCGGCTCCTCGCGATTTTTCCTCTCGCTCGAAGACGACCTGCTGCGCATCTTCGGCGGCGAGCGCATCAAGGCCTTGATGTACCGCCTGGGCATGACCGAGGGCGTTCCGATCGAATCGGGCCTGATCAGCAAACGCATCGAAAACGCGCAGAAGGCCGTCGAAGCGCAGAACTTCGAAGCCCGCAAGCACCTGCTCGAGTACGACGACGTGATGAACAAGCAGCGCGAAACGATTTACTCGCTGCGCCGCTCGTTCCTCGAAGGCGCCGACCAAAAGGCGTTCGTCCTCGACAAGGCCGAGATGATCGCCGACGAGCTCGTCGCCATCTACTGCCCGCGCGAACAACATCCCGACCAGTGGAACACCACGCAATTCGCCAACGAAATTCTGAATCAGTTTGGAATCGACCTAAAAACCGTGGGAATCGACCTCGCAAACACGAATCACGACGAGCTTGCGGAAAAGCTGGTCGAAAAAGTGATCGCGCGCTACGACGAAAAGGAACAGCTTTTCGGCGTGCAGACGCAGCGCTGGCTCGAACGCCGCATCCTGCTCGATATCGTCGACTCGCAGTGGAAGGATCACCTCCTCACGCTCGACCATTTGAAGGAAGGCATCGGCCTTCGCGGATACGGACAAAAGGATCCGCTCGTCGAGTTCAAGAAGGAAGCGTTCACCCTCTTCGAAGAAATGATGGACCGCATCGACACAGAAGCGGTTCGCTTCCTCTTCCTCATGCAGCCTGCCAAGCCCGAAGCGGAAGCGAAGCAGATCGAGCAGCGCCAGCGCCGCCAGCAGCAGAATCTTCAGTTCCAGACCGGCCCCGCGCAGGCAGAACCTCCCAAGCCCGTCCGCGCCGCCGCGAAAGTCGGCCGAAACGACCCCTGCCCCTGCGGCTCCGGCAAAAAATACAAGAAGTGCCACGGCACCGCCGCCTGAGCAGGAAGGGCGGGGTTTTTATGTCTTTTCCCAAAGACCTTTCGGCCCCAAATGCGTCGAACTTTTCAGAGCGGCCTTGCGTACCATAGTCCGACTGTGCAACTTCTAACCGGAGGTCGAAAGATGAGGATGCCTGTGCGTGCTTTTCCAGCGCTTTTCGCTGTCACACTGATGTTCGCTTTCGCAACACGTCCCGCCGTCGCGGACACCGAAGGCCACTTTGACCGGACGCTTACCGTGAGCGGACCGGTGGACCTGGACGTCGAGACCGGCTCCGGCAACATCGTCGTTCGCGCCGGTGGCTCTGGTACGGTCGAAATCCACGGCAAGATTCATGCCGGCTGGCACGTCGCTGGCGACGTCGAGCAGCGCGTGCACGATCTCGAAACGAATCCGCCGATCGAGCAGAACGGCAACACGATTCGCGTCGGTCACATCGAGGATCATGAACGCATGCGAAATATCTCGATCAGCTATGAAGTGATCGTTCCGGCGGAGACGAAGCTCCATTCGTCATCCGGCTCGGGCAACGTGCATGTGGACGGCGTCACGGGGCCCGCGGAAGCCACCAGCGGCTCCGGCAACGTCACCTTGAACAACATCGGCGGCGAAGTTCATGCGCGCTCCGGCTCGGGCGACATTGACCTGAATTCCGTCCATGGCAACGCGCGCGTCAGCACCGGCAGCGGCACAGTTCACGCCATGGGCATCGCAGGAGGCTTCACAGGGTCGAGCGGCAGTGGCGACGTGCGGTTCGAGCAAACTGCTCCGGGCGACGTGGACGTTAGCAGCGGCTCGGGCACGATCGAAATCAAGGGAGCGAAAGGCGCGGTGAAAGCGCAAACCGGCAGCGGCAACATCACCGCGCAGGGCGACCCCACCGGCGAGTGGAAGCTGCGCACGGGTTCGGGAAATGTCGAAGTGCAATTCCCTGATCAAGCTGCGTATGACCTTGTCGCACACACCAGGCTCCGGCAGCATTCAAACGACTCATGAGATGACGGTGCAGGGAACAATCACGCCGCGCGAGTTGCACGGAAAGGTGCGCGGCGGTGGTGCTCTCGTCGAACTGAGCACCAGTTCCGGCTCGATTCAGATTCGTTAATCGCATCCACGGAACGCAGCGGAGCACCCCCCATGGTTGCTCCGCTGCGCTCCTTTCTTCACGCTGGCTTCCTCGAGGAGAGGCGGCCCGTGCCTGGTTTACTCCTGCGGTGTAGCCCCTTCCCTTGACTTCGAAATGTGCTAGTCTCTCCCCACTGCCTCGAGCGATGGACGCTCGAAGGCGCTCTGGGGTGTGTAATGAACGCGTCTATTTCGGTCCCTTGCAGACGGGATTCGTGTCCGAAGACGATTCCGAGGGCCCTTGCCAGCGAGCAGCTCTGCCTCGACCATTTCCTCGACGAAGCGTTCGTTCGCACCGACGAGGCCCTTCAGGGCTGCCGCGCCGGCCGCCCGGTGAACCCGAAAGGCCTCGAATGGCTCCTCGCTGACGCCCTGGCGATCGTGAAAAACCTGGAAGAAGGCGCAGGCGAACCGAATCCTGAGCAGCGCGATCGCATGCTCGAACTCCTTCTCATTCTCGCGAACCTGCACGAATACGTCGCGCACCATTCCGTCCGCATCGAACGCTTCGCCTGATCCCCCGCGGGACCCAGGCACTATCATTGGGGCGAAAGCGTAAACAGCTTCCCCACTCCCGTCTTGCATTTCGTTTCCAGCAGATTCAATCTGGTATCTCCCCTTCCGGAAAGCCCAGCATGCCGGACGAAAAAAAACTCGACCGTTTCAAGCCGCAGCAGCCGACGATACCCGGCGTGCCGGCAGAGAAAGTTCCACCGAAAGCTGTTCCGCCAGAGCACCTTTCTCCGGAGCCTGCCAAAGCGCCGCCTCGCAGCCCTTTCCTGTGGGTTGGGCTCGGCGCTGGCGCCCTGATCGTCATCGTCGCTGGTATCGCCTGGTGGGCGCACAGCTCATCGGCGAAGCAAGCTCCGCCACCGGTCGTTGAAGCTCCTGCTGATCCCGCGCCCGAGCCCGTTGCCAAGCCCGTGGAACGCATGCCCATCGGTCCCGGCGAAATCGCCACTACCGACGAACTGTCCAAGCCGTGGTCCGCCAAGCGATTCATCTTCCGCGATCCCGTCACTTCGCAACAAACCCTGGCCATCGCCGTGCGCCTGCCGGGAGGCACTCTGTGGGGAGTTTCGCTGCGCGAGCCCTACGGGACCTGCGAACTCGACTACGTCACCGATCTTGAAAAGTTGCGCACGCAATACCAGTTCCGTGCCGGCCATCCGATGATCGTCGATCCGTGCACTCACACCGTCTTCGATCTCATGCGCTATGGCGCCGGGCCCGAACGGTCTCGTGCGCGGCGAAATCGCGGCAGGGACGGCCGTGCGTCCGCCGATCGGAATCGAAATCAGCGCACGCGGCAACCAGGTCGTCGCACTTGAAATGGAATAGTCTCTGCGGGACTGTGACGTCGGAAGGGCCGGTTTTGAAGAACCGCGAGCGCGTTCCGACCTAACCGCAAGCCGCCTCACTCCAGTTGTCATCCCGAATCCCCGCGCTTTCTGCGGGGTGAGGGATTCTGCTTTTTGCTTTTCTTTTTCAGGTCTCGAGTTCCTGCGCCGAGCAGCGCTCCACTTCTTTTCCCATCCTTCCCGCCAGAACCATCGCCACCATCTTCTGATCCGCCAGCCACGACCACAGCGGATGACCAAACGTTGCGGGCCGATTATGCTCGACGAAGAAATGTGAAAACCACGCAAGCGCGTACGGAACGGCCAGCGCGGCCAGAAGCAGCCACGGCCTGCCCAGAACGATAGCCACAACCAGCAAAGCCCAGCCGGTCAGCGTTCCCACGGAATGAAAAACCCGCGTCAGCGGCTGGCTGTGCGCCACAACGTAGACTGGCCAGAACTCCTCGAAGCTGCGCGGCTCTCTCATCACGTGATTCTAATCCACTCCTCTCCTCACGCAATCGCGAACAAAAAGAAAACGCCGCTGTCCTCCGTTCCAGGAGAACAGCGGCGCCTGCAGGTATGAAGATGATTAGTCAGTCAGCTGTTCCACCGACCGAGCCACCATCACCGGTTGATTCGTTGCCGAATCCACCAGGATGAATCCCACCACGCGGATCGGGATCGGATTCGCCCCCGTTAGCCGCGGAGAGGCCAGCCAGGTTGATGAAGTTGGTGTCGTTGGTCGTCAGCACCGTCAGCGGCTGCGGCAGCAGAACGCCCGCGGTCCAGTTGTCGTTCAACGAGAAGCTCCCGGCGTTTCCGGACTGCACCATCGTGCTGCCCGGCACCCACGTGCCGGCTTGCCCCTGCCGCCGCAGAACCACGCGGTGCGGAGTGAGCGTGTCGACGCCGTTGGACGTGGTTATTTTTCCGCCGATGTCCACGCGTTGTCCCGGTGCCAGAAGCGTGTTGCTGAAGAGCAGCGCCGTGATCGGATTCTTGATGTTCGCGATCCGGTACTGCTCGGTGCCGTTCAGCGTTAGCGCCTCGATTTGCCCTGGCATCAGGCCCGTGACGTCGGGAAGCTCGTAACGGACGTAGATATCAGCTTCCGTTGCCGGCGCCGGCGAAGGCGGGTTCACGTACGTCAACAGGCCGCCCAGCACGAAGCCGTCGTTCGAGACCACTTCCACTTCGGATGCATCGATGCCCTTTGTGACCGGATCGAGCTGCCCCGAAATCTCGAGGATGGTGTTGCTGGTAAACGAACTCACCGGAATGGCTGGATCGTCCCAGATCGTGCTGTCGCTGGTCTGACACCGTCCACTGGCGGCCGTGCGGTCCCTGAACCGTAAACGAATTCGCGCCCGCGGATCCAACGAAGCCGGCGTGGAAATCGTCGATCGAAACGTTCGAATCGCCCGCCGCCAGCAGGTTCATGTAAAACGTTGGATTCACCTGGCCC
Organism: uncultured Acidobacteriota bacterium; assembly: GCA_963788345.1. Classification (GTDB taxonomy): domain Bacteria; phylum Acidobacteriota; class Terriglobia; order Acidiferrales; family UBA7541; genus Palsa-295. The sequence goes on along the minus strand of CAWBGW010000030.1, from coordinate 5,479 downwards.
GTGAAGTTTCCGTTCACATCCGTCAGAATCGACTTGCGAAGGTCGAACTCCATGCGGAGCCCCACCAAATCGTTGTCATTCAGCACGAACGGATGCGCAAACGTCACCTTTACTGTGGAAGTCGTCAGCGATCCGTCCATCGTGTTCACGATGGGAGGGCTGACGCTGGTATCGAGATAACCGATCGACCGGTTCGAGAGCGTCACCGTCGCGTAATAATAGGTCGCGTTCGACGGCACGGTGTTCAGGTCCATGAGTTGATGCAACCCGCTCAGTTGAGCGAAATCGATCACCTGGGAGTGTCTGGCATCACTGAAATGTCGTTGGTCCCGTTGTTAATCGTTACACCTGTCACCGTAATTTCGCACGCCACAACGCTCGGCAAAGGCGCGTCCGTCCCACCGTAAACACGCTTGCCTGGTGTACTGCCGGCGTTGGGTCCACCGAATTGCTCCACCACCACAACTGGATAGCGAAAGAATTGCGAAAATTGCCAAAAACACACCCGTAGCCTTTGAGTTCCGCATTGCAAACTCTCCTTGTCAGTCCGTTGGAGTTAAAATCCCCGTTAGCCGAAAAACCACTATTCCGGCCGCTGTAGAAGAAACACAGCCCCCACGAAAAAGTTGCGCCGTTTTCGTCTTCGCTTGTGTGGCCCCGGACTCGGGTTCCAGGCTCTGTCCGCAACTCGGTCTTGTCAGCCCTGGACTCGGTTCAGGCTTGTCGTGCGCTTTGCTTCATCTGTGTTTATCCTGTGTTCATCTGTGGTGCCAAGGTTTCACGGCGCCTTCGCAGGTGCGACGCTGTTTCGCCAAATCTTCACACGACACGAATTCCCACACAAATTTCCCATCCTTCGAAGACAGCGTTTGGCTCCACTTTTGCATCGTAGTAGATTGAGAGCCGTCCAGGAAACTGGGGGGAGTGATGCGTTGGAGATGGATCGCCTCGGTCGTGGTGTTCGCGATCGCGTTCGCCGCCGGTTGCGCCAAAAAAGTCGACGACGCTGCCGTCATCACCAACATCAAGGCTCAAATGTTTTCCGATGCGCAGCTCACCGGCGCACACCTCCAACTGACGTCGTCGAACGGCCGAGTCACCCTAAGCGGAACCGTGCCCAGCGACGCGGCTCGGCTCGACGCCTACAAAATTGCTGGGCAGCCCCCGGCGTAACAAAAGTAATCGATCAAATGACGGTGGAAATGGCGCTTCAAGCCCCGGCGCAAGAATCCGCTTCCGCCAATCCGCCGGCACCTTCCACCACCCCCGCGAAAGAGGAAAAGCACCGAAGGATCGACCGAAAAAAGAACCCCCGCCGCCGACGGTGCTCGGCGGACCGCCCGTCGTGGAACCGAGTCCCACGCCGCGACCAAGTGGCCCCACCGCCCCAAATCACAGACGCGGCAGCCACCGTTGCTCCCGCGATCCCAGTTCCAAGTCCAACTCCGCCGCCTCCGCCGCCGAAGGAAGTCGTGGTTCCAGCCAACTCCACCATGACGATCCGCATGATTGACGCCGTCGATTCCTTCCGTGAACAAGGCGGGAGAGATTTTTCACGCCTCGCTCGATTCCCCGATCCTCGTCGAGAACGACGTTGCTGTCCCGGCGGGCGCCGACGTCTACGTTCGCCTCGCCAACGCCAGCTCCGCCGGACACATGGCGGGTAAAAGCGAGCTCAGGCTCGAACTCGTGAAACTCGAATTTCAGGGGCAATCCTATCCGCTCGTCAGCGGCACGTACTCGCTCGCAGGCAATTCGCGCAGCAAAGACACCGCAAAGAAAGTCGGCACCGGAGCAGTCCTCGGAACGCTGATCGGAGCAATCGCTGGTGGTGGTAAAGGCGCGGCGATCGGAGCGGCCGCTGGCGCGGGAGCGGGCGGCGTCTACCAGGCCTCCACCACCGGCAAACAAGTAAAAGTCCCTCGGAAACCAAACTCGATTTTCAGCTCAACAGCCCGTCACCGTCACCGTAATGCCACCTGACCCTCCCGGCAACTAACCCGCCAACGTCACCGAAGCATCTCTCCGTGCCCTGGGCTCTTCTCTGTGTCCTCTGGCTTTTCTCCGTGCCCTGTTTTTCCACTTTTCTCTCTTCCCCTTTCCCTTTTGCCCTTGCCTTCTCTCCTCTCGCGAGCCTTCCCTGCGCCGCGGAGGTCGGGGCATCAAACCGATGTCGCAGGCGCATCGAGCACTGTTCTAGCGCGGCAATCTTCCTCCTCGCGACCGCCTCTCGCCGCGCCAACCTACGAAGTCACCTTCGAGCATAACGTCCGCGCGAAAATGCGCGACGGCGTCACGCCGCGCCGACGTCTATCGCCCCAAAGCCGACGGCAAATTTCCCGTGCTGCTCCAGCGCACTCCCTACGACAAAACGAACGCGACCTCCTTTGGCTGGCGGGCCGCCGCGCGAGGCTACGTCGTCGTCGTTCAGGATGTCCGCGGCCGCTTCGCTTCCGAGGGTGATTGGTACACCTTCAAGAACGAATCGAACGACGGCTACGACACCGTCGAATGGGCTGCGGCGCTTCCCTACTCCAACGGGAAAGTGGGCATGTTCGGTGGCTCCTACGTCGGCGCGACGCAATTCCTGGCCGCGATCGCTCACCCGCCGCACCTCGCCGGCATCGCTCCCACCGTAACCGCTTCGAACTACCATGATGGCTGGACCTATCAGGGCGGCGCATTCGAACAATGGTTCAACGAATCATGGACGACGGGCCTCACGCAGAACACGCTGTTTCGCTCCGCTGAAACGAAAAGCAACGCGCTCGATTGGAAAAGCACCCTCCCGCTGACCGATTATCCCTTGCTGTCGCTGCCCGACCCAAAATCGCTCGCGCCTTATTTTCAGGATTGGCTCGCGCATCCCAATTTCGACGATTATTGGAAGCAGATTTCGATTGAAGACCACTATTCCCAAATCCAAGTGCCGGTGTTTACCATCGCCGCCTGGTACGACATTTTTCTCGGCGGCTCGCTCCGCAACTACACACTATTGAAGACCCAGGCCGGAAGCGACGCTGCGCGCCGCGAGCAGCGCCTGCTCGTAGAGATTGGAGGCCACTCAGGTGGTTCCAACCAGCAGAAAATTGGCGACGTTGATTTCGGCCCGGGCGCACCCTACGACACCGATGCGCTCATGCTCGACTGGTACGACGCCCTATTCAAAGGCGAGACCAACGCCTTCGCTTCGGGCAAGCCGGTTCGCGTTTTCGTGATGGGCAAAGATGTCTGGCGCGACGAAGACGATTGGCCCCTCGCCCGCGCGCGTTCCACTCGCTACTTCCTGCATTCCCGTGGCGCTGCAAACTCCGCCTCAGGTGATGGCTCGCTCGACACCACAACTCCCGGCACAGAGACGAAAGACGCCTACACGTACGACCCTTCGAATCCGGTCCCCACGGTTGGCGGGCCGCTCTGCTGCGACTCGGAACATCTCGCGCCGGGACCGCGAGACCAACGCACAGTTGAAGTTCGCAGTGACGTCCTGATCTATTCCACTCCCGCATTCGCGAAGGATATGGAAGTCACCGGACCCGTCACGCTGGATCTCTATGCCAGTACGTCGGCAGTCGACACCGATTTCACGGCGAAGCTGGTGGACGTCTGGCCCAACGGCTTTGCGCAGAATCTCACCGAAGGAATCCTCCGCCTCCGCTATCGCAATTCCCAAGAAACGCCCGAAGCCGCGAAGCCCGGCGAGATTTATCACCTGAAAGTCGATCTCTGGGCCACGAGCAACGTCTTCTTGGCCGGCCACCGCTTGCGACTCGAAGTCTCCAGCAGCAATTTCCCGCGCTTCGATCGCAACCTGAACACAGGCGAAGAGCAAAGCCACGCCACCCGAATGACCACCGCGACAAACACCATCTACCACGACCGCCAACATCCCAGCGCCCTGACCTCCGAGTCATCCCGCAATGAAAAGGTCTTTCTCTGTGACCTTTCCGTCTTTCTCGGTCCCCTGGTGCCTCCGCTCTCGACGTCTTGGTCTCGCCGAAGCCTCCGGGCGGTTCACCTCTTTGCCCTTGCAGCCCCCGCGCCACTTGTTTAGCATTACCCACGGCCACGAATGATCGGCGAAACCATCTCCCACTACAAAATTCTCGAACCGCTTGGCAGCGGCGGCATGGGCCAGGTGTTTCGAGCCGAAGACACGCGCCTCGGCCGGCACGTCGCATTGAAATTCCTTTCGCCCGAGCTTACCCGCGACCCGTCCGCCCTCGAGCGATTCCAGCGTGAAGCGCGCGCCGCATCCTCGCTAAATCATCCCGGCATCTGCACGATCTACGACGTCGGCGAAGTCCCGCTTCAAGCCGGCGGACCACATGGCGGCCGCCCTTCCTGGTCATGGAGCTGCTCGAAGGCCAGACGCTGCGCGAGCGCATCGCGGGCCGGGCCATGGCCAACGACTCCCTGCTCGAATTCGCCGTGCAAATTTCCGACGCGCTCGACGCCGCCCACTCGCGCGGCATCGTCCATCGCGACATCAAGCCCGCCAACATTTTCGTCACCACGCGAAATCTGGCAAAAATCCTCGACTTCGGCCTCGCCAAGCAATCCGTCCCGAGGCGAATTGCCGAAACGATGAGCACCGGCAGCACCTCGACGCACCCGACCACCGACAACCTCATGCTCACCAGCCCTGGCTCGGCGCTCGGCACCATCGCCTACATGTCCCCCGAGCAAGCCCGCGGCGAGATCTCGACGCGCGCACCGACCTCTTCAGTCTCGGCGCCGTCTTCTACGAAATGGCCACAGGCCAGTCCTCATTCAGCGGAAGCACGTCCGCCGTCATTTTTGATGCTATTCTGAATCGCAATCCCGTCGCCCCGTCGATTCTGAATCCCAACGTTCCGCCGAAGCTCGAAGAAATTATCGGCAAGGCGCTCGAGAAGAATCGCGATTTGCGCTACCAGACCGCCGCCGAACTTCGCGCGGACTTGAAGCGCCTGAAGCGCGACATCGATTCCTTCTCGATCCAGTTCCAGCAGTTCGAGACCCAGCGCGCAAGGCAGCGCGGCAAAATCCGTCGCCCCGTCGCCGCCGTCGGGCAGCGCTACCACTCCGGCGATCCGGTACGCCCGCACCCTCCGCCATGGAGGGCACACCTAGCGCCAACGTTCTCGAGCGAGTTAAGACCGCCGCGCAGTACGCAGCCGCCGCGGACAATCGTCGTTCACCTGCAAAATTCTGGATGACAATTGCGGGCGCCGTTTTCGTCGTTGCCGCAGTAGTGGCTCTCGTTCTACACGAGCGCAACACTCTCCGCCACCAGCAATCTTCCTTCGCGCAAATGACGATTTCGCCCGTCACCACTACCGGCAACATCCATTCCACCACAGTCTCCGCCGACGGCAAGTGGATGGCCTACGTGCAAGACGACCACGGCGGCCATGGCATCTGGGTCCGCCAATTGGCCACCGGAAGCGCCGCTCAAGTGCTGCCAGGATCTCCTGGCGAAATCGTCGGACTCGTC
>CAWBGW010000029.1:0-13207 GCA_963788345.1 uncultured Acidobacteriota bacterium | reverse complement strand
CCGAGCCAATCGACTGGTAGTTGATCTGAATATTGGGGTGGAGTGTGTGGTAGACGTCAAACCACTTTGAATACATCGGGTAGGGGAACGTGGCTCCCGCCGCGTTGAGGAGCACGGTGCCCGATTGAGCTTGAGCGGTAACCGCCAGAGTCGCAAGTAGGAAAGCAACAAACAGAGTTCGTTTCATGGTCGTGGAATTGTCCTCCTCAATTATCCGTTTGGAATGGTTACAATCACGTTACATTCGCGAGACAGTGAGATGAACGCACCCACCGCCCCTTATGAAGGGGCGAGGAGCGCGGCCTCGGGGGGTGAAACAGACCGCGCCCCTATGGTGGGCGAATCGAGGGTGCGTTGCTCCCAGCGCCGGTCGCCGCGGCGCCAGAACTCGTTAAATTTCAGCTCCAGTGGAAACCCCGATCGTCCGGTTGAGTCCGGCAGGAGCGGAGGATAGGGACATTCCTTGAACCGGCGATGAGCGGGACATGAAAACTTGATGACTATACGTCGGTAGCGGTCGCCTCTCCGGCAGACGCTTCCAACCGCTTGGCCCGGCCGTGACGCACTTCGAGCCCGCGCACCCAGAACAGAACGTCCTCGGCAATGTTCGTGGCGTGGTCGGCTATGCGTTCCAGATGGCGCGACGCCAGAACGAACTGTAGGTTCGGGGCGGCCTGCGCGGAGTCTCTCGCGATCCCCGCGAGCAGCACCTCGAAAACCCGGTCGCGAAACCGATCGACGACATCGTCACTTTCCAGCACCTGCGTCGCGAGATCGACATTCTGGTAGATCAGCGCGCCGAGGCATTTCGAAACCATCGTTCGGACAGCGACCGTCATCGGCTCGAGTTCCGCCGGTGATTCCACGCCCTCCATCCCCGACAGGGAGATCGCGCGTTCGCTGAGATTCACGGCCAAGTCTCCCATGCGTTCAAGGTCGTTGTTGATTTTGAGCGTGGCGACGATCAGGCGCACGTCCGAGTCAGCGACATTGCCCTGGCGCAGCAGGCGGATGGCGTGCTCGTCGATCACGATCTCCATTTCGTTGATGCGAGGCTCGGTGAGAAATACCTCGCTCGCCAGGCGCTCGTTTCTATTCAGCAGCGCCAGCAGCGCGCGGCTCACGGACGACTCGACGGTCCGAGCCTGCGAGACGAGATAGTTCATCAGCACGCCCTGAAAAACGCTTTCGGTATTCATCGCTGTCGTCGCCACGGGTACCTTCTTCCGGCGGCTCCGCGCCGCCTGCCTGACCCTATGACCCCGCGTGTACGATGATTCTTCTCCATTGCAAGGGGATAAAGCGGGCGTGAATCTTCCGAGACAGCTGGGAAGTCAGGTGGCGAGCGGAATCGAAAAGGAAAACTTGGAGCCGCGGCCGACTTCGCTTTCAACCGACAACCGGCCGCCATGCGCTTCCACGATGTGCTTTGCGATCGACAAACCAAGGCCGGTGCCGCCCGCCTCCCGCGAGCGCGCGGCGTCCACGCGATAGAAGCGCTCGAAAATTCGCTCCTGATCCGCCAGCGGAATTCCGATGCCGGTGTCGGCGACGACGATCGTAGCCTCGCGCGCTCCGGCCGTGGCGCTCACCCGGACGTGCCCGCCCTCCGGAGTGTACTGAATGGCGTTGTCGAGCAGGTTCTGGAGCACTTCTCGCAGCAGACTCGCGTCGCCGCGCACCGCGGGAAGGCCGGGCGGCACGTCCAGATCGAGCGCGATCTGCTTTCGCGTGGCCTTCAGCAGCGCGATCTCGGCGCAGCGCTCGATCAATTCCAACAACTGAACCGGGAAGAACTCCACCTCCAGCTTGCCCGCCTCGATGCGCGCCAGCTTGAGAAGGTCGTCGGTCAGGCGAGCCAAACGCGTGGAATGGTCGCGGATGATTTCGAGGAACCGCCGGTTGCTTCGAGGATCGTCCATGGCGCCCGCGAGCAGCGTTTCGGCGAAACCCTGAATGGCGGTGAGCGGCGTCTTGAATTCGTGCGAGACGTTGGCGACAAAATCCTGCCGCACGCGTTCGAGCCTCCGCAGTTCGGTAACGTCGTGCAGCACCACGACCGCGCCGGACGGCCTTTCGGCGGACGGCCGCACTCCAGCGGCTGGTACCGCGGGGGAATTGCCGCCGGCCGCGGCCGTCTCGAGCGCCTGCACCGGCGTAGCCGTAATCGAAAAACTCCGCTGCTGAACGATCCCGATTACGACATCGGTCTGGAGCCCTTCCTCGCCTTTCAGGGCTCGGCGAATCAATCCCAGCAACTCTGAATTGCGGACGACTTCGATGACGGGGCGTCCCTCGATCGCCGCGGGATCGAGATTCAAGATTTCCGAGAAGGCCCGGTTGGAGAAGACGATCCTTTCCTGCGCGTCGATTACGGCGACGCCCTCGACCATGCTCCGCAGGATGGCGCTCGAGCGGTTACGTTCGCCGCTCAGCGAGCGGATCGTCCCATCCATCGACGCGGCCGCTTCATTCAACGCATCGGTCAGGTCGGAAAGTTCGTCACGCCATCCTTCGGCAGGCAACGGGTGAAAATCCCCCTGCGCGACGCGGCCGGCGAAGCGCTCCAGCTTTTCGACGCGCGCCGCGAACATTCGAAAGTAGATCAGCGAAATCGTGCCGCCCACGAGCACGATGGCAAGCGAGGCCCCAAGCAGCCTCCGCCGGAGCTCCGCACGCGAGAAGTCGATCTGAGAGAGAGGGAATGCCATTCGAATCACCACGGGCGAACCCGCCGGCGGCTGGTAACGCACGGCCCGATACACGAGGTCGCGCCCGAGCGTCGCGCTCCGCCGAACCGATTGTCCCTTTCCCGAGGCCAATGCTTGCTGTATCTCCGGACGGCTGGACTGATTCTCCTCGGTCTCCGGATCGCGCGCGGAATCGGCGAGCACGTCTCCCATGCTGTCGATCACGGTGACGCGTGCGCCGCTCGTCGCCATCCATTCGGTCCAGGCCCGCAGCTCGACCGCATCGCCCAAGCGGGGCGGACGCGCCTGCGCGAGATTCGCAAGAGAGGTGAGGTTGTCGTCGGCCAGGCGAATGTAATCGCGCTGGAGTACGCGGGAGGAGTAGATGTCCACGGCGAGCAAAACACCGAGTAGGAGGGCGAAGTAGGTCAGCCCCAGCTTCCAGAAAAGCCTAGCTCGCACGGGTTTCGAAGAGATAGCCTGCGCCGCGAATCGTCTTCATGTAAACGGGATGCTGCGGATCGACCTCGACCTTCTCGCGCAGCCGGCGCACGTACACGTCCACGCTGCGCGGGGTGACGAAGCGCTCGGTTCCCCACACGCCGTCGAGCAGTTGGTCGCGCGTGAACACGCGGTTCGGCCGGGCCGCAAGGAAATAGAGAAGGCGAAACTCGAGCGTGCTCATCGGCACGGCTTTTCCGCCGCGCGTGACCCGGTAGGCGGCAGGGTCAATCCTCAGCGCGCCGATTTCGATGAGCTTTTCCGACGGCGTGGAAGGCTCGGCGCGGCGCAGAAGCGCCTTCACTCGCGCCACGAGCTCGCGCGGACTGAAGGGCTTCGTCACGTAATCGTCCGCACCGAGTTCGAGTCCCACCACGCGATCCGCTTCCTCGCCCTTCGCGGTCAAGATCAAGACCGGAAGGCGATTCAGGCTCACATCCTTGCGCACCTCTTTGCAAATCTCGAGGCCGGAGAGTTTCGGGAGCATCAGGTCGAGAATCAGAAGATCGGGCGGCGCTTTGCGAACTTGCCCAAGACCTGTGGCGCCGTCTCCGCTCGCGGACACCTGAAAGCCGTCTTTCTCGAGGTTGTATTTCACCAACTCGACAATGTCCTTGTCGTCTTCGATCACAAGTATGCGTTTCATCGTTTCTCTCTGTTAGTCGCCCACACCATACGGGAAGTGACGCCCCGGAAGCAAGCCGTCGATTTCGGTCGTACGACCCGCGGGAAGGAATTCTCGGCGTTTTGAAACGGTGCGCGGTGCCGTTGTGAGACACATCTTCTGCCGGGGAAAGGGTCCGTACCGTTTCGGGTCAGCCAATAAACCGCTGAATTCACGGAGCTTGCGCGATCTGCGAGTTGTCGGATTTGGCCATGCGTGCAACTCGTAGCGGATGCACTCTGTTCAACACGTGCGTCCCCTTTACCGAGCCACTCGCCGTCCGGGTGCACACATCTGCCTGCTCGCGCCTTCGCGATCGGAGCCATGTCGAGCTTCCTCCTGTGGACGTCCGCCGCTGCCCGAGCTCGGGGCTCCGAAGCGAGCCCGCGGGATTGGGTCTTGATCAACGGGAAGCACTGGATGAGGCCCGGCCGACGTCGAGGCCCCTGGGACCACCGACGCTTCCGACGGACGCGTGGTCGCTGCGCAGACGGCATGGTCGAAGTTGCCGGACGGATCGAGGGCATCTTTGCAAGTCAAGGCGCCTACGATCCCATTGACGACCTTCAGCAGTCGGCGTGCGTCGAGTGGATCACGCGGACCTTCCCTGAGCGATGTGCCCGGTTCGACACGAAATATATTCCAATTCATGAGAACCTCCGCTTCAGCCTCCAGGGCGAATTCTTGAATGCCTTCAACCATCCGAACTTCGCTGGCAATGGGATTGATAATGGCGTCCAGGACGGCGGATTCGGAACGGTCTTTGGACCCGTTAACGGTGCGAGGGCCATCGAGTTGCGAGCGAACTTGGAGTTCTAATTTCGCAAAGAGCTAACCTCCCCACCCCGGCCGGGAGCCAGCAATGGTTCCCGGCGCAGTTTTTTGTTGACCGCGTTGCGACCTGCGACCTTGTGTTAACCATCGGTGTGGGACTTCCGCCGCCTCAGACGGGCTGGAACAAGATGGAAACCCTCCGCGAGCCGAGCGAAATGAGTGATCAGCCATCACGGACGTAATGGTTCGTGGCGCGCGGCTGAGGTACACGGTTTGCTGCCAGAATGGCTCGCGAATAGAATGTAATAGAGGTTCGGACCAGTGAGGACATCATGAAATCTGGAAATAGGATCTCGCGCCGCCGGTTCGTCTCTGGAATCGCGACTTCCGCGGTCGCCGCCTGCCTTCCAAAGTCGATCTCAGCTTTGGCCCTGCCACCACCCCAGGATGGGAACCGAGGCCCGCGGGAGCGAATCGAATTTCTTGCTGTTCCCTTCCCGCTTGAGCAAGTGCGCTTGCTCGATGGTCCCTTTCTTGACGCTGCTCGCGTAAACCAGACGTACCTGGCTTCGCTTCCTGTTGATCGCTTGGTGCACAACTTTCGCGTGAACGCCAAATTGCCAAGGTCGGCTGAGCCGCTGGGCGGCTGGGAATCGCCAACCGTAGAGCTTCGAGGACATTTCACGGGTCACTATCTATCCGCGTGCGCCCTGGCATACGCCAGCACCGGAGACGAATCGCTGAAACAGAAAGGGAATGCGGTGGTTGCGGAGCTTGCGAAGTGCCAGGAAGCTCTGAGAAACGGATATTTGAGTGCATTTCCGGAGGAGTTCTTTGACCGTCTGAGCGCGGGCCGGGGAGTCTGGGCGCCGTTCTATACTCTGCACAAGATAATGGCCGGCAATCTGGACATGTACACTTACTGCCACAATGAGCAGGCTCTCGCGGTTGCGCAAGGTATGGCCCGATGGATGGCCCATTGGACGATAGGAATCAGCGATTCACAAATGCAGCGGATTTTGAAGACCGAGTACGGCGGCACGAATGAAGCTCTCTACAATCTTGCCGCGATCACTGGGAATTGGCGTGATTTCGAGACGGCGCGCCGGTTCGAGCAGCCGTCCTTCTTCGATCCGCTGGCGGGGCATCGAGACGAACTGAAAGGGCTGCACGTCAACACGCACATCCCGAAGATGATTGGCGCAGCGCGGCGTTATGAGTTGACAGGCGACCCCTACTACCATGAAGTTGCCAAGTACTTTTGGGATGAAGTCACTTCCGAGCGCGCGTATACAACAGGCGGCACCAGCAATGGCGAATCGTGGAACACGGATCCAGGAGACCTGAAAGGTGAACTGAGCTTGTGGTCCGAGGAATGCTGCTGCGGGTACAACATGCTGAAGTTGACGCGGCACTTGTACCAGTGGACCGCGGACCCGCGCTACTTCGATTACTACGAGCGAACGCTCTTCAATTCGCGGCTCGGCACGCAGGACGCGCGGGGCATGAAGATGTATTACTTGCCGCTCCAGACCGGCTACTGGAAATTCTTCAATTCGGAATACAACTCTTTCTGGTGCTGCACCGGCACTGGAGCAGAGGAGTTCTCGAAATTTGGCGATTCGATTTATTTCCACAACGTGAATGAAGTATTCGTCAACCTATTCATTTCTTCGGAAGTGCACTGGGCGGAGAAAGGAATCACAATTCGTCAAGAAACACAGTTCCCGGATCACGAGGGCACTGTGATCACCGTGAAAGTGAAGCAACCGGTCGCTGCGGGAATCAGCGTGCGCATTCCGGTCTGGGTGGCTGACGGTGGTTTGGCATCGTTGAATGGCAAGTTGCTGCCTGCGTTTGCGAGCGCTGGGAGCTATCTCAAAATCAATCGCACTTGGGCGGATGGGGACAAACTTGAAATAAACCTGCCGATGCGCCTTCACTCAGAGCCTTTGCTCGGTGATCCCACGCAGCAAGCTGTACTCTATGGGCCGATCGTGCTGGCCGGACGCCTGGGCTCGGAAGGGCTCACGAAAGAAATGCAGTACGACGCGGATCACGGCAATACGGAGCTCGCACCGCCGCGAGCGAAACCAGCCGGATCAGCGGACATCTTGCTGAAATCGCCTGCTGACCTTCGCTCCGTAGCCTGGCTGGAGCCGGTGCAAGGCCAGCCGCTTACATTTCGAACGGTCGGGCAAAGGAATGCTACGACGCTGGTCCCCCTGCATCGCATTATTGGCGAGCGTTATGCGGTTTATTGGAAGGTTAGCGCAGATCAGTCCGAGAGGGGCTGATGTCATGTGTGGCCAAGCCAGTGCGTGATTCCGCGCAGTTTCGTCGTCGTGGGGCAGGAATTATCTCACCGCTGCAAGACAATCAATGGGATTGTTGGTTCGGCGGCAGATGGGTTTCCAGGTACCGCGTCAACAGGCAATAAAGATGGTAGTGCGTTCCCGGGCCTTCGGAGAGCGAATGAGTTCGCCCCGGATACTCCATGAAGTCGAATTGCTTCCCAAGTTCGACAAGCCGATTGATGAGAAGCTCGGTGCCCTGGAAATGCACGTTGTCGTCGTCGGGGCTGTGAACGATCAGCAAATCCCCATGTAGTCCTTCCGCAAAATTTATAGCGGAACTGTTTTTGTAGCCGTTCGCGTTTTGCTGCGGGAGGCCCATGTATCGTTCCTGGTAGATCGAGTCGTAAAGCCGTTGATCGGCCACCGGCGCGACGCTCATTCCCACTTTGTAAACATCTGGCGAGCGAAACATGAGGTTCAGGGTGTTCGAGCCGCCGCCGCTCCAGCCCCACACCGCAACGCGCGAGCTATCTACGAACGCGTAGGTTTGCTCGAACTTTTGAAGTGCCGCGACTTGCTCCTTCGATGAGAGCACGCCTACGGCTCCGTAGACGATCTTGCGCCACTCGCGCCCCCGTGGTGCCGGCGTGCCGTGGTTATCGAAGCTGGCGACGATATACCCTTCGTTGGCAAGGAAGCGGTGCCACAATCCCTGTTCGCCGCCCCAGCGATCCTCAACGGTCTGTCCTGCCGGCTCGCCGTAGACGAATACCAGCACGGGATATTTCTTCGAGGGATCGAAATTCTTCGGCTTGATCATCCATGCGTCGAGTACCGTGCCTTCGCCTATATCGAGCTTCAGGTATTCCGCGGGCGCCACGATTAGCTCCTTCAGTTTCGCGCGGAGCGGCGCATTGTCCTCGAGTGCCCGCTCGACGTGCTGATCGGGAAAGTGAACCAGTTCCGTGATGGGGGGCGTGTCGATCGTCGAATAGATGTGGAACGCCCAGCGACAATCCGGCGAAATATCGTAATTGTGCGCGCCGGGTTCGTTCGCGGGCGTGACGCGCTCCGCTGTTCCGCTGCCGTCGAGTTTGCTGCGATAGAGGAAACGCTGGGTGGCATTGTCGGGCGACGCGATGTAGTAGAGCCACTGCTCCTGGGGATCCACCCGCACTACTTGAACGACGTCGAATGCGCCGGGAGTCGAGAGGCGCATCTGTTTCCCGTCGCGCGAAATCGTGTAGACGTGCCGCCATCCGTCGCGCTCGCTCACCCAGAGGAAATCCTTGCCGCCATGCAGCCACTCGACGTCGTTGACCACCTCGACCCACGCGTCATCGTGCTCGGTGTGGATCACGGACACCGCGCCGGAATTCGCGTCCGCGAGGATCATGTCGACTGTATCTTGCCGTCGGTTCAGGTGTTGAATCTCGAGAGTGTCTGAGTCTCCAGCCCATTCCATCCGCGCGATGTAGCTCTTTTCCGGGTCGCCGGTCACTCGCATCCATTTCGTTTCACCGCCGCTGACGGGCACAACGCCGACGCGCACGAGAGAATTCGGCGTCCCCGGTTCAGGGTAGGGAATTTCTTTCACCTGCGGATACACGCCGAACTCAGGATACGGAATGTGCGTCAGTACATGGTATGGCGCGTCGGCGTTGTAAATAAGCGCGAAGTTCTTCACCGTGCTCGTGTTGAATTGCCAGTAGGCGATGCGCTGCCCGTCAGGACTCCAGCGATACGCGTTGCGGATGTCGAGTTCCTCCTCGTAGACCCAGTCAGACGTGCCGTTGACGATTGTTTCCGACCCATCATGAGTGAGCTGCGTGATTGCCGCGCTTTGTACGTCCTCGACGTAGACGTTGTTCTTGTGCACGTATGCGACCTTCGAGCCATCCGGCGAAAAAGTTGCGAACATCAGCGTTGCAGGCTCAAAGTTACCGCCCAGCTTGCGAAGAGTTTTTGCTTGGCGATCGAATACCCAGTAATCGCCACGGCTGTTCTGGCGCCAAACGCGCTGCGAATTCGTGTAAACCAGCACGCGGTTCATGTCCGCCGACCAATCGTAGTCCTGAATCTCAAGAGGCTGCCCCGCCCCAGCTGGCACTAAATCGGACGCCGAAATCAAGACTTCGCGGTTTCCCGTGGCGGTCTCGTAGCGAACCACATCGCGCGCCTCGCGCGCGGACGACGAAGCTTCCACAGTGGTGTAGGCTTCCCCGCCTTTCAGCCAGCGTGCTGGCCCGAAAGGTCGCCCCGAGAATTCGTGTTTCTGAAAGACTCGGCGCAAGAATTCGTTGTCTTCGATTCGCTGCTGGGAATTCGATCTCGACGCGAAGGCTGCGATGGCCAGAACGCAACCGAGCAGCGTTGCCGCTCGGTGAGTCCATCTCGGGGCCGATGAGTTATTTCTTGGAGCGACAGGATTTGTCCTGGGATTTACCGTTGGATATGACATCGGCGCGATCGTCTCCCCGTGAGAGTTGTGAAAGCTGCGAAAGGGCCGGAACTCTCTCATCCGGCTAAAGATAGGTAGTGGTCGAAAATGCCGCTTGACGGTTGCATATTATATACAGCACCATACGCGCCGTGCTGAAATCTTCCACCGATTCCTCTGACCCCCGGCCGGACTCCAAGGCCAGCCGGCAACCGCCGCCCACGATCTCCCGTAGACAGTTTAGCCGCAAAGCGGCAATTGCAGCAGCGGCATCGATTTCCGCCCCTGCTCTACTGGGAGCCACCGCTGCACCCTCAGCGCCCGTGCAGGATCAAAAAGGCGAGCCGCTGAAGGGTCTCACAGCTCAGCAGACTGCGGATGTCGACGCAAAGCTCGCGAACATCCTCCGCAAATATGGCGACCGCTTCTCGGACGACCAGAAAAAGCGCCTGCGCAGGATTCTCGCACAGCACCAGCGCTTGATGGCCCCCGTTCGCGAGTTCGCGGTGCAAAACGGCGACCCGCCGGCCAGCGTGCTCCGAGTTTCCTTCGACCGCCTTAGCGAACACAAGGAAGGGAGCGGCGACTAACCCGTGCTTGGCGAAGACGTCCTCTACCTCTCCGTTCGCGAACTCGGCGATCAGATGCGCGCTCGCAAGATTTCTCCTGTCGAGCTTACAGAAAGCTATCTCGCGCGAAGCGAGAGCCTCGGGCCGAAGCTCAATGCGTACGCAACCATTACGCGCGAGCTTGCGTTGAAGCAAGCCCGACGCCGCGGAAGCCGAAATTGCCGCAGGACACTATCGCGGCCCACTTCACGGCGTGCCTTACGGCCTCAAGGATCTCATCGCCGTGGAAGGATACCCTACTACGTGGGGCGCAAAACCGTTCGCGAACCGAACGTTCGACTACAACGCCACAATCGTCGAAAAGCTCAATCGTGCCGGAGCAGTTCTGATTGGCAAAGTGGCCATGATCGAACTCGCGGGCGGACTCGGGTACTCGTCCGCGCATGCTTCGCTCCAAGGCGCGTCAAAGAATCCGTGGAACGTGAAATATTGGACGTGCGGCTCGTCCAGCGGGTCTGGCGCGGTAGTTTCGGCCGCGCTCGCGCCGTGGGCGCTTGGCTCCGATACGCGCGGTTCGACGATCTGCCCCGGAGCATGGTGCGGCATTGCGGCGCTGCGTCCAAGTTTCGGCCGCGTGAGCCGGTACGGCGCGATGGCGATCGCCTGGTCGATGGACAAGCTTTGCCCGATGGCGCGCACAGCCGACGATTGCGGTCTCGTCCTTTCCGTCATCGGCGGCCACGATCCGAAGGACATCGATTCAGTCCCCGGCGACTTTCGCTACCCTGCGTCCGAACTCGAGCCGAAGAAGCCTCTCCGAATCGGCCGGCTGACGAACGCCTGGAACAAACTCGATCCTGGCCTCGACGATTCCGTAAATGCCGCCCTGAAAATTCTCGAACAGAACGGCGCTCGCGTCTCCGATGTTGCCATTCCCGACGGCCCCTACGAGCAAGTGGCCGAACTCACCATTCAAATGGAGGCGGTTTCGTCGTTTCAGGATTTGATTGAGTCGGGGCGCTGCTTCGAGCTTGAAGATCCGCTCGGCAAAATCAACGGCTACGCTGGAAGTGAATTCTCGGTTACCGACTACCTGCAAGTGCAGCGCGTGCGAACCTTCCTGCAGAAGCAAATCGACGGGCTTTTCGATCACTACGATGTGCTCGCGACGGCCGGCGAATCCAGCGCAGCCTCTTTGATCGAAGAAGTCGACGACGATTCCGAGGGGCCGATCGGCACCCGGGAGCCCGACGGAATTTCGAGCTTGTGCGGCTTGCCGGCGATCACAGTTCCATGCGGGTTCAGCAAGGATAACCTGCCGTTCGGAGTTCAGTTCATCGGACGCGCCCAGAACGATCACGCGGTGATCGTGGCTGCGCGCCTCTACCAGAGCCACTCGGACTGGCACAAGAAGCGTCCGCCCATCACGTGAGCTCGTCGTCGCAGCCGACAGGTTTCGTGTCGTCTCGTTATCTCGGTCCGCGGCGCGTTAGTTGAAGCCAGCCATCTCCCACTTGTGCATCGTGTCCTGTATCAGCGCCTTCACGCGCGCGACCACCTTCTGGAAATACTCCTCCGCCTTTGCCTGACTGCGATCCTTCGGGAGGCCTTGTCCCTCGGTGTACAGCAAGATCGTAGAAGGAAAGGGAACCGCCGCCCAGCCATCGCCAGGCGAAGGCAGCGCTGTCGCCATGTCTTTGCCGGTGAACAAGTCCCAATGGACCAGCTTCGGATTGATGGCTTGCACCATCGCGGTTTCGTTGTTCGTTGCGTGACCGCCGTCCTCGCCGAACACTTCCTTCGTGATGTCCGTGGTCAAAATCCACCAGTTGATCACCAGCGTGTTCACCTTGTACTGCAGCGAAATCTCCTGGGCCACACTTTGGATCACGCCGACCTGCGGTCCGTGGCCGTTGAGAATGATGATGTTCTTGAACCCGTTATTCACGAGCCCAATCACCACAGCCCGCACGTAATCGCGGAATGGCTGTTCGGGAATATAAAGGCTGCCAGGATACGGCGCGAGGATGTCGGTAATCCCGTACGGGATGTGCGGAGCGATCAACGCGTTCACGTCGGCTGCGATAGCGTTGGCAATTCCCACGGGAACGGTATTGTCCGCGCCGTTGTTGATGAACCCGTGCGCCTCGAGCGTTCCGACGGTGAGTATCACCGTTTTGATTTTCGCGGGCACGAGTTGCTTGAACTCCATCCAGTTCAAGTCGTCCATCGAGCGGGATGACATCTGCTGCGCGGTGGCGAGAGTGGGGAAGCACAACAGCGCGGCGAGCAATGTAATTCCCTTATATTGAAAGCAATGTCGAATTTGCACGGTTCTTCCTCCTGCAGTTCTCAATTGGCATCAGCCAATTCGGATTGGGGTGAAATATTGGGTACGTGGCCGGCGGCCAGGCGGTCATTCAGTTGTTTCAAGTCGCCGGTGATGATGTCATTCAGCCGCTTCAGCACTCCGTGAACCTGGCTCTCGTACACGCCGATGTATTCTTCCTGCGCGACGGTTGGCCTGCCCGAGTAGTTCCCGACTTCTTCGGTCATCTGCCCTACGCGATTGGCCAGGTTCAAGTGTTCTGGGTCATAACGAGGCGGAACCAAGTCGTCGCGCACGCCCGAGAGCTCCTTTTGAATGCCTTGACCTTGCTTGACGGCTTCTGCGTCGCTCCACGTCTTTTCCGTTTCACTCAGTTGCGCGTCGATGCGGCGAATGCGTTCGAGCGATTGCGCAATCGAGCGCTGCATTCCCGTCAGGCGCTTCATCGCTTTGTAGTATTCGGCCATATCGTCCGCGGTGACGTTGATTCGTGGATCCATGCGCACTGCGAACTTCTGTTCTTGCGTTTGATCGAGCGCCGTCAGACGAGCGGTATATTCTCCGGGTAGCACGCGCACACCTTGCAATCCCCGCCACATGCCCTCCGAATTCTGAGCGTTCTCGAGGCGCGTGTCCTCGCGCAAATTCCATGCAGTACGGTTCACACCGCGAGCGCCCGGTCCGTCGAATGTGCGAATGGTCTTGCCAGCCGAGTCTAGAATCGCAATCTTGACCTTTCCGCCCGGGACGGCCTCCGAGAGGTAATACGAGATGATCGAGCCGTACGGCTTGTTCTCCGCGGTCCAGACGCGCTGCCCGAGCGTGCTCGTATCGCTCCAGCGGTTGTATCGGGTGCCGCGCGTGGGAGGGAAGAGTGCGACCTTCTGATTCATCGCCTCCGCCAGTTTCTGGAGTGGTGTTGCGTCGTCAAGAATGTAGAAAC
>CAWBGW010000028.1:0-25176 GCA_963788345.1 uncultured Acidobacteriota bacterium | reverse complement strand
GTTCTGCCCCTGCTACTTCAACAATCACTCCACCATGCACGGCGATATGCAATTCCGCCGGGCCAATCTGGTGCTGAAGGTGGATAAGGGCTATTACAACTCCACCAAGCTCGATGGCGCAAAGGTGTGGGTATCCACCGATCTCGGCAGCAATTGGAGCACCGGAAAGGATTCCTGGGGTGGTCATCTCGTTGATCCGAGCCAGACGCCACACACACACCTTCCGAGATCTCTGGAGAGAGCATCTCTTCAAGTGGGAGAAAATCCGCCGCTGACACGGCTGCCTTTTCCTGGGCCTAGACCAGACAACTGGCGAGGCGCACGCCAAGATGAGCAATGGCAAGGGAGAAGTCGTGCTGGAACGCGTCGCGGGGACAAACCGAAACAAGAGATCGTAATTCCCAATTTGCAGTATTGGCAGGCGCAATCCAACAACGGTTTCCGCATGTGGAAAACGAAGGTAGAAAACTATTCCGGACAAGATCATGAGTTCGAATACAAGGGAACGAATGGGTTCCTGATCACCATTACCTTCTCCGGAAAAGCGACGACCCCTCACCCGGCCGATTAGTTGCTACCGCAGGCGACGCCGCTGGCTCGCTGCAAAGCCGCTAGGATGAGAGAGGCCGATCGGAAGACCGGCCTTCGATTCGTGGATGCCAGAATCGAGAGCCGACGCGGATCGTAGTGGCTCGCGCAGAGCCAAAAAAACTGCTTCCCGCAAACTCTTCAGCCAACGTCCGCGCGCCCGGCCTATTTCACGCCATTCTTCGGGTCCCACGAACCTTGCTCCTTTCGGACGTAAATGATCTGACCCATGTGATACGCGTTGTGCGTGCTGATGTGCGTGAACACTTGCGCGTTCTGCGCCAACTTCGCGTCGTCGGCGGTTTCCACCCATTTTTCGAGTTCGTTCATCACGTCGTCCAGATCTTTCACCGTCGCGTCCCACGTCTTGGCGTCGAACTTGTCGAATGTTTCGTCGTTGTTGCCGCTGAATTTCGGAGACGTCTCTCCCTTCAGCTTTTCCAGACTTCGCCGGTCCCAGTACGCAATGTGATACGCAAGCTGCCCCACCGAGTTATTTCCTTTGCCGTCGGTCCAGCTCGCCTGCTCCGCCGTCAATCCCTTCACCGCGATATTCGCCGGCACAAACCACTCTTCGCTGGTGTGTGTCGATTTCAGTTCCGCGAGCAGCACCTCGCGCAGCGTCGTCGGCTTCTTATTTTGCGCGCCAACGGGAACAGCCAACAGCAACAGCAAAAAAATCGGTACCCGCTTCATCATTGGTTTCGTCATTTTGAGGACACCCCCCTCGGCCCTTAGACGCACTTGCCGCGAGAAGGGCTGCCGAATCGGGAAGGATGCAAGGAGACAGGGAAGCAAGGAGGCAGGAAGGCGAGAGAAGAGAGTTCCCTCGGCTCCCGATGGTCGCTCGGGATGCGTATCCTTACGGGATATGGATTTTTGTAGTGGCATCGAGATATCTAATCTACGTGGAAAGGCCCCCCTCTACCCCACCGTATATTAGGACGACCTCCGACTGAGTGTTTTCGAGGTACTTACGCCGATTTCTAATCCCGGCTGCCTTCTCGGAATTTGCCTCCACAATTTCATAGGTCCTGTCCTCCGGGGCCTCCAAGGGCGCGGCGACCGGTTATCCATATATAAAACATCGGCTGCAGATTACCATAGAATTACTAGATTTGCAAGACCCAGTACCGTAACAAAAACTCACCGCCGAGACGCCGAGAACGCAGAGAAGCACCCCTTCCCGCAGAGCAATAAGCGCCGGATCCAAGAGTGGGTTCACTGGCCTTAAAAAGCCACAAAAAGCCACTTTTGGTCGGGATTCGGAACGTGAAAAAGCTTCGAAGCCGCGAAGAGCGGTGCCCTACAGCGACCTGTGGTATGGTGGCCGGAAACTGGGAGCCGAATGGAAACTCGGGACAAGAGCAGGGCTGCACGATTGACTATTGGCGGGCTGCGATCCGCCGGCAGTTTCATGCCGCGATTGACATGCTCGCCAACGCGATCAACGCGTGTCCGGACTCTGTGTGGCCGGGGGAGGGGCGGGGCGCGTTTTGGTACCTGGCGTTTCATGTGTTTCTTCCTCGACATGTATCTCTCGCCGGAAGACGAAGCACAATTCCGTCCGCCAGCGCCGTTCGGTCGCGGCGAACTCGAAGAGGAGGTGGTCCTGCCGGAGCGCGTTTACCGAAAAGACGAACTGCTCGGCGACCTCGAGGACTGCCGCAAAAAGTTGGACGCCGTGATGGCGGGAATGACGGAAGCGTGGTCGGTGAGCGCGTGTCCCTTCGCGTATCGCGCGATGAGCAACGGCGAACTGCTCCTCTAAAACATGCGGCACGTGCAACATCACGCGGCGCAACTGAATATGCTGCTGCGTCAGAGGACAAATTCGGCGCCGCCGCGATGGGTGTCGAAGGGTGGCCAGAAGATTAGGGCGTGAAGGTTAGATTCGAAAGTTCAAAGTTGGAAATTCGAGATCCGTCTGCCGATAGGGCGTCAATACTTGACTGTCTCAGCAGAAGGCGGTCATATTTCGCGGTATATGAGCGACTTTGAGCCGCGGGTAACACTCATGCTTTCCATTCAACGTGCCTTGCTCGGGGAGGTCACGGATCGACTTGTTGCCGTTACATGTGGTTTGAAGGGGCGACTGCCATGAGTATTCTGAACGAGAGATATTTGCACGTTCCGTACGGTCGAACCATTTTGCGCGCGATTATGGCGGCGGTCGTCCTTCTGGTTTGCGGCGCTACGCTTTCCATACTTGAGCAGCGGCGAACGCAAGGCGAGATGGGCGCAGTTCTATCTGCATTTTTCTCAGACAACGTGCTGCACAACGTTCAGGACCGCGGTGCAGGTCCCGCAATCCAGATTGTCATTGTGCGCGAATCAAGGGATCTGTGGGACCGTAAGACGTTTCCCCCGCATCAGCTGTTTGACCGGGAATCTTCATTTTCACAGTCTTCAGCAACAACCCGAAGCAGTTTTTACTTGAGCAACGCGTTTTCGAAAGATATTCAAACACCGCTGCATCTACCGGGCGGAGTACCGTGTTTTTTTATCAACTGGAGGGAATTGCGGGGAAGCAATCCAAACGAATTTCAAACGAGGTTCCCGAATAATTTCGGATACTTTGTTTTTTCGCATGTTGGATTGAATCTAAGCAAGACCCAAGCGATTGTCTACGTCGACCACTATTGTGGTGGACTATGCGGTGGGGGAGGCTACTTTTTGATGGAGAAGGTGAATGGTGTTTGGCACGTCGCGGACGAGCACGTCACGTGGGTATCGTAGTCCGTGGGTTGCGGCTGAACGTTAAATTGCCTCCTCTTTCATCGAAGGCGGGCGGCACAGCCTTTGAGAGCCGTCGCCCGACACTGCGGGCTGAAGGTTGTAATCGTGTTGGTGGGGCTGCTGTTTGCGGCGGGGCATTTATCCCGTGGTGACGTCGGAAGGGTCCAAGAAATGACTGACGAAGAGATTATCAAAGCCGTTCGCTGGCGATACCGCATTTGCAATTACCTATTCGTGCTTGGCGCCATCTGGATCGCTGGGGGGGCCGTGGCGGGCGTTTTGGGAGGGTACTTGAATTGGGGCTGGCCGGGCTACGCGGTTGAGTTGACCGGTTTCGGGATATTTACGGCTGCCTTTGCCCTGACGCGCGCCATTTACCGCTGCCCGGTGTGCGATCGCTATCTGAGCAAGTTTCGACCAGATAAAGAGCGATGCGCCCATTGCGGGGCGAAGGTGAAATAGTTTTCTGGGAAGGCTTTAGCAGCGAGGCAGGCTGCCGCGCTAAAGGCCGCGGCGCTACGTTCCAACCCCGAACCACGACGCCATTCGGGAGAATGGCGTTCCGGGCTGACACGAAGGCGAAAGCTGTCGGGCTGAAGCCGTCCATCGGCTGCGCTCAGGACGTCGCGGCGCTACCCTTCCTTCGTCAGGGCGAGAAGCGTTTAAGTCTTCCGGGGCTTCCGCCAAAAGACTGGCGGACGCACAAACCGCGAAAGCCCCATTTAATTTTAATTTGGGTGGGCTCGTTTCGCAGGGCCTGACGGCCTGCTCCCCCGACTGAAGTCGGGGGCTTCCACCCGAAACCCAGAACCAAAGCGAAAGGCTGCCGGGCTGAAGCCGCGGCGCTACGTTCCAACCTCGAACCACGACGCCATTCGGGAGAATGGCGTTCCCAGGGTCGCGCGAGTTGGGATGGAGGACTTGTCGCGATATGATGGCGCGCTACGCACTTGGCTTGGGCCACGTTGCGTTTGGCGGGAGGGATGATGAGGCTTACTTCGGTAGTGTCTCGGAAAAATTGGCGACCGTTTGCCTGGGTTCTTCTCGGCGCCGCTGTCATCGCGTCTGGCGTGGCGCGTGCAGGCGCCAAAACTTCGTCTCCTGCTGATCTGACGCCGGAGCAAGTGGCGAGCATCGATAAATACGTGACGGCCGAGATGGGACGCGAGCGTATCCCCGGGGCTGCCGTCGGTATCTATCGGCGCGGGCAAATACTATTGGCGAAGGGCTATGGCCTGGCGGATGTGGAGCTAAACGTCCCGGTGAAACCAGAGACCATTTTTCAGTCGGGTTCTGTGGGCAAGCAGTTTGTTTCCGCAGTGGTGATGATGCTGGTGGAAGAAGGCAAGGTCGGACTCGATGACAGCATCGTGAAATATTTCCCAAACGCGCCCGCGACCTGGAAGCCGATCCTGATCAAGAATCTGCTTTCGCACACATCGGGGCTGGCGGAATACGAAGCTGACGAACGCACGGGGCCAAAGGGTCCCTTCTACCTGCGGTTGGATTTCACCGAGGACGAGCTACTGGAGAAAACCGAGGCACTGCCGATCGAGTTCCAGCCCGGCGAGAAGTGGGATTACCGCAACACAAACTACATGCTGCTGGGAATCATGATCCACAAGGTTACCGGCAAGTTCTACGCTGATTACCTGGCGGAACGGATCTTCAAGCCGCTGGGGATGACGTCAACGCGACTCATCAGCGACGCGGACATCATTCCAAACCGCTCGTCCGGCTACGAATTGCACGACGACAAGCTTCAGAATCAGACCTGGGTATCGCCCACGTTCAACTCGACGGCGGATGGCGCGCTCTACTTCAACGTACTGGACCTGGCGAAGTGGGACGAAGCCCTGTATGGAACCAGCCTGTTGAAGCAGTCTAGCCTGGACCGAATCTGGACGGTGTTTCCGCTGAATGATGGCAAGCCGAATCCGTCAAACTACGGGTTTGCATGGGAAATCAATACGCTGAACGGGCATAAGGTGATCGAACACGGCGGCGCCTGGCAGGGTTTCACCTGCGACATATCGAGGTATGTGGACGACAACTTGACTGTGGTCGTGCTGACGAACCTGGATGCGGGGCACGCTCGTCCCGAACGGATCGCTCACACGGTGGCCGGTCTGGTGAACCCGGCGCTGATGCCGCCTCCCCCGAAAGAGCATAAGGAGATTGCTGTCGATCCGAAGCTGTTCGACGGCTACGTGGGACGCTACCAACTGACTCCGGACTTCGTTATCGCGGTCACCCGCGAGGGGGATCACCTGTTCGTGCAAGCGACGGGGCAGCCGAAGTTCGAGGTGTTCGCCGAAACGGACCACGACTACTTTCTCAAAGTCGTCGACGCGCAGATCACTTTCGTGACCGATGGTGCGAGCCGCGCAACGGAGCTGATCCTGCATCAAGGCGGCAGGGACCAGCACGCGAAACGCGTCGAATAAAATCCGCGATCAGCATGTGAACATGCTCCGCGTGACCTGATGGTTGAGAAGCTTGAGCAGGAGGATGGTATGCGAGAGCGGGCGCTGAAGGTTGTGATGGTATTGGTGGGGCTGCTGTTTGCGGCTGGCATCTACCCCGTGGTGACGGCTCTGTGGCACTGGGACCACGAGTCGATGGGCGATACGATGATGGCGAGCATTTATTTCACGCTCGGGGTTTTCTTGCTGCTGGCGGTGCGCAACCCTGCGGCGAATCGCAGCCTAATCGCGTTTACGGCGTGGTCGAGCTTTGCGCACGGTGCCGTTATGGGGACGCTGGGATATCAGGTTCCCAGCGAGCGCACGGAATTTTACGTGGCGTCGACTGTGCTGGCTGTGATTGGGGTGGCGTTGATCGCGCTGGCTCCGGCGAAGGCGCCGGGCGGCGGACGGGCGATTCGCGAATCGCCCCTACAAGGGCTGCCGGGCTGAAGCCTCGGCGCTACATTTAGACCCACCGGGCGACCCGCAAGGCTAAGGCTGCGCGAGCCGCCAGCAAGGATGGCCCACCCGCCGAACGCCTTCTCGCGACAAAAGACTCAGCGGAATTATCGCAACGTGTCGATATGTGCGCGGCGAGAACGTTTTTCTTGTCGCTGAAACGAACTTTGACAGACCAAGAACGGATCTACTTTACGAGCGATCGCTATCTAGTCGGGTTCGTCATACACGCCGATTTCGGCAATATGAGGCGTCTCCTTGCTGCTTTCCAACTCCAGCCGGACCCTCTGCGATGAGACGCGTGGGATGCGAAGAATTGTCGTAGGTGCGGGTATTTCACCGGCTGTCAGAGTGATCCATCTCTCGCCGTTCCAGTGTTGAAAACGATAGCTCCGGATGCGGCTTTGCGGGTAGTCATCCCATCTGCCGACGGGCTCCACAAGCGCGACAACGTTGAAGGCTCTCCTGCTTTCTCAGATCCACCTCTAACCAGCCCGAGGTTTGCCCCTCATCCAAGTACCAGCTTGATCCGAAGTCTCCATCGTTCGCTTCGTCCGGTCCCACGGTATCAGGGTAGGAACTGGCATGAATGGGCTTGCCCGTCGCCAGGTTCCGCGTCGTGATCACAACGTGCTCGCTGAGTTTTGGCATCGGACCGGGTGCTTCCACGCCTTGCCGATCTCTTGCAGTCGATCCACGACGTTCGGTGCGAGGCGTCCTTCGCGAGTTCGGGGGAGCATTCAGAATCAGGTTGCAGTGTCTCTGATTCAGCGGCTCAAGCCACTCGTCCACCACGGTGGTCACGGCCTTGAGACGCCCGGTGGCGTCCTGCTGTTTCCAGAACCAATCGTCCGTAAGCGTCACACAAGAGAGGGCCGGCACGTCGCTGTCTTCGGGAACCTTCTGCCCGGCATTCTGCTCAAATGCCTTCACATCGGAGTAGTAGAGTCCGCCCGCAGGATACTGGCTA
The DNA here is from genome assembly GCA_963788345.1 of uncultured Acidobacteriota bacterium. Lineage (GTDB taxonomy): Bacteria > Acidobacteriota > Terriglobia > Acidiferrales > UBA7541 > Palsa-295. The sequence continues at coordinate 17,952 of CAWBGW010000028.1, read as the reverse complement.
GCGTTTAGATCGCACAGCAGACAGTCGGGCTGCAGGTTCTTGACGTGCTCATAGATCTCCTGGAACGGCACCTCTTCATACGTGATCCGGCTCCACGGTGCATCCCATCCGTCGGTGATGAGGATATCGATCTCCCCATAGCCCGTGAGCAGTTCCGTCAGCTGATCCTTGATGAGCTTTACCTTCGCCGGAGTCACGTTGAAATGGCGGATATCGTCGCGCAGCGACAAGATCGAATAGTAAAGACCGACCCGCAGGCCGGCCTTGCGGAACGAGTTCACGTAGGCGCGAACGACGTCGGTCGAATGCGATGTCTGGCCCACGCTTGCCGCCTCTGTCTTTGTCGGCCATATGCAGAAGCCATCGTGATGCCGGGTCGTCAAACAGCCCCAGGTCATGTTGGCCGATAGCGCCGCTGCGGCCCATTGATCCGTCTCGAGAGCGGTGGGATGAAACAAATCAGGGGGTGACGTGGGATCACCCCATTCGCGGTCCTGAAATGTAGCCATGTTGAAATGCAGGAACATACCGAAACGCAAATCTACAAACCGCTGCTGCAGTTCCAAAAGCGGGCGTCCGCGACGTGCAGCGGCGCGATATCCTTCGGTCTGCAACGCGGAGGTGAAGCGATGGCTTGCCAGCACCCCGGCGGTTGCTGTTTGGGCGGCGATCCGACAAAACTCTCTTCTTGTCGTCATGTTCAATGCTTGAACTCCGGAGCATACCTCCCGTCAATGAAATTGGGGAGACACATCTGGCAATCCATTTCATCTGTGGGTTTGCTTGAAGTCGAAGTAGGCGAGATTCATGTTGCCGTTCGTCAATATGTGCACGGTGAGAACGTTTTTCCCTTTGCTGAGGCGAACCTTGAAAAGCTGGGGAGCCAGGTTCCAGTGATGCCATTGACGCCAAGCCACTGGGTCCGCAGGATCATTTGTCGACGCGATCTCCAAGGGCCCTGTCGCGTCCTTCCCATTCACATCGACTGATATTGTTCCACCACGATTCGATGTGTACAGGAAATCGGCCGCGTATGTTCCCGCGTGCGCGACATCTACAGTGATGTTGAACCACTCGCCGGGTTCGGTCCAACCAACGTAGAGGAGGTCCGCGGGAGGAACAACCTTGTCGAAGGGGTTGTCGTCAACCGGATCCGGCTTGCGGTTGAACTTCGTGTAGGAAATATCCACTCCCTCATGCATACGAAATTCGTTGAGGTAGCTCCCATCGGCCTTGTTCAGCTCTCCGCTGCCGTGATTCTGTGGGTCGGTGTCGTGGTACGCGACCCCTTCGCCGCCCAGGTCATAGTAAGCGCATAAAACGCGTCCGGGTATTTTTTGTGCGCCGCCCTGATAACGGTCGTCGTGATAAGGCAGGCCTTTATACTGGCTCAAGAATGATTGGGAAAAAGCAATTGCCGGCAGCATCGATGCCGCTACCAGGCATAAGCAAAACGCTCTCCGGCTCATCCTGCCTCCCTGAGTACCGATAACCAATCTGCAGTTGCGCAACTCCGCCAATCAGCGGCAGCGACGGCTCAAGTATGTCCCGCACTTCAGACTTGGAAAAGCTCGATCCCTTGCGCTTTTCCGAGATTGCGCGAGTACTTCTTGTCGGTCCCATTGTTCCAATGTTCGTGTACGCCCAGGCTGCGGCATCGGATGCCGTCGCGTTCAGGATCGTAGAGAGTCTTCGAAGGCGGGTCGTTCGCGAGGGCAGATTCGCGCAGGTAGTTATCGGCATTCGCGATATCCGGAAGATCGGGCCATTCCGAAGTGAGAAAATCGAAGCCGACGGAATCGATCGCCACGGCGTCAAGCGACATAAAGATGCTGTTCGGCCAAGCATCGTTGAATGGCGCCATCTTCCACTTGCGATGAGGCGGACCATCCACGTTGTCGTTTCCATAGAGCCCGTCAATGATAAAAAGGGCGGTTTTCTCGCCGAGATCCTTATGGCCCAGAAAATCGGTGAATGCCGAGTAACTTGGCGAACCATCTTTGTTGTGATGGAAACCATCGTGCGCATTCTTGTGCCAGTCGGGATTGATACTCGTGGCACCGAACAGATTCTTCGCAGAAAGCGTCACGCCTGAACTCACATGCGCTCTCAGTACAGCAGCATTAATTAAGTAGGTGGCTTCAACGACTGTGGTATCGAGTCCCTTAGCGTTGTTGTTTTCAACTGAGAAAGGGATCGCGTTGGGTTTGAACTCGGCCTTTACTCGTCCATCGCCTCCGATATGGTCCACAAACACGACGCCGGGAAATTCATGGTGAATCTTGTCGTAGAGATTGCCCGGGATGAACCGGCTGGAATCGAAGACGGTGATCGATGATTCCGGCACTCGTCCCGGGCGGGTCAACTGCCGGACGAGCGAGAGGATCAAATGGGGCGAGGAGTTCAGGCGTTCGATCGTGCCATGATCCGTTGTGTTGTTCAGGTTCGCCTTGATCGCGATCTTTTCGCCCGCCTTGTATCCAGCCTTGCCACGACCATGCGTGCGATTGAAGTACTGAAAGATCGAGGTCCATGCCTGGGCGTCGCTTTCTTGATTTGTTAGGCCGCAAATAGACCGGGAAACCATGTGGTCTATTACATTCTGGTTGTTGTTGGCATCGGTCCACCACGAACCTGTGCCATCCCAGGTCACAGCTGCCGGGTCGCGCGCCCACGTAACTCGCCCGGGAACGACGCCGCGGGGAACTCCCAATGGGGAAAGCGGATCGAACAGCGAAGGCCGCAGGCTAGCGGCAGCTGCAAGAGCCAGAGTGAATTCTCGGCGCGTCATGTCCATTTTGACTTGCTCCTCATTGCCTGAAAGCGCAAAAACACTGCAGTCGCTTCACAGGTAGCACGGGCCCCCGGTTGGCGATCGGCAGTTGCAGCGCGGGGACCTTGAACTGCGCAGGGAATTGTACCTGACGACGCAAGTAGAATCCTAAACTAGGAGCCTTCGACCATCCAAAGCTGCCGCATTGATCGCCGCGTGCTACGTTCAAGTCTGGAGCGGGGGACGCTTCTGCTGGCCATGTTTTGCCGGGGCGCATATCCTCGGCGTGATTGGATCGCGTTGTTTAACAGGAGGGTGGCATGCGAGAACGGGCGTTGAAGGTTGTGATGGTGTTGCTGGGGTTGCTTTTTTGCGCTGGCGTTTATCCCTTGGTGATGTTTCGGCGGCAAGACCCAGCGTTGGCGATGATGCTCAGCCTTTACGTAACGCTGGGGGTTTTCTTGCTGCTGGCCGTGCGTAATCCGTCGGTGAACCGCAGCGTGATCGCTTTCACCGCGTGGTCGAGTTTCGCTCATGGAGCTGTTATGGCGGTGCAGGCATATGAGAAGGTGATTGAACGTAAAGAGCTGATGGGAGTGGCAACGATGTTTGCGATTGGTGTGGTCCTGATCGCGCTGGCTCCGCCGAAAGAGCCGGGCGTGGCGCCGAGCGGCGGATTGTCGAAGGCGAGTAGCGCGGCATAAGCAGCCGATTCAATGCGAGACCGGCAGCAGTGAGGCTGAGGGGCGAGCCCGGGTTTTTGTGGCGCCGGCGTCCCGCCGGCGTCTTTCCCGCAAATCCCAGTTCGCAATTTCGACGAACCCAAATCGCCTGCGAGACCGCCGGGGCGGGCAGACAACCGGCGCCACGAGAACCGGGAGAATGGCGTTCCCGGGTGGTAACTCCTGCAAAATTCGGGAACTTCCCGCCCCACCCTCCGGAATATGTAACGAGAAGCACGGCGGGCCGTCCTAAAGTTACGATGAATAAGGCGATGCGCTCCGAGCGCAGTCACGAAATGGAACTGACAGACGACGGTCTGTTGAGGCGGATGATTGCGGGCGACGAGGAGGCTTTTACGCAGCTCTATCGCCGTAAACATCCTGCTATCTATCGTTTCGCGCTGCACATGAGTGGAAACGCGGCCGTGGCGGACGACGTGACCCAAGAGGTTTTCATGACCCTGATTCGCGACACAACGCGATTCGATCCAGCCAAGGGGACGCTGGGCGGCTTCCTGTTCGGGATTGCTAGAAACCACCTGCGGAAGCGGTGGGAGCAGGATCGGCGCTTGGTCGCGTTGTTGGAGGGCAGCGAGGATTTCCCGTATCGCGAGTCAGGCGACGGACGGTTCCACGGCGGCGCGTTCGGCCGGGCGGACGGAAACGGCAACGGCAGCACGAATGGCAACGGAAACGGCGCGCTGCGCCACCCAGGCGACCAGTTTGCGACGCTCGAGATTGTTGGCCGGGTACGTGGGGCGATTGGGACGCTTCCGGAGAATTACCGTGAGGTGGTGGTGCTCTGCGAGTTGGAAGAGATGAGTTACGAAGAAGCGGCCTCGGCGCTGAGTTGCCCGGTGGGGACGGTGCGCTCGCGATTGCACCGCGCCCGTGCGCTGCTGCTTGAGAAACTGCGCGAGGCCCAGCCAGTGAGCCGCGCGTCGGCGGTGGCCAAATGAGCGAAAAGACGATGCCTATGACTTGCGCACAATTCGAGGAAATTTTGCATGATCTCGACCGGCCCGGCACTTCGGGTCTTGCGTTGCGGGAGCTTGCGCTGGTTCATGCGGAGGCGTGCAGCGATTGCGCCCTGCTACTGATCGAATCCGAATCGCTCGATTTCGGATTGCAGACGCTCGCGGTCCGCGACCACGATCGGCAGGCGCCGCCGCTGGTGGAAGCGGTGCTCGTGCGGGAATTTCGGTCGCGGCACTCGGCGGCGCCGCCGAGCTTCATGACTTTCACAACAAGGAGCCGCGCAGTCCGGTGGCAAGTGGCGGTGATCGGAGTGGCAGCGATGGCGCTCGTGGCTCTGGGAATCTCGCGCGCAAAAATTGGCGTTGAGCCGAACCAGCCTGTGGTCAAGACGGACGTGGCTGCGAGCGCGAACGAGCAATACACGCTCGAAAGCGATCCGCAACTTAACGAGCTGGCCGGCTCCGAAGAGGGCACGGCGTTTGTCTCCTTGCCTTACGCCGACGGCGACGCGACTTCGCTCGAGGGCGGCGCTGTGGTTCGCGTGGTGATGCCGCGCTCGGCGCTGGCTTCGCTGGGTTTGCCGGTTTCCGGAGCGGCGGGGACGGATCAGATTCCGGCAGAGTTGATCGTGAGTGCGGACGGAACGCCGCAAGCGATTCGCCTGGTTTCAGCGGCAACGAATGACTGAGTCTCGCGGTAGCGGACGCTTGAGGTCGAGTGACAGCGAGCGTTTGAATTTGAATGGCACGAAGAACTTAGGAGGAATATACAAGATGACGATCGGAAGCAGGTTCATGCGAATGAGCCTCGTAGTGGCAGTAGCGATCCTGTTTGCGAGTGGTGCGGCGCTGGCGCAAGGCGATGCCGGTGCGCCTCCACCACAGGGGCCGGGACACATGGGCCCCAAGCCGATGGCGTTCGACGAAATGGGCTTTGTGGGATTCGAAGCGGGCATCGGCGGAAAGACGGTGACCGGCGCGCCGTTCAGCGCGACGTTCTCGACGCAGTCGACGCAGACGCTGGCCGACGGCAACCAGATCCAGCGGAATACCACCGGCACGTTTGCGCGCGACACGCAGGGCCGCACGCGCCGCGAAATGACGCTGCCGGGGATCGGTCCCATGGCGGCTTCGAGTGGTGCGCCGCCTCACGCAGTGTTCATCAGCGATCCGATAGGCGGGGTGAATTACGTTCTGCATGCCGATGACAAGACCGCAGACCAACTTCCGATGCGCGCGAGAAAGGCGCCAGGAATGCGGCGGACGAGCCGGGATTCAGGAAGCGTTTCCAGAATGAGGAAACCACCGACGGACCTTGGGACGCAGACCATAAATGGCGTCGCCGCGCAGGGCACGCGAATCACGCGGACGATTCCAGCCGGCGAGTTCGGAAACGTGAAGCCCATCGTGATCGTCACCGAGCGGTGGTATTCGTCGGAGCTGCAAACCTACGTGATGACGAAGAAAACCGACCCGGTGATGGGCGACACCGTGACGCAGTTGACGAACATTCAGCGGGCGGAGCCGGACGCGTCTTTGTTCAAGGTTCCCGCCGACTACGTCGTAAGCCAGGGAGGCGGTCCTCGTGGAGGAGGCCGATTCCGCGGCGGCGCAGCGCCGGCACCTCCTTCGGTGCAATAGCTGACAGAGTCCCACCCCTGCAGTAATAGCTGCAACTTGCGGGCGGAATTCCCACCACGCTCCGCCCGCAAGCTCCCCTTCATCGTCGAATAATTTTTCACAATTTAGGGACTGGTGATCGCGGCGCGGTCGAGAAGTTCCACCACGTGCAGAACTTCCTGGCCCGTGCGATGAATCGCGGCTCCGGCGCGAAGCTGCAAAATGCAGCCGGGATTCGCGGTGATGATCGCCTGCGCCTTGGTCTGCTGCGCGAATTGCATCTTCTGCGTGAGCAATTCGAGCGAGGTCTTGGTTTGCGTCACGTTGTAGACGCCCGCGGAGCCGCAGCACTGGTCGGCAAACGGCATCTCCACCAGTTCGACACCGGGAACCGCGCGAATCAGTTTGCGCGGCGCCTCGCGAATCTTTTGCCCGTGGAGCAAGTGGCAGGAGTCTTGGTACGTCACGCGAAGTGGCAAGGGGCGCAGCGCGGCCGTGAGGCCGAGGTCGGCGAGAAACTCCGTCACGTCTCGAACGCGGTTCGAGAAGGCGTGTGCCTGTTCGTGTGCGGGCTCGCTGGCAGGGAACAGGTCCGCATATTCCTTGAGGGTTGAGCCGCAACCTGCGGCGTTCGTGACGATGGCGTCAAAGTCGCTGGCTCGGAAGGCGTCGAAATTCGCGTGCGCTAGATTGCGAGCAACATCGCGAACGCCCGCGTGCGCCGCAAGCGCGCCACAGCAAAGCTGTGCGGCGGGCACCACCACCTCGCAACCGTTGGCCTGAAGGACCCGAATCGTCGCGCGATTCAGGTCGCTGAACGTGACCTGCGCGATGCATCCTGCGAAGAACGCGACCCGGGCGCGGCGCGCGCCGTGGGCGGGGAACGTCTTGCCGAGATCGCCGAAGAAGAACTCGGAGTCAATTTGTGGCAGAAGCTTTTCGCGGTCCTGCAATCCCAGCAGGCGCAAGATGCCGGTCGCGCGAGCGACGGCTGCGAGTCCCGAGCGCTGGTAGAGCCTCATTAGGCGGCCCGCCATCGCGATGCGATTCGGGAACGGCAGCAGGCGCCGATAGACGATGTTCCGCGCGACGCGCGAGAGGAATGGGCGCTTGTATTTCTGTTCGATCTGCGCCCGCGCCAGCTCGACGAGCTTTCCGTACTTGACGCCCGAAGGGCACACGGTCTCGCACGCGCGGCAGTCGAGACAGCGGTCGATGTGCGTCACGAATGATTCGCCCACTTCGAGACGGCCCTGATCGACGAGAACCATTTGCCGGATTCGACCGCGCGGCGAATCGGCCTCCTGCCCCCACAGACGGTACGTAGGGCAGTGATTCAGGCAAAGACCGCAGTGAACGCAATTGGCGTAGTCGGCGTATTGCGGGTTGTCCACCCCACTGAAGCCGCTGAGAGTGAGCGCAAATTCGCGCTGCGCCTCTTCGTGGGACTGCGGGGTACTCGGGGGCATGCGTTCAAAGCCCTCCCACGAATCGACCCGGGCTCAGGATTCCGTTGGGATCAAAAACGGCTTTCACTTTGCGCATCTGTGGCAGGTCAGCGCGTTCGAGCCCCCAAATCTTGAGAGACGGCTTCCACTCGGTCGGGCACCAGGGAATTGTCGCGTGGCCTTCGAGGCGAGCGCATGCGGCCTGAATCCGGTCGGCCGCGCGCGCCACCTTGGCCCGCGATGAATCGTCCTTCGAGTCCGGCAACAGCGCCGCGTAGACGACACCGATGCCGCGCGCGATTGCAGCCCATCGGAGAGAATCGCTTTCGGCCGCAGCCCCGGTTTCAGCCAAGACCTCTTTCAGCCTCGAGGGCAGCACGCTCATTTTCAAGATGGTGGTGGCGGGCGAGGATGCGAGCGCAATCGGAATGAATTCGCGCTTCCGTCCGAACGCGCCGGGGATTTGATCGGCAGCGAGGGCCGTCATGCCGACGGCGCCGCACTGCCCGGCGATTGCGCGAAGGTCTGCTTCGCAGCGATCGAGAACCTTCTCCGTGCCGGCAAAGCCTGCGCTGAACGCCCAGGTTTTGTTCGTAATGATTTTCGTCGCAAACGGTTTCGCTTCGATGCCGGCGGCGGCATCGCTGTAAAACAGATCGGCGACTCCGGGGCTCAGGACCTCCATGGTGATTGGCGTGAGCGGAGATTGCGCCACGCGGGTGCGCATCTCGAGCGCGCGTTCGGCCGTTTCAAAGTTCGCCACAAACGCGCGGCTGCCGACAGGCAACGGGAACGTGCGGAAATTCACTTTGGTGATGACGCCAAGCGTGCCCAGCGCCCCGATCATCAGCTTGTGAATGTCGTACCCCGTGACATTTTTCACGACGCGTCCGCCACTTTTCGCCAGCGTCCCTTCGCCGGTGACGAATTGCATTCCGAGAATATAGTCGCGCGCCGTTCCGTAGAATTGCCGCAGCGGGGAATCAACGCCGGAAGCAGACAGTGCCGCCGATCGTCGCGCGGCCGAAGAAGGGAACTGCCAGCGGAAGGAATTGCCCGCGCTCCGCCAGGACGCCAGCCAACTTGCGCAGAGAAATGCCCGCCTCAACGCTGAGCGTGAGGTCGCCCGGGTCATACGAAATCACGCGATCGAGCCGCGTCAAGTCCAGCGCGAGATCGTAGCTTCGAGGGGGAACACCGATCCCGAGTTTGGTTCGAGCGCCGGAGGGGATGACCGACAGTTTCTCCGACGCGGCAAACTTCACGACTTCTGCTACTTCTTCGCTCGATGCCGGGCGAACCGCGGCCGACGGCCGAACGCCGTCGATTTCATATTCCGCCAGCCGCGCCGGATCGGCAAAGAAATTGGAGTCGCCGACGATCTCGGCGAGCCGCGCCGCAGCCAATTTCGTGCCGGTGGTCATGCGGACGGCGCACCAGCGACCGGCAGCGGCCGCACGTGGATTTCGCCGCAGCTCTTTGCCGACGGAATCACTTTTCCCGGATTCAGCAGGCCGTTCGGATTGAAAGCATCGCGTATGCGCCGCATCAAATCGAGCTCCGGCGGGCTAAAAAGCAGCGGCATCAATCGATCCTTCTCCATGCCGATGCCGTGCTCGCCGGTGATCGAGCCGCCCATCTCGATGCAGAATTGGATGATTTCATCAGAAGTGGCGATCGCGCGCTGGAGCTGCTTTTCGTCGCGCGCGTCGAAAAGAATGATCGGGTGCAAGTTGCCGTCACCGGCGTGAAAAATGTTCCCGATCTCGAAGCCGTACTTTTTCCCGATTTCGTTGATGCGCCGCAGAGTTACCGGCAACTTCGTGCGCGGGATCACGCCATCCTGCACGTAGTAGGTGGGTGAAAGCCGGCCCACCGCGCCGAATGCGTTTTTTCGGCCCTTCCAGAGGAGGTCGCGTTCCGCCGCGTCACGCGCGACGCGAACCTCGCGTGCATGATGCAATCGGCAAACGTCCGCGACATTTTCGGCCTGTGACTCGACCGCCTCGCGCAGCCCATCCACGTCGATCAGCAAGACGGCCGCGCTGTCGAGCGGAAATCCAGCGTGGACGTACGCCTCGATGGCCCGCAGCGTCCAACCGTCGAGCATTTCGCAGGCCGCCGGAGTGATCCCGCGCGCGGTGATGTCGGCAACAGTCTCGGTGGCATCGTCCACTGAATCGAAAATCGCGAGCAGCGTTTTCACCGCTTCGGGCAAGCGCGTCAACTTCACCACAATTTTCGTGGCTAGCCCGATCGTCCCCTCCGAGCCGACGAACAAGCCAGTCAAGTCGTAGCCCGGAGCATCCACCGCCGCGCTGCCAACGTGGATGAGTTCGCCGGAAGGCTGCACGATTTCGAGCGCGAGCACGTGATTCGTCGTTACTCCGTATGCCAGCGTGTGCGGCCCGCCGGAATTCTCCGCGACGTTGCCGCCGATGGTGCACGCTTTCTGGCTCGAGGGATCAGGCGCAAAATGCAGACCGGCATGAGCCACAGCCGCGCTGAGGTCTGAGTTCACCACGCCCGGCTGAACCGTCGCCCTCTGATTTTCGATATCGACCGCGAGAATCCGGTTCATCCGCGAGAACACAATCAGAATGCCGCCATGCCGCGCGAGCGCGCCGCCGGAAAGTCCGGTCCCGGCTCCGCGGCCAACGATCGGCGTCTCATATCGATTCGCGAGCTGCACGATTCCCACTACGTCCTCGGTCGTCCGGGGAAACACGACGCAATTCGGCCGCGCGACGTCGATCGAGCCGTCGTACTCGTACAGCAGCAAGTCGTCTTTCTCGTGCAGAACCGCCTCGCCGCCGAGGAGTTTCTTCAATTCGCGAAGGAGTCGTGGGTCCATGTCGTGAGGCCACATCGTGAGTCAATGACGACGCGCGAGCGCTCGCTCGCCGCCTGAATGCCACTATAGTAGCCGTAGCAGGGGGCGTCAACGAGAGTGGCTTATGCCAAGGATGCAACTTCAACACAACGATTCGGCTTCGCATGAATGGCGGTCTCGTGCTAACCTCGCCCGCTTGGTTTGCGCCCCGCCCGCTTTGACGCGACAGGCGATGAGCGCGGATTGTCTTCGGAGGCTCTGATGGTTGACGTACCCGCAACTCCACCGGCCGGTTCCGTTGAATTTGGCCCCGAGCGGCGACGGAATCACCGAGTGCAGATCACGATTCCGGTGATCGTCAAGGGACAGGCCAAAGGGAAATTGATCGAAGAGCACACCAAGACGATCGTCGTGAATCTGAATGGATGCCTGGTCCGCATGAGAGCGTCGGTCATACGAAATCAGGAGTTCACGATAACCAACGCGGCCACCGAAGAGTCGGCGCAGGTTCGCGTCAGCTACATCGGACGAAACGACGGAGAAGGCACCGAAATCGGACTGGGATTCCTCCAGTCCACGCCAAAATTCTGGCGAATAAGTTTCCCACCGGAAGTTCAGGATCCCACCGAGCGCAAGCGCTTCGTCCCATCAGCTCCGCCCGCTGACGCGCAAAAGAAGTAGGTCAGCTTTTGCGGACCTCGAAGGCTTGCTTTCAGGAGTGGTTCGACGAACCGCCACGACGCCCTAGATTTGTGGCAATCGCAGCGAGCCGTTTGCGAGCCTGTCGATCAGCTCCCGGTCGGCCGGCAGGAAATTCAGTTCAGGAAGCGAACCAGGCTCGCGCCAGGCGATCTGCTCGAAATCGAGATTCTTCACCTCGGCTGGATTGACGCTCACCGCGAAGAAGACCAGCTCGATTTCGTCCTTCATCTCCGGATATTTGTGCCGCACGCGATAGATTTCCGGGCCGATTAGCGCCGTCACGCCAAGCTCTTCGCGCAACTCACGCGCAAGAGCCTGTTCGAGCGCTTCGCCGGGTTCGGTCTTGCCGCCGGGAAACTCCCACATGAATGCGAACCTCGACCCGCGCCGCCGTTGGCACACGAGCAGCTTGCCGTCGCATTCGATCAGCGCTGCCACCACCATCATCATCGATGTCAGCCCTCAAGGAGAAGCGACTGCGCATCAATAACGATTTCGCTTCTGCGGCGGTTCGTCCCCGCGATCGGCAAGAAAGTCGTCTGGGATTTCAATGTTTTGCAGCAACTGAAAGAACTCCGCCCAGGATTCCGGCTGTCGCGACAGAATCACGTCCCCGGTTTGCTCGTCCCGGCGAATGTACACTTCGGAACCCGCAAAGCGGTACTCCGCGGGTAGCCGAACGGCTTGACTGCGACCGTTCCGAAACAATTTTGCGGTTCGAGCCATCGGATCCTCCCCACCTCGGTGCACAGCGACCGATTCATTGCCTATATCAAGGCTATACCACAGTTTAATGCGGTCAAAAGTGTCAGGACGGGTGTTTGCCTTGGTTGCACCTTTCTCTGCGCACTCTGCGTCTCAGCGGTGAATCTGTTGCGCTCTTGTGTCCACAAATGGGGAACGTGGAGCTACGCGTGAATCGCCCGGAAGAGTTCGCGGGCGCCTTGCATCAGCGGCGGCCCGGGCGTGTTCAGCAATTCGTCGCGGATCACGATCACGCGGCGGTTCTTGACTGCTGGTACGTCGCGAAACGCGGGGTCGGCCAGCATGCGCGCCGGACTCGCGCGATCGCCGGTGGCCGTCCACGCGAGAATGACGACGTCCGGCTTCGCGCGCACAACTTCGTCGTCGGTGACTCGCTTTCCTGGTGCGACCACGAATCTCCCGCCTGCGAGCGCGACAATCTCCGCCACCCAGGGCGGGGAACTGATTCGCGGATTGGGCCACGCTTCGCAATAGACGCGCGGCCTTTGGTCGACGTGGAAGCTTCGCCGCTGCGCGCGCGATTTCATCGAACGTGCGCCGCATGCGCGCGATCAGCTTTTCTCCTGCGGCCGCGCGATTCACAAGGCGAGCGAGCGTGCGAACGTCATTTTCTATGTCGGCCAGCGACCGTGGATTGATTGCGAGGAATGCGACAGGCTGCGCGAGAAGTTTCTCCACCGTTTCCGTCGCGAACGGAACCGAACCGATCAGCAGCGTCGGCCGGAGCCGCATGACCTCGGCCACATCGAGTTTCCAGCAATCGCCCACCTGCGGCACCTCCGGCAGCCGTCCCACGGGAGCGACGTCCTTGCACCATTTGCTCACGCCCACAAGCTCGCGCCGCGCGCCGAGCGCAATCAGAATCGAAGTCACATTTGGTGCGAGCGAAACGATTCGTTGACGTGTATTGTGAGCCTTCGCGGGTCATACCGGTTCGATTCTACGTCGGTCCGGCTCGGTCCTCCAGAGTGTCAAGCGACTCGTCTGACGCCGGGCCGTCATCGGTTTGCTTCTAACCGTAGCCCTGAACATCAACCCAGAATTCGGGCCAAGGCTGGTGCGGCTGTCCGCAGACGAAAATGTCCGGATGGTACTGGCTTTCTTCGTTCTTGATTCCGTAGGGATTTCCGTTGTGGCCGGCGAATCGGCATGACTCGAACGTTCTTTCCACATACTCGCGCGAGCGGCCGATGACGATCAGAGTTTGCGGCGGCGGGTTGCCGTAGCCGCGATACCAGGCCGTGTTCGTTCCGCTGATCGCTTGTGGCAGGCCGTAAGCCGGGCCATATAGATCGATCGCGCCGGTTTCTCCGTAGTTGCCGGTGAGGATCGCCATGTGGGCTCGTTCGTCGGGAGACAAAGAGTCGCGGATTTGCGCGACGGCCGCAACCAGATCGGTCCAGCCGATTTCCTCTCTGAGATCGCCGTTGTTCCTGAGCGCGAAATTGTCGGCCGAAATCACCGGATTAATGGGGAGAATGATTGCGCCCATCGACACTCCGCCGGCTGCGAGCGCGGTGAACGTGACGCCTCGCACCACGCGCAACCACACGGGTGACATCGACGCGATCCACCGTCCCCAAAGGACGCTGCCGCCGGCGAACAACATCGGGTAGACGGGCGCCAGGTAGTAGCCGCGGCCCTTGCCGAAGAAGTAGAGCGCGAAAGCAATCACGTACAGCCAGCTCAGCAATCGGTACCGCTTTCCGTCCGGCGCGGCAAAGAAATAGTAGAGTCCGGCGAGCCATAGCGGCGCGATGAACAGATTCGCGCTGATCACGAATTGGTCGCGCACGAAGCCGTCGGTGCGGCCTTCGCCCACGTCGCGCGTGTGAATGTGCTGCAGGAAGTGGAGCGAGACCAGGTCGTGCCGGATCTGCCAGATCAGGTTGGGGAGAAAAATCAGCAGGGACAGGGCGACTCCGCCCCAGAGCCACGGGCTTTTCAAATACCGGCGCGCCGGCGTGAGCAGAACGCCTCCCACAATTCCGGCCACGAAGAAGCCCATCGTGTACTTCGTCATCATGCCCAGGCCGATCATGGCGCCAATAGGGAGCCACCAGCGGGCGTCTTCGGACTTAAGCAAGCGAATGAGAAAGTAGGCGATCAGCACGCACCACAGATAGTCGAATGACGAGTACTGAAATTCCGTTCCCTCGAAGAGCGGCAGCGGCGAGACTGCCACCGCCAGCGCAGCCACGATCTGCACCAAGCGCCTGCCCCCGAGTTCGCGCGCCATCAATCCCGTGATGATGAGCGCGGCCGCCTGCGCCAGCACCGAGAACATGCGGAGGCCGATCAGCGACGTTCCGAACAACGCAAGCGCGACACGCTCGATGAACGGCGTCACCGGCGGGTACGCCACGAACCCCCAATCGATGTGACGCGCGTCGTCGAGCACCTGCAATTCGTCGCGATGGACGCCGTACCTTCCGTTCGTGGCCACATGCAGCACCACGACGCCGAGCGCGATCAGGCCAAGCGCGATAAAATCGCCGCGTGCGTTATTTTGCGATTGGTTCGACGGCTCCATCCGTGGCTGCTCCTTGCGCAAATTTGCGGGGCACAACGCTATCATATGGACGGCGCTATCGTGAAACGCATGATGCCGGCGGAAAGTTCAAGATCGTCGGTCCGCTTGACGTTTCCAGCCGCGTCTGCCAACATCCGCGTCATCGGCCCACCTGTTTCCGAAGGAAAGGAGATTCCATGCCACTATTTTTGACCCAAGTTGCCTACACCCAGGAAGCCTGGCAAGCGCTCATCCACAACCCGCAGAACCGGATAGACGCCATCCGGCCTGCCATCGAGAAACTCGGCGGAAAAGTAATCAGCGGATATTTTGCGTTTGGTGATTACGACATTGTCGCGATGCTCGAATTACCCGACAACGTCGCCGCCGCAGCAATTGCGATTGCGTTCGCCGCGGGAGGCGCCTGCAAGTCCGTGAAGACCACGCCGCTCTTGACCACGGCGGAGGGAATTGACGCGCTCAAGAAGGCCGCGGGTACGGGGTACAAGCCTGTGACCGCAGCGGCCGGCGCCTAGTCTCTATTCTCGAGTTTCACTTCACTGAAAAACAAAAACGCGCCGAGGAGCACTCGCTCCCCGGCGCGTTACTTCTTAACTACCAGTTTACTGGTCCGCTTCAACCTTCTTGAGCGGCGGTTTCGGGATCGACCAAATCAGGCCAGAGTCGTCCGCATTGTGCGGGAAGAACTGCGCCGACTTCTTGCCCGACGGCAGAAGCACGATATCCGCGCGCCGGTTATAGGCATACCAATCTCCCATTTTGTTCTTCATACGCATCTTGGGAGGAGCTTGCGGGTTTGAACCTTCAAGCTGTTGCACCTGATCCTTCGGCATCGGACGGTCTTTGCCGTACGCGGCGGTCTGAACCTTGTCCGCCGAAATGCCTTGATCGACCAGATACTGCTTGATCCGCTCGACGCGGCGCTCGCTTAGATCCTGGTTGAACTCTTTCGAGCCGCGAATATCGGCGTAGGCTTCCACCGAGAGCTTCGCGTCCGGATCGTATTCGAGATACTTCTTGAATCCGGCGGCGAGGTCCGCCAGCGAAAGCTGCTGGCTCTTCACGAGTCCCACCTGCGGATGCGTCTTGTCCGGATAATCGGTCGGATAGAAGACGCTCTGCAAAGTAACGGCCGGAATCGGCTCGACCGTGCCCGTGATGTGAAGCGCAGCGGTTTGGGTTGAACTGCCGCCGCAAACGTTCGTCGCGTTCAGAGTGTAGGTGTTCGTCTCATCGATCGTGCGGATCGGCTGGCCATCAGGAACCTGCGAGCTGTCCTTCGGTTCAGCCTTTAGCGGCTGGCTGCCGCTTGGATCAACTTTGCCGATCGGGTCGATGGAGATGCTGTCCGCGTTCGAGGTCTGCCAAGTCAGCGTCGAGGAATCCTGCGTCAGGACCTTCTCGCCGATCTTGCGATAGTGAACCTCGGCCGGGTTTACGGAGAGGCTGGCGTCTACCTTCGTGTTGACGTTGACGGTCGCGCTACCTTTGCCGGTCCCGCCAGGGCCAGCGGTCGAGAAGTCATAGGTGGTGGTCGCATGCGGGCTCACCGATTGAGTTCCGCTGGTAGCGACGGCTCCGATGCCGCTGATGTTCGAGTCTACGGTCTCAGTGGAACTCCACGTGATGGTTGACGACTGTCCGCAGTTGATATCGGTTGGCGAGGCCGTGAACGCGCCTACGGTGACCGGAGCGACTGCGACGGTGGCGCTAGCAGAACCGGCCTTGAACCGTGCTTGGGCCGGCAATTTGGTCCCGCGGTTCCAGTTGACGGTCTTTTGCGCGCCGTTCTTCGCGAGGTCCACGATCACTTTCTTGCCCGCAACGACTGTGACGTCGCCGGACCACACCGTGTTCCCCTTCAAAGTAACCGTGAGGTGGTGCGTTCCAACCGGCAGGAGCAAGTTCTGGTGCCAGAGCCAGTCCCAATCGAATTCATCCACATGACCAACATAAAAGGCCGGGGTCGTGCCATTCGAGAGGACGGCCGCGCGCCGCGAATCTCCCGTGAATTGGATGTCACCAAAAGGTCCGTTCACCGTGCCGCCGCCGTATGCCTCGAGGGTCACGGGGAGCTCGGTGGTCTTTCCGGCGTCGATATTCACATCTTGCGTGAAGATCTTATAGCCATAATTCACGACTACGACGGTATGCTTTCCCGCGCTCAACTTGATCGGGTAGACACCTTGCGGCTGGGCCTGTCCATCGACGAAAACGTCGGCTTGCTTGGGGGTCACTTTAATTTTTAGCTTTCCATCCTGAGCGAATACGGTCGTCGCGCCAAGCGCGAGAGTGACCAGGAGGAGGAAGAGGTATCTAAATCGTCGCATCAGCTATCTCCTGAGTTTTACGGTAGGCAGGTTAGGGTCGACTCTCCCGCGCCCTGACGGAAGAGGCGATGGCTAGGGCACGATTAAAGTATCGTCCTAAGCGCCTTTCTGTCAACAGGATTGAAAGAAAAGGCGAAAGGCGAAAACGCGACGTGCGCGGGTCCGCTGTAACGATTCTGCCGCGCGGACCATCAAGACTTATACTTGGGCCGATGTACACCGACGCTGTTCTGAGCCACTTTCGCAATCCACATAACGCCGGCGACTTGTTGGATGCTACCGCGACCGTGGAGGTTACAAACCCTGTATGCGGAGATGTCCTTCGACTGGCGGTTCGGTTCAGCGATGGCCGTATCGACGAGGCCCGGTTTAAGGCGCAGGGTTGCGTGGCGGCAATCGCCTCCAGCTCAGCGCTCACAGATCTGCTTGCTGGCAAATCGCTCGACGAAGCGCGCGCCGTGACGCCGCAACAAATTTCGGACGCGCTCGGCGGCCTTCCGCCGGCGACGTTTCATGCCGCGCAACTCTGCTGCGACGCCGTCACCGCTTTGCTTCGCAAGCTCGCCTGAGCCGGGGAAGCGAACGGCAGACTTTAGGGAGATCCTCCACCCATTGCCTTCTTCAGAGTCTCGGGATCATTCAGGTTGAGTACGACGCCTTCCTCTTCGGTGGGCACTTCGGCGATTTCCTGCTCGTGCGCCCAAACCACCTGGCGCGCGCCAACTTCCGACGACGCCTCGAGCAATTCGTCGTAGAGCGAAGCGCGAAAAATCACAGGATGACCGCGGCGCCCATGAAATGTGGGAACCACGATCGGTTTGTCGGTCGAATCGAACTGCTTAATGAGCCGCGAAACAAGATTCGTGGATATGAGCGGATGATCCACCGGGGCAAGAATCAGTCCCTCGGTTCCCGGCGGCAAGCTGCGAATCGCGGCGTGAATCGACGAAAGCTGCCCTTTCTCCCAATCCTTATTCACCACGATCGTTGCGGGATCGACCCCAAGCCTGGCGCGAATTTCTTCGGCGCCAGCGCCCAGAACAATCCTCATGACGCCCACGCGCGGGACGCTCGTCGCATCGACGAGATGCTGTACGAAAGTGACGCCGCGAAGCGGGACCAGCGCCTTGGGCGAACCCATCCGCCGGGATTCGCCTGCTGCGAGAATCGCGGCGGCTAGCATGGCGTCATTCGCTCAACAGATGAGCAGCTTCGGAAAGCTTTATGGATTTGTGCGGCAGATTGGGCG
>CAWBGW010000027.1:0-13258 GCA_963788345.1 uncultured Acidobacteriota bacterium | reverse complement strand
GTCTTGTAGATCGGCACGATGACGATCTGAAATGGCGCAAGCCTCGGCGGCAAAATCAGCCCCTGATCGTCGCCATGCACCATGATGATTGCGCCCACGAAGCGCGTCGAAAGCCCCCACGAAGTGGTCCAGCAATGCTGCAGGACGCCGCCCTTATCGAGGTAGCGAATCTCGAACGCCTTCGCGAAATTCTGCCCCAGGTTGTGCGACGTGCCCGACTGCAGCGCTTTGCCGTCGCCCATCATCGCTTCGATTGAAAATGTCTGGTCGGCACCGGCAAACCGTTCTGCCGCGGATTTGCGCCCCGGAATCACCGGAACCGCCGCCTCGCGCACGGCGAAATCCGTGTACACGTCGAGCATCTGCCGCGTCTCGAATTCGGCTTCCTCGGCGGTGGCGTGCGCGGTGTGGCCTTCCTGCCAGAAAAATTCGAGCGTCCTCAGAAACAGCTTGGTGCGCAGTTCCCACCGCACGACGCTGTTCCACTGATTGATCAGCACCGGCAAGTCGCGATACGACTGAATCCATTTCGCATACGAGTGCCCGATGATCGTCTCCGACGTCGGCCGGATCACCAGCGGCTCTTCCAGCTTTTCGCCGCCTCCGTGCGTCACCACCGCCAGCTCGGGCGAAAATCCCGCGACGTGCGATTTTTCCTTGTCGATGAAACTGCGCGGAATCAGCAGCGGGAACGCGGCGTTCACGTGGCCGGTGGCTTTGAACCGCTGATCGAGCTGCGCGGTGATGTTCTCCCATAGCGCCCAGCCGTACGGCCTCACGATCATGCAGCCGCGCACCGGCGCGTAGTCGGCGAGCTCCGCTCGCAGCACCAGCTGGTTGTACCATTCCGAATAATCTTCGCTGCGAGTCGGCAGTTTCTGGTCGGACATTCTCGGTCTTGCCTCACTTCCGTTTTGTGACAGCTTCTCTACGGCTTAAGCGGAACTGAAGAATCGAACGAGTCAGGTTAGGGGAACTCGAACAGGTAAGTCAATCGCAAGGGGGCCGAAGCCACGTGGTACACCAATGGTAGTCCGCGATCAATCGTGAAGAATCACGCGCAGAAGCGAATCGTTCACCTGCAAGCCGCCGTTGTACTTGATAAACCCCAGCTTGCGGAACTTGTTCATGAAGAAGCTGACGCGGCTCCGCGTTGTGCCAACCATTTCCGCCAAGGTCCCTTGCGAAACCCCGGCGACGATTTTCTCCGGTTTCTCCTCGTTGCCGTATCGGGCCACCAGCAAGAGAGCGCGCGCCAGCCGTTTCTCGCTGGAATTGAAGAGCTGATCGACCAGGTCCTCCTCGACGCGGACGTTGCGCTTGAGCATGTGGGCGACAAAACGGTCCGCAAACTCGCCTTCTTCGTGAATCACGCGGTTCATTTCCCGCTTCTCGATCTCTAATACCGACACAGGTCCCATGGCCGTTGCCGTCGCCACTCGCACAGACTGGCCTGCAATGCAGCCTTCACCGAAGAAATCGCCCGGATGTAGCAGGGCGATGACCGCCTCCTTCCCGGCGGAAGAAGTTACGCTGATCTTGACCCTGCCGGCTTGAAGATACATCACTCCCCTGCACGTATCGCCCTGGGCAAAAATAGTCTCCTCTTTGCGATACTTGACGATTTTTCTCTTCACGCCCGACGTTTCCAGATACTTGCCGATATCAAATGACCTCTTCGCCGTAGGTTTTTTTTCGACCATCCGAGTTGCTCCTGCGCCTCTCCCGGATTTTACCAAAATATAAATCAGGCGGCAGCCCCCAACATTGCAATCCTGAAAAGTGGTCAATATTGACCAGACAGGTGGAATTCAATCTCCTACCCTAGACGGCTGCTTTGGGAATCGTTCCTGGCCCTCACCAGAAGCGAAGAAATGGATTGAAATGGAGGTGGCCGGATGCGCATTCTGCTCTACAACCCCGACAACGGTGTGACGCGGAACTTCATGCCGCATCTTTGGATGTTTCTCCTGCAGTCGCTCACCCCCTCTGGCCACGAAGTGCTATTGATCGATGGCAACGCGCAGCCCATGGATGAAGACGGCATCGCGCGATTCGTGCGCGAGCAAAGGATCGGACTCGTCGGGCATCGGCGCGATGACCCGAATGGTCGCCAAAGCGTACCGCATGGCCGATGCGATTCGCGCCGCGGGCGTGCCGGTTGTGATGGGCGGGCCTCACGTTACAGAAGAGGCCGACGAGGCCCTCGGTCGAAACGGCGGACCGCGTCACGCAGACGCTGTGGCTCTGGGTGAGGCCGATGAAACTTGGCCCAGAATCGTTGAAGATGCCGCGCGCGGTACGCTTAAGGATGTCTACGCCCCCGTGGATGAATTCGGCCAGGAACGCAAACCCACTCTCAAGCAGTACCCTGCGATTCCGTGGGACAAAATAAGCCTCGATCAGTTCAATTTGGTCCCGAAGATGGCCATGCGCCCGCTTCAACGCGTGGGTGGAGGCTGGGGCACCTTTCGTATGATTCCGATGGAGTCCGGGCGCGGGTGTCCTTACGGCTGCGAGTTCTGCACGGTAACCGGCTTTTTCGGCGACTCGATCCGGTTCCGCACGAACAAAAGTGTGGTGGATGAGCTGCTGCTGCTGAAAGCTCGCGCGCGAAGCGAGCAGGGCCAGATAGCCGTCTTCTTCATCGACGACAACTTCGCCATCAACATCAAACGGACGAAATCGCTGCTGCGCGACATCATCGCCGCCGGCGCACAGGTGCACTGGGTAGCCCAGATCAGCGCCAACCTCTTGCGCGACGAGGAACTCGTAGACCTCATCGCGGCCTCCGGTGGCAAGTGGATCTTCATCGGCATGGAGTCGATCGATCCCGACGAACCTCGCAAGCGTGAACAAGGGATTCAACAAGCCAGGCGAGTACGCCGCAGTCCTCCAGAGGCTCGCCGATCGCAACGTCTATGCGATCACCTCCTTCATTTTCGGCATGGATAACGACACAGTGGGAGTAGCTGACCGCACGCTTCGGGAGATCGCCACCTGGCCGCCGGGACTGCCCATTTTCGGCTTGCTCACCCCTTTGCCCGCGACTCCACTCTACAAGCGGCTGGAGGCCGCAGGACGCTTGACGCGCCCCAAGCACTGGCAGAAGTTCATTCCGTTTGCGATGGCCCACACTCCGCTCAAGATGACGATCGAGGAAGCTCACGCGGAGGTGAAGCATGGCTGGGCCCTTTCGTACAGCCCCGAAGCCATGGCCCACGCGGTTGATTCGATCAAGGACAAGCCCTTGGGCTACCGCATCAACATCTTCATCGCCCGAATGTGCTTCCGCGGAATCTATTTCCCGCAGATGGGTCCCTGGGCGTGGCTCAAATTGACGTACCAAAACCGGAGAACAATTTTCAGCCTCGCGCGCGAGGGATTCGCCGCCTGGCGCAATCATCGTTCGCTGGACGCACCAGCCAACGCATCGCTCCGTCCGACTTCCGCCGTCAGCCCGGAGTAAATCCTCGCAGTGCATGTCTGGGCGCCGGGGCGCCCCTCTTTGAAGTGAACCTCGCTCCCCTTGACATTCTACCGGAAGCGCAGTATCTTCACCTAGAATGTCTACCAAAGAACAACGCGAACGCATCGAATTGCTCCAAGGCACCCTCGACCTTCTGATTCTCCGCACGCTGCTGCTCGGCCCGGCGCACGGCCACGCCATCGCCAAGGCCATCGAATTCAAATCCGACGACGTGCTGCAGGTCGAGCAGGGGTCGCTGTACCCCGCGCTGCACCGGCTCATCAAGCGCGGGATGGATTTCGGCCGAAGAGGGCACCTCCGAAAACAATCGCCGCGCCAAGTTTTACCGGCTGACGCCCAAGGGACGCCGACAACTGGCGCTCGAAACCAGCAAATGGGACAAGCTCGCGGGAGCAATCGCCCGGATTCTGCAGCCCGCCGAGCAGGAGGGCGAATCATGAAACGGCGAAAGCACATGCTTGAAGATCTCGACCAGGACATCCGCGACCACATCGAACGCGAAACGCAGGACAACATCGAGCGCGGCATGCCGCCGGAGGAAGCGCGCTACGCGGCGGTGCGAAAGTTCGGCAATGTCACGCGCGTTAAGGAAGAGACGCGCGACGTGTGGAGCATCGTCTGGCTCGAGCAGCTAACTCAGGACGTGCGCTTCGCCCTACGCATGTTGCGCAAGAATCCCGGCTTTGCTGCTGTCGCCGTGCTTACCCTGGCGCTCGGCATCGGCGCGAACACGGCGATTTTCTCCGTCGTCAATACGGTACTTCTAAGGCCACTGCCCTATCCGAATTCGGACCGGGTAATGATGGTCTTTCTCCAAAACTCGGCGCTCGGCCTCGACCGCGGAGACTATGGCAACGCCGATTTCCTCGCGCTCCGCGAGCAGCAGCAATCCTTCGAGAACGTCGCCGCTTTCACTTCCCCCGACGATGGATTCGCACTCACTGGCGAAAAAGCGCCGGAGGAAATTGCCGGCTCTGCGGTGACTGCTGCGTTCTTCGACGTTCTCGGCGTGAAACCGCAACTCGGCCGCACCTTTTTGCCCGGTGAGGACCAGCCGAGCCAGCCGCCCGCTGTGGTCGTCAGCAACCGATTCTGGCGCGAACATCTGCACGCCGACCCAGCGGCGACCGGACGGAGTATCACGCTGGCCGGGACCAGTTTCGCCGTCATCGGAGTGATGCCTGCGGATTTTCGCTTCGGACGCAACGACGACGATCAGGTCTGGCCCATCTTTCCGCTCGAGTCTATTCCGCAGCGTCCGCCGTTTTTCCTCGCGGTCATCGGACGGCTGAAGCCGGGCGCGTCACCCGCGGCCGCAAGCGCAGACGCATCGCGCATCGCCGCGATGGTCACGCAGCAGTATCCAAATTCAAACGACCTGAAAGCGATCGCCATCCCGATGAAGGAAGTGCTTGTTGGCAGCTCCCGCACAGCGCTGCTCGTGATGCTGGGAGCGGTCGGTCTGGTGCTTTTGATCGCGGTGGTGAACGTCGCCAACCTGCAGCTCGCTCGGTCTGCGGTGCGACAGAGAGAGATCGCCATCCGCACGGCGCTCGGCGCGGGACGGCGCCGATTGGTGCAGCAGCTTCTGACGGAAAGCATCCTGCTCAGCGCCATCGGCGGCGCGCTCGGTCTCGGCATCGCCTACTGGGGACTCGGCGCGATTGTGTCGCTCATCCCCGGCGCGGTTCCGCGCATGGATGAAATTGCCGTGAACGGAACCGTTCTTCTCTACACGCTGGGAATTGCGATGCTCGCGGGTGTGCTCTTCGGCCTGGCTCCGGCGCTTCGCATTCGTGCGCCGCGCATCGGCGAATCCCTGAAGCAGAGCGGAAAAGGAAGCCCCGAAAACTCCGGCGCCGGCCTGTTGCATAACCTTCTAGTCATTTCCGAATTTTCGCTGGCTCTGATTCTGCTAATCGCCGCGGGTCTGCTCCTGCGGAGTCTTGCGCGACTCGAAAGCGTTAGTCCCGGCTTCGATCCCAGCCACATTGTTACCATGCAGGTTCCCTTGCCCAAAGGGCAATACCAGAAGGCGAGCCAGGTCACGTCGTTCTATCAGCAGCTTCTCGACGGCGTCGAGAGCACGCCCGGCGTGCGGCCGCGGGGATCACGATGAGCCTGCCGCCGAATCTGCTCGAACTAATGAATCCGTTTCACGTCGAAGGCCAAACCTACGAGACCGGCAAAGCCACGACACTTGCCGAAGAGATTCCCGTCAGCCAGGACTATTTCCGCGCTCTCGGCATACCGCTCGAGGCCGGCCGCTTCTTCGACGACACCGACCGTGTCCCGAACCGTCACGTTTTGGTGATCAATCAGACCATGGCGCGCCACTACTTCGCCGGCAAAGACGCCGTCGGCCAGCGCGTCCAGACCGGCGACGCAAATCCGAAAAATGATTGGTACACCATTGTCGGCGTGGCTGGCGACGTGAAGTACGAAGGCCTGGACGCCAAGGAACAGCCGACCATGTACGTTCCTTATACCGACGACGGCTGGAATCCTTGGTTTGTGAAATCGATGGCTCTCGTGGTGCGCACCACCGCGAACCCCGCCCAAATCGCATCCACCGTGCGCGCGAGGGTTGCAGGACTCGATCCCACCGTTCCGCTGGTCTACGTCATTACCATGGATCAGCTGCTCGCGAAGTCCGTCTCCGGTCCGCGGTTCAGCACCGAGCTTCTGGGCGGCTTTGCGGCGTTGGCGCTGGTGCTCGCCGCGATCGGCATCTACGGCGTGCTGGCGTATTCGGTGGCGCGGCGGACGCATGAGATCGGCGTGCGGGTCGCCCTCGGCGCGCAGCGCGGTCAGGTCCTGCGATTCATCATAGGCCACGGAGCGAAGCTGGCGCTGATCGGCGTCGGAATCGGAATCGTGGCCTCACTCGCGCTCACGCGCCTGATGTCGTCGCTGCTTTTCCAGATCAGCGCGACGGACCCACTGACGTTCATCACCGTCGCGGCTCTTCTCTTCGCAGTTGCCCTCGCCGCGTGTTACATCCCGGCGCGTCGCGCGACGAAAGTGGATCCGATGGTCGCGCTGCGGTACGAGTGACGAGCGCCTGAAGCGGACTCAGCGAGCGATGGAGCAGGAGATCAAATCATGAAACGCCGCAAGCACGTGCTTGATGATCTCGACCAGGACATCCGCGAACACATCGATCGCGAGACGCAGGACAACATCGACCGCGGCATGTCGCCGGAAGACGCCCGCTATGCCGCCATCCGCAAGTTCGGCAATGTCACCCGCGTGGAGGAGGATACGCGCGAAGTCTGGAGCACCGTCTGGCTCGAACATCTGGCCCAGGACATTCGCTTCGGCCTCCGTACGCTGCGCAAATCTCCCGGTTTCACTGTCGTCGCAATCCTTACTCTCGCTCTCGGCATCGGCGCCAACACCGCAATCTTCTCAGTGGTCAATGCGGTCCTGCTGCGGCCCCTGCCCTACAAGAACGCCGCTCGCATCGTGTGGGCTGCGGAGCGCTTTCCGTTCAACCACGATTCCGCCGTCGTGCTCAGTCCCGACTTCCTTGTCTGGAAGGATGGCAATGACGTCTTCGAGAGAATTGGCGCCTTTGGAGGAAGCTCGGGCGCAAATCTCACGGGCGCAGCCGAAGCCGAGCGCGTCAGCGTGACGAACGTCACAACCGACTTCTTTGAGTTGCTTGGAATTCAACCCCTGGTCGGCCGCACATTTCTTCCGGAAGAAGGCAAGGAAGTGGGAAGCCACGTGGCCTTGCTGAATGAAGCTCTTTGGAGAGACCGATTCGGTGCCGACCCCCACATCGTCGGAAAGACAATCAACTTGGACGGCACGGCTTACACCGTTGTCGGCGTAATGCCAGGAGGCATTCGCTATCCCAGCGCGGACGTCTGGAGTCCCTTGGCCCTTGATTCGGAGACTTTCTCAGCCCACTCACCCCGATGGATGATGCTCACGGTCATTGGCCTTTTGAAGCCCGGCGTGACTCTCGATCAAGCAAAAGCAAATCTGCAGGTTTTGATAAAGCGGATGGACCAGCTATACCCGCCGGAGGCTGCGCGCTTCCGCGCGAACGCGCGCGCGGATATTGTTCCCTTGCATGATGTGCTCGTCCACGACGTGCGCTCGTTGCTCTTCATTCTGCTGGGAGCTGTCGGATTGGTTCTCCTGATTGCCTGCGCGAACGTGGCAAATCTGCTGCTTTCGCGCGCCGCTGCCCGCAGCAGGGAGATTGCGGTGCGCGCCACTCTGGGCGCCGGGCGCTGGCGGCTCGTGCAGCAAATGCTCACGGAGAGTCTGCTTTTGGCTGCAAGCGGAGCCTTGTTCGGGCTCGTCGCCGGATTCTGGGGCACGCAACTGCTAAAACAACTCATTCCCTCAGATCTTCCTTCTTCCGTGACGGTCGAATGGAGGACGTTAGCCTTCGTGGCCGCGCTTGCGACCCTGTCCGTGATGCTGTTCGGGTTGGCCCCAGCGCTGATTGCCTCGATCAGCAACGTGAACGAATCTTTGAAAGACGGCCCGCTCGTGAAGCGGCACCGGGCCAGCCGGTTCCGCAACTTTCTTGTGGTCGCTGAGATCAGCTTGTCGCTCGTCCTGCTTGTCGGAGCAGGGCTTCTGGTGCGAAGTTTTCTGCGCCTCACGGAAGTCCCTCTCGGCTTCGAGTCGAGTCATCTTGTGCTCGCCACCGTCCAGCGTCCCTTGACTCTGGGCTACGATTCGCCGCAACACGGTGTCTTTTTCCGCGAGGCCCTTGACCGCATCAGCGCGCTACCCGGAGTTCAGAGTGCAGACATGACCCGCCAATATCCTCTCGGCGAGCTCAACAACGCGGCACTCCAACTCCGTCTCGGGGACGGCACAGTCTACCGCCCCGGAACCCCCATCTTGCTCGACACAATCAGCCCTGGCTATTTTCGGACGATGGGCATTCCGTTGTTGAAGGGACGTTTCTTCGATGACCACGATTCGGCCGACGCACAACCCGTCGCAATCCTGAGCGAATCACTCGCGCGCGGGGCCTTTCCTAATGAGCACGACCCTCTCGGTCGGCGCTTCAGCATAGGGCCGAATGCCCCGGAGTACACGGTGGTCGGCGTCGTCGCCGACACAAGAAACTCAACTCTCGACCAGAAACCGTTGCCCGAAATCTTCGAGCCTTCCCTTCAGCAACCTTCCTTCGTGATGTCATTTGTCGTGCGCAGCAAGGCGGATCCGCACGGTCTCGCCGGCGCCGTACGCCAGGCCTTGCTCGCCGTTGATAAGGATCAGCCCTTGTCCGAATTGCAGACGATGGACGACCTCCTCGCAAGTTCTGTTGCGCCACGGCGATTCCAGGTGCTCCTCGTCGGTCTTTTTGCCGTGCTTGCGTCTGGCGCTCGCGGCGGTAGGCATCTACGGCCTGATCGCGTATTCCGTCGGGCAGCGCACGCACGAAATTGGCATTCGCATGGCTCTCGGGGCGCAGAGGCTGAATGTAATGAAACTCGTGCTGGGCGAAGGCACCCTTCTCGCGCTCGGCGGAGTAGCACTTGGCATTGCCGGTGCTCTCTGGCTCACGCGATTTCTAGGTAGCTTTCTCTTTGAGGTAAAGCCCACCGACCCGATCACGTTTGCCTGCGTCGCGATCCTGTTGACGTTGGTCGCCCTGGCTGCCTCCTACATTCCGGCGCGCCGCGCGATGAAAGTTGATCCCATGGTGGCGCTGCGTTACGAGTGACGGGTGTTTGAGTTCGGATTCACCGAGTGACGGGGCTGGGAGATCGAATCATGAAACGCCGCAAAGACATGCTCGAGGATCTCGACCAGGACATCTGCGAACACATCGAACGCGAGACGCAGGACAACATCGACCGTGGCATGTCACCCGACGACGCCCGCTTCGCCGCCATCCGCAAGTTCGGCAACGTCACCCACGTGAAGGAAGAGACCCGCGAGGTGTGGAACACCGTGTGGCTTGAACAGCTACTACAGGACGTCCGCTACGGCCTGCGCATGCTGCGCAAGTCTCCCGGCTTCACTATCGTCGCCATCCTCACCCTCGCTCTCGGCATCGGCGCAAACACCGCGATATTCAGTGTGATCAATGGAGTGCTGCTCAGTCCGCTTCCCTACAAGGATCCGAAGCAACTCGTCGTCATCAAGGAACACGATTCGCCCCCGAACGTGATGGATATCCAGAGACAGGTGCGCGCATTCTCACAGGGTGGCGGAATCAACGTCGAGCCGATGGACTACACAGGCGGAACCGAACCTGTGCAAGTCCGTGTCGGGCTCATCGATGCGGGGTTTCTCGAAACGCTAGGCGTGCAGCCGATGCTGGGCCGGATCATTTCGCCCGGGGAAGATGTGCAAGGCGGGCCGCGTCTCGCCATGGTCAGCAACCATTTCTGGCAAAACTACCTTGGCAGCGATCCACATGCGGTGGGCAACACGATTCACCTGGGCGGAAACTCCTATACGGTGATCGGCGTAATGCCCGCGAGTTTTGCTCCGCCAACGGAGCATGCCGACGTTTTCGTTTCACTCTGGGTCGGCTACCCGGGAGCGGGTGCTGATCGCGAGTGTGCACTTCATGCATACCTACTGGCGATTGAAGGCGGGCGTCACGCTCGCGCAGGCGCAGACCGACATGGCCGCGATCGACCGCCGGCTCGCGGAGCAGTATCCGGCCGAAGAAAAAGAACGGAAGAGGCAATTAGTTCCGCTGCAGGAATGGCTGGTAGGAGACGTGCGGTCGGCACTGCTGGTGCTCTTCGGAGCTGTAGGTCTGGTGCTGCTGATTGCGTGCGCGAATTTCGCGAGCTTGCTGATGGTGCGGGCGGTCTGCGGGGCGCCAGGAATTGGTGATCCGGGCGGCGCTGGGCGCGGGACGCGGCCGGCTCATCCGGAAAACGCTGACAGAGAGCACACTGTTGTCGGTCCTCGGCGGTGCGGCCGGATTGCTGTTCGCGCAGTGGGGCACGAACATGCTGCTGGCGCTGAGGCCGGAAAAGCTGGCGCGGCTGAGCGGGATTCACATGGATACACGGGTGCTGCTGTTCGTCCTCGTGGTCTCGGCGCTCACCGGCATCGTGTTCGGAATGGCGCCGGTATGGATCGCGGCTCGCGCGGACGTTGCCGAGGCCCTGAAAGAGAGCGGGCGGAGCACAACCGCGAGCACGATGGGGCATCGCATACGGAAACTTCTGGTCACATCGGAACTGGCGGTTGCTTTGGTGCTGCTAGTGGGGGCCGGTTTGTTGATCAAAGGCTTCTCACGGTTGCGCTCGATGAACCCCGGTTTCAATTCCGCGAACGTAATGACGATGTATCTCCAATTGCCCACGAAGCGGTACAGCGAAATCCCCAAACAAACCCAGTTCCGCCGCGAGTTGCTCACCCGCTTGAATTCCCTGCCGGGCGTGCAAGCGGCGATGGTGACTGATATACCGCTCGGCGGGAATTATGTGGGCCACCGTTTCGTCATCGACGGACGCCCGCCGGTCGCGGTGGGAGGTGAGCCCGAGTGCAAACCCTTTCGGTGATGGGCGATTACTTCCGCGTGATGCAGATTCCCCTGCGTGCGGGTCGCGACTTCACCCCCTTGGACCGCGAAGGGCAACCACTCGTGGCAATTGTGAACGAGGAAATGGTGCGGGAATTTTTCCCGCACGAAAACCCAATCGGCGTGCGCATTCGCTGGGCGGGCGACGAAGGGCCGCCACAATGGATGACCGTCATCGGCGTGGTGGGCGACGTGAAACATTCAGGATTGAATCAACCGACGGATCCCGCTGTGTATACTCCTTTTTCGCAGAACGACGAGCGCTGGAGACGATTTATGACGCTCGCCATCCGGTCTCGGGATGCGTCTCCTGGGCTCGTTGAAGAAGTGAAGAAGCAGATCTGGAGCGTGGACAGCCAGATTCCGGTGAGCGACGTGCACGCCATGGACGACCTCATAGCTGTGTCGCTTGCGCAGCAGCGCTTCAACATGCTGCTCCTCGGACTCTTCGCCGCGCTCGCGTTGATCTTGGCTGCGGTGGGAATTTACGGCGCGATGGCCTATGCCGTGAACCAGCGAACGCATGAGATCGGCATACGGACAGCGCTGGGAGCGCAGCGAAGCGACGTGCTGCGGCTCGTTATGAGAGATGGAGCGAAAATCGCGCTCTTCGGCATCGCCTCCGGGATTGCGGGAGCGCTGGCGCTGACTCGCCTGATGGCCAGTCTGCTTTTCGAGGTGAAACCGACGGACCCTGCGACATTCGCGGGTGTCGCAATCCTGCTCGCATTTGTTGTGCTCGCGGCTTGCTACATCCCGGCGCGCCGCGCAATGCGCGTCGATCCGATGGTCGCCCTGCGATACGAGTGACGGCTCGGGCGCAGATCCCGGGCGACGTGGCTGGGAGATCAAATTATGAAACGCCGCAAACACATGCTCGAGGATCTCGACCAGGACATCCGCGAACACATCGAACGCGAGACGCAGGACAACATCGACCGCGGCATGTCGCCCGACGACGCGCGCTATGCCGCCGTGCGCAAATTCGGCAACGTCACGCGTGTGCAGGAAGAGACGCGCGACGTGTGGAATCTCGTCTGGCTCGAGCAGTTGCTGCAAGACGTCCGCTACGCCCTCCGCATCCTGCGAAAGTCTCCGGGTTTCACGATCGTCGCTGTGCTCACCCTGGCCCTCGGCATCGGCGCCAACACGGCGGTTTTCTCCGTGGTCTACGCCGTTCTGCTGCGACCGCTGCCATACAAAGACCCTTCGCGTCTGATCGTGCTGAACGAGACAACGCCAAGGGTTGGCAACGTCAGCGTGTCGTATCCGAACTTCCTCGATTGGCGCGCCCAGAGTCACTCATTCTCGCAATTCGCCATCATTCAGTCTGTCGGCTTCAATCTCGCCGGAATAACCCAGCCGGAAAATATCAACGGCGACGCGGTGTCGCCGAATTTTCTTTCGATGATAGGCGTCCGCCCGTTCCTCGGCCGCGATTTCGATGGATCAGAGGAAAAAGCGGGCACGCCGTCAGTGGTCCTGCTGACCTACTCGCTCTGGCAATCGCATTTCGGAGGCGACCCGGACGCCATCGGTAAGACGATCACCCTCGATGGCCGTGGCTTCACGATCGTTGGTGTCCTCCCACCCAATTATCGCTGGCTCGATAAGACCGACGTGTTGTTGCCCATCGGCGTGTGGGCCACCGCCAATGCAGACGAAGTCACCGACCGCGGCGGGCGCGGCGATACCACCGTGATCGGCAGACCTGCGCCAGCCGTCCCATTCGCGCAAGCCCGCGTGGAAATGGAAGGCATTGCGGCGCGGCTGGAGAAGGAATATCCGGCGGACAATGACCAGTTCGGCGTGGCACTCCAACGAATTCGCGACGCTTTCGTCGGCGACGCAAAGCCGGCAATCTTTGTGCTGTTTGGCGCTGTGATGTTCGTCCTGCTCATCGCATGCGCGAATGTGGCGAACCTGTTTCTCGTTCGCGGAGCGGGTCGCACCAAGGAAATTGCGCTGCGCATTGCCTTTGGCGCCAGCCGCGGACGCATCGTCGGACAAATGTTGACCGAGAGTTTAGTGTTGTCGCTTCTCGGAGGCGCCCTCGGCCTCGCGCTCGCAATCGGCGGGAATTCGTGGAATCGTGCAACTGATTCCCCCGGGCATGTTGTCAGGCGACACTGTGAATTTGAACGGTGCGGTGCTTTTGTTTGCAGGGGGCGTGGTGATACTGGCGGCGTTCATTTTCGGTTTGACGCCTGCCTTGCATTGGACCAAGCCCGACGTGC
>CAWBGW010000026.1:0-73666 GCA_963788345.1 uncultured Acidobacteriota bacterium | reverse complement strand
CTGTCACCCTCACCGAGATCAACGACCGGACAGGGGTCCCCTGGCAGCAGCTCGAGGCGCTCGAGGCTGGGAACTTCTCCCGGTTCCACGACCTCCGCTCGGCGCTCACCGCCGTCCGCCGCTACTGCGACCTCGTGGACCTCGACGTCGTTGAACGGTTCGAACGGGTCGTCGAGGAACACTGGGGCGACCCCCTGGCCGGCTTCGACCCCAACGGAGCCCCGCACGCCGCCGGACGGAACGGAGGCGGTGCCCGGAACGCGTACATCACCACCGCGGTGCCGACCGGGCACCTCAGCCGCTATCCCGGCGACGGCACCCACCGTGCCGGCCCTTCACCCAGACCGACGAAGTGCCCGGCATCGAGCGCGCCCCCCGGCCGCCGACAGCCACGCCGCCCTCGACGGGCTCAGCGACACCGGCTCGTTCCCCGTCGCACCGGGCATCTACACCGGCATCCGTCCCGCACCCCTCGTGCTGCGCAGCGCGGTCTGGTTCACAGCCGCGCTCGCTGGCGCTCGCCCTCGGGGGCCTGGCGGTACAGCACTACCAGCCTCAGTGGCTGAAGGACATCCACCTCGTCCACCACACCAACGCCCTGCTCCCCGCCGCCCCGAGCGGTTCCGGCACCCCCGGCACGACCAACAGCACGGGCGGGTCGACCAAATCCAAGAAGCCGTCGCGCCCCGGGTTGGTGTCGATGACCGCAACGGGCACCGCCAGCGCCACCGTGTCGGTCCAAGCCTCGAACTACAGCGTGGTGGTGGCGGCATGGGCACCGTGCTGGACCGTGGTGCACTCCCCGCAGAGCTTCTCGCCAATCTTCGCCGCCACGCTCCAAGGCGGTCAGGTCAAGGTGTTCGACCCCACCGACGGCCAGTTGTCGGTGAGCGTGAGCCGCGTCGCTCGTCACCATGCAGGTCCGCGTCAACGGAAAGACGGTACCCGGGTGGTTGTTCAAGCCCACCTCGGTCCCCTTCCTCCTCAACTTCAGCTCCTCGACGACGAGCTCCTGACGCGCCCGTCAAGTCACCGGGACTCCGGAAAGGAGTCAGGCCAGCGGCGTTGGCGCGGCACCGAGGCGACCTCTCCCCGGGTCGCGAATCTCCCTGACGGCCGGGACCGGATCCGGGGTCTGCGAACAAAAGGTCGTCTCCGTAGTCAGCCGGGCGTCCCGTCGCATCGAGAGCCCACCACGACGCCTCGAGAGCGATCCCGTTGGGGTCGGTGGAGTAGATCGAGCGGATGAAGCCGTGGTCGACCACGTCGGTCACCTCGCACGCCGCGGACTTGAGGCGGTCGCGCAGGTCGAGCAGTGCGTGCTCGTCGGGAAGGTTGAAGGAGAGATGGTCGAATTGCACGGCGCGTCGATCGGGTACCCCGGCAGGCTTGGCCGAACCGCTCGAGAGCCACACCCGAGTACTCGAAGAACGCCACGGTGTTCTGGGCCCCGAACTCGAAGAAGTAGTGACGGAACTGCGGGGTGCCGATTGTCGCCACCAACCGGGCACCCAGGACCCCGTGGTAGAAGCGCACCGTGGCGTCCATGTCGTCGGTGATGAGGCGAGGTGGTTGATCCCCCTCCAGCGAGGAGCTTCGCATCCTGGGTCTCGGTCATGGACAACCTCCGTGCGGCACGCGGGTGTCGTGGTGCTTCCACGCTACCGGCACCGGGCGCACATGGCGCCGCCTGCCGCCGTCCTCGTGGTCATCCTCGCCGGGTCGATACGCCGTCCACCGGGGCACGGGGGCTCAGGGCTGTTCCGCAGATCGTCGGGTCCTCGAGGGGCAGCCGAAGCCATTGGATCATCTGCCGCAGCTGGGAGTAGGCGTCGAGGCGAGCATCGTCGGAGCCCGCGCGCTCGGCCGCGCTCGATCGGCTCCCAGAGCCGATGCACCATGGCGGGACCGAGCTCCAACAGACCTCCGCTTCCACCCGTGGCGTACTTCGCCAGGACGTAGCGGACGAGCGCTCCCTCGGGGAGCCCCCCACGTTCCGGCTCAGTGTCCTCACCGTCACCATGGGGTCGATCTGCGAGTAGAGAGCCACGTCGGCCTTGAAGTTGGCGTCCGGGTCGTCGTCGGCCCACCGTCCTTCGTAGGGGCTCGAGGGTGACGGTGTCGTCGTCGGGGCTCTGCACTCGGCTCGAAGATATCGGCTCGAGGACTTTGGGCGTCGAAGAGACCCGCTACGAGAGTCCGCCCATCGCACCGTCGGACAGGTTCTCGGGACTCTGACCGCCCGGGTCGTGGTCGGGCGTGGTCGCGGCACCATCCTCGGGGGCGTCGGACGAGGCACTGGCGGCGTAGGCCACGGCGCCGCCGTCGTCGAGGATCCGGGCCCCGAGGCTCTCGGCGGGGCCGGCCAGCGTGCTGGCGGCGGCGGCCCCCGTCGAGACAGACGCCAGGCCGGCGAGGGTGCTGACGGCAACTTTGGCTGAGCGTGACCGGCCGGGTCGAACGCCCTTGACGCGCGCGATCTCGTCGGACTGGAGCGCGGCCAAGACAGCCTCGATCGCCTCGCTGTCCAGTTCCGACGGCCAGTGACGCTCCAGCATGATCGATTCCAGGAGAGCTTCCAACCGGGGGGCCGAGATGCCCGAGATGGGCACGGGCATCACCGCCGGCTCGCTTCCCCACTCGGTGAACACTTTGGCGGGGGTGCGCATCAACTCGAGGATCCCCGCTTCGGGGAGGGGCGAACTGACCGGAAGCCCTGAACCTGATCACAACCGTGCGAGTCCAGGAACCCGAGCTGTTCGTCGGTCTCGACACCCTCGGCCACGACCACGAGGTCCAGGCTGTGCGCCAGGGCGATGACCGCACCGACGATGGGGGCGCCGCTCGCCTCGCCGTCGATCCGTTGAATGAAGGTCCGGTCGATCTTGATGGCGTCGATCGGCATCTCGGCCAAATAGGTCAGGGCGCTGAATCCCGTCCCGAAGTCGTCGATCGAGCAGCGCACGCCGATGGCGCGCAACTCGTTCAGGCTGGCGACCACCTCGTCCACACGATCCATGAGCACGCTCTCGGTCACCTCGAGCTCCAACAGCGTCGGGTCCAGACCCGTTCGTTGCAGGACCCGCGACACCATCTCCACCACCGGTTGGTGCGCGAATTGGCGGGGGGAGAGGTTGACTGCGACCGGCATCGGCGGCAGGCCCTGTTCCTGCCAGCTCTGCGCCTGCCGGCAGGCAACTTCGAGCACCCATTCCCCGAGCGTCGCTACGAGGCTCGTCTCTTCCGCCAACGGGATGAAGGCCCACGGCGGGATGAAGCCGAGCTGGGGGTGCCGCCAGCGCGCCAGCGCCTCCACCCCGACGATGTCTCCGGAAGCCATGGAGAGCTTGGGTTGGTAGTGCACGGCGAGTCGCCCGCTGTCCACAGCGGCCCGAAGACTGTCCTCGAGCACGAAGCGGAGGCGGGCGCGGGCGCTCATGGCCGAGTCGAAGATCTGGTAGGTGTTCCGGCCAGCCGCCTTGGCTTGGTACATGGCGGTGTCGGCGTGCTTGAGGAGGGTGTCCGCATCCGCGCCGTCCGAAGGAGAGACCGCCACTCCGATACTCGCCTTGACTGTCAACTGACGGCCGCCGACATTGAAGGGATCGTCGAAGCGATCGAGGAGCCGTTCGGCCACGTCCACGACGAGCCCGTCTTCCGCCACTGTCAGGAATGAGGAAGGTGAACTCGTCGCCGCCGAACCGGGCCAGGGTGTCGTGCTCGCGCAGGCATCCCTGGAGCCGCTTGACGACGGACTTGAGCAGGTCGTTGCCCACTGCGTGACCCAAGCTGTCGTTGATGTCCTTGAAGCGGTCCAGATCCAAGAACATCACCGACACCGCACTGTTGGTGCGCTCTGCCTGGGTCAACGCAGGCGGAGCCGATCCTCAAAGAGAAGGCGGTTGCAGACGCCGGTGAGGGAGTCGTGCTGTGCGCGGTACTCGGCTGCAGCGTGGGTGAAGACCTGATGCAGCAGATAGAGGACCAACAATGTCGGCAGGAACGTCGAGCCGATCATGAGGACCGGTTGGCGGTTGGAGATGCCCAAGGCCGACTCGGCGATAAGCACACCGGGAACCACGAGCGCCACCGCCACGAGCATCGCCACGCGAATCCCTCGTGGTTGCACCGAGCGCAACGGCACGGGTTCGAAGGCGATCTTCCGGGAGGGGTGCAAGAACGCCACTCCCCAGCAACATGCTCCCAGTAGCGCCACCATAGCCACGAGCTGCGACGGCTCAGAGCCCCCGGCGAGCCCCAACGCCGCGTAGCTGGCATTGGCAGCGAAGAGACACGCGAACCCGGCGATGAGAAAGCGATAGTTGGCCGGATGACGCTCGGTCAGCGAAACGAGGCTGCAGACGAGCCAGAGAAGGACCATGTCGAGCAACGGGGCCGCGACAGCGGGGACCTGGCGCCCCGGCTGCCATCCCTGAGCGGGCACGATGACCAGGGCGAGTATGGCGAAGCCAAGTGCAAGGGTGGGGAGCAACGCTTCGGCCACGGAGTCTGTGGACCGTTCCGGCAGCCGTTGGTGGATGAGCGAGACCAACCCGGTGATGGCCAGCAGGTCGCCCGCCGCATTCGCCACCATGGCCGCGCCGATGCGCGTCGGGGGACCCCCCGCGTGCAACGCCTGGAGCAGATCGCCGGCCACAACGCAGAGGAGACCTGATCCGAGGCATATCCAAGCCGAGCGCCAGGACCCCCGGTTCGCGCCGCGATTCGACCAGAGTCCGTACGCGACGGCGGCCGCCACGAAGACGCCTACGACCGCCGCGTCGGTCACAGGGTCGAGGAAGGCCGACCGGTTGCTCCCCGCCAGAGCGACGGTCATCGCCCTCGACCTGGTCCCGAGTGGTCCGTCCCACCCGAGCAAGGGCCTGTCCGGCCCGAGGAAGGAGGCCCGACGGTCAAAACCCTGCCAGGCATGACCTGGGCCACGGCGATGGGTGTCATGGCGGACCTGCTCCCCGGGTTGAGTGGTGCTGCCACCACACCTCCGCTCTTCACGCTGGTAGGCGACCTGTCGACGCTCGAATTGGGCAGCGTCTTTCAGCACCACAGGTTGTGTTTCGGCGTCGATCGGACCGGGCTTGAGCCATGCCAACCGCCACTGACCGTGACGGTGCCCCGGTCAAGGCGTACTGATTGTCAAGGCCCCGGGCGGCCGAGCCGATTAATGGGCGTGACCATGGCCGCCCCTGACCAGGAGTCCACCCCCAAGAGGGTGCGCAGTCCCGCCCGGTACCTCAGGCCCCCCCGAGCCGGCGCCGGGGTGGACGGGGCGCGACACGTTGACGCATCCGACGCTGCTGCGCGGGCAGCCGTCGTGCAGCCTGAGGCCGAAGTTGCGCTGCCCAGGGCACGGACCGGGGCGCCTGAGGCCGGAACCGAGGTGCCCGGGGCACGGACCGGGGCCGCCGAAGCCGGGGCGGAGGGTGTCGAGGAACTCGAGGCCGAGCGCGTCGTCCTGGCCATCGGATCGACCTATTTCCACAACGGCCGAGTCAGCCCCGAGCGCTACGCCTCGGACCTGGCGCCGACGTTCCTCGGTGCGGTCTCGGCCAGTCACACCCTGCTGCGGGAGCTGTTCAAGGAGATCGGTGCCCCCGAGGGAGCCGCCATCCAGGCGCTTTGCGACCGGTGGCACCTGCGGTTCGGGGCCGAGGTGGGCCAGGCGCAGTTCTCGGTGGACGAAGAGGTCCCTGCCGACGGAACCGGTGCCCGGTCGCCGTCGGGAACCGGCGCCGGCGCCGACGGGTGGGTCAGGGGGCTCGTGGCGTCGCGCGATTCCGACCATGCCCAGGCGTTGGCCGCCTTCGAAACCGAGGCCGCCGAGGCCGCCGAGGCAGGAGCCCCGCAACGCGCCGCCATCGCGTACCGGGCCGCGGCCGCGGCCGCGCTGGCCGCCGGTCGGGGCGACCACGCCAACCGCCTGCAGCGACTGGCCGGCAAGGCCTACATGGAGATCGCCGAGAAGTCCGAGACGCTTCCCCAGGGGGTGTTCATGGCCTACCGGGAGAGCGCGCGCTGCTTCCTCGAGGCCGGCAATCTCCCCCTGGCCCACAAGTGCCTTTCGAAGGCCATCGCCATCGGCGAGACGCTCGGGTACACGGAGTCGACATGAAGATCTATCTCTCCACCGAAGGGACCTATCCCTTCGTGCTGGGGGGTGTGTCGACCTGGGTGGACATGCTCGTCCACGGGTTGCCCGACCACCACTTCGAGGTGGGGGCGCTCGTCGACAACCCCCACCACCGCATCCAGTACCGTCCGCCGGCCAACGTCACCCTGCAGCCCATTCCCCTATGGGGCCTGGAGCTGGCCGAGGAGTACCTGCCGCGCCGCGACGGTTGGCGGCGGGCGTGGAGAACGTCGTCCCCGATCGTCCGGGACCGTTTCTTGCCGTCCTGGGGTCACCTCGTCGACTGCCTGGCGGCTCCCGAAGCCGACCCGCAAGCTCTCGGTGACAGTCTGTCGGAGGTCGCCCGTTTCGCCGAGCGATACGACCTGCGCCGCGCGCTGGGTGACGCCGCGGCCTGGGCACTCCTGCTCGATCGACTGCAGACGAACCCCATCCATGCCCGCACAGGGCTCGCCCCCGTCATGGATTTCGCCCGTACTCTCTACCGCTACCTTCTCCCCCTGACCGCACCCACGCCCGTCTGCGATATCGCCCACAGCTCGGCGGCGGCACTGTGCGTCTTGCCGGCCATCGTGGCCAAGTACCGCTACGGGACTCCTCTCGTGCTCACCGAGCACGGCATCTACCTGCGCGAACGCCTGCTGGCCATGTCCACCGAGCCCTTCGGGACCAAGGTGCTCTTCGCCAACTTCTACCGCGCCGTCGTCGAGCTGTCCTACCGGGAAGCCGACGTGCTCACCCCGGTATGTAGCTACAACGCCGGATGGGAGGAGGCCCTGGGTGTCGAGCAGGACCGCATCCGGGTCATCCACAACGGTGTCGACCCGGCGCGCATCGACGTCTGGCCCGAGCCCGGGGGGCCGCCGACGATCGGCTTCGTCGGCCGCATCGACCCGTTGAAGGACGTGTTGACCCTGATCCAGGCGTTTGCCCGCGTGCGGCTGAAGATCCCGGAGGCCCGCCTTCGCCTGTGGGGGCCAGCGACGTCCCTCGCCTATCTCGAGCAATGCCAGATCGCCGTCAGTGACCTCGGCTTGTCGGACGCCGTCACCTTCGAGGGCTCCACCAACGACATCGCGGCCGCCTACGGCAGCTCGCACGTGATCGGCCTGTCCTCGATCTCCGAAGCCTTCCCTTATACCGCCGTCGAAGCGATGCTCGCCGCCCGCCCCGTCGTCGCCACGGCCGTCGGGGGGGTCGCCGAGGCACTCGGCCCGGCCCAGTGCCGAGGGACGGCCACCGTCGTCGAACCGGGTGATCCCGGTGCCATGGCCGAGGCGCTGATCGCCGTCCTGGGCGCGTCGTCGGTGGAACGCGGGCTCCTGGGTGACTGGTTGCGGAGCCGGGCCCTGTCGTTGTTCACCGCGCAACGGATGTTCGACGCCTATGACGACACCTACAACAGGGTGTTCGAGGCTGGGACCTCGGGAGGGGTGCGCCCCGGCGTCGGCAGCGCCCGCGTCTCCACCGGCCATGCCGGCGTCGGACCGGGCCATGGCGCACGCGGTCTCATGACCGCCGGCACGGTCCAGAAGACCGATTCCGGTGAGCTCGGGCTCCACATCGCGGCCCGCACCGTGGTGGGTCGCTGCCCGGCCCCGCTCAACGCGGTGGAGGTGGCGGTCGTGCTCGAGACGTGCGGCTACACCGCCAACCGGGCGCGCGCTCTGGGTGCCGACGGGCTCAACGCCCTGGCCGAGCGGGTCTTCGCCCTCGTCCCGCTGTATTCGTCCGCTCTGTCTCGCCAGGCCATGGCGCCGGTCGCGCTCCGTTCCCGTCCTCCGGGGCCCCTGGACCTCGCCCGCGGACTCGCCTACTCCTCGCCGTGGCTCGTGAGCCTGGCCACCTTGCTGATCGCGGGGGTCTCGTTCTGGTCCTCGAACATCGCCATCCCTTCCATCGCCGACGCCGTCACACTGGCCACCGCGGTCTCCCTGCTCGTGACGGGTCCGTTCATCCAAGCCTTCGGGCGACGAGCGTCGTTCTACATCGGCCTCGGGGACCAGGGGATGGTCATCCGGATCACACGCTGGACCCTGGAGCTCGGTCTGGTGGTCACCGCGTTGTGCGGGTTGGCGCTCTACCTGGTGCGAAACGACGTGCTCGGCGCCGGTACCCCGGCCACGGCCCGCCTGGGGCTCGCCGCCGCCATCGCCATCGGCGCCTTGCAGGTCGGTCTGGCGGCGTTCTACGTGCGACGCGCCTTCCTCTCCATCGGCGTCATCGTCGGGGGTGGAGCGGCGGTCCTGCTGTGGTTCGTCACCCGCTCCGGGCCCTATATCGATCCGACCTCGCTGATCGTGTGGCAGATCCGGTTGGTGGCGATCATGGCGGGGGTGTGCTGGATGGCCAGCGCATGGTGGCTGCTGCGCGTCAAGACTTCGGCCCCGGCACCGCTGTGGCGCCCGTCGGGCGCGGCACTGCTCCGATCCGTGGCGCCCTACGGACTCTACGGTCTGGGTTTCTTCGCCATCGTGGTCATCCCGCAGCTGGTGAGCGGCGGGCTCCTCCAGGCCCGGTACGCCTTCAACGCGCCGTTCGCCATGACGAGCGGGGTCGCCATCGTCGTGCTCGTGCCGTTGCTGGCCCAGACCGTCGCCGCCACCGAGCACCTCCTGGCACGGCAGTTCCCCGCCTGGTTGTCACGATTCACGGTGGCCCAGACCGACGAATTCCGGATCGTGGTGCGGCGCTACTGGAGGGAACAGCTGACCGTGCTCGGGGGTCTCGCCGTCGTCGCCGGTGCGGCCGTCGATCGTGGGAGCCCCCCGGCTCGGTGCGACCTTCCCAATCCTGGGGGACCTGGCTCACCATCCGGGCCTCCTGGCGGCGTGCACCGTGGGCTACCTCTTCCTCGGCACCGGCCTCTTCTGCAGCCAACTTGCTCTTCGCGCTGTCGGCGCCGATGAGGCCCCTCGCCGCGGCCTGGGCGGGGTGTGTGTCCCTGGTCGTGGTGTCGATCGGCATGGGGTGGGCGGGACCGACGGTGTCCGCCGTCGCCGGCCTGATAGCCGGCGCAGGCGTCTACGCCGGTGCGGCCGTGGTGCTGGCCCATCGCGCCTTCGCCCACGCCGACCTGACCTACTACCGGACCCTCTGAGGACACGGGACGTCGTCGATGGTCATTCAGCTCTCGCCCGTCTCGCGGCCGCCTTACCCCCACACCGGACAAGGCCATGACCGACGCCTTCGACCTCGTCGCGGGGCACGGTCACGCGCCACCCTGTGGCGGCTCGAGGGCACGGTGGGCACCATCGCCCTCGTCATCCTCACGATCGTGCTCACGACGTGGCCCAGCGCGACCCCGGCCCGCGCCCTGCCGGCGGGGCTCACCCTCGAGCGATCCGGACTGGCGATGGCCGACCACTTCGCGACCTCGGTCCCCGACCGCCAGCTCATGGACCACTACGTGTTCAACGGTTCGGCCGCTCCCGGCGTGGGATGGGTCAAGGCCGCCGGGCACGGGCTGGACGTCGGTGTCCACTCACACCCCGGTTGGGCAGGGTGGTTCGCGGTGACCCTCGCCGCCGCGGGACCCGACGTCGTCTGGCATGCGGTCATGTCGCGCCCCCGGCTCCCGTGGGTTCCGGGGTCGGTGAGGCCGTTCTGGCCGTGCAGTCCGCCTCGACCCAGCGAAACGGGACCATCAACTACGTCGTGGTCTCGGCGCTGTCGTCACGGGGCAAGAGCACCTGGCAGGTCGGCTCGGCTCACGGCTACCTCGCCAACGCCGTCACCGATCTGCTGTGGCAGGAGCCCCTCCGCACCGACACCCCGCCGACGGAGTCGGTCACCGTTC
Source organism: uncultured Acidobacteriota bacterium (assembly GCA_963788345.1). GTDB lineage: Bacteria > Acidobacteriota > Terriglobia > Acidiferrales > UBA7541 > Palsa-295. Next base: position 63,719 of record CAWBGW010000026.1, on the reverse strand, counting down.
AGACCGACGGGCACCACGCTCTGACGGTGTGGTTCGGGAACCGAGTCGTGTACTCGGGCCACGACCTGCACATGAACGACCCCGCTCCGTTCCAGGCCTATCTCGAGGTGCAGGGCCGTGGGATCGGCTACGTCTCGACGTTCAAGGACTTCTGGGTGGCCGACGCGGCGCCGGTGACCGTACGAGGGGTCCGACCAGGGGCTCGCGTCGAGCTCGCCACCGGTCACGGCGCGGTGACCGCGGACGCCGATTCCGCCGGACAAGCGACGTTGCGGGTTCCCATTCCGGAATTGGTCGGCACGGGCACGCTGATCGTGGCCGACCGATCTGGTGTTCGGCGCTTCCGTGACCTGCACTACTCGGGGGGCGACGTCCTCCAGGTGGGACCCCGCTGATCGCCTACGCGCCCCACGCCGCGCACACGTCGATCCACTGGCCGCTCGTGATCCCGGCCGCGCCGTCGTCGGCCACGGTGGCACTTCCGCCCTCGAGATAGACCACGTCGCTCATCGCTCCCCCGCCCAGCAGATCCCTGCCGATGACGAACGTGGGACCTCCGATCTGTTGCGACGATCGATAATGCAGGAGGTAGGAGTCGCTCAGGCCGTCGGGAGCAGTGACCGTTGCGACGCCTCTCGTGACGGCGAAAGACACCGAGCCCGTAGCGGGGGACACCGGCGTCGTCCATGTCCGAGTCGTGAGCGTGACGACGAGTGTCACCGGTGTGGCGGTGTCCAAGGGCGTGACCCCCGCACACTCACGTTGCCCGGTTGACGTCGCCTGGGTGTAGGTCGTCTGTCCGTGGGACGGCGACTGGGCAAAGGCGGCCGTCGGCAACGCCAGCATCCCGCCGATGATTGCGATCAGCGCGACCGGGAGCCTTCTCATCGAGGTGGCCTCGTCGTGTCGTCAGATTACCGGTCCAAGCCGTTCTGGACGTGACAGGGTCTCCCCCTCGGCTCGGCTCACGTACCCGTAGCCCGTGGCCGACGGACTCCGGTGGGCGTGGGGTAGGCCCGGAATGACCCGGAGACGCGCGAGACCTGGTGGGGCTAGCTGGAATCGAACCAGCGACCTCAGCATTATCAGTGCTGCGCTCTAACCGGCTGAGCTATAGCCCCCGTCTGACGAACTTGGAAGTGTAGGCGGGCGGGACCGGGGCACGGAAACGGAGACCCCGCTCGGGGGTCATGCGCCGGCCGAAGGCTGCGACGCTAGGTGCCCGGGGCGGGCGGCGCTTCGGCCCGGATCTGGCGCCCCGGGTCGGCCTCGAGTGCCCCGCCGAGAGCTGCGGCGGCACGGTGGCGTTCGGCGACGAGCCCGGGCTGCCGCGAGCGCAATGTCTACGATTCTCGGCAGCCGTCCGCACGCGGCCTCGATATCGGCGCCGGCGATCGAGAGCGCCAGCAGGCCGAGTATGGCGCTGGCCGACTTCAACGCATGGGCGGCGAAGGCGAGCGCTTCGCCGTCGGCGTCGTGGCCGGCGTCGGTGATGGCCCCACCGTGTGCTCCCCCTGGGAGAGATACGTCTCGATGAGATCCCTCCGCACCGCATCACCTTCGTCACCCAAGTCGGCACCAGGGCGTCGAGCAGACGGGATCGTAGACCGGCGACATTCCCGCGCACCCCGGGCCGAAGTCACCGTGGCACGGCTCACGCCCCCGGGTCTCCCAGGACAGCTGCCAGTTCCTGCACATGCACTGGTTTGGGCAGGAAGTCGTCCATGCCGGCCTCGACGGCACAACATCTGTTCGTCAGCCGACACGGCGGCGGTCATGGCGATGACGGTCGGCTGCCATTCCGCACGGACCTCAACCCGGATACGGCGGGTCGCTTCCATCCCGTCCATCTCCGGCATGTGCACGTCCATCAGCACGAGGTCGTACGCCACCGCGTGGACCGCTGCCACGGCCTCGATGCCGTTCCCGGCGACGTCAGCCCGGTATCCGAGCCGCCCCAGCAGGAGGAGCACGACCTCGCGGGTGACCGTGTCGTCCTCGACGAGCAGGACGTTCGGACGGGGCGACTCCCCCGTCGGTCGCAACACCTTCCCAGAAGCGCAGGGCGCGCCGTCGGACCGGGCCGTCGTCATGCCCGTGGGGCTCATCCCGTCAGCGAGGCGGCCGCGATCGTCTCGGTGAACGGGACGTCGTCGTCGTCGGCCGAGACGAAGCCCTTGCGCCTCATCTTTCCCCATGACTTCTTCCCCCTGATGTAGCTGGCGATGCCGCGCAGCCGCCACCAGACGGTCAGTTGCCGGTAGCCGAGATTCTCGAGCACCGCCCACACGACGAGGAGTGCCCGGTCACGGACCCGGCCGTATCGGCGGAACGAGAACTCCTCGAGCAACAGGGCGAGCATCGAGAGCAGAATTCCGAGCCCGCACGCCAGCGAGAAGAACAGGATGGCGAACGTCGCCGTCACCTGGCCGAGGATCAGGCCAGCGTCACGAGGATCAGTCCGCTGGCCTCGATGATCGGCGCCATCCACTCGAAGAGGACGAAGGCGGGGAAGACCGCCATGCCGAGCACTCCGTAGCGTGGGTTCAGGAAGACCCTGCGATGCCTCCACAGCACGTCCGAGAATCCCCTGTGCCACCGCTCGCGCTGTTGGCTCAGCTCCTTGAACGAAGTCGGCGTCTCGGTCCAGGCCACCGGGTCAGGGACGAACGCCCGACAAGCTTCCGCTGATCGGTCCCTGGCGCGACGACCCGAGCATCATTCTGGCCGCGGGGCATGAAGGCCTGGGCATCACGACTTCGCTGGCGACCGGTCGGCTCGTCGCGGATCGAATTCTTGGCCGCAAGCCGGCGATACCCGTCGAGCCCTACTTGCCGTCGCGGCAAATGTCAGGAGCGCATGCCTGAAAGCGTCTTAGTTCGCGTGAATGGAAAGTCCGTTGTCGTGCCCGTGGGAGCAACCGCCGCCGTTGCAATCCTAATGTCGGGAGTTGTGTCGCGAACCTCGGTGACCGGAGAGCCACGCACGCCTTTCTGCGGCATGGGCACGTGTTTCGAGTGCCGTTCGGAAATCAACGGAGAGCCGTACTTGCGCAGTTGCCAGATACTGTGCGAACCCGGAATGGAAATCCAGACCAATGGATACCTTGACGCCCGGCCATTTTGACGTCGTCGTGATCGGCGCTGGGCCCGCCGGAATGGCCGCAGCCGTCGCGGCCTCGGACTCCGGCGCGAGCGTCGCGCTAATCGACGATAATCCTTCGGCAGGCGGACAGATCTGGCGCGGAGAAACTGGTAAGAACCACAACTCAGCGGCCGCAACTTGGTTTGAGCGCCTGGGGAAGTCTGCGGTCAAAGTGATTCGAGGTGCACGCGTTTTTCATATTGACGGGCACATTGAGGGCCATCTCGATGGCGGCGCGCTCGCCGCGGAAGCCGGCCAGGGCATTCTGAACGTGTCATACGGCAAGCTGATATTGGCTACCGGTGCTCGGGAACGCTTTCTGCCGTTCCCAGGATGGACTTTGCCGAACGTATTCGGCGCGGGCGGCTTGCAGGCCTTGATGAAAACGGGCCTTCCTGTCGCGGGAAAGCGTATCGTGATTGCCGGAACCGGGCCGCTGCTCTTCGCTGTCGCCTCGTACGCTCGCAAGCGCGGCGCAAAAGTTGTGGCCATTTGCGAGCAGACGAGCCCGAAGAAGATGGCCCGCTTTGCGGCGGCAACGGCGCTTGTGCCCGGCAAAATCTCCGAAGCGTTCCGCCTTCTATGGGACTTGCGCGCAATCCCGCATTGGATGAATTGCTGGCCGGTCGCGGCGATTGGGAAAGACCGAATCGAAAGAGTTCGCGTCGCGCACAACGGCCGGACTCGCGAAATCGAATGCGATCACCTGGCGTGCGGATTCCATCTCGTCCCGAATTTGGAGCTCGCGAATTTTATCGGCTGTAACATCGAGAACGGGTTCGTGCGAGTGGACGAATTGCAGCGAACGTCAGCAAGCAACGTGTACTGTGCAGGCGAACCCACGGGGATTGGCGGCTTGGAGATGGCTCTGGTGGAAGGACAAATCGCGGGATACTCCGCGGCCCGCAATGAAGCGGCGGCTCGGAAGCTCCTGGGGCAACGCTCGCGCTACGCTCGATTCACGCGCGAGCTCGATGCCGCATTTCGTTTGCGATCCGAGCTGAAGTCCATCGGTGAGCCGGATACATTCCTGTGCCGCTGCGAGGACGTGCCCTTCGGCCGCGTCCGCCAATTCGATTCGTGGCGGGCCGCCAAGTTGCACACGCGCTGTGGCATGGGTCCGTGCCAAGGCCGCGTTTGCGGCTCGGCAGCAGAATTTCTTTTCGGTTGGAAAGTCGATTCGGTGCGCCCGCCGGTGTTTCCGGTTCCGTGCGCAAGTCTCGCAGCACTTTCATCGGGCATCGCGTCAGCGGGCAAGTTGAATTAACGGAGGATCACGATGAAATGGAAAGGTGTCATCCCGGCTATCACTACCTGCTTCAACGAGAAGGATCAGATCGATCGCGGATTTGTGGCCGATCACTGCCGGTGGCTTATCGAGAACGGATGTACAGGAGTTGTTGCACTCGGGTCGCTCGGCGAGGGCGCCACGTTATCGTTCGATGAGAAGTTGGCGGTCCTTCGCACTTGCGTAAACGCCTTGCAAGGGCGGGCGTCCGTGACCGCATCCATATCCTCGCTCACGACATCGGAGGCGGTTGCCCTGGCCAAAGCCGCCGACGAGATTGGTTGCGACGCCCTGATGATTCTTCCGCCGTACGTCTACCACGGCGACTGGCGCGAGATGAAGACGCATGTTGCCGGCGTCCTGAAGGCAACGGATCTTTCCTGCATGCTGTACAACAACCCCATCTCATACGGCACGGACTTCCTTCCGGAGCAAATTGCGGAGCTGGCGGGCGAGTATAGCAATTTGCACTCGGTGAAGGAATCGAGCGCCGACGCGCGCCGCGTGAGTGCCATCCGCGCGCTCATTGGTGACCGCCTTGCAATTTTCCTCGGGGTCGATGACGCGATTCTGGAAGGAATTGGAGTGGGCGCTACGGGCTGGATTGCGGGACTGGCAAATGCTTTGCCGCGCGAGTCGGTCGATTTGTTCGATTACGGAATCCAGGGAAAATCGGCGCAGGCGTTCGAGCTCTACCGTTGGTTCCTTCCGCTGTTGCGCCTCGACACGGTTCCAAAGTTCGTTCAGCTCATCAAATTAGTGCAAGAGGAATTGGGGATAGGCAGCGCCCGGGTCCGTGCACCAAAGCTTGAAGTCGAAGGCGAAGAACTCGAAGCGACGCGAAAGCTGATTCACGACGCAATGCGTCATCGCCCGAAATCGGCGAGCACGGAGATGAGACAGGCTACGAGGTAGGAGCTTTGACTATGGCAGCGACGCAAAAATCACTCATAGGATTTGGCGAAGGCGCGAAAGGCACGAGCACCTTCCGTGCGTTCAATCCGGCTACGGGGGAAGCGCTCGAACCCGAATTTCAGGCTGCGACTCCGGAAGAAGTCGATCTCGCGGCGAGACTCGCCGCCGAAGCATTCGTTACGTTCCGCGAATTGCCCGGCGCGAAACGAGCGGAGTTTCTCAACAAAATCGCGGCGAATATCGAAGCGATCGCGGAACCCCTCGTCGAGCGCGCGCATTTAGAGACGGCGCTTCCGAAGCCGCGCCTTCAAGCGGAAACAGCGCGCACTTGCAATCAACTTCGTCTGTTTGCGAAGGTAATTGAAGAAGGATCATGGGTGCAGGCGCGCATCGATCGTCCCGACCCGAACCGCAAGCCCCTGCCGAAGCCAGGCATCCGTTCCCTGTTGCGTCCTCTTGGTCCCGTAGTCGTGTTTTCCGCCAGCAATTTCCCGCTTGCCTTTTCGGTTGCGGGAGGCGACACGGCTTCGGCGTTTGCGGCCGGCAATCCCGTGATCGTGAAAGCCCATTCGGCGCATCCGGGAACCAGCCAGCTCGTTGGCGAAGCGGTGCGAAGCGGCGTCCGAGCCTGCGGCTTGCCCGAGGGAGTTTTCTCTCTCATCTTTGGGGCGGGCACATCGGTGGGCGCAGCTTTGGTGCAACATCCACTCATCAAGGCGGGCGGATTCACTGGTTCGACGGGCGCCGGGCGCTCGCTCATGAACCTCGCCACCAGCCGCCCGGAACCAATCCCCTTTTACGGGGAACTCGGCAGCACGAATCCGGTATTCATTCTCCCCGGGGCAATGAAAGCACGCGCGACAAACATCGCGTCCGATCTTTACGCCTCCTTCACGCTGGGCGCGGGACAGTTCTGCACGAAGCCGGGATTGATTTTCTTTTCGGAAGGCCAGCCGTCGGATAATTTTGTGGACGAACTCAAAGGCAAAGTCGCGCAGGCCCCGCGATTTTCTCTCTTGACGAAAGGCATCAGCACCGACTACGACCGCGAAGCCCGCAATCGCAAGGACTTGAGAGACGTGGACGTGGTTGCCGAAGGCGCATCGCGGTCCGACAATCCCTACTCGGCCGGCGCCGCTCTCTATCAGACCGACATCTCGTCCTTCAACGACAATCACGCGCTCTCCGAGGAGCACTTCGGCCCGTCCACTCTCCTGATTCGCTACTCGAGCAAGCAGCAGATTCTCGAAGCGGCCCGAAATCTCGAAGGCCATCTCACGGCCACCATCCACGGCACGGAAGAAGATTTGCGCGAATTTGCGGAACTGATTTCGATCCTCGAAAACAAGGTCGGACGAATCATCTTCAACGGATTTCCGACGGGCGTCGAGGTGTGTCACGCCATGGTCCACGGCGGGCCTTATCCTGCCAGCACCGACGGACGCACCACCTCCGTCGGCACGCAGGCGATCTTCAGGTTCGCGCGCCCCGTTTGCTTTCAGGATTTTCCGGACGCTGCCCTTCCTCGCGAGCTTCAGGACGCAAACCCGCTCGGCATTTGGCGCATGGTGGATGGAGAATTGACACAGAAGCCGTTGTGATAGATTATCCGGGCGAGGCCCTCGTCGAGATGCGCGAAATCGGCGGCCTTAGAACCAGTGCTTTTCATCCAAGGTTGCGAACTGAATCGTGAGCGCGGAGTCGCATAAGAGCCACAAACAAGTCACACGGTCGATCGGCGCGGCCAAACCTTCCGTCTCCAAAAAGTCCACGCCTATTCCTCGCCAATCGCTGGCTGCGGCCGTCATCGAGAGGATTCGCGAGCAAATTCTCCGCGGCGAATTGCACGAGGGGGAACAGTTGCGCCAGGACGCGATTGCCGCCGAATTTCAGATCAGCCGCATCCCTGTTCGCGAAGCACTGAGCCATCTCGCTGCCGAGGGGCTAATCACAATCGTGGCGAATCGCGGCGCAGTGGTTTCGGCGCTATCGCCCGAGGAAATTGCGGAGCTTTTCGAAACGCGCGCGGTCCTCGAGTGCTACATGCTGCGCCAGGCCATTCCCAACTTCACTGACGAGGATTTCCGCCGCGCCGAAGACATCCTGCGGCAATTCGAGCAATCGCTCGAAAAAGACTCTGAAACGAAATCCTGGGGTGAATGGAACTGGCAGTTCCATTCAACGCTGTACGCGCCCGCCCAGCGGCCCGTAATGCTCGGATTCCTGAAGACCGTCAATCACAACTGCGATCGCTATACGCGCCTTCACCTGGTCTTCACGCGCAACTTGCATCTTGCCGGCGAAGCGCACCGAAAACTTCTAGCCGCTTGCCGCACCCGCGATCCCGAAATCGCCGCCGAGGCGTTGTGGAATCACATCATGGATGCCGGCCAATACCTCAAGGAATTTATCCACTACCACCGCGAACATGCTTAAACCGTGTAGGTGCCGGCTAAGATCGATGCAAACGAATACTTGCCCTTTTCATCCGATTCTGTAGTCGCTGATACTGGCCTGCTTATCTGTACTTTCGCTCCGGGGACGAACGAATGGTTCCCATTGGGTCGGTGACAAACAAGGCTCCGACAATGGTTTCCAGTGCTCGCAGCCGCCTGCTGCCCTGACGCCCGAAGAGGCATGACGATCACAACCGGCACGAGAACGAACCTGGGTATCTCTTCCTTAGTCCCAATTGAGATTTTGCGCTCGTACCCCCGCCACACGTGAGCAAAGGGAGAAGTTGGCTCCCCGGGCTAGATTCGAACTAGCAACCCTTCGGTTAACAGCCGAATGCTCTACCGTTGAGCTACCGGGGAACAGTGCAGGCGGTGAGGCAAGCAACCCGACCGCAAAAGTGTAGATGAGCGGTAACGCGGAGTCAACGCGAACGGGCGTGCATTTCCGCCGGGGGCGAATCTCCGCGCAGAGCAGAAATTACCGGCTAGGCCACATTTTCAGCGTGAGAATTCGCAAACGGAGTGCTATTGAAGCTTCTGCGTGGCGGAATCGTGGCACACGAGATTTTCGAAGATGGCCAAGACGTGCCGGCGATAGTTGACGATGCGCTCGAGCAGCGCGCGCAACTGCGGCTCACGCTCGCTTTCGCGGTCCCACTTCGCCAAAACTGCCGCCGGAACCTCGATGTCGCGCCGCAATTCGTCCGGCGAGTGCCCGCGGAGAAACAGGCCATAAAAGAACGCGGCTTCACGTTGCGGGAATTGAAATTCCTGCAGGGCGTCGTCGAGCGGGCTTGGCAAAGTCGCCATGGGCGAAAGTGCAGTTTACAGATTTTCGTGCGAGCGTCAAGAGTGCGCTACGTAGGGAGAAACTTGAAGGGCAACTGGCCGACACCAGTTCTGGTACTGGTCGGAAAGGCACCGGCAAAGTGCCTTATTTTCAGCCGCATGTTGTTGGCGCCGCGGACCGCAACTTTCCGGCGGCATCCGGGTTTCACTTAGAGCCGGGAAAAATGCCTCGGGACAGGCGTCCACCCGGCTAACCAAAGTTGTTGATCCGCTGCACCCCCCAAATGGAGGCTCGGCAGGACCGAGCCTCCATACTTTTTTTGTGGGCCAGATGGCGCTTCGTGCACACCTCCGCAGGACGTGAAATTTTTTTCGGCGCCGCACGTTAACTTAGTAGAGGGAATTGCGAGGACAATTATGAAGCCGAATCTAACCGCCATTTTCGTTGCCGCCGCGCTGCTGGTTTCGACGGGCGTTGCGGCGCAGCAGTCCCAAACTTCACAGAGCACGCAGCAAAGCCAAAGCGACATGGCCGGGATGAACATGGAAGAGATGCACCACGACTCGACCAAGGAGCCCGACGCCGCACGCTCGGCAACCGATTCGATGTCCGACCACATGGACATGAATCCGCATATGTTTATGACAACGCTGCGACCGGCGAATCCCAACGATCAGCAGCGCGCCCAGGAAATCATCGACACCGTACGGGAATCGATGGAGAAATATAAGGACTACAGAGTGGCGCTCGCGGACGGCTTTAAGATTTTCTTCCCGAACGTCCCGCAGAAGCAGTATCACTTCACGAATTACCGGTACGCGTACGAAGCGGGTTTCGCTTTCAATCCGGCGCACCCCACTTCGCTGCTCTACAAGAAAGTGAACGGCGGATACGAGCTGGAGGGAGCGATGTTCACGGCTCGAAAATACGCCACCGAAGAAGAGCTAAACGAGCGCGTGCCGCTCAGTGTGGCGCGGTGGCACAAACACGTGAATTTCTGCATGGCGCCCCTGGGCGCGCGGCGCCAGGACGTCAACATGAAGGAATTCGGTATGGGCGGCTCGATTGCGACGCAGGACGCGTGCGAGCAGGCCGGCGGGCATTGGATTCCGCAGGTTTTCGGCTGGATGGTTCACGTCTATCCTTACGAAACCGACCCGGCGAAAATCTGGGCCCACTGATCGTTTTGCACTCCACGGCAAAAACAAGAGGGCGTCTCGCTCGCGAAACGCCCTCTTTGAACTAGCTCGTTCTTAGAAACTGACCAGCTCGGACCGGTCTTACTTCTTTGCGTGACTGAAGTTCTCGGCCACCTGATCCCAGTTGATCACGTTCCACCACGCCTCGATGTAATCCGCGCGGCGATTTTGATACTTGAGGTAGTAGGCGTGCTCCCAGACGTCGAGCCCGAAGAAAGCCTTGCCACCGTCCATGATCGGATTGTCCTGGTTTGCCGAGGATTCGATCACGAGCTTGCCGTCGCGGAACAACAGCCAAGCCCAGCCTGAACCGAATCGCGTCGTAGCGGCCTGGCCGAGCTTCGTCTTGAAGTCGGCGAAGGTCCCAAACGCGCTCTTGATGGCGTCGCCCAGCTCGCCTTTCGGCTCGCCGCCACCGCCCTTCTTCATGATCTTCCAGAACATCGAGTGATTCATGTGGCCGCCGCCATTGTTGCGGACGGCCGTGCGGATGTTTTCGGGAACTTTGTTGATTTGCCCAAGCAGTTGTTCCACCGAAAGGCTCTGCAGGTCTGCATGCCCTTCGAGCGCTTTGTTTAGGTTCGTAACGTAAGCGCCATGATGTTTGTCGTGGTGAATCTCCATCGTTTTCGCATCAATGTACGGTTCGAGTGCGTCGAAAGGATACGGCAACGGCGGCAACGTGAAAGTCATCTGGGGAGCAGCTCCTTGTCCAGAAGTTTGGGTCATTTCTACCTCCGTAATTGTGAATCCTTAATTCCCGTCTTGCCCCATAATTATACGCGCCTCGCGGGACTGTGCGGAACAGGCGCTCAAAAAATTAGATGTTCGGGAGGGATTGTAGATGCCATCCGTCGAACACGTTGAAAAGCATTTCACTGCCACGGCCGCCGTGCGGGACATCGTCATCGGAATGTCCGATGGCCTGACGGTTCCATTCGCGCTCGCAGCCGGATTGACAGGAGCGCTCGCCTACTCGGCGAAGGGCCCGGCGATCATCGTTACCGCTGGTCTGGCGGAAATCGCGGCGGGCTCGATTGCTATGGGACTCGGCGGATATTTGGCGGCGAAGACGGATTCCGAGCACTACGCGTCGGAACTCGATCGCGAATATCGCGAGACGGTGGAGCTGCCGGAAGTGGAAATCGAGGAAGTGGCGAAAGTCTTCCGCGAGTACGGACTATCCGAACAGCAGATGCAGCCGGTGGTGAGCGCGATCACTTCCAACCAGAAGCGCTGGGTGGATTTCATGATGCGATTCGAGCTCGGCCTCGAGGCGCCCGATCCGGCTCGCGCGGCCCGCAGCGCAGGAACGATTGCCGCGTCCTATATCGCCGGAGGACTCGTCCCGCTGGCGCCGTACATCCTGATGAAGCAAGTGGTTCCCGCGCTGTGGGTGTCGATCTCTGTGACGCTGCTGGCGCTGTTTGTGTTCGGCGCAATCAAGGGCCACTACACGGGAGTGAAGCCCCTTCGTGGAGGACTTCAGACGGTTCTCGTGGGTGGTCTCGCAGCGGCCGCAGCCTTCTTCATAGCGCGCCTGATCAGCGTTAACTGAGAAGTGCGCAGCGGCCAGGTATTGAGTGCGGTCAGAGACCTCAGAAACAGCGGTATAATAGGGAATGGAAGACGTGGGCCGAAGTTGGCCATTTATTGGGCGTTAATCAAATCCAGCTAGTGAAAACGTCGGTTCCTGAGCACCCGTATCGCCGCGCAAAACCAAACAGGTGGAATTTACGTCTAACAGTTATACGGCGAGATGCCTGCGGCGGCATCCTCGCTGAAATCAAGGAGAGACGGCTATGAATAGCAGCACCTTACGAGTACGCCGCTGGGTGGCCACCGTGGTGGTCCTGGCGGCGCTTGCCGGTGGCGCGATACTCGCAACCGGCCTTAGAAACTGGTCTGGTAACCCCGTTTACGGCGCACCGAGCCTTCCGGTAGCAGTCGCGCGCGACAGCTCGCCGGTGCCCCTCGGCACATTTGCAAACGGCTTCGCCTCTGTGTTGAAGCCGGCGCTTCCCGCGGTCGTGAACATCCACACTTCGAAGATTGTGAAGCCAAAGGCCGGTGAGTCGATGCCCTTCTTCAATGACCCGTTCTTTCGGCAATTCTTCGGCGATCAGGGTGGACGCGTGCAACCTCAACCACAAAGAGAGCAGAGCCTCGGCTCGGGCGTGATCGTCACTTCGGACGGTACCATCGTGACGAACAATCACGTAATCGACGGAGCGACCGAAATTAAGGTCGAACTCGCTGATAAGCGTGATTTCACAGCAAAGCTGGTGGGGACCGATCCGCAATCGGATGTTGCAGTCCTCAAGATCAATGCCACCGGCTTGCCCACTCTGCCGATCGGCGATTCTTCGAAATTGCAAGTAGGCGACGTGGTGCTCGCGATTGGAGATCCCTTCGGAATCGGCGAAACGGCCACGATGGGAATCGTGAGCGCGACGGGTCGCGGAATGGGTGGACAGATCGAGCGGTTCGAAGACTTCATTCAGACGGACGCCGCGATTAATCCGGGAAACTCCGGCGGCGCGATGATCGATCTGCACGGCAATCTGGTCGGCATTAACACCGCGATTCTTTCCGGCGGCTCCGGAGGAAACCAGGGTATCGGTTTCGCCATCCCGATCAACATGGCCCACAACGTGATGAGTCAGCTCGTCGAGCACGGCAAAGTCGTCCGTGGGTTCCTCGGCCTTCTGCCTCAAGACGTCTCACCGGAAATGGCTAAGGAATTCGGTCTCCATGACGCCACCGGCGCCTTGGTGGGAAGCGTCGAACCAGGTAAGCCGGCCGCGCAAGCGGGCTTGAAGCGCGGTGACGTCATCCTCAAGGTAAATGGTCAGCCAATCGCCTCAGCCAATGATCTCCGCCTCCGAATCTCGCAAATGGCGCCAGGGAGCTCCGCCAATCTCACCATCTGGCGTGACAACCGAGATCAAGAGGTGAAGGTTACTCTTGCCGAACTCGAGCCTGAGAAGGAAGCGCAGACGGGCCAAGGCGAGGAAAGTGGCTCTGGCGCCATGCAAGGAGTTCAAGTGCAGAACGTCACTCCAGACATGATTCAAGAGCTCGGAGTTCCGGAAGGCACGCACGGCGTCGTCGTAAGTTCGATCGATCCGGCCAGCCCAGCGGCGGCGACCGAATTGCAACGCGGCTTGATCATTCAGGAAGTCAACCACAGGCCCGTCAACAACGTTCAACAATACAAGGAAGCGTTGCAGAGCGCCGGCGATCGGTCGGTGCTGCTGCTCGTCATGATCCCGAATTCGCTTTCCCCGAATTCGAACGGTGTGACGCGTTACATTGTTGTTGAACCTCACTAAATCACAGGAGCGGAGGGGCGCGAACGTAAGACGGTTCGCGTCCCTTCGTCGTACCTTTTCCCACGCCTTTTCTTGGTTCCTTTTGGGGGTTTGGTGCATTCCGAGCCGAGCCGTTTTCGAACTCCATAGGATCCACCGGTTTGAACAACCTCAGGCAAATCTGGTAGCGGAAGTGCAAGCCACAGGGGCGTATACTCAGAAAACCCGCGCAACGTAACACCGCATCCAGGGTTAAGGTCGGGTTCAGTTCCAGATGGAAACGCCACGGGAGGAGGATTCCCAATCTGAGACGAAAAGCAGAGCAAGAGCTGTGGAAAACTCTCTCTGCGGGGCTATCGCTTTCGGCACGACTGAGAGTAGAATAGTACTTCAGTCCTATTCACTCCAGCCCGTTGGCCTAGTACTAAGGTAGCGAGCCACAATTGTGTGCCTCGGCGGGGTCCAACGAATTAAGGAAGGGTATTGGGTGAATCTATGGCACGGGCTACAAATCGAGCTGTCTTCAATGACGCGATCCTTCCGGAAGGCCGCACGCGCTGGGACCTGGTTGGTACCGGTTTTGGGCTGCAATGCCTTATAGTCGCCATCCTGGTGATCCTGCCGATGCTGATGCCGGAGAAGCTCGAAGCCGTCAAGCGCTATTGGGTGACGCCCGATTGAGGCGCCGCCGGTGGTGGCTTGGAAGCCACAGCCGCCTCCTCCCCCGGCAAAAGTTGCCCCTATAAAGCACACAATATCGTCGCTAAAGAGATTCCCAAGCCGGTGGAAATCGTTCCGCCGAAACCGAAAATCTACAACCCTGTGTTTACTTCGCCGGTAGCGAAACCCGCGACCGCGAAAAAGAACACTCAGGCGCCCGACATGACGGAAGTGGCGAAGGCTTTCCCTGATCCGAAGCCGCCGGTTTCGATGGGAAGCTCCGCGATTCCGACCATAAAGAAACCTCGCGAAGAGGTTCAAACCGGCGGATTTGGAGACCCCAACGGACTCCCATCCACCGCAAAGGTCACGCACGCGGTAAACGTCAACGCCCTTGGCAGCTACGACCTGCCGCCGGGACCCGGGTATGGCAACGGCACCGGCGGATCAAAAGGCGCGAAGGGCGTGATTGCCAGCACGGGATTTGGCAACGGTGTTGCTACGGGTAGTGCGGGCGGCGGCAATCACGGGACGGTTCAGCAGGGGGGGTTCGCGGACGAGCATGCCACGGCGGCTCCGCAAGTGAAGAAGGCCGCGGCAGTCTCGAATTCGAAGCCCGTCGAGATTCTCTTCAAGCCAAAGCCCGTTTACACGGACCAGGCTCGGGACAAGAAAATTGAGGGTGAAGTTTTGTTGCAAGTCGTCTTCTCGGCATCGGGTGATGTGAAAGTGGAGCGCGTCGTGCAGGGTCTGGGATACGGTCTGGACGAATCCGCGGAATCAGCGGCGCGTCAGATTCGTTTTCACCCCGCGCAGCAAGAAGGCCAGCCGGTGGATTCCACCGCAATCGTCCACATCGTTTTCCAATTGGCGTACTGATAGGGGGAGTGCAATGCGTACGTGGAAGAGTTTTTGTCTCTCGATATTCCTTGTGGGCGGCCTTGCCGGCGTGGCTTCGGCGCAGACGCAGAACGCCGACCAGACGCAACCGCAGCCGGCAACCGCCACCGCAGCTCCGGTTACGACGGTCAACCAGGCCATCGACCGTCTGATTGCGCGCGAGCATGACGAAATCGCAACCATCCGCCGCTACAATCCGCTGATCGAAACCTACGTTCAGGACATGAAGCCCGACGCGGACATGGGCGCCATTCCCGTGCACGACCACTATTACCTTGGCCAGGCGAACCTGATCAAAGGCGTCGTCGACAACTCGATGCTGACCAAGAAAAAAGGCAAGCATGGATGAATTCAATCCTCTCTATCACGTGAGCGGCCTGTTCAAGGCGGATTTCGTTCCCGAGGGCTTCCTGCAGATGATTTACCTCGACACGAACGGATTCGATCGCCAGCACTATCAGTTCGACTACGTGCGCACCGAATTCCTCGGCGACGTCAAGTGCGTCGTGTTCGACATCACTCCGCTTCCGAAATCCGGCCGCGGACGGTTCAAGGGTCGCGTGTGGGCGGAGAATCAGGACTACACGATTGTTCGTTTCAACGGCGTCTACACGCCCGTGAGCGGAATCAATGGCTACAACCTCCACTTTGATAGCTGGCGCCTGAATCTGCAGCCCGGCCTTTGGCTTCCCGCTTTCATCTTCAGCCAGGAATCCGACCTGCGAGATTTTCTCGGCGGGCATGTCCGGTTCAAGTCGCAGACGCGCCTGTGGGGTTACGATCTGAAGAACGTCACGCGCGAAACGGAATTCAGCGAGCTCACGATCGAGTCCCCCACCGCCATTGACCAGGCCAAGCGCAGCAGACGGATCGCTCGCCGATCGAGGCCGAGCGCGAATGGCAGCATGTGGCTGAGATCAACGTGCTCGATCGCCTGCAGCGCACCGGATTGCTGGCGCCTCCGGGGGAAGTTGACAAGCTACTCGAAACCGTCGTCAACAACCTCGAAGTCACCAACAATCTCGACATCGAGCCCGAAGTTCACTGCCGCGTTCTCGTCACCGGCACCCTCGAATCCTTTTCCATCGGCCACACCATCGTGCTCAGCCGCGGCCTCCTCGACGTCCTTCCCGACGAGGCCAGCCTGGCGACCATGCTCGCCCAGGAACTGGCCAACATCATTGTGACCAAGCCGACTACCGACCAGTGGGGCTTCAACGATACGACCAACGTTTCAACCGTGGAAGCGCTGAGCCACTTCTCATTCCAGGACAATGCGGCCCAGCTCCAAAAAGCGAACGAGAAGGCCGTCGAGCTTCTCCAGAAATCGCCGTACAAAGATAAACTGGGCAATGCCCAATTGTTCCTCCGGCAGTTGGACTCCGAATCGAAGGCGCTGCCGTCGCTCATCAACCCGCGCCTTGGAAACAGGGTCAATCTGGCCGCTCAGCTGACGACCGGTACGCAGCCACAGCTCCAACCGGACAAGGTCGACCAGATTTCCGCTTTGCCGATCGGCGCGCGCCTCAAACTCGATCCGTGGAGCGACCGCGTCGAACTTCTCAAGGCGAAGCCGGTACCGCTATACTCCGCCCGCGAGAAGATGCCGTTCGAAGTCACGCCATTTATGCCGTTCCTGACTCGGTATCAGAAGCCGGGCAGCACGGTTTCAGCCGATCCTGCGAAGGCGGACTTAGCCAAGAAGCAGCAAACGCAGCAGCAGCAGCAACAGCCGCCGCAACCACAGCCGCAAAAATAATTTCTTCCTCCGCAGGGAGCCCGGCGTCCGCAAGGTCGCCGGGCTTTCCTGTTTCTGGCGAGGCCGCGCACCCTCACGCGCTACCGGAACTATTCCCATTCCAGCCAGGAATGAGCGACACTCATCGAGGAATGCCACGCGAGTCCCTTCTCGAATATTTTCGCGCCGATTCCCGCCTCTCGAAGGAAATCGCGGTGGTCTGGCGGCGCGGCTATCGGATGGTCCGCTGGACGTATGCGGATTTGCTCGGCGTTGCGACGCGATTCGCCGGCGAACTTGACCTTCGAGGCGTTGCAAAGGGCGACCGCGTACTGATCTGGGGCGAAAATTGCGGCGAATGGATCGCGGCGTTTCTCGGATGCATGTTTCGCGGCGTCATCGCCGTTCCGATGGATGCGATCGCGAACAAGGGTTTCGCAGCGCGCGTGGCGCAGCAAGCGGGCGTCAAACTCGCGGTCGTCGGACTCGGGCTACCCTCGTTGGATGGCACCACACCGGTAATTCACCTCGAAGACCTCAGCGTGGTCTCGACGATCGCCTCCGCGGAAACTTTCCGCGCGACTCCGGCTGCGCGCGGCGACGCGATCGAAATCGTCTTCACCTCGGGAACCACCGCAGAACCCCGCGGCGTTGTTCTCACTCACGGCAACCTTCTCGCAAACCTCGAGCCGATCAAACGAGAAATCGATCGCTACCGCCGCTACGAGCGGCTCTTTCACCCGATTCGCTTCCTCGACCTTCTGCCGCTGAGTCACGTCTTCGGCCAGTTGCTGGGAGTGTTCTTGCCGCAGATTCTCGGCGGGACCTCGGTTTTTGTCGACACTCTCAATCCCGCGGAAGTGATTCGGACGATTCACGACGAGCGCGTCTCCGTGCTGGTCACCGTGCCGCGCCTGATTGAATCTCTGCGCGACCAAATCGAACGCGATCTCTCGTCTCGCGGCGAGTTCGAGAAATTCCAGAGCGATTACCAAGCTGCGGATGGCGAACATTTCCTGAAGCGGTGGTGGCGCTTCCGAAAGATTCGCAGGCGTTTCGGCTGGAAATTCTGGGCGATGGTTTCCGGCGGTGCCGCGCTCCCCGCCGCGCCCGAACAATTCTGGACCCGGCTCGGTTACGCGGTGATTCAGGGATACGGGCTTACCGAAACCACTTCCCTTGTCAGCGTGAACCATCCCTTCCAGCTGAATCAGGGCTCGATCGGAAAAACGTTGCCGGGCATGCAGGTGAAGACTTTCCGACGAAGGAGAAATTCTCGTACGCGGCGAGAACGTCGCATCAGGCTATTGGAAGGACGCAGGCGTCGCCCCCGTGCTCGATGCCGACGGGTGGTTCCACACCGGCGATCTCGGGGAGCGCGACGAAGCCGGCACGCTCTATTTCAAAGGGCGCCGCAAGAATGTTATTGTCACGCCCGAAGGCCTCAACGTCTATCCCCAGGACCTCGAAGCAGAGCTGCGCAAAGACCCGCTTGTGCGCGATTGCGTTGTCATCGGTCTGGAACGGGATGGAAACGCAGTGCCGTGCGCGGTGCTGTTGCTGCGCGACCCGCAAGCCGACGCCGCAGCGATCGTCCATCGCGCGAACGAAAAGCTCGCCACATTTCAGCAGATGCGCCATTGGTACGTTTGGCGCGAGGGGGATTTTCCCCGCACGCCGACGCAAAAACCGATCCTCAGGCAGTTGAAAGACGCCGTGGAGCGGGAACTGAGCGGCCGGTCCTCTGCAGCGGAACCCGCGGCACAGGGTTTCACTCCCGTGAGCGAACTCTTGCGTCGCATGTCGGGAAGCGCCTCGCTGACCGCTGCCGAATTGGCGAAGCTGCAACTCAGTTCGATCGAACGCGTCGAGCTCTTGAGCGCGCTCGAAGACCGCTACCAAGTGGACCTCAGCGAAACCGATTTCACCAAAGCGGACACGGCGGCCAAGCTCGAACAGCTCGTGGAGCGGCCGCCGGAACCGGCACGCGGTTTTCACTACCCACGCTGGTCGCAGACGCTCGTTATCCGCTGGATCCGCACTGCTGCGTTTTATCTCTTGCAGCGTCCGGCAATGCTGATTCTTGGCTGGCCGAAGATTCAGGGGCGCGAGAATCTAACCGGAGTCGCAGGTCCAGTGCTGATCGTCTCGAATCACATCGGCTACGTCGATCCCGGGTTCATTATCGCTGCGCTCCCCGCGCAATTGCGCCGGCGGCTTGGCGTCGCGATGGATGGAGAGCTGCTTGAGACCATGCGAAAACCGCCCGAAGGAGCCGGCCTGTTCATGCGCCTCTTCCTTCAAACGCAGTACTACCTCGTCGTTGCGCTGTTCAACGTCTTCCCGCTTGCCGCAGCGCTCGGGATTTCGCAAAAGCTTCGCATTTGCCGGCGAACTGGTTGACCGCGGCTATAGCGTCCTTGTGTTTCCGGAAGGGGCCCGCACGCAAAACGGATTGATGAACTCATTTCGCTCGGGAATCGGTCTGCTTGCGACGCGCCTGCATGTGCCAGTGGTGCCGATGCGAATCGACGGCCTATTCGAGCGAAAGATGGCGCGCAAGCACTGGGCGCCCCCGGGTTGGGTCCGCGTGGCCATTGGCGCCCCGGTGAAATTCGGCGAAGACATGCCTCCCGCGGAGATCGCACGCGACCTGGAGCGCCGCGTCGCCGCGCTGGCGGATCCGGCCGTGGATACAGGCAAATCCTCGGCTAAGTGAGCTGCTGCGTCGGCAGCCGCAAGCGAGCTTCTACGCCGCGTTGTGATGGAAGATTTTCGAGCATCAACGACCCCCCGTGCGCTTCCGCAATCTGCCGGCTCAGCACGAGACCGATTCCGGATCCACTGGGCTTTGTGGTGAAGAACGGCACAAACAGGTTCGCGGAATTCGGAATGCCCGGCCCGTCGTCCTGCACCCAGACCTCGACGTGCGCGTCGTCGCGTTCCCAGCCCACGCGCACGCCGCCGCCCGTTTCGAGCGCCGCGTCCACCGCGTTGCGCAGCAAATTGATCAGGAGTTGTTCGAGCTGGTCGGGATCGGCCTGAATCCTCAATTCAGGCCCGGCTTTCAACTGAATGTGAATCCGCGGCTCGAGTCCCACGACGCGCCGGATCCAAACGCCGACATCAACCGTCTGAAACGCCGGCGGCGGCAATTTCGCAAGCCTCGCATAGGCGCTCATGAATCGCGCGAGCCCGTCGGTGCGTGCCGCGATCACGTTCAAGCCTGCGCGCATGTCTTCCTGCCAGTCCGGCGCGCGCTCCTTGCGTCCCAGCATGCTGCCCAGGTTTTCCGCGACGGACTTGATGGGCGCGAGCGAATTATTCAGCTCGTGTCCCAGCACGCGAATCAGCCGTTGCCACGCCTGGCGCTCTTCTTCGCGCAGCGCGCGGCTCAGGTCGGTGATCACCAGCAACTGATGCGGCAATCCGGCTTCGCGAAAGCTTCCGCGGTGAATTTCCCATCTCCCGGATTTCCCCGGAAACGCGCTCTGAACCATGCGCGGCGTCTCGCCGATCAGAAATTCATCGAGGCCCAGCTCTTCGGCGTTGCGACCGATCAGAACCTCCGCAGACTGGCCGAGCATGCGCTCGCCCGCGCGATTCACAAGCCGAAGCAGCCCGATCCCGTCGAACGCGAAAACCGCGACGTCGATTTCTTCCATCACCTTGCGGAGCAGCGCCGTGGCCTCCAGAGCGCCCAGCCGTTGCTGCCGCAGCGTTTCACCTAGCGCATTCACCTCGCGCAGCACTTCGCCGAGCACGTCGTCCCGGTTCGCGCCGCGCGCCCGAATCGAAAAGTCACCTTCACGCAGCGCGGCAAGAAGATTCGAAAGCGTGCGGAGCGGGAATATGACGCGGTTTTGCGCGCTGAAGCCGAAGCTCAGCCACGCCAGAACCATGAGAACCGTAAGAGTCCACTGGACCCGGGAGGAATAGCCGCCGGTCCACAAAAGGATGATGGCGACGACCGTGCTCCCGAGCCCCGCTGACAGGGCCAGGAGCAAAATCCGCCGCTCATACAGGAGGGGTTTCAAAGACTGTATTTTTGCAGACGCCGGTACAGCGCGCTGCGGCTCAAGCCGAGAGCTTTGCTGGCGTGGCTCACGTTTCCGCCGTACCGCGCGAGCGCCTTCTGGATCAGCACGCGCTCCACTTCCTCGATGCTCATCTCGTCGAGGCGCAGGGAAGCTTCGCGCGCCGGCCGAAGGCCCAAATCGCTCGCGCGAACCTGTGAACCCTGTGCCAGCAGCACGGCGCGCTCGACGGAATGGTCCAGCTCGCGAATGTTGCCGGGCCATGGATGATCGAGCAGCACTTGCAGCGCCACAGGCTCGAACCCTTCCAGATGTTTGCGATATCGCTGCGCGGACTGCCTCAGGAAATGGTGCGCGAGCAACGGAATATCCTCCCGGCGTTCGCGCAAAGGCGGCAGATGCAGCTCGATCGTGTTGAGCCGGAAGAGCAAGTCTTCGCGGAACCGCCCGCCTGCCACCTCCGTCTGCACATCCGCATTGGTGGCCGAAAGAATACGCACGTCCACGCGGCGAGTGGTGGACGATCCCACGCGTTCCAGTTCACCCGTTTCCAGCGCCCGCAGAAGTTTTGCCTGCAGGTTCATCGGGACGTTCGCGATTTCGTCGAGAAACAGCGTGCCGCCGTCGGCGAGCTCGAACCTTCCCACGCGATCCGATTTCGCATCCGTGAACGCGCCCTTCACGTGGCCGAACAGCTCGCTCTCGAAAACGCCTTCCGGCAGGCCGCCCGCATTCACCGTCACGAGCGGACGCCCCGCGCGCGAAGAGAGGGCATACAGCGTTCGCGCGATCACTTCCTTGCCCGTGCCGTGCTCGCCCGTGATGAGCACGTTCGCATCCGAAGGCCCCACGCGCGAAATCAGATCCATCACCGGCACCATCGCCGCCGATTCGGCGATCAAGGTGGGCCGGCCGTCGGCGCGCAGCAAACGATTCTCGGCCTCCAGGCGCTGGCTCTTGCGCAGGGCTTGCGACAGCTCGATCTGCGTTTTCAGGATTGCCAGCAAGCGCGCGTTTTCCCACGGCTTCTGGACGAAGTCCTTCGCGCCGCGGCGCATCGCTTCCACCGCAAGCTCGAGGCTTCCCCACGCGGTCATCACGATGATCGGAAGCGTGCTGTCTTTTGCGCGGATATTCGACAGCAAATCCAGTCCCTCCTGGCCGGAAGTCGTGTCGCGCGCATAGTTCAAGTCCATCAGCAACGCGTCGAATTCGCGCGCTTCGAGCGACGAAAGAACCGCGGCGGGCGACGCCACGGTTTCCGTCTCGAAACCTTCGCCTTTCAGCAGCAAACGCAGCGCCTCGCGGATGTCCGGCTGGTCATCGGCGACCAGGATTCGTGTTCGGGTTGATTGTAGTGGATTCATGTTGCGAAAAGATTCTCCCTGGATTCTGACGCTGTTCGCTCTCGGCTCAGCGTCTGATATGTAGCTCATCTCTTTTTCACCCGCGTTCCCGTTTCATATTTGGCAATTAATTTCATCTTCTCACTCGTAACGCAGCGCGACCAAAGGATCCACCTTCGTCGCGCGCCGCGCCGGAAGATACGACGCGAAAATCGCAACGCCTATTAGAACCAGAGACACGCAAACGAACGTCACTGGATCGAGCGCGCTAACCTGGTAGAGAAAACTCCGTAAGACGCGCGTCAGCGCGAGCGAAGCGGCAAACCCCAGCGCAACCCCGATTACCGCCAGCCGCAGGCCCTCGCCCGTGACCAGACCAAAAACTTGGGTTGACTGAGCGCCCATTGCGACGCGAATCCCAATCTCGTGCGTCCGCTGGTTCACGGAGTAGGACATGACTCCGTAAATTCCGATGGTCGAAAGCACCAGCGCGAGCAGCGCGAACAATCCGAGCAACCACGTGCGGAATCTTGGCTCCGAGACGGACGCCGCCATGTTGTCTTCCATCGTACGCACGTTGACGAGCGGCTGGTTACTGTCGATTTCATGCAGCGCGCTTCGCAGCGCAGACGACTCGGCTTCCGGATCAAGCGACGTCCTGAGAACAACGGAGAGCTGGAAAACCGGAAGCACGGCATCCGCCTGCCGGTATGGCAGATACATCTCCGATTGCGGCTCGACGCCGAGTCCGGGACGCACGTCGCCGACCACGCCCACCACTTCCATCCAGGGCACGTCTTCATCGGGCAGCGCTCCCAATTGGACCTTCTTTCCGAGAGGCGATTCGTTCGCAAAAAACTGATGCGCCATCGAAGTGTTGATGACGGTGACGAAAGGAGCTTTCTCGGAGTCCGCGTCCGTGATCATCCGTCCCGCCAGGAGAGGCACGCCCAGCGTTTCAAGGTAGTTCGGCGTGATTGTCCGGTACCCGGCTGCAATGAACTCATGGGCATCCTTCGGCGGCCGTCCGAAAATATTGAAGTGAATGATCGAGCCATTTCCGCTCATCGGCAGAAAGGATGCGGCGCCGGACGAACGCACACCCGGCAGTACTCGAACGCGCGCGAGGAGCCGATCGAAGAACTCGAACTTCTGCACCGGCTTCTGATAGGCGACGGGAGACAGCGGAATATCCGCGGCGAGTAAATGGTCGGTCTGGAAGCCGGAAGAAACGGCCTGCATCCTCTCGAAGCTCCGCAGCAGCAAACCCGCTCCGACCAACAGCACCATGGCAAGGGCGATTTCGGAGACCACGAGGATCGAACGGAGCCGGTGGCCTGCGCGGCCGCCCGTCGAACCTCGCGCGCTTTCATTCAGCGTCTCGCGCAAATCGAGTTTTGACGTGCGGAGCGCCGGTATCAGCCCGAAGAACACACCGGTCAGCACCGACGCGGCCGCTGCGAAGGCCAGCACTTGATAGTCGATATGGATCAGGCCTACGTTCGGGACACTCTTCCCCGCGAGGTTGAGCAAAGGCCCGAGAGATGCGTTCGCCAGAAGCAGCCCAAGCGCCCCGCCGGCCGCTCCAATCAGGATGCTCTCCGTAAGAAGCTGACGGACGAGTCGCGTGCGACCTGCGCCCAGCGCGGTGCGAATCGCGATTTCTTTGGAACGTGAAGCCGCGCGCGCGAGCAAGAGATTCGCAACGTTCGCGCAGGCAATCAGCAAAATAAACCCGACGGAGCACAGCAGGACAATCAGCGCGGGGCGAACGTTCTGCACCATGCGATCTTGAAGGCGAAGGACGTCGGCACTGACGCCGCTGTCGTAAAGCGGATACTGCTTTTCGAGACGCTGCGCGATTGTTTTCATTTCCGCGCGAGCCTGATCGATGGTTACCCCCTGTTTCAGGCGAGCGACGGGAATGATCCCAGGATGCCAGTCGCGGTCGTCCGGCAGCGTTTTTGCCCAGGGCTCAAACGGCACGAAAACGTCTGCGGGCTGCAGGAAGAGAAAACCGGGCGGCAGAACTCCCACAAGTGTGTACGGCTGAGAATCGAGGGCGATCGTCTTTCCAATCCAATCGCGCGAGCCCCCAAAACGCCGCTGCCATAAAGCGTAACTGATCAGCGCGACCGGCGGTCCCCCCGCGCGGTCCTCTTCGGCAAGGAACGTGCGGCCTGCAACAGGAGTGACTCCAAGGAGCGGAAAAATACCTGCGGTCATGCGTCGCGCTGTCAGGCGCTCCGGTTCGCCAGTGCCGGTGAGGGTGAGATTCGCGGCGCACGAAGCCTGCATGGACTCGAACGAATGGCTCTGATCGCGCCAATCCTCGTAATTCTCGTAGGATGTTGAGATGATGCCGGGAAAGTGAGCGTTCTGCTCAAGGACCAGCACGATGTGCGACGGATCCGGGAACGGAAGCGGACGCAACAGCACGCCGTTAACGACGGTGAAAATCGCCGTATTGGCGCCGATCCCGAGCGCGAGAGTCAAAATGGCGACCGCTGCAAAACCCGCGTTCTTGGTGAGAACGCGGACGCCATATCTCAAGTCTTGCCACAAAGTGCGCATCAGTTTGCTTCTCCCACGCCCCAACCTTGCTCGAAACTCGACTACTCGTGACGCAGTGCGACCAGCGGATCCACCTCGGTCGCGCGCCGCGCCGGAAAATAAGACGCCGTCGCCGCAACCACGGAGAGTACTGCCGCCACACATATAAACGTGACCGGGTCCGTCGAGCGAACGCCATACAGTTGGCTCTGCAGAAAACGCATCGCTATCACCGAGGCGATCAATCCCGCAATCAGGCCGAGTCCTGCCAGACGCATGCCGTCGCCCACAATCATGTGCAGAACGTCGGCGCGCTCAGCCCCGAGCGCCATGCGGATCCCGATCTCGTGAGTGCGCTGCGCAACGGTGTAGGCCATCACGCCGTAAATGCCCACGGCAGCGAGAAGCATCGCCACCGCCGCGAAGACTGCCAGCAGCAGCATGCTCAACCGCCGCTGAGACACGGCTTGCGCCAGAAGCTCATCCATCGTGTGAACCTTCGTTACCGGCAGGTTCGCATCCAGGCCGTCTACAATGTGCCGCACGGCTGACGTGAGCTGCGCAGGATCGCCATTCGCTCGGATCACGATGCTCATCAAGCGCGACGGATTTTGAGTGTATGGCAAGTAAAGGGCAGGAATTTTGTCGAGGCCCCAATCCCATTCGCGTAGATCTCCCACCACTCCGACAATCGTCAGCCACGAATCTAGCGGCTGTGGCTGCCACGGAGTCTTCACAGCGGGAAAATGAACGCGAATCTGTTTCCCGATTGGATTCTCATCCGGCCAGTACCGCAGGACCAGGGCTTCGTTGATCAAAGCGACGCCCGCCGAGTCTGGTCCGTCGGTCGATGCGAAATCGCGCCCTTTCTGAACGGGAATCCCCATTGTGCGAAAGGTACTGCGAGTCGATCACGCGGTAGCGCGACGTAAACTGATCCCCCGAGGGAGGTGTTGTTCGGCCCGCGATTTCGAAATCGCAGTAGTCCGCCCATCCGCTGAACGGCAGAAAATTGATCGCTGCGGCCGATTTCACTCCTGGAATCGCGTCTGCCTGCGTAAGCACCTGCCGGTAGAAATTCGTCACCTGCGCGGGCGCGGAGTAACTCGCGTCCGGCAGCCAAAGTTGCATGGTGAGCAGGTTTGCGGGGTTGAACCCGACGTCCTCGGACATCAGTAGCGCGAAACTCCGAATGAGCAAACCCGCGCCCACCAGCAGCATCAGCGAAAGCGCCACCTCGGTCACGATGATTGACGAACGAAAGAAATGGCCTCGCCGGCCGCTCGTCGAGCCACGGCTTCCTTCCTTCATCGATTCGCCCAGATCGGGAGCGCGAAATCTGAATCGCGGGCGCAAAGCCGAAAAGGATTCCCGTCAGCATCGAAAGCCCCAGAATGAAAGCAAGAACATTTCCGTTCAGCGCAATTCGGCCGGCAAAAGGAATCTCGTGAGGTCCTCCCGCTGCAGGGAGCACCAGATGCAGGAAGTGGATACCACCGTAAGCGACAGAGCGCACCGAAGACGCCACCGATCAGCGAAAGTACCACGCTCTCGGTGAGAAGCTGCCTGAGAATGCGGCGACGCCCCGCGCCGAGGGCTGCGCGCAGCGCGATCTCTCGTTCACGCACCGCCGCGCGCGCAAGTATCAGATTCGCCACGTTGGCGCAGGCGATGAGCAGCACGAAAATAACCGCGGCAAAAAGCACCGGGCAGCGCCTGGCGCAAAGTTCTTCGTAAACTCCTGCTGAAACCCAGCGATGCGTATGCCTAGTTTCTGATCGACTTTCGGGTATTGCTTTTGCAGCGCGGCCATGATCGTTTCCATTTCCGTCTGCGCCACACGAATCGGTACTCCGCTCTTCAGCCTGCCAATAACGACGAGTTCGTGGTTTTCACGGTCGAGCTGTGCACGGTCGAAAGCGAAAGGAACCCAGACGTCGAATGCCGCGTTCGTTCCAAACAGCGAGAAACTCCGAGGAAGGACGCCGATGAGCGTGTAAGGCTTAAAGTCGATCGAAATGGACTTTCCGATGACGCCGGTATCGCCTCCGAACCGGCGCTGCCACAATCCGTAGCTGATCATTGCCACTTTCTCGTGACCTGGTTGCTCCTCCTCGGCCACGAAATCGCGGCCTAGCGCCGGCTTGACGCCGAGCATCCGAAAGAGATTCCCGGACGTGTGCACGGCCCAGGTTTGTTCAGGCTCGCCGTTTCCCGTCAGGGTGACGTTGGACGGGCGTATCGCCGAGAGCGCCTCAAATGAATGGTTCATCTCCTGCCAGTCGAGGAATTCCGCGGGCGAAACGGTCCCTCGAGTGAGTTTCCGATTCGCGTCCGTCTCGAAGACTATAACGATACGGTCAGGATTTGGGTATGGCAGCGAACGCAGCAAAACAGCATAGACGACGCTGAAAATCGCCGCATTCGCTCCAATGCCGATTGCCAGCGTCAACACGACCACCGTCGCGAACCCAGGATTCCGCCGGAGTATTCGCCACCCATACCGAATGTCTTGCCAGAGCGTTTGCATGGTTGCGCCCCTTCATCTCGAGAGCAAAGGGGCTTATTTTACTTGTTGATTACTTCATGTCCAGACATAAGTTCGAACGCCTTCTGCGGCCCGCGCCACTCCACCTTCGTTACTCGTAGCGAAGAGCCACCAGCGGATCCACGCGCATCGCGCGCCGGGCAGGCACATAGCAAGCCAGTATCGCCACGCCCGTGAGCAGCAGCGCGACGCCCGCAAACGTAAGTGGGTCGGTAGGCTTCACGCCGAAAAGCAAACTCGAAAGAAGCCGCGTCAACGCCAGCGCCCCAGCCAACCCGATCGCGACGCCGATCACAGCCAACTTCACGCCCCGATTCACTACCAGCCGGCGCACGTCGCTCGGCTGCGCGCCCAGCGCCATGCGGATTCCAATCTCGTGCGTTCGCTGTCCCACGACGTAACTCATCACGCCATAAATTCCCACTGCTGCCAGCAACAGGGCGAGTCCGGCGAAAACTCCAATCAGCACGGCCGAGAAACGTCGCGGCGAAACGGAACTTGATAGTAGGTCGTCCATCGTCATCACCTGCGTCACCGGCAAACTCGCGTCCACTCTGTGGATGATATCCGCCACGGCCGGAGTCAGCGACGCAGGGTCCGAAGACGTGCGGATCACGACGAAAGGCGTCCATCCGCCGGAAAAATAAGCGTCGAACGTCGGCTCGCCATCAAGCCCAAACTGGTGCACGTCGCCCACGACTCCTATGATCGAAGACCAGCACGGCGTTGGAAACATCGAGCACAGATTGATTCGCTTGCCCAGGAAATCGCCGTCGGGCCAAAAGCGGCGCGCCATCGCCTCGTTGATTACGGTGACGTTCTGAAGTTTCCAATCGTCCGGCGTGAACGATCGGCCTTTGAGCAGAGGAATGCTCATCGCGGAAAAGTAGCCCAAGACTCACGGTCCGGAATTGAAGGATTGGGCGAGCATCCGCGGGAGGAATCGGCCGCCCTTCGATCACGAAGCGCGACGCCTGCCGGAGTTGGGAGCCGAGAGGCAAATCGTCAATCGCGCCAACGCTCTTCACTCCCGGAAGCGCCTGAATCTGTTGTGCGATTTGCTCGAATTGCAGCGATTGCTTCTGTCCTAGCTCGATTTGTTGCGCGGTGGTCAATTGACTCACCTGCGCCAGCGTGAGAGCGGCCTGCGGAACATTCATTGTTAGCACGTGGTCCGTCCGGAATCCCGGTTCGACGCTCAGCAAATGCTGGAAGCTCCGCAAGAGCAGGCCCGCCCCGATCAGAGGAACCAGCGCCATCGCAATCTCGGCCACGACAAGCGCGTTGTGAACTTGGTGACTCCCGCGCGCGCTCGCTCCCTTGCTACCCTGTTTCAAAACGTCGTTCAGATTCGTCTTCAACGCTTGCAGGGCCGGCAGCGCTCCGCACGCCAGACCCGCTGCCACGCAAACGCACACTGTGAATCCCAGCACCCAGCGGTTCAGCTCCGCGTCGTGCAGGACGGCCAGATCGGCCGGAACGAACGCCATCAAGCCTTTCAATCCGCCGATTGCGCAGAGCAGACCGACAATGCCTCCACACAACGACAGCAGGACGCTCTCCGTCAGCAATTGCCGGATCAAACGCCAATGACTTGCCCCGAGAGCCGTTCGAACGGCTACCTCTCGCTCCCGAGCCGCGTTCCGCACCAGAAGCAAATTGACGATGTTGGCGCACGCGATCAGGAGCACTAACCCGACCGCTCCGAACAACACCAGCAGAGTGGTTCGTAATCGGGCTGCGTCGGGCGCCTCCAGGCGCTCCACAGCCACGCTCCAATGCCGATGCGTGTCTGGGAACGCAATCTCTTCCTGATGGTTCAGCGAGACCATTTCGGCTTTAGCTTGCGCGGGCGTCACCCCGGGCTTCAACCGCGCAATCACGTTGAAATCATGATGAACGTGGCTTGTTAGATCGTCTCCGAACTGTCCGATCGGCATCCACAAATCCGCCCATCGAAGAAACTGAAAACCTGGCGGTAGCACGCCTACGACCGTGTAGCGCTGTTTGTCGAGCGCGATGGCGCGGCCCACCACGCAGGATCCGCACCGAAGCGGCTCTGCCAGAGCCGATGGCTCAACATCACTACCGGTGCGCTCCCTGCCTTGTCCTCTTCGGGAACGAACGAACGGCCAGCCATCGGCTTAATTCCGAGCATCGGGAAAAAAGATGCGCTCGCATAGCTTCCCTGAACGCGCTCCGGGTCCCCGTCACCCAGTAAATTGAAGCCTTGCGGAATTGAGCTGTAAGCGCCCATCTCGGAAACGGCAGTCGCCTGCCGCCGCCAGTCTGCATAGTCCCCCGGCGACAATCCCAAATGCGCAAACGCCGGCAGATAATTGTTTGAGATTTCCACGAGATGACCTGGCTGCGGATACGGAAGCGGTCGCAGCAATACGCTTTGCACGACACTGAAGATCGCCGTATTCGCTCCGATTCCCAGGGCGAGAGTGAGAACGGCAACCACTGTGAATCCAGGGCTTTTCAGGAGCGTGCGAATCCCGTAGCGAACATCTTGCAACAGTGCTCCCATTCCTTTTCTCCGCCGCCGCAATCCATCAAGAGTCCGTCAAGCGTTCATCAAAATCGAAAATGTTCCCGGCTGCGTCCCTTGCATCTCACCGCCTGCCCAGGCGTTATTCGTAGCGAAGAGCCACCAGCGGGTCCACGCGCATCGCGCGCCGCGCCGGGATGTAGCACGCGAACATCGTCACCGCGGCCAGAAGCACGGTGACGCCCGCAAAGGAAAGCGGATCGGTGGCGCTCACGCCGTAGAGCGAATGAACGATCACTTGCGACAACGCGAAAGCCGCAGCAAGTCCGATTGCAGCTCCCACAACGAACAGTTTCATGCCCTGCGACAAGACCATGCGCAAAATGTCTGCCGGCTCGGCGCCCAGCGCTGCGCGCACGCCGATTTCTTGCGTGCGCTGCGTCACCGCGAAAGAAAGCACGGCGTAAATCCCCAGCGTCGCCAGCAGCAACGCCAGCGCGGCAAAGCCGCCGAGAAGCGATGTCTGCATCTTTCGCGGAGCGAGTTCGTCGTCCACGAGCTCTTCGAGGGGCATCACGTTCGCCACGGCCTGCTCTTTGTC
The DNA here is from genome assembly GCA_963788345.1 of uncultured Acidobacteriota bacterium. GTDB lineage: Bacteria > Acidobacteriota > Terriglobia > Acidiferrales > UBA7541 > Palsa-295. Next base: position 33,736 of record CAWBGW010000026.1, on the reverse strand, counting down.
GACAGCCCACACTTGCTGGCGGATGATTTCCGCCATCTGCATCGGATCGCCGCTGGTCCTCACCGTCAGATACTGCGGACTGAAAAGATTCGGCTCGAACGAAGCCTGCTGCAGGTAGGACATGTACATCTCGGGCCGCGCCGGCCGATCAAGCGCGACCTGGTGAACGTCACCGACGATTCCGACCACCGTAATCCACGGCCGATTCGGATCGTCACCTTTGTGAAACCGCTTGCCGATGGGATTTTCCCCCGGCCAGTAGTTCCTGGCCATCGTCTGGTTGATCAGCGCGACTGGCTGCGTGTCCGTTCCATCGCGTTCGTCGAAGCACGCGTCCGTCGACGAGCTTCATGCCCAGCGTGCGAATGTAACCGTAGCTGATGAGCCGCACGTTCGGAATCAGCTCGTGTCCCGGCGCGGGATCGGGATGGCCTTCGAGCCTGATCACGACGCTCCCCCTGATTCGTCAGCGGAACCCAAGTGGTGTATCCCGCGGAAACGACTCCGGGCAAGCCGCCGACGCGAGTCAGCACTTCGTTGTAAAAAGATGTCCTTCGCGCAAAATCAGCATATTTCGGCAGCGGCAGAGAGCGTTCGCATCGCGAGGACGTGATCGGCGCGAAAACCAGGATCGTTGTGATACAACGCCTCGAAGCTTCGGATCATCAGCGCGGCTCCGGCCAGAAGAACGATCGCGAGCGCCACTTCCGCAACGACGAGAGCGTCGCGCAGACTGCGTCCGCCCGAGCCCACACCGCTCTGCCCGCCGCCTTGTTTTAGCGACGTAACCAGATCAATCTGCGAAACGCGCAACGCGGGCACGATGCCGAAGAGAATTCCCGTAATCACCGAAAGCCCGAGCGTGAACGCCAAGACGCGGCCGTCGACACCCGCCCCTTCCAACGGTGCGATTCCGGCGGGTATCAACCGCGCAAGGAGTTGCGTGCCAAAACTCGCGAGCAGCAGCCCACACGCTCCCGCAAGCACGGCCAGCAGGACGCTCTCGGTCAACATCTGCCGGGTGATGCGGCCTCGGCTGGCGCCCAGCGTGAGACGCATCGCCAATTCGCGCCGCCGGCCCGCAGCGCGCGCGAGCAGTAAGTTCGCGACGTTGGCGCACGCAATCAGCAGCACGAAACAAACCGCGCCAAGCAGCACGAGAATTGCGGCGCGCATGTTCCCGGCCAATTCTTCGCGTAACGGAACAGCGACGGCGCCGATCTTCTGATTGTCGTCCGGATGTTCCTTCTCCAGTTCCTTCGCGATCGTCGCGAGATTTGCGTTCGCCTGCTCCAGCGACACGCCTGGCTTCAGCCGCGCGACCACTTCAAGAAAATGACTCCCATGATTCGCCAACTGCTGTTTCGTAAATTGGATTGGAACCCAGAGTTCCGATTCACGATCGGGAAATTGGAAGCCCGCCGGCATCACGCCGATGACTGTGAATTTCTCTCCGTTGAGCCAAATTTCTTTCCCGACAATTTGCTGTTCCGCGCCGAATCGTGGCACCCAGAGCCCGTGACTCAGAATCACCACCCGAGAAGCTCCGGGCACATCATCCTCGGATCGAAAGTCGCGGCCGATAGCGGAGCTGGCGCCGAGAAGGGAAAAGAGATTCGCGGTGACGTTTCCGCCAAGAAGTTCTTCGGGATTGCCGTCGCCGGTGACATTGAACGACTCGATGGGCGAGACTGCGGCCATGTCTTCGAAAACCTGATTACGGGCCTTCCAATCGGCAAAATTTCCTGGAGAGGGAGTGTCCTTGGGGAACCCATAACTGGAGGCGTCTTCCCAAACCATCACGAGCCGCGCCGCATTTCGGTAGGGAAGCGGCCGGACCAGAATCGCATCCGCGATGCTGAAAATCGCCGTGTTCGCGGCGATTCCGAGCGCTAGAACCGCGATGGCAAAGAACGTGAATCCAGGGCTCTTCGCAAGCACACGGATGCCATACCGAATGTCACCCCAAAAATTCGACATCGTGCCTCCTGCGTGCCCCGCGACAACTGCCGGCAGCTAGCTCAGCCCACTCTTACGCTGCCCCCGCCTGCTTCTCCCCATCAACGATCCAGCCGTCCGCCAACTGAATGATCCTGTTTCCGTAAGCCGCCCACGCGTCGTTGTGCGTCACCTGAATGATCGTGGTGCCGTCATCATTGAGCTTCTTCAGCAAATCCATGATCATTTTTCCCTGGCTGGAGTGCAGACTTCCGGTGGGCTCGTCCGCCAGAATCAATTTCGGCTTCCCAATCACAGCTCGCGCCACAGCCACCAGCTGCTGCTGTCCGCCAGAAAGCTGATTCGGATAGAGCGCCTTCTTCCCGACGATCTGGAACCGGTCGAGGATGTCCGCGACCATCCCTTCGCGCTCCGCCTTCTTGATATCGCGGTAGGAGAGCGGCAGATCGAGGTTTTCCGCCACCGTCAGGTTGTCGAGCAGGTGGTATTGCTGAAAAACGAATCCGATGTACTTCTTGTGGAGCTCCACGCGCCGGCGATTGTCCAGTTTGTGCACCGCGTTATCGAGCAGGTAGTATTCGCCTTTCCATGCGCCGTCGAGCATGCCGACGATTCCCATCAGCGTGGATTTCCCGGCGCCCGAAGGGCCCATGATGGTGATGAAGTCGCCTTCGCGGATATCCACGTTGATCCGGCGCAGCACCCACGTTTTCCCGGCTCCCGATTCGTAGAATTTCTCCACATCGATCAGTTTTATCAAGTTAGTCTCCTCAAAACTCTTGCTGCGCGCAGCGCCGCTGAACGTCTTTCACGCATCCATTCTCTCAATCACTCATAGCGCAGCGCCACTATCGGATCCACGCGCATAGCCCGGCGCGCCGGAACGTACGATGCGAAAAGCGCAACGAGAAAAAGAAGCACGGCCACCGCAGCAAACGTCAACGGGTCAGTGGCCCTGATGCCAAACAGAAGAGACGACATCAGGCGCGTAACCGCAAGCGAGGCGGCAATGCCAATCGCTACGCCCATAAGAGCCAGGCGCGCACCTTCCCCTACAATCAAACGCAGAACGTCACTGCGTTGCGCACCAAGCGCCACGCGAACGCCGATCTCCTGCGTTCGGCGCGTCACGGCGTATGAAAGAAGGCCATAGAGCCCCACAGCGGCTAAGGTCAGTGCGGCGGCTGCAAAGACTCCGGCAAGAAGGAACAGGAAGCGCTTCTGCGCCATCCAGCCGCCAAGGGCCTCGGCGTAGGTGGAGAATTCCACTGGGATATTTGGATCGAGCTGGTGAAAAATTGCCCGCGCCGGGCTAACGATGGCGCCGCTCGATAATGCTGTGCGCAGAACGACCGCGGGAGAACCGTTGCCCAGCCCGCGCTGGCGATAATCCACATAAACCATCGGAGACATTGGCTGGTCCAATCCTTCGGCGCGAACGTCGCCCACAACTCCGATAATGGTGAGCGGTTTCAGGATGCCGTCCATGTTGCTGAAGTCGATGACTTGGCCAACGGGATTTTGATTTGGCCATTTCTCGCGCGCGAGGTTTTGGCTAATCAGAGCAACGTTGGGAGCATCGGGACCATCCTGCGCGCCGAACATTCGCCCCTGGATCAGCGGAATTCCTGTCGCGCGGAAGAATCCTGCGCTTGCGACGGCGCGATCCGCCTGCCCGGTCTGTTTCATATTCCGAGCCATGCGTGACCACTCATCAAAGTTCGTAGGCGCCGGATGACCATTGAGAATCAAGAATGTTCCATCGTTGAATCCGTCAGCGTCCGCGACGGGAAGCGCTCCCGCCACTCCCGCCGATTCGACTCCGGGAATCGCTCGCACTCGCTCCAGCGCGTTGTCGAGGAATTGAGTCTGTCGCGCGATTTCCGCCTGCCTCTGCTGAGGCGTCAGTTCGTCTTGTGGCTGAGGCAGCGAGAACTTCAGGACGAGCAAATTCTCGCCGTTGAAGCCCGGGCTCACCGAGATTAGCCGCAGAAAACTCCTCCCCAAGAGGCCCGCGCTGACGAGCAACACCAGCGTCGCAGCAATCTCACCAATCACCAGCGAGCTCCGAGCCTTCTGGCTTGCGCTGCTGTAACCGCGTGAACCGGCGCTCAACGCGTCTCCCAGGTCTACTCCGCCGGCGCGCCACGCGGCAAACAGTCCGAGGCCGGCAGCAACGGTCAGTGTCGCGGCCAGCGTAAACAAGAGAACGGTGCCGTTGATGGCGATGTCCTGCTGCCGCGGCAGGCTTGCCGGAAGGATCGTCGGAAGCAATTGCGTCGTCCACGAGCTGCAGCAGGGTTCCTAACGCGCCGCCTGCAAGGGCCAAGGTCAACGACTCCGTCAACAATTGCTGGACGAGCCGTCCGCGGCCGGCGCCCAAGGCCGCGCGAACGGCCAATTCCTTGCGTCGCGCGGACGTGCGCGCTAGCAACAATCCGGCGACGTTCGCGCACGCCACCAGGAACAAGAGGATGACCGCACCGAAAAGGGCGATCAGAGCCACGCGGACGTTTTCAACAATCACGTCCGCCAGCGGAATCGCCGTGGCATCGGTCAGGAAATAATCGGAGATTTCGTTTTTTCCATATTCAGCGTGAATCCGGCGGGCAATCGTGTCCAGGTCTGTACGCGCCTGTTCAACGCTCACGCCGTCGCGAAGACGCGCGATGCCTTCGCTATTGTGAGACGAGCGGCTATCGGACCATCCGTAGGGTTCGCGCGGCACCCAGACAGCTACTTTTGCGCCGGCGAAATCGAAACCCTGCGGCATCACGCCAACAACCGAATAAGTTTGTCCGTCCATGGACAAATGCACCTGGGAGAAGTCAGCCCTGCCTCCCAGATACTGTTGCCAATAGCCATAGCTAACGATCATCGCAGGCGTACCGTGAAGGCGCGCCTCGTCGGCAGAGAATTCACGGCCGCGAAACGGCTCCACGCCCATCACCTTGAAAAAATCTTGAGAAACGAGGCCGATGTTGACGCGCACGGGCTCGCTGCCGCCGGAGACTGAATCCGGACCCCAGAAAAATGTAGCGAGACCCTGGAGAGTGTGATTCTGCGAACGAAAATCGAGGAAGTTCGGGTCCGCCAAACGCACTCGACGCCCATCTGCTTCCTTTTCCCATACGGTCACGAGTCGTTGCGGATTGGGATACGAAAGCGGACGAAGTAAGACCGCGTCGATGACGGAGAAAATCGCCGTGGATGCTCCAATTCCCAGAGCCAGAATCAGCACGGCAATTAGCGTGAAGCCGGGATTCTTCACGAGTACGCGCATGCCGTATTTCACGTCTTGCATTAAGGCTTCCATTGGCAACCTCGGATCCACGTTTTCCCGAACATCTACTCCACTTCCACCACGATCAGCGTCGCATCGTCATTCCACAGCCCGCCGCAGTACTCGCCTACCCGCTTGAGAATCATCTCCTGCAAGTCTTCCGCGCGCGCGCCCCGGTTGTCCTTGAGCAATCGCAGCAACCTCTCCTCGCCGAATTCTTCTTCATCCGGTCCGCTGGCTTCCGTCACGCCGTCGGTGAAGAACACAACGCGGTCGCCGGACGCGAGTTCTTGCACTCCCATAACGTACGTCTGAAGCTCGAAAACGCCCAAGACCCCGCCGCCCTCGGTCGGGCGGTCACACGAGCCGTCGCGATGCATGATGATCGGCACATTGTGCCCCGCATTCGAGTAACGCAGCCGCCGCCCTGAACCGTCGAGATGCGCGTAGAAGAGCGTAATGAATCGGTCGCCCGCGATGTTGCGGCACACGAGCGCGTTCAATCGCTCGCAGAGCCGCTCCGGCGAGACCGACGGTGCAGCCAGCCCGCGCACCGCCGCCTGTAAGTTCGACATCAGCATCGCAGCCGGCATTCCTTTTCCCGCCACGTCTGCAATACAGATTCCTGCCGAGCCGTCGCCGAAATCGAGGACATCATAATAGTCGCCGCCCACCGTGCGCGCCGGCTGCCAGGCAGCGGCGATTCTGCATCCCGGGATTTGCGGAATCTGCTGTGGAAGGAAGCCCTTCTGAATTTTCAGCGCCTCTTCGATTTCCCGCTCCTGCTGGTGAAGCTGAGAGGCGATTTCGTTTTGCGCGCGGCTCCTTTCAACTTCCTGGCGGCGCGCTTCGCGTCGCCCGCGGCCGATCTCCACCTGCTTCTTCAGAATCTCAAGCAGCCGAGTGTTCACCCAGGGCTTTTCCACGAAGTCGCCCACGCCTCGCTGCATGGCTTCCACCGCCAGCCCCACCGTCGCCCATCCCGTCATCACGACGATCGGCGGCGCGCCATCCACTGCCTGTAATTGCGCCAGCAAGTCGAGGCCTTCGCGGCCCGACGTCGTGTCTCGCGCATAATTCAAGTCCATCAGGACCAAATCGAATTCCCGGTCCGCGAGCGCTTCGAGCAACGCCACGGGAGAGGCCACCGCTTCGGTCACGTAGCCGTGGCCCTTCAGCAGCAGCCGCAGCGCCTCGAGCACGTCCACTTGATCGTCCGCGATGAGCACTCGCGGCTGCGCCAGTTCATTTTCGGTAGTGAGTGGAACGATCATCGTCGCCATGTGAATGTCCCCGCCGGGCATCTGCTGGAGAGCGTGCGCTCGGGGGCCTCTCGAATATGGGCAGGTGGCCTTCCAGCAACGGACGATAGTAAACGACTTTATATCATAGACTTAAACTGATGTAGGGCTACTGAGGAGCTGCGTCATGCCCAGTTGCGGGAATAATCGTCTCGAATTCGGACAGTAGGGCTACGGACCTAGATTCTTGGCCAACTCGAGCCAATTCACATTGCAGCGCGACGCGCCCGTCATTCGTATCGCAGCGCTACCAGCGGATCCACGCGCATGGCTCGCCGCGCCGGTATGTAGCAGGCAAGAAGCGCGACGGAAACGAGGACTACCGCGACTCCCACGAATGTAAGCGGATCCGTCGCGCTGACGCCGAAAATCATCTTGTCCATCTGGCGCGTGAGAACAAACGCCGCCACAAGTCCGATCCCGACGCCGGTCAGGGCCATCTTGGCGCCCTGCCCGATGACCATGCTCATCACATCGCTCTGCTGCGCGCCCAGCGCCATGCGAATTCCGATCTCGTGCGTTCGCTGCCCGACGATGTAGGAAATTACGCCGTAGATTCCGATGCTCGAAAGCACCAGCGCCAACCCGGCGAAAATACCGAGCAAAATCATCGAGAATCTCCGCGCCGCAAGCGAATCCGCGATGACTTCGTTCATCGTTTCCACCGAATAGACCACCTGCTTGGTGCTCACGCGGCTCACCGCTGCGCGGATCGCGCTCGTCAGCGCGAGTGGATCGCGCTGGGTACGAACCACGACCGCGGGACTCGAAAGCAGCGGCATGAACCTGTCCGGGACCTGCATGAGGGCCATATAGAATTGAGCCTGAATCGGCGCTGCGGCATCTGAGTCCAGGCCCCAGTGCTTTACATGGCCCGCGACGCCGACGATTTCCGGTTGGCTTCCCAGGATTTCGAGGTTGATGCGCTTCCCGATCGGATCCTGATTCGGGAAGAACTTTTTCGCGAAATATTCATCGATTACAATCGCCATGGGTGCGTGTTCATTATCCTGCTCGGTAAGGAACCGGCCGCGCTCCAGCGGAATTCCCATCGCCTTCAAATAATCCGGTTCCACCACATAAAACAGCGCGGTACTCATATCGTTGTCATTTGCCGGTTTCGGCTGGCCTTCCAACCAGAATGGGAGCTCCGAATCTCCCATCATCGGCAGCGACCCGCCGTTGATTGACACCGCCTGCATGCCCGGTATGCTGGCGAGCTCGCCGTGGAGTTGCCTCATCACCGCGCGAGCGGCTGGGCCGTTCGCTCCGATCCCCGGCGGCAGCGCGATGTTGAGCGTCAGCACGTGATCCGGGTTGAACCCGGGGTTCACGCTCCAGAGCGCCGCCAGGCTGCGAACCATCAGTCCCGCGCCGACCAGCAGCACCAGGGCCATGGCCATTTCAATCACGACAAAAACTCCCTGCGTTCGATGTCTTGCGCCGCTTAACCCGCGGCCGCCTTCGCGCAGGGTTTCCTGCAAGTCGTGCCGAAGCGTCTTGATAGCAGGCACCAGCCCGAAAAGAATCCCCGCCAGGATCGAAACCGCGAACGTGAACAGCAGCACGCGCGTATCGACCCCAATTTCCTGCGCGCGCGGCAGGGCGTCCGGCGTCAGATTAACCACGAATCCGGTGCCCCACGCGGCCAAAAGCAGGCCCAGCGCGCCGCCTATCACCGCGAGCATCACGCTTTCGGTGAGCAGTTGCCGAACCACACGTATCGGACTTGCGCCCAGTGCCGTGCGGATGGCCAGCTCTCGTGCTCGTCCCGTCGAGCGCGCCAGCAGCAGATTGGCCACGTTCGCGCACGCGATCAGCAGGACGAATCCGACCGCCCCCAGCAACACGAATAGGAACGGTTCGATATTTCCTACCATGTGTTTTTTCAGCGAGACCACGCTGATGCCAGTGCCCTTGTCAGCCTCGGGATATGCGAGTTCGAGATTGCGCGCGATCCCCCCCATATCAGCTCGCGATTGATCGAGCGTGACGCCGGCCTTCAGCCGGCCCAGAGCTCGCGTTCCCATGCTCACTCGGCGGTCGCGAAACGTTTGGTCATTCCATTGGCCGATCGGAACATACACGTCGTTGCTCCGGTCGAAGTGAAAGCTGGCAGGAATTACGCCCACCACTTCATAGTCGGTCGCGTTGAGCGTTAGCACCTTTCCCAGAACATCTGGCGACGAACCAAACCGCCGCTTCCAGAAGCCTTCGCTTATTAGAACCACGGGCGCTCCACCGACGCGGTCTTCACTCTCCGCGAACATGCGCCCGATCACTGGTTTGATTCCAAGCAGAGGGAAATATGTGGCGGAGATCATTTCGGTTTTCAGGCGTTCTGGCTCGCCCTGGCCGGTCAGGTTGAAGTCATCCTCGCGGTATGCCGCGATAGCCTCGAACGAGCGATTGTCTTTCTGCCAATCCAGAAAATCCGGATAGGAAATGGAAGCTTCGGTGAAGTCCGGCGTCTTCCTCGATATGGCAACGATCTGGTCGGGCTGGGGGTACGGTAGCGGGTTCAGCAGCACGCCGCTGACCACCGAGAAAAGCGCTGTGTTCGCGCCGATTCCTAGCGCTAGCGTCAGTACTGCAATCGCCGTGAATCCCGGATTCTTCCCCAGCATGCGCGCTGCGTATCGCACGTCTTGCAAGAATGTTCCCATCATTGGCTCCCGGTTATTCCTCGCGCCGTAGCGCGCTATGCCGACCGTCCATCAACGTCAATTTCGCCCCACGTAAATCCCGCCGTTGGTCGTTCGGGCCTCAATCGTGGGTCCGCCCGAACCCAACTGAAACGACAGGCTCTTCCCGATTTCGCCGCTCACCGTGATCGGAAAATCCACGTGAACCCGGCCGTTCACCGTCGACGCTTCCACTTTCGCCGAGTAGTTCGCCGGAATAGTGATACGGACGCTTCCATTCGTGGTTTCCGCGCGGAGACCTCTTCCATTCCAACTGCCGCCGGCCAGGTCGATGTTCACGGACCCGTTCGTCGTGGAACCGTCGACATCGCCGCCGATTTTGCTCAGATGGACCGAGCCGTTCACCGTGTTGAACCGAATCTGCCCATGCAAGTCCTCGATCCCGATGCTTCCGTTGTGTGCCTCCGTCTCCAGATTCGAGGCGTTCGGCATCCAAACTTCGTACGACACATCCCAATGGTGGCGATGGTCTTCCGACGGGCCATCAGGCTCAATCCGCCCGGGACCTTCCGCGATCTTCACCTGCGACGCCAGCGTCCGAGCTTCAGACTCCGACGGCGCCGCCGCCAGAATGCAGGCCCGCACCAGAACGTCGCTTTGATTCCAGCCGTGAACGCGAACCGATCCGTTTTGTCCTGGATCGACGCGGTTTGTGGAACTCGTTGCCAGCCGTTGATCCCGGCTTTCGGCATACGTCGCCAGTCCGTCTCTCTCGTAGTTGTTGGCCGAGCATTCGCGCTCGCCTTCCGGCGCCTTGTCTTGCGCGCGTAGCAACCTGAGCCGGAATAATCGACAGCGCCACCACAACAGCCAGAATCGGAAGAAGAGTAGTACCTTTCATGAGCGTCTCCTCACATCACACATACGCAATCCGTGCCCCAGAGTTCAATAAAACTGACGCGGTCACCGACCACCAGTTGCTCTCACGAGTCACGCTGTCTTCGCCTCGTCACTCGTCACTTGTCACTCGTCACTCGTCACTGCCTCACTCGTACCGCAGCGCCACCATCGGGTCCACGCTCGCCGCCCGCCGTGCCGGCAGCCACGCCGCCAGGAACGCCACCACCGCAAGCAACACCGTCGCCCCTGCGAATACGAGCGGATCGCTCGCCTTCACTCCATACAACTGCGACTGAATCAGCAGCCCCAGCCCGAACGCCGCTGCCAGCCCGACCGCAAGCCCGATCCCCGACATTTGCAGAACCTCGCGCAGAATCAGCCACGACACATTTTGCTGCGTTGCGCCCACGGCCATGCGAATGCCGATCTCGCGCGTCCGGCGCGCCACCATGTACGCCAGCACGCCGTAGAGACCAATCGCCGCGAGTAGCGACGCAAGCGCACCCAGAGAAATCGAGAAGAACGTCAGCAGCCGGTCGGAATAAACCGAGTCCTCCACCTGCTCCGCCAGCGTCCGCACGTCGAACACCGGCAGATTCGAATCGAAGCCCTGCACGACTTGCCGGATCGTTCCCGCCAGAGCCAGTGGGTCCTGGCTCGTGCGTACGTAAAACGTTGCAGCGTCGCAGATCTGCGTGTCCTGCGCGTAAGGCTGGTAGACGAACGGGTGCAACTCGGTCCCGCGCATCGTCTGTGCTTGCTGTTCTGCACCACGCCCACGATTTCGATGTCGAGCGGAACCGGCGGATTATGCGATCCCCACACCATGTGCATGCCCACGGGATTTCGCCCTGGCAAAATATTTCTCGCGCCATCTTTTCGTTGATGATCACCACTTTCGGGCTCGTCGCAGCGTCGCTCTCGCGAAACTCCCGGCCCGCAAGCAACGGAATGCCCATAGCCGAAAAGTAATCAGGCCCCACAGAATTGCGAAACACCTGCATGTCCTCGTCCGGAGGCTGGGGTGTATCCCTCGACGGTGAGATTGCTGCCCCAATCGTCGTCCTGGAACAAGGCCTCTCTGGCGATCCCGACGCCGCGTACGCCCGGAAGCGCCGCAGTCGCTTGTCGGATGCGATCGAACAGCGCAACGGTTTGCTGCGTCGTATAGCGGTTCAGCGAAGGCGATACCGCAAATTGCACCACGTGATCGACCTTCACGCCGAAATCCTGCCTCTCAAGGTTCATCAGGCTTTTCACGAAGTATCCAGCCGACGCGAGCAGCATCGCCGTCAGCGCCACCTGCGAAACCATCAGCCACTTTCGCAACTGCACGCTCGATTTTGCGTTCGACACGCTCGAGCCCTGATCCTTCAGCGTCGTTTGCAGGCTCGTGCGCGTTGCGCGCAGCGCCGGACCCAGCCCGAACAAAATTCCCGTCACAATCGAAATCGCGAGCGCGAACAGAAGCACGCGCGGATCGAGCCGTGCCTCGAGTCCTGTCACGCCCGTGCCTTGGTGCAACGAGCCGACCAGCGCTCCCAATGTCCATTGCGCAAGAATCACGCCTGCAATTCCTCCCGATAAAGCCAGCAGAAAGCTTTCCGTCAGCAATTGCCGCACCAACCGCCAGCGACCAGCCCCCAGCGCCAACCTCAGCGCCATTTCCCGCTGCCGCGCTTCTCCGCGCGCCACCAGCAAACTCGCCAGATTCGCGCACGCAATCAGCAGAATCAGCCCCACCATCGTCAGCAGCACCAGCAGCGGCGTTTCCGCGTTTGACTGAAAAATCGGACGCCCGTGCGCGCCCGTCTCCAGCACGATTTTGCGATCCAGGAACCGTTTCTCTGACTTGCTTCCCGGCGAAATCTTCAGAATCGGAATCTCCGCTTGCTCGATCGAGTGAAACGGGGGCGCGATTGCCGCTTCCGCGCTCTTCACCGTGAAGCCCGGCTTCAACCGCCCGATGACGTTCAGCCATGCGTCACTGCGGTCGCTCATGCCGTCCCAGTCAGGCGTCATCAGCGCTTTCATTGACATCGGAATGAACATGTCCGTGTCGCGCCCAATCTCCACGCCGCTAAAACCGGCTTGCGCCACGCCCACAATCGTCAGCGATGTCCCATTCACCGTGACCGGTTTGTTCAGAACCTCCGGATCCTTGCCGAATTGCCGTGCCCAATAGCCGTAGCTCAGCACCGCTACCGTATTCGCGCCCGGGGCAGTGTCATCCGCTGCCGAAAACACACGGCCGAGTGCCGGATTCACGCCGAGCACCTCGAAATAGTTCCCTGAAACAAGCTCTCCCGTGGCGCGTTCTGTCGCGCCGTTCGCCGCGACGTTCAGCGACACTCCGAATCGCGCAAGCAAGCCGGAAAACGCCGGCGCCTGATCGCGTACGTCCTTGTATTCCGGATACGAAAACGAAGTCGAGTCATCTTCGCTGTCTGACGATACGTGACCCGTCTTCCACCCTTCCGCGCGCACGATCACCAGCTTGTCCGGATTTCGCACCGGCAACAGCCGCAGCAACACCTGATCCGTCAGCGAAAAAATCGCCGTGTTGGCGCCAATCCCCAGCGCCAGCGTCAGCACCGCCACCAGCGTAAATCCCGGATTTTTCACCAGCATCCGCATACCGTATTTCAAGTCCTGCATCAAGTTCATACTTGTCTCCCTGGATCTCGAAACCGGCCAGATCTACTTCTCGTCAATCCGTTTCAAAACCGCGCGACGAAAAGGTTTTCACGAGTTACGAGTTACGAGTTACAAGTCACGAGTCACGGCTCCACCACTCACCACTCACCAATCACTCGTACCTTAGTGCCACCATCGGATCCACTCGCATCGCTCGCCGGGCCGGCAAATAACATGCCGCCACTGCCACCGCCGCCAGCACTACAGCGCTGCCAATGAATGTCAGCGGGTCGTGCGCGCTCACCCCAAGCAGCAGCGAACCAAGCAGACGCGCTGCTCCGAGCGCCGCGACCAGCCCAATCACGATTCCCAAGCCCGCCAAACCAAGCGCGCTGCTGAACACCAGCTTCAGCACTTCGCTCGGACGCGCTCCCAGCGCCAGCCGAATCCCAAATTCATGCGTACGTTGCGTCACGTTGAACGCCATCACCGCGTAAATTCCTATGGCCCCGAGGAACAGCGCCAGACTGCTGAACAACGCCATCAGATTCACCGTGATCTGCAAACCTGCGTGCTGCTCGTCCATCAGCTGCTGCAACGGTTCGACAAGCGACACCGGCTGTGCCGCGTCTACCGACCAGACCGCATTCCGAATCGCGTCGGCCAGCGCGGCTCGATCCGCGCGCGATCGCACAACGATTCCGGCGTCCGTTGACGGAGCCTGCGCGAATGGCACATACATCTCGCGGCTGTGCCTGCCCGTCATCGAGTTGTACAGCTCCACATCCTGCACGACGCCTACGATCGTCGCTGTGATTTCGTGGTCCCGCGTGAACCGCAATTGGCGGCCGATCGGGTCTTCGTTCGGCCAGAAGTATTTTGCGAGGGTCTGATTGATAACCACCGTCGGCGTACTCGAGGGGCCGTCCGCATTTGTGAAATAACGGCCCTTCAGCAGGTCGATCTGCATCGTCGAGAAATAATCCGGTGTCACCGCACTGTAGTGCGCGCCTGGCACCTGTCCCACAGGCGGAGCCGGTTTTCCTACCGCAAAGACTTCCACCGAGCTACAGCACTCTCCGAACGGGATCGATTCGCTTGCGCCAGCCGACTCCTTTTGCGGCAACGCGCGCACTCGATCCATCACCTGCTCGTAGAAATTGCGAATATCGGTCGGTGACTTATATTTGGTGGAGGGCAAGCTCAGTTGCGCCACTACCACGTTGTCCGGCCGGAATCCTGGGGCCGCATGCATCATCCCCAGAAAGCTTTCCGCCAGCAGCGTCGAGCAAATCACGATCACCACCGCCAGCGCGATTTCGCTCACCACAAAAACTTTCCGCAGCCGCGCGCCCTGCCTGTTGCCGGACGCTCGCCCAGAAGCTTCTTTCAACATCGTGTGGACATCCAGCTTCGTGCTGCTGATCGCGGGCGCAAGCCCGAAGAAAATTCCCGCCGCAAACGCAATTCCGAACGTATAGAGCAAGGTCGATAGGTCGAGGCTCACTTGCCCGTAATTGATCAGGTAGCCACGAATCTTCGCTGGCAAAGCCGCTTCGATCCACGCAAGCGTCCAATACGCAACGCCCACTCCTGCCACGCTTCCGCCGAGGAACAGCAGCACCGTCTCCGTGATCAGTTGCCGCACAAGCCTCCAACGTCCTGCTCCCATCGCCGTTCGCACGGCCAGCTCTTTCGTTCTTGCAGTGGCGCGCGCCAACATCAAATTCGCCACGTTCGCGCATGCAATCAGCAGTACGAGCCCCACGATCCAAAAGCAGATCAAGACTTCCTGGTTCCCTTGGTTTCGCCCGATCTCTTCCTCAAGAGTGTGCAGAACCAGCCCGGAGTCCGTGTTCGTGGTTGGGTAAGCTTTTTGAAGCTGCGACGCGATCGCCGATACTTCACCCTGCGCCTGAGCCAGCGTGACGCCGTCCTTCAGGCGCCCCATCACGTCCAACCAGCCAACGCGTCGGTCCGCTCGTTCCTGATCCGAAAGCGCCAGCGGCACCCAAATATTCGCTTCGCCTGTCAGTGGAAGTTGAAACTTGGCCGGCATTACGCCGACGACGGTGTATGACTCGCCGCCAAGCTGGATGCTTCGGCCCAGAATGTGCGGATCGCCTGCATATCGCGTTTCCCATAAGCCCCGGCTCAAAATCGCCACATGCCCTGCGCCCGGCTGGTCCTCTTGCGGCGAAAACGTACGTCCAAGCGCAGGAGTCGCTGCAAGCGTCTCAAAGAAGTTCCATCCTACGCGGTATCCCTGCACGCGCTCGGGTGGCCCGTCTCCAGTCAAGTTGAACGACCACGGAGTCCAAGCGCACACTTCCTCAAAATCTTGCGCCGTGCCCTTGACATCAAAAAAATTTGCGGCCTCGATGCTGTTGTCGGTGTTCCCGGTCTTGGTGTTCTCAGTTAGCAAAACCACGAGCCGGTCGCCCTGGCGGTACGGCAATGGATGAATGATCCACGCGTTCACGAAGCTGAACATCGCCGTGTTCGCGCCGATTCCCAGCGCCAGCGTCAGCACCGCCACCGCCGTGAACCCCGGGCTCTTCATCAGCATCCGGATTCCGAATTTCACGTCCTGCATCAAATTCATGCTCGTCTCCCGGCTGTCTTTCTCTCGTCACTCGTCACTGCCTTCATCATCTGCTTGCGAGTTTGCGTCGGAGCGAATTCAGCATCCTGCGAAGCTCGTCCAACTTCTCATTCAGCCCCTTGCCCGCTTCGGCTCCGCAATAGCCGAACTGCTCGCACAGTGTTACCTGTGTGTCCAGCTCGGCAACCGATCCCTCCGCATTGGAGACGAACTGAATGAATTCACCCGTTGTGCGACGCGCTTGCCCCTCGGCGACGTTCGACGGAACGGAAACCGCGGCACGTCGCATTTGGGATACGAAGCCGAACTTTTCCTCGCTCGGAAAAGTTGCCGTCACTTGGTATACGCTCTTCGCCAACGCGATCCCCTTTTGCCACACAAGCAGGTCTCGATACCCGGCTGTCTTTCTCTCGTCACTTGTCACTTGTCACTCGTCACTGCTTCACTCGTATCTCAACGCCACGATTGGATCCACCCGCATGGCGCGTCGCGCAGGCAAATAGCAGGCCGCCAGTGCGACCATCGTCAATGTCACCGCGACGATAACGAACGTAAGCGGGTCCGTCGCGCTGACGCCGTACAGAATTTTCGACATGAGCCTCGTCAGCCCCACGCCCGCCGCGAGGCCCGCGAAGACACCGAGCAGCGCTAGCGCCGCAGCCTGGCCCATCACGATTTTCAGCACATCGCTCCGCTGCGCCCCGAGCGCCATGCGAATTCCGATCTCATGAGTCCGCTGGCCGACAACATACGAAATGACGCCGTAGATCCCGATGCTCGAGAGCAGCAGCGCCAACCCAGCAAACACGGCGAGGAGAATCATGGCGAAGCGCCGCGAGGCCAGCGATTGCGAAACGATATGGTCCATCGTGTCCGTTTCAAAGACGACGGCGTTGCTGTTGAAGTTGCGAACAGCTTCGCGAATCGAGCCGGTGAAGGCGTCGGGCGACCCCTGTGTGCGCGCGATATAGCCGGCGGAACTGGCGAACGCTTTGATCACCGAGTCAGGAAGCTGCAGAATCGGCATGTAGAACTGAGGAAAAACAGGCAAGTCGGCGCCGGCGCTTTCATCCAGACCGAACTGCTTGACGTGTCCGACGACGCCGACGATTTGGAGCTGCTTGTAAATGAGATCGAAGTCGAGGCGCTTGCCAATCGGGTCTTGGTTGCCGAAATATTTGTGGGCAAAGTCCTCGTCAACCACGCACACGCCGGGCGAACTGGCGTCGTCCTGTGTGTTGATGAAGCGTCCGCGCAACAGCGGAATTTTCATCACCTTCAGGTAATCGGGGCCGACGAGGTACCACACCGCGTCGGGCATGCTGTTTTCCGTAGCCGGCTTTGGCTGCCCGTCCATCCAGAAGGGCAAGTCCGATTCGCCGTGCAACGGGAATGCGCCGTTCATGAGTGACACGGAGTCAAGTCCCTGCACGGCTGCGATCTTGTTGGTCACTTGCCGCAGGCTTGCTCGAATTCCCGCCACGTTCTCGCTGGTGACGTCCGGCGGAAAACCCACATTGAAGCTGAGTACCTTGTGCGGGTCGAAGCCAGGATTCACGCTCCACAGGCCGACGAGAGTGCGAATCGTCAGTCCCGCGCCGACGAGCAGCACTACCGCAAGCGCCATCTCGACGATGACAAAAATCCCCTGCGTCCGGTAACGCGCGCCGCTCGCGCCCCGACCGCCCTCTTTCAACTCTTCCTGCAGATCGGGATGGGCCGTTTTTAGCGCAGGCGCAAGTCCAAACAGGACTCCGGCAAGCAGCGATACCACGAGAGTGAATAGCAGCACGCGGGGATCGATTTGCACGTCGTTCGCGCGCGGAAGCGTGCTCGGAACGATGGACAGCGCGGCCGAAGTTCCCCAGGCCGCGAGCAGCAAACCGAGCGTGCCGCCCGAGAGCGCAAGCAGCACACTTTCAGTCAGAAGCTGCCGGACCACGCGTCCCTGCGTGGCGCCGAGCGTTGCTCGAATCGCGAATTCGCGCGCGCGTCCGCCCGAACGCGCGAGCAGCAGGTTGGCTACGTTGACGCACGCGATCAGCAGGACGAATCCCACCGCAGCGAGCAGCACCAACAGAAAGGGCTCAATATTCCGCACCATTTCCTGCTTGACCGGCGTTACGCCGATCCCGCGGTCTTTATCGGCATCCGGATAGGCGGCCTCCAGATTGCGCGCGATGCGAGCCATGTCCGCGCGCGCCTGTGGGAGCGTGACGCCTTGCTTGATTCGGCCAACGGCGAAGATTCCAGGATGGATTTTGCGGTCCTGCATCCAGGGATTTTTGTCGGCGCCGAGCGGAACGTAAACCTCCCCAGGACGAAAGTTGATGGACTCACAGCAGAAGTAGAAAGTTTCGGGCAGCACGCCCACCACCGTGAAGTCCGTACCGTCGAGGTTCAGAGTCTTGCCCAAAATGTTAGGGGAGGACGCGAATCGAGATTTCCACAAGCCACTGCCGAGGATAACGGCGCGCGGGCCGCTCAATTGGTCCTCGGCGGGCGTGAAGTTGCGGCCGAGAATCGGGCCGACGCCGAGTGTCGGGAAGAAACTGGAGGAGACTTTCACGGCGGAAAGGCGCTCGGGCGTGCCCTGGCCGATCAAGTTGAAACTCACAAATGATTTGTAGGCCGCCAGCGAGGAGAAAGAATGATTGTCGCGCACCCAGTCGATGAAATCGGGATAGGAGATGGAGCTTTCGCCGAAGTCGGCGGTCGTGCTGTCTACGGTGACTACACGTTCGGGATTCGGATACGGCAGGGGATTCAGCAGGACGCCGTTCACGACCGAAAATAGCGCCGTGTTTGCGCCAATCCCCAGCGCTAGCGTCAGCACGGCTACCGCCGTGAACCCCGGGCTCTTCGCCAGCATCCGGATTCCGAATCTCACGTCCTGCATGAGTGTGCCCATTCACACCTTTCGCTAGCTGTTACCAATCACTCGTACCTCAGGGCCACTATCGGATCCACCCGCATCGCGCGACGCGCTGGCAAGTAGCATGCTGCAATCGCGACGACGGCCAGCACCGCCGGTACGCCCGCAAAAATCAATGGATCCGTGGCCGAGACGCCCATCATCAAGCTCGCCAGCAACCGCGCGAGAGCAAACGCCATCGCCAGCCCGACTCCGAGGCCAATCGCCGCAAGGCGAATTCCGCGTCCCGCAATCCACCG
The DNA here is from genome assembly GCA_963788345.1 of uncultured Acidobacteriota bacterium. GTDB lineage: Bacteria > Acidobacteriota > Terriglobia > Acidiferrales > UBA7541 > Palsa-295. The sequence continues at coordinate 15,232 of CAWBGW010000026.1, read as the reverse complement.
CAGCACTTGCCCTGGTTCCGCGCCCAGCGCCAGGCGAATGCCGATTTCGTGCGTCCGTTCGGTCACCGAATGCGCCATCACGCCGTAAACGCCCGACGACGCCAGCACCAGCGCAATCAATCCCAGCACCGCCATCATCGCGGCGATGAAGGAAATCCCGATCAGCTCTTCGTACGTGAGTCGCGCCAGCGTTTTCGGCTCGTAAATCGGCTGGTTCGCATCGACGCCGCGGATTTTCGCGCGCACGGCGGGGATGAAGCTGAGCGGGTCGCCCTTCGTCCGCAGCAGAAACGCGGCGTTGATATTGGCATTTTGTGCATACGGCACGTAAACGACGCCGTCCACGCTCTGAAAGTACGGGTTGTACTTCGCGTCGGAAACCAGCCCGATGATGGTGAGCCACGGCTCTTTCGAATCAGGCTTCCCCCGCTTGATCCGTTTGCCGATCGCGTCTTCCCCCGGCCAGAAGCGATCCGCCATCGACCGGCTGATGATCGCCACCCGCATCGCGTCCGGCCCATCGGACTCCGTGAACTCGCGTCCCCGCAGCAACGGCAAATGCAACGTGCGGAAATAATTCGCGCTGATGGATTCCGCAAGCGCGATGTGCGCTGAGTCTTCCGTCCACGTTTTGCCTTCACCCATGAACGGGTGATAGCTGAAGTCGTCTCCATCCGGCACCACAGTTGCCAGCGACGCGGATTCGACGCCGGGAATCGTTTCCATCTGCCCGAGTGTCTGCTGGAAAAATGCCGCCTGCTTCGCCTGTTCCGAATACTTCGCCGCCGGAAGGGAGATTTTCATCGTCAAAAGGCTCTCCGGCGCGAATTTCTCGTTTTCGCCGAGCAGCGCGCGGAATCCCTTGACGAGCAGCCCCGCCCCAACCAGCAGCACCAGCGACGCCGCCACTTCCGCAACCACCAGCACGCCGCGCAGCCGGTGCGACGCGCGTCCCGGCCCCCCGCGCCCGCCTTCCTTCAGCGAAATCGAGATATCCGCCCGCGAATGGCTGAGCGCCGGCGCGAGTCCGGCCACAATTCCCGCTAGAACGGCAATTCCCACGGTGTACGCAACCGCCCTCCAGTCGAGCGCGATCCGATTCCATCCCGCCAAGTACTGCGAAAGCTCCGCGGGCATGTATGCCACGATCAGGCCAACGGCCCAGTTGGCGAGCGCCAATCCCGCAGCCGCACCCGCGAGCGCCAAAATCACGCTCTCGGTAAGCAGTTGCCGCACCACGCGCCACCGGCTCGCCCCGAGCGCCGTGCGCACGGAGATTTCCCGCGCGCGTCCCGCCATGCGGGCAAGCTGCAAATTGGCCACGTTCGCGCACGCAATCAGCAGCACGAAACCCACCGCCGCCAGCAGCAGCAACATGAAGTTGTGTGTCATCTCATCGGTCGCATAGGTTCGGAACGGCACCACGCGCACGCCAAGATCCTTGTTGGACTTCGGAAATTCCTGCGCGAGTTGCTGTCCAATGCCGGCTAATTCCGCTGCCGCTTGCGACACCGAAACTCCCGGCTTCAGTAATCCCACGGGGAACAGGTAATTGTTCTCGCGATCTGCCTTGTCTGCCGCGGTGAACGCGATCGGCGTCCACAGGTCCGTCGCAGTGGGGTAGGAGAAATCCTTCCCCATCACTCCCGCAATCGTGTAGCTCCGGCCATTGATGTGCGTTTCTTTCCCGATGATGTTGGGATCGCCGGCGAATTTGCTCTGCCACAACGCGTAACTCAGTACCGTTTCCTGATCGTGCCCCGGCGTTCCGTCCTCGGCTGTGAAGCCGGGCCCAAGAATCGGCCGCACACCGAGCGCGTCAAAAAAATCTGGCGTCACTTTCGCCGCTTGCTCGCGTTCAGGATCGCCCTGCCCCGTCAGATTGACGTCCTTCGGAGCGGAGGCGGCGAATTTGTCGAATGATTTGCTCCGTGTGCGAATCGCGTCATAGTCGGCGGGGTACATCGAATTCTCGTCCGTAAGCGGAGCCACCTTGTTGAATACCAGCGCCAGCCGGCTCAGATTCGGGAATGGCTCAGGACGCAGCAGCAGGGGATCGGCGACGCTGAAAATGGCCGCGTTCGCACCAATGCCCAGCGCCAGCGCGCAAACCGCCAGCAGCGTGACGCCGGGATTTTTCATCAGCATCCGCAATCCGTATTTCACGTCTTGGAGCATTCCCATTGGGACTCTCCTGTGGCCGTGACTTCGAGTAGACGCACTCGTCCGTCAGCGCCGAAGAGATTTTTCCGGCTAATGACCAGGAAAATTGAGGAAATCTTAGGACCTAAACCGTCGCCGTGCGCGAACCAATCGTTTCTTCAACGATGCGTCCGTCGAAGAGATGGATCGAGCGGTCGGCGATGCTCGCGTAGCGCGGGTCGTGCGTGACCATGCAGATCGTCGCGCCTTCGCGATGCAGTTGCCGCAGCAAATCCATCACGGCTTCGCTGTTTTTTGAGTCCAAGTTTCCGGTCGGCTCGTCCGCCAGCAGGATGGAAGGCTGGCCTACCAGCGCTCGCGCTACTGCCACGCGCTGTTGCTGACCTCCGGAGAGTTGTGAGGGGTAATGCTTCATGCGGTGCGCCATGCCGACGCGCTCCAGCACTTCCTGCACGCGCTTCTTGCGCTCGGCCGACGCCATGCTCCGGTACGTGAGCGGCAGCTCGACGTTTTCGAACACGGTCAGGTCGCCGATCAGGTTGAACGCCTGAAAGATGAACCCGATCTCGCGGTTCCGGATGCGCGTGCGGTCAGAGAGCGAAAGGTTCGCCACCGCCTGCGTATTGATCCAGTAATTGCCTTCCGTCGGCGAGTCCAGTAGGCCGAGAATCGAGAGCAGCGTCGATTTGCCGCAGCCCGACGGACCGGCGATCGAAAGAAACTCGCCGCTCTTGATCTCCAGATGCACGCCGCTCAGCGCGTGCGTCTCCACTTCATCCGTATAGAAAACCTTCGTCACTCCGTCCAGCCGGATCAATCCTTTTTCGGTGCTGTTCATTCTAGGCTCCTTCGAACTCCGTAACCGTCAATACGAATGCCGCGCCCTCAAATGTTCCATGCTATTTCAGTTCGACCCGGTCGAAAGCGTCGTAGGCCGACATGTCGGACAAAATCACCGTGTCCCCGACGTTTAAGCCCTTCAGAATCTGCACGTAACTCACCGACGTCTTGCCCAGCTCCACCTGAATCCGAACCGCTTCCTTCGCGTCGGACCATGGTCCCACCACCTTGAACAGACCCACCGTGCTGTCCGCCTCGCCATGCACCGGCCGGCCCACATACAGCACGTCCGCCAGGCGCTCGATTTCCACCGTGCCCTCAACGCTCAGGTCCGGCACAGCACCCTCGGGCAGAGCGCCGTCCAGTTTGACGTCGACCGTACGTGTTCCGTTTACCACGGACGGGTCAATTCGTATGACATGGCCCGGGATGATGCCGTTGTGTGTGTCAATCTGCGCCTTTTGGCCAAGCTGGACGTCCTTCGCCTGGGTTTCCGCGATCTTCAGCGCCGCTTTCAACTGCGAAGGCTGCGTCACCACCGCCAGCTTTGTTCCCTGGGTGACGCGCGTCCCGATGTCGACGTCCAGTTCCTGGAACATGCCGTCGATGCCCGGCCGGATGTGCAGCTGCTCCATCTGCGACGTATACAGCTCGTACAGCGCCTTCTTTTGCGAGATGGTCGCCTCTTGCACTGCGAGCTGCGCCTGAATCGAATTCTGGAAGGTTTCCACTTCCTTCTGCGCCAAATCGTTCTCTTTTGCCAGCTCTTCGGCCTGAACCTGCGATTGCTTGTAGACCAGATCCGCCACAATCCCCGCTTCGTTGAGTTGCTTATTGGCTTGAGCCTGCAGGTCTGCCGTGTGGTATTGCGAGCTGATCGACGCTGCTTGCGTCCGCTTGTCCATCAATTGATTTTGCAACAGCGCTTTTGTCTGCTCGTAGGTCGCTTGCGCGCCCTTCAATTGATACTCCGCGTCGAGCTGCTGTTGCTGGAGTTGCGGGTTCGCCATATCCAGAATCACCGTGCTCGCCTGCACCTTCGTCCCGGGCAGCAAGTATCGTTGCGTGACAACGCCGTCCGTCGCCGCCGAGATCACATGGATCGTCTCCGGCACCAGCGTTCCCAATCCGCGCACGTCCCGCAGCATCGGCCCGCGCTTCACGGTGTCGGGCCACACGGTCGCCTTGTCGACGCCCGGCGCAGCCGGTTTCAGCCGCGAAAGCGCTCCGGTTATCACCACCGCCACCACCAACGCCGCGCCGATATACGCAATCCGGCGCATCTTCTTCTTGCGTTTTACATCTGGGCGTTCTATGTCCACTGAGACAACCTCACACACCTATATATCGCAAATTGACTTCCGGCGCGTAACTACTTATAAAGCCTTTGTAATCTTGCAATTAGGTGGGGGTTGCAGACGCCGATTCTTCCCGCTTGCCCGCTCGTGGGAATATTTCGTCCCGCAACCGAACACAATTTCAGCCCAATTTGGCCTTGCGCCGACGTGCTCTGCGCTGTCATCCCGAATCCCCGCGCTTTCTGCGGGGTGAGGGATCTGCTTTTTTCTTGCGCCTGGACGATTGCTAAAACTCGCTCTATCCGCCCGTTTCCATGCTCGCGCGAATTTCCTGCCACCGCTTCGGCCGCCTCTTCGCGTCGAGCACCTTCTTCCGCAGCCGGATCGACTTCGGCGTCACCTCGACGTACTCGTCATCCGCGATGAACTCGATGGCCTTCTCGAGCGTCATTTCGCGCGGCGGGATCAGCCGAATCGCCTCGTCGGCCGAGGACGACCTCATGTTCGTCTGTTTCTTTTCCTTGGTGATATTCACGTTCATGTCGTCTTCGCGCGAATTTTCACCGACAATCATTCCCTCATACACTTCCACGCCCGGCCCGACGAACATTTCCCCGCGTTCCTGGATTCCCCAAATGGCGTAGGCCACCGAAACGCCACCGCGATCGGCCACCAGCGCGCCCGTCAGACGCATCGCCATATCGCCTGCGTAGTCGGTCCAACCCTCGAGCAACGAATGGATCAGCGACGTGCCGCGCGTGTCGGTCAGCAACTGGCTGCGCAGCCCAATCAACCCGCGCGACGGTATGCTGAATTCCATGCGCACCCGCCCGGAGTGGTGGTTCACCATCTTCTTCATTTCGCCCCGCCTGCTGCCGAGCGATTCCATCACGATACCGATGAAATTCTCCGGACAATCCACGATGAGCAACTCGAGCGGCTCGGTCCGGCGGCCGTTCTCCGTGCGCACCACGATTTCCGGCTTGCCCACCATCAGCTCGTAGCCTTCGCGCCGCATCGTTTCGATCAGAATCGCCAGTTGCAGCTCGCCGCGGCCCAGAACACGAAACGCATCCGTTGTTCCCATATCTTCCACGCGCAGCGAGACGTTGGTTAGCAGTTCCTTCTCGAGCCGCGCGCGCAAATCTCGCGACGTCACGTACTGCCCTTCGCGCCCCGCGAACGGCGAAGTGTTGATCGTAAACACCATCGTCAGCGTCGGCTCGTCGATCAGGAGCGGCTCGAGCGGCGCCGGGTTTTCGAGATCGGTAATGCTCTCGCCGATCTGGATCCCCTCGACGCCTGCGATCGCCACAATGTCCCCCGCCGATACTTCCTCCGCTTCGTCGCGCTCCAAGCCGCGAAACGTAAAAAGCTTCGTAATCTTCGTGGGCTGGATGGTTCGATCCAGTTTCGAGATCGCCACTTCCGTCCCGCGCTTCAGCGTGCCCTGAAAGACGCGGGCAATCGCCAGGCGCCCCAGAAAATCGCTGTAATCGAGATTCGTAACTTGAATTTGGAGCACGCCCGTGGGATCGCCCGCCGGCGGAGGAATCGAAGCGATGATTTCCTCGAACAGCGGCAGCAGCGTCGTCGAATCGTCGCCGATCTGCCGGTGCGCCACTCCGGTCTTCGCATTCGTATAGATCACGGGAAAATCAAGCTGGTCTTCGGTCGCGTCGAGATCGATGAAAAGGTCGTAAATCTCGTCGAGAACGGCCGCGGGACGCGCGTCCGGCCGGTCGATTTTGTTCAGCACCATGATGGGCGGCAGCTTCGCGGCCAACGCCTTCTGCAGCACGTAGCGCGTCTGCGGCAGCGGCCCTTCGCTCGCATCCACCAGCACAAGCACGCCGTCCACCATGCGCAGCGCGCGCTCCACTTCGCCGCCGAAATCGCTGTGCCCCGGCGTATCCACAATATTTATTTTCGTGCCGCGAAAAGTCAGCGCCGTGTTTTTCGCCAGAATCGTGATCCCGCGTTCGCGCTCCAGCTCGTTCGAGTCCATCACGCGGCGCGGCACATCCTGGTTCTCGCGGAAAATTCCGCTCTGGTGCAGCATCGCATCCACGAGCGTCGTCTTCCCGTGGTCCACGTGCGCAATAATCGCAATGTTCCGTATCGCTGCCATCTTTGTCCCCGGGAACGCCAATCTTCCGATTGGCGCGCATCTACTGTCGCTGTGCCTCTGTGCCCAAACAAAAAGGGCTGCAGACGCCGTCTTGCAGCCCCGATCAACCGTTCTTCAATATTGGGACCAACAAACGCGTACCTATTCTAACACGGGCAGCCGCTATCGATGAGGTGCTCCATTTGGCAATGCGGAAGCTTGCCTGTCCTGAGCGAAGTCGAAGGGTGCTACCGGCCTTCGCGGCCGCAGGCCGCTTTGGGAGTGCGGTAGCTTGCTACCGCTTTCTCCTCGCCGAAGCTTGCTTCGGCGGCCACTCTGCCAGAACGATCAGCCTCAACCTATACCAACCGTCCGGCCGGGCTTTGCCCCGTCCCCTTCGTCAATTCCTTCGACAAATAAATCATCTGCCCCACGTGATGATAGGCATGCGACGCGCAACGAAAAATCGCCGTGAAACGGTCTTTCGCCAGCGGTTCGCGTTCCCCTTCAAACGGCTTCGTCCAATCTTCCGGCGACTGCTTCCGAATCGTGTCCACCACCATCGCAATCGTGCGATCGAAATCCGCAAGCAGCTGTTCCTTCGGCTTCTTCTGCGTGTCCGCGAATTCCAGGTCGCGATGACGGCTGTAGCCCGTGCCCGCGATCTGCGCGCCGATGTAATAATTAAGGTTGCCGTTCAGATGCAGCAGCAGGTGCCCAACACTGTTCCCGTAAGGATACGGCCGCGCCCAAATCTGCTCCGTCGTCAGCGGATCCACCCATTGATGCGCGCGCTCGCGCACCTCTTCATAATATTCCGCCAGCCCCGATCCCACGACTGCCGCCAACTGCGCCATGACAACATCCTTTCTCGACGACCCACCCAAACAAAACACCTACCGGAATGGGTTAACCACTCGAATCCCGGCAATGATCTGTCCGTGACTCAAGTCCTCGCTCAAAAGCTCACTCGCGCCATCTTGCTCGGCGGCAGCCAGGATCATCCCGTCCCAGAACGCCACCTTCGACGTCTCGCTGATCTCAGAAGCGCGCAGCACTGTAGACGCCGTAGTCTGAGATTCGATCCAGAGGCCATACGTACGGATGACTTCTCGCGCCATGCTGCGGCCCAGAGGCTTCTTGATTTTCTCTGTTACATTGACGTAGAACTCCTGCAAGACTTGGACGCTCAGTCTACCCAGGCTGTTTTCCCACAACTCCTTCAGCCGCTGAGCCGCCCGCGCCTGTTTCGTCCCCGCGTCTATGTCGTGCGCGTATATGAGGATATTCGAATCAACGAATGTTTTGCCGGACATGCAGTGCCTCGCGGTCGCAAATCCTGTCCCCACCGAGATGGAACGGCGATTCTAAGTAAGCAAGCGCCTTCGCTTTTGCCCGCGCATATGCCGCTTCCTGAGTCACCAACTTTCCCAGTTCCTCTGCTAATAACGCGCTGACGCTAGTTCCGCGCTGTGCGGCGATCGCCCTGGCGCGTTTGAGGAGCGGCTTGTCAATCGCAAGCGTTATGTTCTGTTTCATGCGTCGAAAACCTCAAGCCTAGTATAACACGTAAAATACGTGAAGGTCGCCAAACCGAAAGAGACTAGTCGCCAACCGCGAAATCTCCGGACCGCGCGTCCGCTGCTGGGGTGGGGTACTCCAACTCACAGTTCCGCAGTATTGCGAATATCTTTTTCGCCGCGCCCGTTGTACGCTCGCTTGTTTTTATGATGCGCCGCGAACCATCTTGACGACCACTCGGCGGCCCAACGCCGCCGCAGAACCCACCTGCAGATTTTTTAATCGCCAAATTCCGTTATTAGAAGCCTTCCTAACTCACTCAAAACACGGAATCGCCACCTCGCCTAATCGCCAAAAATGTCAGAGGTGCGTCGACTGCTCCGCGCTTCGATATGGGTTGTGGTATTCTCCGGCGCGCCGCAGAAGGGTTGCGGCAACAGAGGGACAAAGGGACAAAACCAACCTAATGACGCGCAGCCATCCCATCTCACGCCCGCTTCTCGTCGCGTTTGCGCTCGGCGGCACCGCGCTGCTGCTCGCATCCGCATGGCGCGGGCGCGCCTCCGCCCAAGCGCCCGACTACACCGCCATATTCAACAAAACCGACGTAATGATTCCGGCGCGCGACGGCGTCAAGCTCCACACAGAAATCTACGTCCCGAAAGACGCCAAAGAACCGCTTCCATTTTTCCTCACGCGCACTCCCTACGGCCTCGCAGACGATGAGAAAGGCTACTCGCGAGAGCTGAATCTCTATCGCGAGATGATTCCCGACGGCTACATCTTCGTCTTTCAGGACATCCGTGGCCGCTATGGCTCCGAAGGCACGTTCGTCATGCAGCGGGACCCCCGCGATCCGAAAGACCCGCACTCGATCGATGAAGGCACCGACACCTACGACACGATCGACTGGCTCGTCAAAAATATCCCGAATAACAATGGCCGCGCCGGCGAAGCCGGAATTTCCTACGGCGGCTGGCTCACTGCCATGTCTCTCATCGAGCCGCATCCCGCGCTGAAAGCCGTTTCCGAGCAGGCCTCTCCCTCGGACATGTTTCTGGGCGACGATTTTCATCACAACGGCGCGTTCCGCCTCAGCTACGGCTTCGAATACGCCGCGCTGATGGAGACCGACAAAACGAACTTCCAGTTTCAGTTCGATAAGTACGACACCTACGACTGGTATCTCGCGCTCGGTCCTCTCGCGAATGCCAACGCGCTCTATCTTCACGGCAAGCTTCCCACCTGGAACAATTTCGTCGCGCATCCGAACTACGACGAGTTCTGGGACAAGCAAGCCTTCACCCGTTATTTCAAGAATCTCACGCTCCAGGTGCCGAACCTGAACGTCGCCGGATGGTGGGATCAGGAAGATTTCTACGGCCCGATGCGAATCTACGAACTGCTCGAACCGCACGACGCGAAACACAACAACTATGTCGCGGTCGGTCCGTGGAATCACGGCGGCTGGGCCGGACGCGCCGGCGACAAGCTCGGCAACATCGATTTCGGCAGCAACACTGCCGAATATTTCCGCGCGAAGATTCAGGCGCCGTGGTTCGCGCATTGGCTGAAGGACAAGGGCGATCTTCCCCTCCGCGCGAAGCCGTGACGTTCGAAACCGGCTCGAATCAGTGGAAGAACTGGGACGCGTGGCCTCCTCGCGAAGGCGTTACGCCAAGCCGCTTATTTTTCCGCGAAAATGGCAGCTCTTTCATTCGAGCCCCCAGGCGCGGAGGAGGCTAGTGGCGGCGCTGGCCCCCACGCCGCCGTCGACTTCGATACCTACATTTCCGATCCCGCGAACCCAGTCCCGTATCGCCATCGCCCGATCGAGGAAACCTACTCGGAAGGAAGCCGTTGGTACACGTGGCTTGTCGAAGACCAGCGCTTCGTCGAGCACCGCCTGGACACGCTGTCATGGGAGACTGCTGATCCACTCACGAAAGACGTCACTGTCGCCGGCAACATCGTCGCGCATCTCTTTGCTTCCACCAGCGGCACCGACAGCGATTGGATCGTGAAGCTGATCGACGTGTACCCGGAGAAATACGAGCCAGACCACAAAATGGGCGGCTATGAGTTGATGGTCGCGGACGAGGTATTTCGCGGCAGGTTCCGCAATAGCTTTGAAAATCCCGAACCAATCGTTGCAGGGCGAGTGACTCAATACACCTTCAGTCTGCACACAAACAACCACGCGTTCCTGAAGGGCCATCGAATCATGGTGCAAGTGCAAAGCACGTGGTTCCCGGTGATCGACCGCAATCCTCAAAAATACGTGCCGAACATTTTCGAGGCCAAGGCGAGCGACTATCAGAAAGCGACGCAGCGCATCTACCGTTCGAAGCAGTATCCTTCGAATGTCGAAATCCCGGTCGTTTCGCGTTAGAGGCCGGAGGAAGGGCAGCGCTGTTTAGGGGGTCGGAGCTTTTAGTTCACCCTGAGCTTCGAAGGGCTCCGACGTGAAGCGACAACCTGCTCAGGGGTTTTAACCCCTGAGGCATCGCAAGGAAGCGAACATGACGGTCAGTCCAAACATGATCACCACGACCTTCGAACTCCCAGGCTACCGCGTCGTGAAAACTATCGGTCTCGTCCGTGGCGTCACCGTCCGCTCTCGCAGCATTCTTGGAACCATCGGCGCGTCTCTCGAGACGCTGGTGGGCGGCAACATCACATTGTTCGAAGAAATGTGCGAGAAAACCCGCGAAGAAGCGCTCGAGTTGATGATGCAGCACGCAGCGCAGGAAGGCGCGAACGCGGTCATCGGCGTGCGCTATGACGCCACCGAAGTCATGCAGGGCGTCACCGAAGTGCTCGCCTACGGCACGGCCGTACAGGTGGAACGTGCCGCGTGATTCTCACCGCCTAAGTTGGCGCGCACATTCGCAAAGGACTAGAATCGCTGCGTTCGCAATCTTGGAGGAATTTTGATGAAGGTCTTCAGAATGCTCGCAGCCGTGATCTGCGTGAGCTTGCTTGCCGCTTCCATCACGGTCCGAGCCGACGGCCCAAAGACTGAAACGGTTACGTTTTCGAACGGCAAGGACACCATCAGCGGGTTTCTCGCCACGCCCGAAAAGTCCGGACGCTATCCAGGGCTCATCGTAGTTCACGAATGGTGGGGCCTCAACGATTGGGTGAAGGAACAGACCGTAAAGCTCGCGTCGCAAGGTTTCGTCGCGCTCGCCGTGGATCTCTATCGCGGCAAGGTCGCTGCCGATGCGGCCGAGGCGCACGAGTTGAGTCGTGGGCTCCCCGATGATCGCGCCGTTCTCGACTTGATGGCAGGTATCGTCTACCTCACCACGCGCAACGACGTTGATCGTGGACGCGTTGGCACGATCGGCTGGTCAATGGGCGGTGGTTACGCTGTCCAGCTTGCCATGCATGTGCCGCGCCTGGGCGCTTGCGTCGTGAATTATGGCGCGCTCCCCACGGATCCAAACGACCTCCAGAACATCGGCGCACCTTTTCTAGGCAATTTCGGCGCGGACGATCGCGGCATCACCCCGGCCGACGTGCAGGCGTTCCAGAAAAGCATGGAAACGTTGAGCCGCAAAGTGGACATAAAGATCTACGAAGGCGCTGGACACGGGTTCGAAAACGCTAACAACAAGGATGGCTATCGCCCTCAGGCCGCCGAGGACGCGTGGAATCGAACCATCGCCTTCCTCAATAAATCCCTTAGGTAGGCGTTGCCAAAGCCCGAACCAAATTCTTCACGCGCTCTTCCGACACAATACAATGCCGATATTCCTGCCCCGGAACGCTTCCTAAAGAAATTTTCTCGTTCCGGTGCCGCATCTTGCTCGGAACCGCGTCCTCAACTCCGCGCTGACCTACATGAACTTCGCGAGCCCCCGTCGCTTCGACAATTTGCTTCGCGTTGTGTTCCCGCACGCCACCGCAAACCATCACGGCAATCCGGCTCCCAGCCGCTTCTACCAATGCCCGAATCGCATCTACTGCACTCTCTGCTGCCGCCTCTCCGCCCGAAGTGAGAATTCGCGCCGCTTCCGACTCAATAACTGCCTCGAGCGCCCTCGAAAGACTTGCCGTCATATCGAACGCGCGATGAAATGTAACGCCCACCGGCTTGGAAAGTTCCACCAGCTCCCGCGTGCGTTTCACGTCGACCGTGCCATCGCGGTTCAGAATGCCCAGCACAATCCCGTCGGCGCGAAGCTGCTTCGCCATCAGGATGTCGCGCCTCATCACTTCGAACTCTTGCGCGCTGTAGCAAAAATCTCCACCGCGAGGCCGCACCATCACCTGCAGCCCAATCGATATCTCCTTCCGCACGGTGGCGATCAAGCCGGCGCTCGGTGTCGTTCCCCCTTCCGGCAGATTCGCGCACAACTCCACTTGCCCGGCTCCGCCGCGCTGAGCGGCGACGGCCGACTCGACAGAGTCCAGCGAAATTTCAAGCAACGTTTTCGATTTCATGAGAACCATTCAGGCCCTATTTTGCATGCGTGGCTGGCGAGCCACCAGCGAAAGCTCCAGCGTCCCTATGTTAAGATAACTCAGCCACTAGGCCCGTAGCTCAGTTGGCTAGAGCGCCACCTTGACACGGTGGAGGTCTGCGGTTCGAGCCCGCACGGGCCTACCATTTCCCCCATGGCGTACCTCTACATCTTGCAAAGCCGATCGACGGGCCGATATTACGTCGGTTCGACCAACGATCTCAATCGACGCCTCAGCGAACACAATCGCGCGCATTCTCTGGCGACCCGCGGACGAGGACCGTGGATTCTCGTTCGCCGGGAATCGTTTCCGACCTTGCTCGAAGCGCGACGACGCGAACTAGAAATCAAGAAGTGGAAGTCGTCAAAGAGCCATCGCATCCTTGATTGACAAGCGAGTTAGCTAGAGCGGGCCGACGGAGTCGGCCAGGTCTGCGGTTCGAGCCCGCACGGGCCTACCATATTTTCAACAACTTCCGACGCGGTCACTTCCTTTGAACCCAGCTTTGTGTCGTTCTTTGTGTCGTAACCGGCGCTTCTTCCTGCCGGTGCACATCTGGTTGGCCTCTCGCCCTAAGCGGAAGACGCACTGCTTATGTAATACTTCGAGCGGAGGCCGTATGGCGATGGAGATCGGCGTGAACATGGAGTTCATTCGCTCCGAAGACAAACCATTTGAAGAAGGCGTACAGAGGGCAGCAAAGTTGGGCTACAAGTGGGTTGAACCCATGGTGCACAACGGTCGGGAACTGTTGAGTGAGGCGGGATATTTTCATTCTTTCTCGATGGACAACGATCCGCTGGAGATGAAAGATATCCTGGATCGTTATGGAGTCCGGCCTTCCGGACTTTCCTCACATTGTCCGCTTATGCGGCCTGAGATCAGCGTGCCTTATCTTGAAAAGGCAATCCGCTTCGCGGCGGCGATTGGTGCGCCAGTTTTAGCAACCGACGAGGGTATTCGCCCAACATGGCTCGACGACAAAGAGTGTTTCGAAGTCATGAAATACACACTTAAGAAGGTCCTTCAGGTGGCGGAGCGACATGGCATCTATATCGGAATTGAACCCCATCAGAGCATCTCAAGAACGACTGAGGGCCTGCTTCGAATTGCGAACCTCGTGGAATCGCCTATGCTGAAAGTGAACTACGACACCGGCAACTCTTTTCTCGCCGGCACCGACCCATATGCGGGTTTGCGAAGTGTGCTTCCTCAATTGGTTCACGTCCACGCCAAAGACATTGCCATGAAGCAGGCTGAGGCAGAGAAAGGCAAGGTGACCGGAACACCGGTGGGCTGCGCTTGCGGCGATGGAGTCATTGACTGGGAGCGAGTAGTTTCAATCCTCCGAGACGCGAATTATAAGGGCGTGCTGTCAGTGGAATGCGGAACGTCAGATCAGGCGATGCGCAGCTTGGCGCATCTGAGGAGTGTTCTGCAGAAAGGACTGCAACAAGCAGATAGTGAACGCACTTTCACTGAAGCTCCGCACAAAAGGCGAAACAAAACATGCTGAGCGGAAAACCTCTTTGCATTTACTGGGCGCTGGCGATCACCATTGCATGTACCGGGGCATCCTTCGCACAGGTGGTTAAGGATCATAATCAGCAAGGGTCCTCAGGCACGAACCAACAACCAGCGGACGATTCTCTTCGCAGTATCTATCCCAACCTGCCGCCCAACCAGGCCCCAGCGGCCGTCGCACGCGGTAAGCGACTCTTCGAAAGAACTGCGCCTTTTGCCATGGAACTGATGCTACCGGCGGAAACGGCGGCCCTGACCTGCTCCGTTCCGTGATGGTAAATCATGACGAGAAAGGAGAACTGATTGTCCCGGTGATTCGCCAGGGCCTAGTCAGCAAAGGAATGCCCAAATTCACTCTGACTGGCACGCAAGTCTCGGATCTTGTGGCTTTTCTCCATCAACGTAACCGCGATGCGCGCCTGCGTTTCACATATAAAATACCCAACGTTGCAGTGGGAGATGCGGCAGCCGGGAAAGTCTACTTCGAATCGCACTGCGCAACCTGCCATTCTGGCAAAGGAGATCTGGCGGCTATCGTTGCGAGATATCCCGCCGACGAATTGCAGCAGCGATGGCTGTATCCACCTACAGGTTCGATCGATGTGACTCTCACTCTTGCTTCCGGCCAGAAATACTCGGGCAAAGTTGAGCACTTAGATGAATTTGACGTTTCGCTGTATGACGGGCAGGGAACTTATCGCAGTTTCGCGCTGAATCGCGATACTCAGTTGGCAGTCACAGATCCCCTCGAACCGCATTACAAACTGCTCGAACAGCTCAGCGATACCGACATGCACAATGTGACAACCTACCTGGAGACGCTGAAGTGAGAATCTGCTTTTGTCTGATTACCGCGATTCTATTGCCGGTGGGACTGTCCAGCCAAACTCTTGATTCGAGCGAGATTTTGAAACCGCTGAAGTCCACTTGGCCCACATACAACGGTGACTATTCAGGCCGCCGCTTTAGCGAACTTTCGGAGATCAATAGTTCGAACGTCAGAAACTTGCGGCTGATGTGGACCTGCGACTCGGGAGACGTGCCGATCAAAGCGACGCCTCTAATGGTTGATGGTCTCTTGTATTTCTCGGTTCCAGACAAGGCTTGGGCGGTCGACGCGCGCACCGGTCGCATAATTTGGCATTGGGAGACGAAGACCCGTGGTGGCACTCACATAGGACATCGCGGAATGGCAATGTATGGCAGGTGGCTGTTTTTGGTTACGCCTGACGACTACTTGGTCTCTCTCGATGCGGCGACGGGTAAGGAGAGGTGGCGAGTTGAAATTGCCGACCTCAAGCTC
>CAWBGW010000025.1:0-17917 GCA_963788345.1 uncultured Acidobacteriota bacterium | reverse complement strand
CGCTGGTGAGTGTTTTCAGTCATTTGCGTCGATTTCTAATCCCGGTGGGAATCCGTGACTCGTGACTCGTGATTCGTGTCGGGACAATCCCTGAAACCCGGTTCCGCGGTTCGGATTGGCCACAGAGTCCACAGAGACACCTCCTGCGCGGCCCCGATTTCGTAAGGAAGGCGGCAGCAATCAGGACGATTTGACGCTTATGGTCGCACTTTTCGACCACGACGGAGATTTCGTCACGGGAAAGAATCAAACAATCAAGCTGCGCCTGCCGGACGCCGCCCTCGCGCAATTGCGAGGATCTGGAGGAGAGACGACGGCGGAATTCAACGTGAAACCCCGCAGCTACGTGGTTCGCGCCGTGCTGCGAGAAAATGCTTCGCAAAAACTCGGTGCAGTCAGCCAAAGCGTCGTGATTCCTTAATGACCTCGTCAGGTTGTTGTGTGCTTATTTGTGGCAGCCGCGAGGATCAGCCAACTAGTGTTGCGTCGACCCATTGAGACCGCCCGGATTAGCGGAGATTTGCGGGAAATGTGCGGTTACCGTGTAATCAGGCAGAAGTCAACGTCGCACGTCGCTCTTAACGCCGGTTCGGTGCAGTGGACTCTGAGCAGGCGATTTCGGCGTTGTTCGGCGATGTCGCCCGGTAGTAGCATGTGGTCCCCGGTCCCCGGACTGTCGCCGGTCACTCGAAATTGGCAGGTGCCTCAGAAAGAGAACCCTATGAATATGAAATGGATCGCTTTCTTGCTTCTTGCGGTTGCAACGGGCGCTGGCATTTTCGTCTTAACATCTCCTGCATCAGGACAAGGCGCTGGAGAGGCCGTCCCGATCTTCGGAATCAAGATTCCGCCCGGATACCGAGACTGGAGATTGATCTCCGTGGCTCATGAGGAAGGTAACTTGCACAGTTTTGGCGCCATGTTAGGTAATGATGTGGCGATCAAGGCCTACCGCGACGGGAAACTTCCGTTTCCGGACGGCACAATCATTGCGGCCTTGCACTTCAGTCACGTCGCGTCCGAGGAAAATGACAAAGTCTTTGGCGATCCCCAATCGTTCGTTCCCGGACCACCCACCAACGTTCAGTTTATGGTCAAGGATTCAAAAAAATGGCCCACGACGGGCGGCTGGGGATTCGCTCACTTCAACAACGACGGCACACCTGGCACCGAGGCACAGCTTAAAACCTGCGCCCCCTGCCACGCGAAAGCTTCTCGCGACTTCGTCTTCACCCGATACGCACCCTGATACCCGAGGACCAAACCTTGAGTACTCTTGCCTGAGCGCCGCAAGACCTCAATTTCCCCCATTCCCCATCGAGACGATCGCCTCACGTCGGTGCGGATCAGAATCACGGATGATGCGCGTCTTGCGTCAGTCGCGGTGGGAATTGTAAAGAGCGAGGAGCAGGATGGCGGCTGCGAAGATGAAGGCGACGGCACCGTAGAGGGAGACGCGGGAGACGTAGTCTGCATCGGTCGCGTTGGTCAGAGCGAGATAGGCCACCTCATCGAGGATCAGGGCGGTGCCGATTCCCAGGGCTACCGGGGCCAGCCGCGCCGCTAGCTGGTTGCGCGGACCGAAGGCCAGGATGAATGCTGCGGGAATTTCGATCACGACTCCGAGAAACAAGTGATGGATCAGATGTCCGCCGGGATAAATGTGGCGGACGCCCGCGAGGTGGAGATAGAGCCTCAAGCAAACGAACGTGGTCAGCATGGGGAGGAGGATCAGCAGCAGCGTCTGTTTTGGTGGCAGCGGATTGCGAGTGTCGGGCATTTCGGATTTGCGGCCGCGGAGGTTCCAGCCGTTGACATTCTAATGGTCGGCGGGACCCGCCAACAAGATGGCGGGCAGGCGCCGGCGCTCGGGGGCTTGGCAGACTGGCCCACCTGCCGCTACAAAGCTGTACAATTCGAGCGGTCGCGCGCAATGCTTTAGGGGTTGAAACCGCTGAGAGAATCGGACGCGTTACGGCGGGGTTAAAACCGCGCCCTTCCATCCTTGCTTGCCGACGTTGAGCGGCTCACCCTCATAGTACGAGTGGTACAGTGAATTTTCCCCTCTTCAAAGTCATCCTAAGCCTAGCGTTATCTGTCATATAGATACCTGTACCAACCACGTGGCTGTCTCGCGGTGAAACACCTCCTCTTGGGACACTTTGGTACTAAACCGAGGCAATGAGTCGTACCAGTCGCTTAGACCTATGGGCCATATCTAGGGGACTGCTGTGGACGGTACTCTCATGGTGTCGAGAACGAGATTCAAAGAATGCAATTCATAACTGAGGGCTTCGAAATGAAACGAGCGACACAGAATTCGGGAAGCAAATGGTGGCTGGCGGTTCTTTTTCTGGTTTCTTGCCAGCCGCTGCACGCGCAACATGTGGTCACAATGCTTCCGCATATCGATTCGAACGGCGAGAATCCGATTACGTTCATGCGCACTCATTATGTGCTGCAGCCCACCGGGAGCACCGATACGACCCTACCCACGCCGCCAAGCTCTGCGTTCAAGCCGGCGCAGGTGCGTCATGCGTACGGTTTCGACCAGATCGCGAATCAGGGACAGGGCCAAGTGATCGGAATCGTGGACGCGTACGACGACGCGAAAATCGAATCCGACCTGGGCGTTTTCAGCGCGCAATTCGGTCTGCCGACGTGCACCACCAGCAACGGTTGCTTCCGCAAAGTATATTCAAATGGGCGGCAGCCAGCGGCCAACGCGAATTGGGCGATTGAAATATCACTGGATGTAGAGTGGGCGCACGCGATCGCTCCGAAGGCGACGATTGTTCTTGTGGAAGCGCCGTCCAACAGCCTGGGCGATTTGCTCGCCGGCGTGCGGACGGCCATCAGCAACGGCGCGTCGGTGGTTTCGATGAGCTGGACCGTGGGAGAGTTCTCGAGCGAGACGAGCCTGGACAATTACTTCGCGTCAAACACCGTTAGCTTCGTTGCCGCTTCCGGCGATCAAGGGACTGGCGTCGCGTATCCGGCAGCGTCTCCTTACGTCATTGGAGTGGGCGGCACTTCGTTGGTTCTCGACGCAAACGGGAACTATCTGAGCGAGACGGCATGGAGCGGGAGTGGCGGCGGAATCAGTGCGGTGGAGCACGAGCCTCTCTTTCAGGCGCAATTCGGGATTCCGGACGATTCAAAAGGGCGCCGCGGCGCTCCGGACGTTTCGTACAATGCAAATCCTGGCACCGGCTACGCGATGTACGATTCTGTCGGCATCAGCGGTGTGACGGGATGGTTCCAGGTGGGCGGAACGAGCGCTGGCGCGCCGCAATGGGCGGCCTTGATCGCGATTGTGAATTCGTCGCGCGCGGCACAGCGCAAGGCGAACCTCTCCAGCACGAACACGGACCTCTATTCGGTGGCGAAGGCCAGCATCGGAACGAGCTTCCACGCGGTGACGGCCGGCACGAATGGCAACTGCGGCGAAATCTGCGATGCGCTGCCGGGATATGACTACATCACGGGGCTGGGCACCCCGCAGAGCGCCGCTCTGGTCCCTGTACTCACAGCGAAGTAGTAGGCGAAGCCTCCGCAGTTTTCGGTCGGCGTCTTGGGCGGTTGCCTTTGACGTCGACCGCTTCCTTTTTCCCTTGAAATTCCGTCTAACAGTGACGTACTGATTGAAGTGCCAGGTTTGCCCGTTCGAATCCTGGCGCGCGGGGGAGGCCTTCGGCCGATGAAGAGATTATTGCTCGTCCTGATGCTGGGTCTTGGGGCAGCGGGCGCCGCGAGCGCGCAGAGCCTTGCCGGCGATTGGCAGGGAACCCTTAAACCGGGTGAGGCAGAGCTTCGCCTGGTTTTGCACATCACGAAAGCAGATGACGGAAGTTGGAAGGGCACGCTCGATAGCGTGGATCAAGGGGCAAACGGAATTCCGGTTACGTCGATTTCGCTGAAAGAATCGAAACTGACGTTCACGATGGATTCGATACACGGTTCCTATGAGGGAACGGTGAATGCCGGCGCGACCGAGATCAGCGGCACGTGGACGCAGGGCCAATCGCTGCCGCTCGATTTCAAACGAACGACGCCGCCCGCGAAAACGGAGCACGCGCCCGCGAAGGCGTCCGACATCGACGGCGCATGGATGGGGACGCTCGATGCCGGGACGACGAAGTTGCGCGTCGTTTTTCACTTTGTGAATACGGCCGATGGCCTGACGGCCACGATGGACAGCCTGGACCAGGACATGAAGGGTTTGCCGGTGACGAAGGTGACGCGCGACGGGTCATCGCTGAAGCTGGAGTTGAAACAGATTGGCGGCGCGTTTGAAGGCACGATCGACAAAGATCGCCAGAGCGTTAGCGGCACGTGGTCGCAGTCGGGGAATAGCCTGCCGCTGCAATTGAAGCGCGTGAAGGATTCGGCGGAGCTCGAGCGTCCGCGACCGCAAGATCCCGCGAAGCCGTATCCTTATCGCGAAGAGGACGTCAGCTTTGAGAATTCAACGGCCGGCATAAAGCTGGCGGGCACGCTGACGATTCCGCCGGGCAAAGGGCCGTTTCCCGCTGTGGTGCTAGTTGCAGGCTCCGGCGCGCACGATCGCGACGAAGCGTTGATGGGCCATCGACCGTTCCTGGTTCTTTCCGACTACCTGACGCGGAGGGGCATCGCGGTGCTTCGGTACGATAAGCGCGGCGTGGGAGAATCCGGAGGCACCTACGCGACGGCGACGACGTCAGATTTTGCGGACGATGCGGACGCGGGACTGGCATACCTCGAAACGCGGGGTGAAGTCGACCGGCGCAAGATCGGGCTCATCGGCCACAGTGAAGGCGGAATGATCGCGCCGATGCTTGCGGCGCGAAATTCGAGCGTCGCATACATCGTGATGATGGCGGGCCCAGGTATTCCCGGAGACGAGCTTCTTGTGGAGCAAACGCTGCTGATCGCCGAGGCGAACGGTCAGACCCACGAGACCGCCGAAAAAGCGGCGGGGGAGGAGCGCATCATCCTGTCTCTGGTGAAGGATGAAACCGACAGCGCGGTCCTTGAGAAAAAGCTGCGAGAGCAATTGACGGGGCAGGTGCCCGAGGCGCAGATCGGCGCGGCCATCAAAAGCACCAGTTCGCCCTGGTTCCGCTATTTCATTTCCTACGATCCGGCCGCCGCGCTGCGTAAAGTGAAATGTCCCGTGCTTGCGGTAATAGGGTCGAAGGATCTGCAAGTTCCTCCGGAACAGAACATTCCCGCGATTCGAAAAGCGCTGCAAGACGCGGGGAACCAGAAATTCGAAGTCGACGAGTTGCCGGGCCTAAATCACTTGTTTCAAACTGCGAAGACCGGCTCGCCGGCGGAATACGCACAGATCGAGGAGACAATCTCTCCGATTGCCCTGGAAAAGATTGCAGCCTGGGTAGCGAAGCAATAGACACCGGGTACTTCGCGCCGCGCTGGTTCTCCTACTTTTCTCAAGCAATTTCAGATTGGTTACATCCGAAAATCTAATAGCAACGACTGATTTGCGGCGGTTCGCCGCGTCAGGCGCATGGTGTATAGTTTTCGAGACGCAGTCTGCGTGTCCAAATGAAAAAACCACTGCGAGTGATGAAGTTTGGCGGCACTTCCGTCGGCGACGGCTCGTGCATTGCGCGAGTAGCGCAGATTGTGCGCGACGCGTCGCGAGACAGTTCGGTGGTGGCGGTTGTTTCCGCCATGAGCGGAGTGACGAACCGCCTGATCGACGCGGCCACTCGGTGCGAAGCGGACGAGCGCGGCCAGGTAGTGGAGATATTCGAGGTTTTGCACGACCAGCATGAGGCAGCGCTGGCGACCCTGATTCGCTCAAGCGAGAGGCGCACGGACGTTGCCGCAACGACGAAAAAGATCTTCAGCGAAGGCTTCCGTCTCTGCGAAGGCACCGCCCTGCTGCGCGAGCTGACCCCGCGAACGCTGGACGCGATTTCGAGCCTGGGCGAACGGCTGTCCGCGCCGCTGGTTGCCGGGGCGATCTCGGAATTGGGGCTGCGCAGCGAGGCGGTGGACGCAACGGAACTGATCGTCACTGACGCGTATCACGGCGGCGCCGAGCCGGTGATGGACCTGACACGCGAGCGCTCTCAATCCCGGCTGAACCCGCTGCTCGACGAAGGAATCGTTCCGGTGGTGACCGGATTCATTGGCGCCACGCAGCAGGGCGTGCTCACCACGCTGGGCCGCGGCGGCTCCGACTATTCGGCGACGATACTGGGCGCGGCGCTGGATGCGGATGAAATCATAATTTGGACAGATGTGGACGGTGTGCTGACGGCGGATCCGCGTCTCGTGCCTGACGCGCGCACGATCCCGGAGATCTCATATCGCGAAGCCGCGGAGCTGGCGTACTTCGGCGCCAAAGTGCTGCACCCCAAAACGCTTCGCGCCGTGATGCGCGCCGGGATTCCTGTCTGGATCCGAAACAGTTTCGAGCCCGAGCGAACCGGGACCAAAATCACGCCGCAAGGACGCAGCAATGGAGGCGGCGTCAAGGCGCTTACGGCGGTGAAGGACGTCACGCTGATTACCGTCGGAGGACCGGGGATCGTGGGAGTGCCGGATGTGGTGGGGCGGACTTTTTCGACGACGTCGAAAGCGCGCGCGAACGTTTTGTTGATTTCGCAATCTTCCTCGCAGAACGATATTTGTTTCATCGTCGCCTCCTCGGACGCAAAGCGCACCGAGGAAGCGCTGCGGAGTGAATTCGCTCAGGACGTGGCGCACGAAAAAGTGGAGCACATCACCGTGGACCCGAACATCGCGGTGGTGGCCGTCGTGGGCGAAAAGATGCACGGCACGCCGGGCGTAGCGGGACGAACGTTCAGCGCGCTGGGCCGCGAGGGCGTGAACATCATTGCCATCGCCCAGGGCTCGTCGGAGTGCAATATTTCGTTCGTCGTGGAAGAACAGCACATGAAGGCGGCGCTTGCCGCCCTGCATCAAGAGTTTGCCCTCGCCGCTCCCGTCACGCCGGAACTCTCCGTGAGCCGCTCCTGAGGCGGATGACAGACCCGATGACACAAAAGATCGCAAGCGCGCCGGAGGAGATCCGCGGGCGCGCCATGCAGCGCTGCATCGCGACGTCGTGCGGCGGAGCGTACGGCCTTGCGGAGCGAATCTACGTGTGCCCCCGGTGCAGCGGGCCGCTGGAGATCGAGGTTCGCCTGGGCACGGCGACTGAAGCTGCAAGTCTTCGTAATCTCTGGAAGTCGCGCGCCGTTTCCGACAGTCCGCAGGACCGCAGCGGCGTTTGGCGCTTTCGCGAATTGCTTCCGTTCGGTGAAGGCGCGCCGATCGTCACACTTTTCGAGGGGAACACGCCTCTCTACGACGCGCCTCGGTGCGCCGAATACGCAGGGCTTGAGCGCGTGCAGCTGAAGCACCAAGGCTGCAATCCGACAGGCTCGTTCAAAGATACAGGGATGACGGTGGCGGTAACGCAGGCCGTTTTGCTGGCCGCGCGGACAGCCGTTTGCGCGAGCACCGGCAACACGGCCGCGAGTCTGGCCGCTTACTCCGCGCGAGCGGGCCTGCAATGCGCGATCCTGGTGCCGCGCGGGCAGATCACCGCGGCCAAACTCGCGCAGAGCATGGACTATGGCGCGGTGGTTTGCGAGATCGACGGCAACTTCGATGACTGCATGCGCCTGATTCAGGAAATTGGCGACGACCCTTCGATCTACGTCGCGAATTCGATCAACCCATTTCGCATCGAGGGGCAGAAGACGGTGGCCTTCGAGCTGATGGAGCAGCTCCGCTGGCATGTTCCGGACCACGTGGTGGTGCCCGGAGGGAATCTGGGTAACAGCACCGCGCTGGGCAAGGGATTCGGCGAGTTGCTGGCGCTGGGCTTGATCGACCGCATTCCCAAACTCAGCGTGATTCAAGCGGAAGGCGCAGCTCCGTTCGCGCGTTTGTTTGCCGAGATGGAAGCGCGCCACTCGGCAGGCCATGAAGATCTCCCCGATGACATGATCACCGAACCTCACCCCAACACGCTTGCGACGGCGATCAAGATCGGCGCGCCCGTCTCGTGGAAGAAAAGCTTGCGCGAAGTTCTGCGCTCGGGCGGGCGCGTAATCGCGGTAACCGAGCAGGAAATTGCCGACGCGAAAGCGATGATCGGACGCGACGGAATCGGTTGCGAGCCTGCCTCTGCGACCACCGTGGCAGGCATCCGGAAACTTGTAGCCAGCGGACATATGCTTCCCGCGGAATCCGTTGTGGCCGTGCTGACCGGGCACGTCTTGAAGGATCCTGATTACGTGAGCAACTATCACCGGGGAACGCTATCGCTCGGCGGCGACGCAGGTGGAGCGGGTACGGCGCAAACCATCACCGGCGCTTTCCGAAACACGCCGAAACGAGTCGCCGCGAACAAAGCGGTCATTCTTGACCTTCTGAGACCCCGCACTTAAGCTTCCGGTCATGACGCCTGCGCGCGAAGTTTCGCCGGAATTCTCGATTGACGTGCGCGTGCCGGCTTCCACGGCCAATCTGGGCGCGGGATTCGATTGTCTTGGTTTGGCGCTGGAGCTTTACCTGAACGTGCGGGCGACGGTGCTATCGAAACCGGGCGCGCGGGTGGTCGTGCGGAGCCGGGGGGTCCGCGGCAGTTCGGCGCTGCCGAGCGCTCCCGAAGAGAATTTGATTTCTCGCGCGATGCGCCACACGGCCGATCGCCAGGGTTTCCATCTTCCTCCCGTCCGGCTGGCCGTGCAGAACGATATTCCGATGGCGAGCGGGCTTGGGAGCAGCGCTGCCGCGACTGTAGCGGGCGTCGTGCTGGGATTCTCCGTCGCGCGCCGAGCCGTTCCGAAAGAGGCTGCCCTGCAATATGCCGGAGAGGTGGAAGGCCACACGGATAACGTGGCGGCTTCTCTTCTGGGCGGACTTGTGGTGACTTTCACGCGGGACGACGGCAGCATCATTGGCGTGCAGAAGCGCTGGCCGAAAATGATCCGAGCCGTCGCCGTGACTCCGCTTTTGGAACTCGCGACGAAGAAGTCGCGCGCGGTACTGCCCAAGACGGTGGAACGCACGGACGCGGTGCACAATTTGCAGCGTTCGGCGCTGCTGGTGGCGGCCCTCGAGGAGCGCCGTTACGATCTGATCTGGGACGCCTTACAGGATCGATTGCACCAGACCTACAGGCAGGCGCTGATTCCGGGCCTCGGAGAGATCCTGGCAATGCCGAAAATGCCGGGACTGCCTGGGAATTGCGCTCAGCGGCGCTGGGCCAAGCGTCATCGCGCTGGCGACAGACCGTTTCGACGCGATCGGCAAGGAAATCGCGAGCCGCTTCGAACGGCACGGACTCACGGCGACGTTTCAAATGCTGGAAATAGCGCAGGAGGGTTTTTCCACTTCCGAAAAGCATCTTCGGCGGCGGTAGTTCGGCGAAAAGGGCCGTGAAAACCTTGGAACCACAGCATGAAAACAGATAAACACAGATGAAGAAGAAGGCGCACGACAAACCTGACTTATTTAAGCTCAGGGTTTGCAAGTACAACCCTGCAAACCGCGGGTCTGGGGCTGACACGAGAGAGGGCTCCTGTCTCAAAATGAGTAGTTCCAACTGTATGGATGGTTCCCATTCGCAGAATTCGGAAACCGGAGTGCGATAATAGCGTCTAATCTTGTCTCTACAGTTGGGGCTCTGCTGGACGGTTCTGCCACTGGTTCTGGGCCCGATTTGGAGAATGGCTCGATAAATGTGGATTGTACGACTTGCCTTACGACGGCCTTATACCTTCATCGTCGCGTCGATTCTGTTGCTGATCCTCGGGACCGTCGCGATCGTTCGCACGCCCACCGACATATTCCCGAATATCGATATCCCGGTGGTCAGCGTTCTGTGGACTTATCAACGGTCTTTCGCCAGAGGACATGTCGAACCGGATTGTCTTCAATTACGAGCGATTCCTCACCACGACGGTCAACGACATCGAACACGTGGAATCGCAATCCTGGAACGGACGAGCCATCGTCAAGGTTTTTTTCCATCCGGGAGTCAATATTGGAAATGCTGTCGCTCAAATCACTGCGACTTCTCAAACGGCCGTGCGTTCGCTGCCGCCCGGCACGCAGCCTCCGCTCGTCATTCAATACAACGCATCGTCGGTCCCCATCCTGCAACTTGCGCTTTCCGGCCAAGGGCTGAGCGAGCAGCAACTCGGCGACCTGGGCTTGAACTTCCTGCGGACGGGCCTGGTGACCGTGCCGGGCATCGCGATCCCTTATCCCTACGGGGGGAAGCAGCGTCAGGTGGAGATCGACCTGAATCCGTCGGAATTGCAGTCGAAGGGACTGTCTGCCGGTCGACGTCGTCAATGCCGTCAACCTTCAGAATCTGATTCTGCCTGCCGGGACCGCCAAAATTGGAAGCTACGAATATCAGGTGGACATGAATGGCGCGCCCCAGACCATTCAGGAATTGAACGATTTGCCGATTAAGACGATTGGGGGCTCGACGATCTATATCAGGGACGTCGCGAACGTGCGCGACGGCTACCCGCCCCAGACCAACATTGTCCGCACGAACGGCCAGCGTTCCGCGTTGATGGTGATTTTGAAAATCGGCAACGCGTCGACGCTGGACATCATTTCGGGCGTGAAAGCGATTCTCCCGACGATCGCGGCGGGCCTTCCTCCTCAGCTGAAGATCCAGCCGGTGGCGGACCAGTCGCTATTCGTGAAGGCGTCCATCAGCGGCGTGATTCGCGAGGGCGTCATAGCCGCGGCGCTTACCGCGCTGATGATCCTGCTCTTCCTGGGAAGCTGGCGCAGCACGCTGATCATCGCCGTTTCGATACCTCTGTCCGTGCTTACGTCGATCATCGTCATGAGCGCGTCTGGGCGAGACGATCAACATCATGACTCTCGGCGGGTTGGCTTTGGCGGTGGGAATCCTGGTCGACGACGCCACGGTGGAAGTGGAAAACATCAATCGCAATATCGATCAGGGCAAAGAGATCATTCAAGCGATCCTCGACGGCGCATCGCAGATCGCCGTTCCCGCGCTCGTTTCCACGCTTTCGATCTGCATCGTGTTCGTGCCGATGTTCTTTCTCTCGGGTGTGGCGAAGTACTTGTTCGTTCCACTGGCGGAAGCGGTCAGCTTCGCGATGCTCGCGTCCTATCTGCTTTCGCGCACGCTTGTGCCGACGATGGCCCGCTACCTGCTGAAAGCTTCGAGCGAAGACGAGCGCAAGGAATCGATCGGGAAATCACGCAATCCTTTCGTCCGAATGCAGGGACGGTTCGAAGTGGGATTCGAGAAGTTTCGCGATCGCTATCACGGCCTGCTGGAAGTCTGCATCCGTCATCGGAACGTTTTCACCGTTTGCTTCTTCGCGGCCTGCATTCTTTCCTTTGCGCTGCTGCCGTTCGTGGGGCAGGACTTTTTTCCGACGGTCGACAGCGGCGAGTTCAAGCTCCACATGCGCGCGGCGACGGGCACGCGCATCGAGGAAACCGCGTCGATTTGCGATCGCGTCGAAGACGACATCCGCCGGGAGATTCCCCCGTCCGAACTCTCGGGCATCATCGACAATATCGGCCTGCCCTACAGCAGCATCAACTTGTCGTACACCAATTCGGCGCCGGTGGGCACCGGAGACGCCGATATTCAGGTGGAACTGAACAAGAAACATCGGCCCACAGAGGAATACGTTCGCGCCTTGCGGGTGAAATTGGCCCGTGATTTCCCGGGTGTGACCTTTTACACGATTCCGGCCGACATCGTGAGTCAAATCCTGGATTTCGGCCTTCCTGCTCCCATCGATATTCAGATCGTAGGCAGAAATCTGGACGCGAACCGGGCGTTTGCCGACCAGTTGTTCAATCAGTTGAAGTTCGTTCCCGGAACCGTGGATCTTCGGATTCAGCAAGTGTTCGACCAACCGAAGCTGCACATCGACGTGAACCGCACGAAAGCGCAGGAAATCGGTTTTTCGCAACTGAACGTGGCTCAGAACCTGCTGATCTCGCTGAGCGGCAGCTATCAGACGCAGCCCACCTACTGGCTCGATCCCAAGCACAGGTGTGAGCTACAACATCGACACGCAAACTCCGCAGTACCGCAGCAATTCGCTGCAGGATCTTGAAAACATCTCAATTTCCGGGACGAATTCGCCGAGTTCGGCAATTCTCGCTGACGTCGCTCGCTTCGATCGTGGAGCGGAAATGGGACTCGTTTCCCATTACAATGTGCAGCCCGTCATCGATATATTCGGTTCCGTGCAAGGCCGAGATCTTGGCGGCGTTGCGCGCGATATCGCGCCGATCCTGGACCGTGCGCGTCCGCATTTGCCGCGCGGTTCGCAGATCATAGTTCGCGGGGAAATCCAGACGATGAACGCTTCCTTCATCGGGCTGCTTTCGGGACTCGCGTTCTCGATCGTTCTGGTGTATCTGCTGATCGTCGTGAATTTCCAATCCTGGCTCGACCCTTTCGTGATTTTGATGGCGTTGCCAGCCGCGATTGCCGGAATCATCTGGTTTCTATTCGTGACAGGAACCACCGTGAGTGTGCCGGCTTTGACCGGCGCGATCATGTGCATGGGCGTGGCCACGTCGAACAGCATCCTGCTCATCAGTTTCTCGAAGGAAAGGCTCGAGGAAGGAAAGCTGCCATGGGAGGCAGCGCTCGAAGCAGGGTATACGCGCTTTCGGCCGGTTTTGATGACGGCGCTGGCCATGATCATTGGGATGCTCCCGATGTCGTTGGGGCTGGGGGAGGGAGGCGAGCAAAACGCGCCGCTGGGGCGCGCGGTAATCGGCGGCCTGCTCTTCGCGACAGTGGCGACGCTCTTCTTCGTCCCTGTATTCTTCAGTTTGGTGCACGGCTGGGGCAGCAGAGGCGCCTCCGAATCAAGTAGTTGAAACCAGAGTAACGCTATGCTCATCTAGTAGTTATAGGGCAGGTCCGCAAGGGGATTCATGATTCAAACGGAAGGGAAGACGGAAGGACCATCGTCGGCGGTGCCAGGGCAAACCGGGCGGCCGCGCGCCAGACGCGGATGGCTCGTGGTAGTGGTAGCGCTGCTGGTGATTGCCGCCGTCGTGATTGGCGGCATCGTTCCGCGGCTGAGGGCCAAAGCGGCGCTGCGCGGCGAAACCTACGATCTAGCCGTGCCGACGGTCACCGTGATTCATCCGAGCCACGGCGCGCCTCAGACCGAGATCGTTCTCCCCGGCAACATGCAGGCGTTCGAGGACGCGCCGATCTATGCGCGCACCAGCGGCTATCTGAAGAAGTGGTACGTGGACATCGGGTCTCACGTGAGAGCAAATCAGTTGCTCGCGGAGATCGAGACGCCCGAGGTCGACCAGCAGCTCGAACAGGCCCGCGCCGATTTGAACACCGCTAAGGCCAACCTCAGCCTTTCCGAGATTACCGAGAAACGCTACGAAGACCTGAAGAACACCGATTCCGTTTCCAAGCAGGATGTGGACAACGCTCACGGCGACTACGAGGCGAAGAAGGCCACGGTCGCTTCGGCCGAATCCAACGTAAGGCGTCTCGAGGAATTGCAGTCGTTCGAGAAAATCTACGCGCCCTTCGACGGAGTCATCACGGCTCGCAACACCGACGTCGGACATCTCATCAATTCGGGCGCCGGCGCTCCGCAGACGGAGCTGTTTCACATGGCGTCGATACGCACTTTGCGAGTGTACATTTCCGTGCCGCAGCAGTATTCGCAGTCGGCCAAGCCAGGGCTGGTGGCGGATTTGACGCTTGCCGAATTTCCCGGCCGCCACTTCGACGGCAAGTTGGTGCGAACGGCGAATTCGATTGACCTTGCGACGCGCACACTGCTCGTCGAGGTCGACGTGGACAATTCTGCCGGCACGCTTCTGCCAGGAGCCTACACGGAGGTTCATCTCAAGGAACCCTCCGGCGCACCGACGTATATTTTGCCGGTTAGCGCGCTGATTTTCCGCTCGCAGGGTCTGCAATTGGCAACCGTGGTGAATGGCGATGAAGCTCAATTGGTGAATGTGAGCCTTGGCCGCGATTTCGGGAATGAGGTGGAGGTTGTGGCCGGGCTTCCGGACAACTCAACAGTGATCTCGAATCCCCCTGATTCGCTGGTTTCGGGCGAAAAGATTCGCGTGGCAGGCGCCCCGGCGCCCGCCGCTGCGGGACAGGGCATGTAACAGCAGCAACACAACTCCTCTTTGGCAGGTGTGAAGACGCAGTCTCGCCCAACGACATCGCGGCGTATCTCCTCTTTATGAAGGGGGTTTTTGAAAGGGCCGTTTTTGAAAGGAACGCAGAGATGAAATCATTCTCTCGATGCTTACTGGTTCTGGTTGTTTTTTCGTTCGTTCTAATCCCCGTACTCCGACGGAACTCGGCCGCTGGGAAAACCGGCATTTCGACGGGAGCCGATACCGGCGGCAGCCCATTCACCGACTTTCGCGGAGAAGCTCCTGGAACGATCCACAAAATTACGCCCGGCGATCTGCCGAAGCCGTACATGACACCTGACTCCGACAACGACCCCAGGGTGGTGGCTAAGCCTGGAAACGCATGGCCGCAAGCATTGCCAGGATTCAAGGTGGATCTTTATGCCGGCGATCTCAAGAATCCAAGACTCATTCGGACGGCGCCAAACGGAGACTTGTTTCTAGCGGAGAGCGATCCAGGAATCATCCTTGTATTTCGTGGCGTTACGAGCGACGGCAAGGCCGCGAAGAAGGAAACGTTCGCGACCGGTCTCAGCCGTCCTTTCGGCATAACGTTTTATCCTCCCGGTCCGAACCCTCAGTACGTTTATGTCGGCAACACGGATTCGGTGGTCCGTTTTCCGTACCAAAATGGCGACCTGAAAGTGCGCGGCCCGCAAGAAACGATAATTCCAAACCTGCCGAGCGGAAACGAGCGGGTCGGCGGAGGCGGTCACTGGACTCGCGATATCGCATTTTCTCTCGACGGCAAGCAGATGTTCGTTTCGGTGGGGTCCCGGACGAACATCGCCGATGTTGACGAGGACAAGACCGAATTCCATCGCGCCAATATTCTCGTGGCGAACCCCGACGGCAGCAATCTGCGCGTCTACGCCTCGGGAATTCGCAATCCTGTGGGCATCGCGATCGATCCGAAGACGGGCGTGCTGTGGACCTCTGTGAACGAACGCGACCGCATTGGCGACAACCTTCCTCCCGACTACATCACCCACGTTCAGGAAGGCGGGTTCTACGGCTGGCCCTGGTACTACACTGGTGGAAACGAAGACCCGCGCCTCAAGGGCAAGCACCCTGAACTGAAGGACAAGGTCATTGTTCCCGATGTGCTTCTTGAGCCTCACAACGCTTCGCTTGAATTGACTTTCTACGAAGGCCAGCAATTTCCGTCGGAATACGCCGGCGATATCTTTGCGGCTGAGCATGGTTCCTGGAACCGCTCGGTCCGGACGGGTTATGAAGTGATTCTCGTTCCACTGCGCAACGGGCGAGCATCGGGAGAGTACGAAGATTTCCTCACGGGTTTTGTTACTGCCGACGGCAAAGTGTGGGGCCGTCCCGTAGGCGTGGCCGTCGCGCAAGACGGCTCGCTGATGGTGACGGATGATGGCTCGGGTTCTCTCTGGCGGGTCAGCTATGCGAGCAAATGAGGGAACGCGTGTGGGTGTGGGCTTCGTGCTGCGCCGTGGGTCTCATTTCAGGTTCGGCCTGAGTACAGCGGTGGCTGCGTTTTTCCTGGCGGGCTGCACGCTCGGACCGAAATATGTGCGGCCGTCCGCCGATGTCCCCGCAAATTACAAAGAAAGCGCAAGCTTCACGGCGGCGCAGCCAGGTGACGCCATCGCGAAGGGAAAGTGGTGGGAAGTCTACCAGGACCCCCAACTCAATTCCCTCGAGGAACAGATCGCAGTCTCGAACCAAACGCTGAAAGCGGCGCAAGCTCAGTTCCTGCAGGCCCGCGCAGCGGTACGCGTCAGCAGGTCAAGTCTCTATCCGACGGCCACCGGGCAGCCTGGCGATCTCACGCACCGGGCAATCGACCAATAAGCCTCTTTTCTCCTCCACCGAAGTGCGGACTTACAACGATTTTCTGCTGCCGGTGGACGTCAGCTACGAAGCCGATGTGTGGGGACGCGTGCGCCGCACCGTCGAAGCGAGCCGTTCTGAAGCGCAGGCCACCGCGGCTGATCTGGCGAACGTCGGCCTAACCCTGCAGGCTGAGTTGGCGCTGGATTATTTTTCGCTGCGAGGACTGGACGCGCAGAAGCAGCTCCTCGACTCGACAGTTGTTTCCTACCAGAAAGCGCTCGATCTGACGCAAACTCGCTACAACGGCGGGCTCGCCTCCGCCGTCGACGTGGCTCAAGCCCAGACTCAACTCGAGACTACTCGCGCCCAATCGATCGATGTGGAAGTGGAGCGCGCGCAGTTTGAGCATGCCATCGCCGTTCTGATCGGGCAGCCTCCGGCGGATTTCACGTTGCCTGCGATTCCACTTGCCGCTCCTCCGCCATCTGTTCCCCCGGGCCTGCCCTCGGAACTGCTCCAGAGGCGGCCCGATATTGCCGCAGCCGAGAGGCGCGTCCAGGAAGCGAACGCAAATATCGGAGTCGCGCGCGCCGCTTATTTCCCGACGATCACTTTGGGCGGCGGAGGCGGCTTTGAAAGCGCCGCAATTGGCACGCTGCTCCAGGGACCTAGCGGGTTCTGGTCTCTTGCAGGGCAAGCTGCCGAGGTTCTTTTCGATGGCGGGCTACGGCGCGGAGTTTCCGAGCAAGCGCGAGCCGCTTACGACCAATCGGTGGACAACTATCGCCAGACCGTCCTCGGCGCTTTTCAGGAAGTCGACGACAATCTGTCCGCGCTGCGCATCCTCGAGCGGGAAGCCGAGACGGAGGATGGCGCCGTCGCGGCGGCCGAGCATTCCCTCTCTCTTTCCGTCACGCGGTATAAGGGCGGCGTCACGAATTATCTTGAGGTCACCACCGCGCAAACGGCCGCGCTCGCCGATCAAGTGACCGCGGTAAACATATTGTCGCGGCGCATGAGCGCCAGCGTCCTTCTCGTCAAAGCGATCGGCGGAGGCTGGGACGCTTCGAAGATCCCGCCGATTTAGCTCTCTACCTCACGTAAGAGTGGATTTTGCCTGACGGTTCCTAGTGCTCTTGCTGGCTGCGTTGAGCTGGCTGTGAGAGAAAGCTGAACCACAGAGTTCACGGAGAAAGGCAGAGAGGGACACAGAGACAATCCAACCAGAGAGCGCGAGCGTTCATCTCGCCTTCGCTGCCTATCCTAGTCGGGCTCTTGCGTGACGATGTGGACGTCTACCGCGGGGGCGTCGCGAAGGAAGCGATTGATTGCGTTTAGGTAGACAAGCTTGCGCCAGCCTTCCACTGCCGATCTGCCGAAAACTACCTGCGTGACATGCTTTTCCCGCACGAATTGCACAGCGGCTTCAGCGACGCTGGCGCCTTTCAGGCGCACGGGCTTTGCTCCCAGACTTTCGGCGAACTGCAAATTCGCGGCAAGTGATTTTTGGTCGCGTTCGCTACCGTCGCGATCGACGTCGACGTGGATGACGTATAGCTCCGCGTCGAGCCTGCGAGCCATGCG
Source organism: uncultured Acidobacteriota bacterium (assembly GCA_963788345.1). GTDB lineage: Bacteria > Acidobacteriota > Terriglobia > Acidiferrales > UBA7541 > Palsa-295. Next base: position 331 of record CAWBGW010000025.1, on the reverse strand, counting down.
CGCGGCGCGCGCCACCAGATACTGCGCTCTCGGATTCGAGCTGATGCACACGGCGATGCGTTCGCGCACAGCCCAGTTTTCGCGGATGTCCTTTTCGTCCATGTAGGACGAAAGGCTGCGATCGACTTGTTCCGCCACTTGCCGGAGGGCGAGTTCGCGGAGGGCGATCAGATTTCCGCGACGGAAAAAATTCTTCAGCGCTTGTTCGACTTTTTCCTTGCCGTATACGTCACCGCGCTTCATGCGGTTCTGCAGCGCCTCGGGCGTCAAGTCCACCATGACGGTTTCCTGAGCGAGCTGAAGCACCCAGTCCGGCACAGTTTCGCGCACC
>CAWBGW010000024.1:0-197614 GCA_963788345.1 uncultured Acidobacteriota bacterium | reverse complement strand
ATGATAGACTCACGTTTTCTGATATAGACGACTGAAAGATTTTGACTCCTTTTTGCACTCGAGCCGCATCTAACGGTTCAGGCGGCCGATTAGCATGTTGAGGAGCCGTCTTTATTATTTGGGTTAGGGGGACACCGTGACAAAGGAAACGAGAATCATCCCAGAAGAATTAGCTGTCCTGCCGGTGCGCGATACGGTGCTGTTCCCGGGAGCGGTAATGCCGCTGCCGGTTGGCCGTGAAAGCTCGCTTGCGCTGCTTGAGTCGTTGCAGGGGCCGGAGAAGCTGCTGGGGGTGGTGGCGCAACTCGATCCTCGGATAGAGACGCCAACAGGCGCCGACATTCACAGCGTAGGCACGCTGGCGAAGGTTCACAAAATGGTTCGAATGCCGAATGGGAACGTGGTTGCGTTCCTGGAGGGACTCGAGCGAATCCGTGTGATCGAAGTGGTAGGGCTGACGCCGTTCTTGCGAGCCAAGATGGAGCGGCAGCCGGACCTGGAAAACCAGAGGGACGCCGAGCTGACGGCCCTTGGACGCAACGTACAAGAATTGTTCCGGGAAGTGGTGGCTCGTTCACCGCAGCTTTCCGACGACCTGCAAACCGAAGTGATGAACATCGACGAGCCGGGACGCTTGGCGGACTTCATCGCCGCGAACCTGCCGTCGCTGAACACGATGGTTCGTCAGGAGCTGCTGGAGACGTTCAGCGTTCGCAAACGGCTGGAGACGCTGATCAACGAGCTGTCGAAAGAAAAGGAAGTGCTGGAGCTGCGGAACAAGATTCACGAGCAGGTTCAGGAATCGGTGAACCAGAGCCAGCGCGAGTTTTTGCTCCGCGAGCAGATGAAAGCGATTCAGAAGGAGCTGGGCGAATCCGACGACGGCCAAGTGGAGCTCGAAGAGCTTCGAAAGAAGATGGAAGAGTCCGGCATGTCGGCGGAGGCGAAGAAGGAGTGCGAGCGCGAGCTGAAGAGGCTGGCGAAGATGACTCCGGCTTCGGCGGAATACATGGTTTCGCGAACGTACCTGGAATGGATGACGTCGCTGCCATGGAACAAAACGTCCGGCACCGGCGAAACCGAAATCGACATCCTGAAAGCGCAACAGATTCTGGACGAGGATCACTACGACCTCGAAAAGATCAAAGAGCGCATTCTGGACTACCTGGCGGTGAAGAAGCTGCAGCCGGGAATGAAAGGCCCGATTCTTTGCTTCGTGGGGCCTCCCGGAGTGGGCAAGACGTCGCTCGGCAAGTCGATCGCTCGCGCGATGGGACGGAAGTTCGTCCGCATCTCACTGGGTGGAATGCACGACGAGGCTGAAATCCGCGGGCACCGCCGCACGTATATCGGCGCGCTGCCCGGCCAAATCATTCAGGGGATTCGCCGCGCCGAGACGCTCGACCCGGTGTTCATGCTGGACGAAGTGGATAAGCTCGGACGCGATTTTCGCGGCGATCCTTCGGCAGCGTTGATGGAAGTGCTCGACCCGGAACAGAATTCCTCGTTCCGCGATCACTACCTGGACGTGCCGTTCGATCTCTCGAAAGTGCTGTTCGTAGCGACCGCGAACTGGATGGATCCGATTCCGGAACCTTTGCGCGATCGCATGGAGATTCTCGAACTCGCGGGTTACACCGAGGAAGAGAAGATCAACATCGCGAAGAAGTTCCTGATCCCGCGCCAGGCCAAAGAGCACGGGATCACGCTCGGCGAGCAAATCGAGTTCACCGACGAAGGGCTTCGCGACGTGATTGCGCACTACACGCGAGAGGCGGGGGTTCGCAACCTCGAGCGTGAAATTGCCACGCTGGTTCGGAAGCAGGCGCGGCGAATCGCGGAAGGCAAAACGGACAAGCTGATCGTTACGCCGGAAGTGATTCGTGAGGCGCTCGGGCTTCCGAAAGTGCGGCTCGAAAAAGAAGTGGAAGAGCGCGTGCAGATGCCCGGCGTTTCCATCGGGTTGGTCTGGACGCCCGTGGGCGGGGACATCGTCTTCATCGAAGCCAGCAAGATGCGCGGCGGCAAGTCGTTCACAATGACCGGGCATCTGGGCGAGGTGATGCAAGAATCGATGCGGGCCGCGCTCACTTGGGTCCGCGCGAACTCGGAGCGCTACGGCATCGATCCGGACTTTTTCCGCAAGCAGGACTTGCACGTTCACGTTCCGTCGGGAGCAGTGCCGAAGGACGGGCCATCGGCTGGAGTTGCGATGGTCACGGCCCTCGTGAGTCTTCTCACCGGGCGGCCCGTGCGGCCGCGGGTGGCGATGACGGGCGAGATTTCGCTGTCCGGAATCGTGCTGCCGGTGGGCGGAATCAAGGAAAAGGTGCTCGGCGCGAAACGAGCGGGGATCCGGGAGGTGATACTCCCCTCGGAGAACCAGCCGAACGTGCAGGAAGATCTGAAGCCGGAGATGCTCGAAGGAATGCAGATTCACTTCGTGCATACGGCGGAAGAGGCACTGGAAATTGCGCTCGGCAAGTTTGACAAGCAGGTTCGGCCCGTACCGGGAGGACCCGTTGGTCAAGAAAGACCGCCCGCTCCGGGACCGGTGCACTAAGCATCGGGAACTGGAACAGCGGTAAGAAGTAGGAGACAGCCGCAAAGGCCCGGAGGAAACTCCGGGCCTTTTCTTTTTGGGGCACAACCGGCATTTCGGTTCGAGATTTCGGTTGCGGGCTCCGCGGGTTTCGCGTACAGGTGAAATTGCATGCCTCTGCGTCCCCGAGAACTGGTGATCCGCGCGCGCGAAGCGGCCACTCTGATGCTGCGAACGCTCGACCAGAATGAGATGGTGCAGCGATTTCTGGATATCTACGCCGCGGAGCACCGCCGGCCGGGCCGCGCCGACCAGCCCGCGCACTACCGCGAACAGCTCGAAACGATTCGCCGCGAGGCGATTCTAGCGATGGTCCTGCGCGTCGAAGGCGCGCTGCCGAAACGGCTGAAAGTGCGAGTGCCGATGCGGGCTCCGAAGCGCCAGGCGAAATCGAAGCGAGGGAAAAAGTCGAAGAAGAAGGTAACGGCGAAAAGCCGCGGATGGGAGTTCGCGATTCCGCTGCTCGATCTCTTCCGTGAAGAATTTTTTGTCGCTCTCGGCCAGGCGCTGAGCTGGAGCGAAGACGACGCGGACGAGTTCTGGCGCGATCTGGAATTGTACGAGAAGCTGAGCGCACAGGAGGATCGGCGGCACACGAAGCGCGAAGCGCGCCGGAGTGCTGCGGGTCCATTCGTAGACCGTGTGGCGTTCCTGCTGGACCCTTCCCTCATGGACCAGGCCCGGCGCGCCGCAAGCAAATTCCATCGGGAACTTGACGCGGCATCCGATCGCGTGCTCGGCAAAGTGCTGTCGCAGAAGCGCGTGAATTGACGCCCCGCCGTGACAAGTGGGCGCCGGTGGGCCGCGCTCCTACGGGCGCGCTTCGAGAACGATGTTGAACGGCGTTTCGGCGGCGCGCCGCACCCGGGTGAAGCCCGCCGAGCGCAACACCTTCGATAGACGCGATTCGCCCGCCTGCGCTCCGAGGCCCAAACCAACTTCTTGAGAAAGCGACGCGGGCGTGCACAGCATCGTCGAAGCGGCGTAGAAAACGCGGCCGATGGGATTGAGGTTGTCCTCGAGCTTGTCGTTGGCGAAAGGCTCGACAATCATCCAGGATCCGTCGCGGTCCAGCGTCTGAAAAACGTGGCGAGCGGCCCCTTCGGGATCTCCCATGTCGTGCAAACAATCGAAGAAAGCGACGAAGTGGTAGCCTTTGCCGGGATAATCCTTGGCTTTGGCGACTTCGAACTTCACGCGATCGGTGACGCCAGCCTTCTTAGCAGCTTCACGAGCCATTTCGATTGAGCCCGGATGGTAGTCGAAGCCGATGAAGGTCGACTTCGGATACGCCTCGGCCATCAATATAGTGGACGTGCCGAGTCCGCACCCGACGTCAGCGACGCTCGCTCCCCGTTTCAGCGCTGCCTCGGTGTCACCCAGTGCGGGAATCCAGGAGTTGATGAGGTTCGCGCGATAATTCGGACGGAAGAAACGCTCGGTCCCGGCGAAAAGGCCGTGGTCGTGTTCGTGCCAGCCCACACCCTTCCCTGAGCGAAATGCCTCCCTGATTTTCGGCTCGTCCTTCACGCACGCTGCGACGATGTCGAAAAAACCGGGCAGAAAAACCGGGCTCGTTTCGTCCGCAAGCGCAAGCGCCTGTTCGGGCGGAAGCGTGTAGGTGCCGGAGCCGGCATCGTACGTGACGAATCCACCAGCGGCTTGAGCCGCCAGCCATTCGCGGACGTAGCGCTCGGTGGTGCTTGTTTTCGTGGCCAGCTCTTGCGAAGTCAGCGGGCCGGCGCCTGCCATCGCTTTGTAAAGACCAAGCCTGTCGCCGAGGATGATGAGGGCCGCGTTCATGGCGGCGCCCATCTCGCCGACTGCTTTCATCACGAATTCGTGCAACTTTGCCTGATTGATTGGTTGGGGCGCGCTGGTAGCCATGAGTAATCCTCCGGGTCAGTGAGCTGAGAAAATTGGCAGCAGTCTAGCGTTGAGTCCGAAGGGAGTCAAATGCGATTTGCGGCGCCTTTTCAACTCCCTCCATCATGGGCAAGGAAACATTCGCATCGGCGCTTGATGTGGGTTATGGCTGCGTTAGTAGCGAAGACTCGATCCAAACTAGGATGCGCCAGCCCCCTGACTTCTTCTCCCGCTGAGTGCCGGTAGAAGAAGTTTCAGAAGCGCTTCGTCCGAGAACGGGTTCTGACCTGAGATCAACTCGCGATCTTGAAGGACGTAGCTCTTCCATGGAGCGGCCACACTTACGTCACCGCCCGCCGTACGCAAGGCGAAGTCCGGGTAGAAGAGAACCTTACCACCAATCTCAAGCGGCTCCCGCTGCTGCTCTTCCGCCGTCGAAAAGATGGTCATCTTATATCCAGAATAAATCCATCCTTGAGCCTTTGCCCGCGCTCCAGCGGCATCGCCCGCTGCCAGCGCTCCGACCACCTCCGTCGAATTCGGAAGAGCTGAGAGAAGTGAAATCGGGCCATGGCAGAGCACCGCCGTAGGCTTAGATGTTTCGTGAAAGTGTCTCATCACTATGCCAGCATTGGGGTCATCGAGAAGATCGATCATCGGGCCATGGCCGCCGGGGACGAAAACAGCGTCATATTGATCCAGGCCTGATGCGATGACATCCGCGATCCGGGTTGGATCTCTGAGCCCAGTCAGGCCGTCGCGGAATATCATATAGTCCTGAAGCTTGGCCGCGTCCCCGCCGAAGAAATCGGCGACCTCTGAATGCACATCCACTTGGGGCGCGTTGCCTTTCGGGTTGGCGAAAGTGATTTCGTAGCCCTCCTTCATCAGGGCGCGAACCGGAACCGTCAGTTCATTGAGATAGTAGCCGGCGCCGGTATAAACCTTGCCATCTTTCAAGGGCAGGCCACGACCGCTCGAGACTAGCACCAAGACTTTTCCTTTTGTTGTCATTTTGTTCTCCCTTCTCTGAAATCGAATCTGTTTCTCAAGATCTAGTTGCTCCAACCGGCGCATTAATTAAGCCAAAAGCGCGACGACGAATCCAGGTCAATTTAGTTTGTTCGGCAGCACGCGAGAGCCAGATTTATCCGTATTGACGCATATAGATATCGTATGATATAGATATCGGCATGACTAGAGTCGATCCTCAAAAGTTCATTCCTCTCAAGACTCATTGGTTTCACATCATGCTGTCGCTTGCCGGCGAAGAGCAGCACGGCTACGGAATCATGCAGGAAGTCTTGAATCGCACGACCGGGAAAGTGCGGCTGTGGCCGGCAACCTTATATGGATCGATCAAGCGGCTCATCGAGGCGGAACTGATCGAGGAATCCGACGAACGGCCCGCGCCGGAATTGGACGACGCGCGACGCCGCTATTACCGGCTGACGCCCCTCGGCAGGCGTGTGCTCGACGCGGAATGTGAGCGCCTGCAGGAATTGGTTCGCACCATTCGAGTGAAGCAAGCCATGGTGACGGAATGAATTTCGCATGGCGGATCTACCGGCGGTTGGCGCAGGCTTTTCCGCACGAATTCAAATTGGCTTATGGCACAGAGGTGACGCAACTGGGCGAGGACGTCGTGGAAGAGATTGCCAAAAGACATGGAGTCGCCGGGCTGATCCGGCTGATCGCGGACATCGCGATTCGCGTGCCGCTCGAATACCTGAGCGAAATGCGCCGCGACATGCGCTATGCGTTGCGAGCGCTGATCAAGTCGCCCGGATTTGCGCTGGTCGGCATCATTTCGATGGGACTCGGAATTGGGCTGACGACAAACGTATACAGCTCGAAATGGGCGATGCTATTTCGCGATCTGCCGGCAGCGGCGAATGCCAAACGCTTGGTGATGCCTGAGAAGCCTGTCTCGTACTACTACATCGAGCAGTATCGCGAGCAAAAGAGCCTGTTCGCCGGAGTCGCTGCATTCGAGACCGGCATCCCGTTCAATGTCACCTTCCAGGGCGATCATGAACGCGAAACCCGAGCGCGTCTTCGGACAACTTGTATCGCCCGATTATTTTTCCGTGCTCGGCGTCCAACCCCAGCGCGGACGAGTGCTCAGCCCCGAACTCGACAAGCCCGGCGACGCGCCCGTCGTGGTGATCAGCGATCGTTTCTGGCGCAATCGCCTCAACTCCTCTCCCGACGCCGTGGGGCAAATGCTTCGCCTGAATGGCCAAATCGCGACCATCGTGGGAATCACGCCGAAGGATTTCAATGGCGCCCTGGCCGTGAATCCGGCGGAGCTGTTCGTCCCGATCACAGTGCCGGCCGCGCTCGCTCCGGAGCTCGCGAACGACGTTCTGCATCAACGCAATGCCAGGGAGTTCCTGGCAATGATGTGCCTGGCGCCGGGCGTCACGATTGACTCCGCGGAAGCCGCTCTCGACGCGATCACGCGTCGTCTCGACGAGCAGGATCCGTCGTTGCCGCCGCGCACCGACAAAGGCAGACGCGTAACTTTACTTCCGGCAGGCACCCGGGTGCCGATTCCCCGGGAATTGAGGCCCGTGTTGGTCGGGTTCTTCGTCGCGCTCATGGGCCTGGTCATTACCCTCGCGTGCATGAATCTGGCGAACATGCTGATCGCGCGCGGCGCCAATCGCCGAAAGGAGCTGGCGATTCGCCTGGCGATCGGGGCCAGCCGTTTCCGGCTCATCCGGCAGATGATGAGCGAAGGCATTTTGCTCTCGCTGCTGGGCGGCGTGGCAGGATTCGCGCTCGCGTATGGGCTTTCGGTGTTGAACTCTCGCTTCATGCCGCCCACGGCGGTGCCGGTCGAAACCGATTTCAGCCTGGATTGGCGCGCAGCCGTTTTCGCGTTCGGCCTCGCGCTCGTGTGCGGCATCGGATTCAGCCTGGCGCCCGCCCTGCAAGCGACGAAAGCCGATCTCACTCCGGCGCTCAAAGAGGGCTCGATGCTGCAGTTGCCGGGTTACCGGCGCTTTGGTCTGCGCAACTTGCTGATGGTGGCCCAGGTGGCGGCATCGCTCATGCTGCTGCTGATGACCGGATTTCTGGTGATGGGAATCAGCAAGACAAGCAGCATCCAAACCAAATTCGATCCGAACACGATGTATCTCTTGTCCATCGATCCGGTGCGCGACGGCTACGCGCCCGAAAAAGCGCAAGCTTTGTTCGAGAAACTTCCCGAACGGCTCAAGACCGCCGGTCGGGTGCGCAGCATCGCCCTGGCGGCGCAGGCGCCCTTTTCGATCGAAGATGACGAAGACGACGCCACACCAATGACTGCGGAAGACTCGGCGGAATCCTCGCGCGTGCAGCAGTCCGTGATCGAGGAAACTGTGGGCGCGGGCTATTTTGCCACGCTCAGCGAGCCGATGCTGGCCGGCCGGGAGTTCGAGGAACGCGATCAACGGAGCCCGGCAGACGGATCGAAGACTTTTTCTTTGCCCGTAGTGCTGAATGAGACAGCCGAACGCAAACTTTTCGGAAATGAGAATGCGATTGGGAAGCGCGTTAGGGACGACAAGCAATCCTATGAAGTGGTCGGCGTGGTGCGCGACTTGAAGAATGGAATCGGGATCAGCCAATCCATAATTTATCTGCCGCTGACGCCACGCGATTTTGCGCGGCCGCCGGCCGGTGGCATCACCATTCTGGTGCGGTCGGATGCGGGACCGGATGCGCTGAGCGGCATTCGGAACGAGATCGCCTTCATCGATCCCAATCTGAACATCTTCGATGTGCAAACGCTCAGCGATTACCTGGATCGCAGCCGGGCGTCCACGCGCTTCTCCGTCCAAACATACGGCGGAATCGGAGTGTTCGGCCTGGTGTTGGCTGCCATCGGACTCGCCGGAGTCACGGCCTACTCGGTTGCGCAAAGGCGCAAGGAGATCGCCATCCGCACGGCGCTGGGCGCAAGCAGGGCACAGGTGCTGCGGCTGGTGCTGCGCGAAGGCGCGCACGCTGGTAAGCGTCGGAACGGTTCTGGGATTCTTGGGCGCGATGGCGATGGCAAAAATACTTTCGGCGCTGACGAACATTTTCGTGGAGGCGCTTCGAGTCGGTACCGACGATCCGCGCTTGCTCATCGGCGCACCCGTGCTGCTGGCAGCGGTGGCGATGCTGGCCTGTTACGTGCCGGCGCGCAGGTCGGCTCAGATCGATCCGCTGAAGGCGCTGCGCGAAGAGTAAGCCGCGGCTCCGCAGGGTATTCCTCTTCGGCACACTTCGGTGCCATGCTGATACATTCGTGAGCCCATTTTTGCTATTCTCGCGCCAGTGAGTACAGCCTTCTACATTCTGGTGATTCTGCAAATTGCTCGTAGGATTCTATTCCCTGTGGACCGGATTCGAGTGGTTTCAGATGGTTCGCCGGCGGCTTGGTTCGCACGCGGGATTTTACGCGCCGGTGACGGCCGTGATTTGCCCATGCAAGGGAAACGAGCTGGGCCTGGAGGACAACCTCAAAGCGATCACGCAATTCGACTATCCGAGCTATGAGATTTATTTCTCGTTGGCGACAAGTCTCGATCCGGCGTTGAAAGTGGTCGAGCGAGTGAAGACCGCGAGCAAGCGGCCGGTGCATATCGTGATCGCGGGTCCGCCCGAGGAATGCGGAGAAAAAGTCTACAACCTTCGCCGCGCGGTCGAGGCTCTCCCAGCCGACAAATTCGAAGTGATCGTCTTCACCGATTCCGATGTGCGGCTCAATCGCGGGTGGTTGACGAAATTGGTGGCTCCGCTTCAGGATGCGCGCATTGGGGCGACGACGGCGTATCGCTGGATCATTCCCAGCCGCAGCATCGGGCAGGGCGGATTTGCAAGCGCCATGGCGTCGGCGTGGAACGCAGCCGTGGCGACGATGCTCGGCAAGGAAAAGGATAACTTCTGCTGGGGCGGCGGCACCGCGATTCGACGCAAAACCTTTGATGACGCGCAGGTGCTTGAGTTTTGGAGCGGAGCGGTAAGCGACGATTTTGCTCTTACGCGCGCCCTGAATGAAGCGGGCAAGCCCATCGTCTTCTGTCCCGAATGCCTGGCGGCCACGCCACACCCCTGGACTGGAACGGAGCTGCTCGAGTTCACAACGCGCCAGGTCGTGATCACGCGCGTCTATTCGACGCGGATGTGGGCGCTCGGCATGGTTTCGCATCTCGCGTACTCGCTGACGCTGATTTACGCGTTCATCGTGATACTGACCGCGATGATCGGGAGCGACCCGTGGGGGCAGCTCGCGCTGATGGCCCTGGTGGCGCCGTTGCTCGCAGCGATGAAGGGCGCGATGCGAACCATCGCGGTGAGCGAAGTATTGCCCGAGTGGAAAGCGAAACTTCAGGAGTGGGGTTGGGCGTGGATGGCGCTTGCGCCGGTCGTTCCGTTTCTCTTTTCGTGGAATTTCATTCAGTCCCTGCTGACGAAGAAAATCCGCTGGCGCGGAATTCGTTACGAGCTCGTTTCGGTGAACGAAACCCGCATCCTCAAACGCTAACCGGAGTCTTCTCCGGCGCAAAAGCCCGTTGAATGCGGCAGAGAAGAAACGCCGTAGCCGCCCCCGCCGGAATTGCCAGCCACCAACCCGCCTCGAGAACCGTTTTCGGTCCGTACGTGAGCATCTCCAGCAAGCCCATCCCAGAGCGCCGTTGCATCGCGATATGCCGGCCCCATATTCCTAGAGCCGCGATCACAATTGGCGTCATGATCGCACCTGCCACAGCCCAATGGCTTGGAGTCTTGCATTTCAAAGCCAACATCGCGCGGCGGAGCAGAAACGCAACGAGCAGGGAGGCCAGCGCGCCGGAGGCTAGACCAAGAAAGCAGAGGGAAAGCAGCCCAAACGCGAAGTCTGCCACCGGATGTTCCAGTTTCACGGGATACATCCACTTGATCCAAATCAGCGTGCTCATGAAGAAACAGCCGAGAACCCAAGCGGAAAAGTAATAGACGAGGCTGCCGCGCCGCGTCATATCCGGCGCTGAATGTTGGGGAAGTCGATCCAGACCTTGATGCCGCAGAAATGCGACCCCTCGGTGCAGATGGGCGAGGAAATCCCTGCGCGAAGGTAGCACGGCGGACCAATGTAACGTCCCAGCTGCGGAAATACCGAGCGCACCTGGTCTACTTCTTCAATCGACGCCTGATAGATTTCCTCCTGCGCGTTGAAGCAAGTGCGCATCGTCCATTTGTGGAGAAGATGCAGCAGCGATCCCGACTCCACCAGGCGGATGGCCTTGGCGTTGGGCAGCAAATAGAGAGCAAACTCGGGCCGAACGCCGCGGCGGATGAGTTCGTTCTTCGCCGACCACGCTTCCTCCATCGCGCGCTGATAAATATCCAACGCTTGCGCATTTTCGCGGACGAGCATGGGCGTGATGTAGTCGGGCGAACGCGTATCGGAAAGCGTCAGGAGCGGCCGCGAGCCTGGCACCATGCGATGCCGCTGGTCCTGGCTATCGGCCGTGTGGCTGATTTTCTTGGCGAACGTGAAATTCGCGTGCTGCAGCGGACGCATCAACGGCGCGTGGACTCCGATGTTCAAGGTTTCGCGCCGATAGGGATTGCGCGCGGGATCGAGCATGCGGTCGATGGCTTCGGCGTCAGGACACTCCGCCGGCGTCAAACCGACGACGGCGCGGTACGCTTCCGCCATCGCTTCGATGGCGCGCGGCGAATAGTCGATCAGGCGGGATGTCAGGCTTCCCAGCCGAGCGTCAAACTCGTGCGCGAACGCTTCACCATCGCGCGGCGGTTCGTGCCATTCCGGCGGATCTTCCAGCGGCACGTTGTCGAAGCGATCGAAGAACTGCGGATCCACCTCGCGGACGCGCGCGACCATTTCGCCGATCACGTGACGCGCCTCGGCGGGCGTGTCGCTCACAGACTGCATGCGCCACAGGCGGTGCAGCACGATGCCGGAAACGGTGTGAACCATGGTCGTAAACGCCGCGACGGGCAGAACATAGCGAGCCACTTCGATCGCGCGTTTTTCAGATCTGGCGATCCACTTTCTGCACGCGCTTCGGATGCGACATCGCGCTCAGGTGCCAGATATCCGCGAGGATGCCGCGAGCCTCGGGCTGAAGCACTTGGGTCAGGTCGCGATAGTGCTGCCAGGCGCGCGCAATCGCGTTCTCGTAAATCGCGCGCTCAGCGGGACCAAAATTCGGATTCGCAGGACCTTCCGGCGGAACGTAAGCCTGCGGTCGGTCGAGACGCACGTACCGCTGGCTTTGTTGCTCCGAGTTGTAGAACGGGTGCGCATGCAGGAACGACCACACGAACTGGCGGCTGACGTTCTCGAGACCAAACTCGAAGTGCGCGTGCTGATAGACGGTGTGATGCCCGCCGTAATAGGTGCCGGACCCGATGTTCACGCGCTGCTTGTCGTTCACTTCCTCGGGATTGATCAGGCGCGTGGAATAGCACGTGCGCGCCGCGGCGATCGCGGAATCGAAGGGATGGGCAAAATAGTTTCGCAAGGTTACGCGCGGCGGTGCGGTTTCAACCCGAGATTCCTGCGGCGAGTCCGGCGTCGGAGACAATCGCGTGACCATCTTTCCGCATTGTACACCGTCCGGCCGCGGATGCGACGCGGAGCGTGGACAGGCACGCGCACACCCGTGGCTTCTTCTCGGTAAAGGAGTCGTAGAAAGGCGCCAGAACTAGGCGTTACTTCTTGGCGGCTTTGTCGGCGTACTTTTTCTGGAACCGCTCGACGCGCCCGGCGGTGTCGATCAGCTTTTGCTTGCCCGTGAAAAATGGGTGGCAGCTCGAGCAGATTTCCACGCGAATCATATTGCCCTTGGAAGTAGAACGCGTCTGGAACGTGCTGCCGCAGGCGCAGTGCACCGTCACGGGGTGGTAATCGGGATGAATGCCTTCCTTCATTGGAAGCTCCTTCTGCCGGCCGGTCTGCGCGAAATGAGAGACACAAGTCGCGTCGCTAGGCCCGCGCGAAACCTCTATTGTAGTTGATTCCTCGAACGATTTCCACCGCGGTCCGGGGGCGACGGATAAATCGAGGCGAATCGCTAAGAAACGAAGGCACAGCCAACGCGTGTGCGGCCGCTTTCGACGCGCATAGCGTACGTCCGGCGAAGAACTACGCGAACCGGGGGCAGGATGGGAACGTGCAAAACGGCGCTGAACTGGTGGGCCACTTCCTCGGGCTTGTCCATGAGCAGCGAGACTCCGCCGTAGCTGAGATCGATCACGCGGGCCGTTTTTTGGCCGGCATCCGCTATGACCGCATACGCCTTGGTTCCTGAGAGCGATACCCGCTCCCACTTTCGCTTCTCCACTCGCGAAGAGGCGGGGGCCCGCATGGACAATGGCACTTGGGGCGGTTCGGCCTCCGCCTTGGGAGCTGGCGTTTCAACGCTCGGTGCGCGGGGGGCGCGGCCGACGAAGAGTCTCGAGAGCCGCGGGGATCGATCGGAACCACGCGAGAGGTCGCGCGGCTTGCGGCTTTCAACTGATAGAGCCGCTTGTCCGCAACTTCCAGCAGCTCATTCTTTTTGTCACCGTCTTCGGGGAACACCGCCGCGCCGAAGTCCAACGTCACGCCGACATGCAAATTGAGGGGATGCAGGTCCGCCTCATATTGCGCGCGAACGCGCCGGGAAAGCGTGATGGCTTGCTCGGAATCCGTTTGCGGGAGAAGCAAGGCAAGTTCGTCTCCGCCGATGCGAAAGGCGAAATCGGAGGAGCGAAGCGTCTTTCGAAACGTCGCCGCAGCGAGCTGAAGAATCTGATCGCCTTGCAGGTGCCCATACTGATCGTTCACTTCTTTCAAGCGGTGAAGATCCAGGATGACGACGGCGAGCTGGTGGCTGTAGCGTTTCGCTCGATTCAGTTCCTTTTCGAAGTACTCGTCGAAGAGGCGCCGGTTGTAGAGCCCCGTGAGGGAGTCCGTAGCCGCATTGATCTGGAGTTTCTTGAAGTCCGCGTACTCCATCATGATCGGAACGCGAAGCAGGTTTGCGGAGCCCAGCACGTCGATCATGGCAGCCTTGAGTGAAAGGGCCCGGCCAATGCTCTCCGAGAGCTCGCGGCGCCGCTGGAGAATCAGTTGCCAGTACTCGGCGCTCTGAGACTCGGTGAGCTCGATTTGCGCCACAGTTCGGAAGTATTGGCGAAGAAAAGGAGCGCGGACGGAGTCGTCGAGACCGCCGAGGGTCTCGACCAAAAGATCGAGGAAAGACTCTTCGACCGAGAGCTGCGGCTGAGAGGGTTCGCCGGGCTGGGCCATTAATTGGTCCGGTACAACGCTTACTCCACCCTAATTTTTAGGGGAGACCGCCTGCGGGGGCGAAAACAGAGTGTAGCACGGCACAGTCCAATCGCAGATCGGAGGCCTGCTTGAGTGAATCCCTAAGCTGATGCAGCAAATAGGATTAAAGAAGCATATACAAGGGTCGACCAAATGGAAGGTGTAGCCCTCCCAGATGTGAAAAGTACTTCCCTTTAAGCGTACCGATGTGCAAGTAGTTGGATGAAGACCGAAGGAAAGCTCAGCCGATGGGCTTGAGAAACTCGACGCCTATCAGGTGAACATCGCCTGCTTCTTGGTGGCGTTTCACCCTCCCCTGAATTGGGGGCATGCCGGCGGGAACCAGTGCGGACGAGGTGATGGAGGGCGCGGGGATCGTCAGAGTAATCACTTCGCTCACGGCCAGCGCGCGTGGGCAAGTGATGAAGGCGCCCAGGCCACTGATATCAAGAGTCTTAGCGAGTTCGAGGAACTGCTCTCCATGCGCATCACGCCCGCGAATGAAGAGGGGCACTTGGAGATGGATCCTCTGGAAGCGGCGCCGCTCTTCGTAAAGCGGCGACATCCCAGCCCTCTGATGAACTGCGCTTTCCCTCACGTCTGCGGTACCTCAGTTTTAGTACTCACACTAGTTCGCAATTTGAATGCAAGTTCGCGGTTTTGCGAATACTTTATTAAGACCCTTAATTACATAGCCTTAAGTAGTGTCAGGCCAAACACGCTTGGGGTAGCGGTGGCCAGAGTGTGCAAATTTACTCCATTTGGTTTCCACGATTGTGCAAAACTAGGCCGCTTTTACCATTGACTCTCCGGGTGCCCTTTGCGAGCATACGGTTTCTTCGCTACCCTGTCTCCCGCAGAGAGCGTGTGTCCTTTACGCGGAAGTTTCCAGGAGGAGCCTTGCCCGAAGGTCTGACAGCCACCCAGCAAGCAGGAAACGAGGCTGCTTTCCAACTGGTTGCCAGCCTATTGGACGCGCTCGATCGGCCTGTGCTCGTCTCAAGACGAGACGGCCGCGTCCTGTTCTCGAACTTACACGCCCAGGACGCTCTGGGCGCCGGGGGAGTCCATTCCAAGCCTGAGGTTAATCTATTTAGGGACATCCTGAAGTCTGATCGAATGGCGATTCTGGCACAGCTTGAGGGTGGAGAACAGGAACTGAGTCTTCCTTTCGAAGGCACCGAGGTAAGGGGCAGGGCGCGAGTCCGTTGGCTGCCCGAACCTGATTGGTTGGTTGTTTACATCGAGCCGGTTCTTGCTGAACCGTCGTCCGGCGAAGCCGAAATGCGGCAGACCGTTCAGGAGTTGATGCAGGAACGGGAAATCACATACCGGAACCTGCTGGCCGCGTATCTGCGTTTGCAGGAAGTGAATCGCCAAAAGACAGTGTTTCTGGCGTCGGCCGCTCACGAATTGAAGACTCCGCTTGCCGTGATGAAGGGCTACTACGACCTCTTGCTCTCAGGTTCGCTGGGAAAGTTGAGTGACCGCCAGCGGGACATCCTGCAGGAATCGAAGGAAAGCTGCGACCGGCTCGTGCGTCTGGTTTCGATGTTCTTGAATTATTCGGCGCTGGAGAGCGGCAAACTCGTGTTGCAATTGCGCGAGAACGATCTTCGCGATTGCATCAACGACCTGACGTGCCGCTGGCAGGACGCATTTCAGCGCGCCGGCGTGCGGCTCGATCTCAAGCTCGATCCGGACTTGCCGCTGTTTCGCTTCGACTACCAAAAAGTGCAGCAGTGCATGGCGAACCTGGTTGATAATGCGTTGAAGCATACGCCGGCGGGCGGATGCGTTACGTTGGTCGCTGAGCCGCATTTCTGGGAACGGCGGGTCGCCGAAGCCGCACCGCCGGAAGAGCGCCGGCGCGGCCGCGGCGGCCGGCCCAACAGCGTGCTGGTGGCGGTTTCGGATACGGGCAGCGGCATCGCGGCGGAGTTTCATCAGGAGATTTTCGAGGAGTTTGTGCGTGTGGATCCTTCATCCTCAGGCATGGGATTAGGACTGGCGATAACGAAACGTTTGATTCAGGCGCATCGAGGCAAGGTTTGGGTCGACAGCGAAGTGGGACGCGGGAGTTCGTTCTCGTTCTTGTTGCCCATCAATGTTGAGTGAAAGAGTGGTTCGAGTAGCGGCACGAAAACAGCAGGAAATTCGGCTTCGCAGGGACACAATGGCTGACAAAGAAAAGATTCTCGTAGTAGACGACGAACCTAGTATCCGGAAGTATCTGCAAACTCTGCTCGAGGTGGATGGTTTCAGCGTTCAGAGCGTGGCCAGCGGTAAAGAAGCGCTGGAACGCGTGGGTGCAGGCGAGCGTCCGGACTACATAATCCTCGACGTTCTGATGCCGGAGATTGACGGCCTGGAGACTTTGCGCCGCTTGATGCAGGTGGACCGTTCGTTGAGCGTGATCATGTTGTCTTGCTCGAACGAGGTGACCACCGTGGTGGAAGCAATTCGTCTCGGCGCTCTCGATTATCTTACAAAGCCATTTGAGAAGCCCGAGCTCGATGCCGCGTTTCTCAAGGTGCGCCAGAAGCAGCAATTGCGGACGGAGAACGACGCCCTTCGTGAATATTGCGAGCAGCTGACCGAGGACCTTTCGTTCCTGGCTGCCAGCCCGCAAATGCTGAAAATCCGCCAGCAGATC
Organism: uncultured Acidobacteriota bacterium; assembly: GCA_963788345.1. Lineage (GTDB taxonomy): Bacteria > Acidobacteriota > Terriglobia > Acidiferrales > UBA7541 > Palsa-295. The sequence continues at coordinate 181,186 of CAWBGW010000024.1, read as the reverse complement.
CTGCAGATTGCTCCCGTGGACGTGCCCGTCTTCATCAGCGGAGAAAGCGGAGTGGGAAAGGAAGTGGTTGCGCGGATGATTCACCTGCGCTCCAACCGCCGGCAGCAAGCGTTCGTGAAAGTAAATTGCGCCGCGCTTCCGGGCGAGCTGCTTGAATCCGAGCTTTTCGGATACGACCAAGGCGCCTTTACCGGCGCGGTCAGGTCGAAGCCCGGAAAGTTCGAGATGGCGAACAAGGGCACGATCTTCCTGGACGAGATTGCGGAAATGAGCCCGCACTTGCAGGCGAAACTTCTGCACGTGCTGCAGGATGGGCAGTATTCGCGGCTGGGCGCCAGATCCGTGGTGAACGTCGACGTGCGCGTGCTTGCCGCGACGAACATGGACGTGAAGGACGCGATGAGGTCCGGCCGGTTTCGCGAAGACCTCTACTACCGGCTGAACGTGCTTTCGATTCACGTTCCACCGCTCCGCGAACGCACCGCGGAAATTCCCTTGCTGTTCAAACATTTTTTGGTGAAGTACAGCGAGAAATACCAAAAGCCGGCGACCGAGCCTTCTAAACATCTGCTGGAAGCGGCGTTGCGCTATCCGTGGCCGGGAAACCTGCGCGAACTCGAGAACTTCGTAAAGCGCTACGTGATCCTCGAGGACGACGAAGGAAGTTTCCGCGAGCTCTTGGAAATGACGGGTCAGCAACAGCGCCTTGCGCCGCGCGAGGAAACTCCTGCGCCGAAGGAGCAAGGGCTGAAGGCGCTGGTGCGCGGATTGAAGGACGAAGCGGAAATGGAAGCCATCGCGGACGCGCTGGAAAAAACGAATTGGTGCCGCAAGGATGCGGCGCGCATGCTCGGCATCAGCTACAAGGCGCTGCTTTACAAAATGCGGCAATTCAATCTTGATTCAGGCCGCGGCTCGCGTTCTGCGGCGGCAAAGGCTGCCGCTGCAGCTAAAGAAGCAGCCGCTAAAGAGACAGCGGCGAAGGAAGCGGCGGACAAAGTGGCCGTGCCCGCTCCCGCCATACCTGGAGTCCGCGGCTCGTAAGTTTCGCCCGATTGATTCGTTTGCGCGGGTGCCCCCATATCCTCAGGTAGTCCTAGGCCTCTGAAAAGAGTTGCATATCTAGAGCACATCCGAAGAAATACTTCTACCTTAGCTGATAAGGTTAGTCTAGTATTCGTGCCCGAAGTGGGTCGCGAGTGATACTTGTTTCATTTGCGGCCGGGTTCACGTCACTCGCCTAGGCAAAGCAAAGAAACGTTTGTTGCTGTTATCAAAGGGTTTGCCAGCGCCGCCGTTTTTTGGCCGTGCCGAATCGGGCCCGACAGCGGAGTACTGGGAGTTGAGGGCCTGAGTCTGGCAACGCTGGATTCCCTTTGGAAGCGTGATTGCTGATCTTGTTGCGGGGATTTGTGCGTGAACTTCAATCGTGCAATTGAGGAGCGTGGATGACCGAGCGTCGCATGGCCCGCCGGTATGACCTCTCGCTGCCTGTAAACGTCCGCCTGCTCATTAACAGGGAACCGGGATCACACAGTGGCCACACTCGCGACATCTCGACGCGAGGCGTCTATTTCATGATGCATAAGGAACTCTCGCCGGGCACCGAATTGGATTTTACGCTGACTTTGCCGGCCGAGATAACTCGCGGTACCGAAGTCTTTGTGCGCGCTCACGGCCGCGTCGTGCGAGTGGACAAGCGACGCGACGATGACCATGAGACGGTCGGCGTCGCGGCGGTGATCGAACGCTACGACATCATCAGGGGAGAAGGAACGCATATTTAATCCCGCGAAGCACTTGCCCGCCGCGCTTTTTGCGTTCTTAGCGCGGCCATTTGTTCACGCGATCCGCCAGGCAGTTGGTTTTACTCGCCCCATATTTTCCGTTCGAGACGATTCAACTACACATGACGCAGACTATCCGCAAAGCTACATCTGATCTTCCGATTTGATACGCGTCCCATACTGGTCCCCAGAGTCACCCACCGAGCGAAATTGTTTTCGGCGACGCGGGAAATAGCCTTCCCGAAAGTGCTAAGCATTTTCAGGTGGGTTTGCACCCTTGAAGGGGCCTGGGATCGACATCGAGTACTGGAACGTCCTCAAGCGGAGAACCTATAGCCTCTGAGGACAGTCACTTGCGTGAGAGATGTGCCGGGTGGGAGGAGCATGGGCCGACCAGCCAGCGTGCTCGGTTTGGTTGCCCGAATGCTAGCTTATGGCGGGTCCAACCATGGGGATGCCTCTACCTTAGCCGAATGGCTTCAGCCGCCGAATCAAGACTCGTAGCGCCCAACGCGATTGAACTGCCGCCGGAGCACATCTATTTCGGCCCGGCGGACGCCATGCAGGCCGTCCGCCAGAGAGTCGACCGGGCGGCCGGACTCAACGTCCCGATTCTGATCCTTGGCGAAAGCGGGACGGGCAAAGAGGTTCTGGCCAAGTTCATCCATCAGCGGTCGCCCTGGCGGAACGGTCCTTTCGTCAAGGTGAACTGTCCCGCAATACCCGGCACCCTGCTGGAAAGTGAACTGTTTGGGTTTGAGAAAGGCGCGTTCACGGGGCGATCGCGGCGAAGCCCGGCCGCATGGAGATGGCGGAGGGCGGCACGCTATTCCTGGACGAGATTGCCGAGTTGGACGCCAGCCTTCAGGCCAAGCTCCTTCACGTTCTGCAGGACGGGCATTTCACGCGCATCGGCGACCACGAAGAAAAGCGAATGGATGCTCGCGTGATTTGCGCGACGAATCGCCAACTTCAGCATGAAATCGAAGTCGGGGGTTTCCGCTCCGATCTGTTCTATCGCATCAACGTCATCAGCATCACCCTCCCGCCTTTGCGTGAACGGCGTGACGACATTCCGTATTTGGTGGAGTATCTCCGCCAGATCTTCAACCAGCGTTTCAAGCGGGACGCGGCTCCACTATCTCGAGAGACTGTGCAGTTCCTGCAGCAGCGCGATTGGCCCGGAAATGTCCGCGAGCTCGAGAACTGTCTGGCGCGCTACGTGATCCTCGGTTCCGAGGAAGCGTTCTATGCCGACAAAGACGAGAAGAAGCATGTCGCCTTTTCGTACGAAAGCACTCCCGACGGCAATATCCCTCTGAAGCGCATCGCACAGCAGGTTACGCGACGCATGGAGCGCGACCTGATCCTCAAGGTCCTGCAAGCGAACCACTGGAATCGCCGCAAGACCGCCGAAGTGCTCAGGATCAGCTACCGAGCCTTGCTTTACAAAGTGCGCCAGGCCGGACTTCCGGCCAAACGCCCTCAACGCAAGATGGATTCGCAAACCGAAATGCCTAGCCCGTCTTTCCCCGTCGACTAGAAGGCCTCCCCGCTCCAAGAAATCAGCTTTCCCGCCGTTTTTTGGCACGTGCGGTAGTTGTATGCCGACGATGGGTAACTGGAAGGCATCGAGCGCGCGTCTCATAGAGATACGGGCCTTTTTTATCAGCGACTTAGGGACTTTGGAGTTGGCAATCGACATGCAACTACAATCATAGGAGCCGTAGCTTCAGCTCCTCCCGGGACTCGGCTGAGCCCCATATTTGAGACGAGCGGACGAAGTTGAAAGGGTCCAATGAAGAAGATTATTGTTCGAGCGTCACTATCGGTTCTGATCGGGGCTGTTCTCTTTTTTGCCCCAACGGCCTTGGCGGACAGTGCCAGCATGCTGCTTACGGGCGCGGGGAATAACGGCGCGCTGGGCGGCGATGATGTCGGTCCCTACACCGTTACGATCAATGGCGTGTCGACCACCGTGATTTGCGACGATTACGACGACGAATCTTATATCGGTGAGACGTGGACCGCGAATGTCACCACACTCAGCAGCCTTGGCGGCACCAAGTGGGTGGATCTGGGCAACTCGACGAATCTTTACGACGAGGCCGCTTGGCTCTCGCTCAACTTGCTGTCAGCCGGGCCGGGCCAGGCGGGCGACATTCAATTTGCGATCTGGACGCTCTTCGACCCGAACGCCCTAAACGGACTTTCCGCCGGCGATCAGGCTAACGTTTTGTGGTGGATCAACGACGCTCAAGGCCAGACATTTTCCTCCGGAGAGTTCGCGAACGTCCTGATTTACACGCCGAACATAACCGATCCCATTCGATGCGACGGCAACTATTGCGCGAACACACCGCCCCAGGAGTTCATCGTCGTGAGCCCAGAACCCAGTGAGCTCATTCTAACATTGGCTGGGTTACTCGCTGTCGCGGTGGCGTTTCGGCGCAAGAAATCAGCAGCCAGCGGGCTAAACCCGAGGGTTGCATAGGCTCATCGCCTTTAGTTTTGTTTGCCCGGCAGGGTGTCGAACCCCTTCCTGCCAGGCAAATCGGCTTGCTTCCCAAGTCGCTCCCTCCGAACAATGTATGCGCACCCGTATCTGGTAGGAAATTGCCCGCGTTCCGTTGCTTGCCCCGGTAATTTACTTACGTTAGCCTAAAATACGCATGGCAAAAGCTGCGGCGAAATCGAACCTAAAGGTCTGCCTGCTTTCTCCTCATCCCATGGTGCTCGATGAATTTCGGCGCCTGCTGGAAAGCTCGGGATTTCAGATCGTTTCGAAGCAGCTCGATTCGATGCTCGCCCCGGACCTACGAAACCTCGAGGTGCCGCGCGGCTCCGTCTACGTGATCGATGCTCACGCCGCACGCCAAGCCACGGGGGCGCTGCTCGGCAACATTCTCGACCGGTTCCCTACCGCGCGGCTTTTGGTGGTGGGCGACAAGCTCAAAGAGGCTGACAGCTACACTCTCCTTCGACAGGGCGTCAAAGGAATCCTGAATTATGAGGAAGCTCGGGAGCAACTCCCGCGCGCCTTGCCCCTGGTGGCCGCAGGTGGTTTCTGGGTTCCGCGGACGGTTCTCTCGCGTTTTGTCGATTCCATTCTGAGCAGCACGCAGGGACGCAGGCTTCGCGGCGATTCTCCCGCCGAACTCAGCCGGCGCGAACAGGAAGTGCTGAATGGCTTGCTCGAAAATCTGGCGAACAAAGAAGTGGCGGACCGTCTGCACATTTCCGAGCGAACCGTGAAATTTCACGTTTCGAACCTTCTCGCCAAGTTCGGCGTGCGTCGCCGGGCTGACTTGATCCTGCTCTGCTTTCAACGCCGCACCGCCGTACAGTAATCATCCTCATTCGAAATCAAATCCCTGGTTTCCCTACTGCTATAATTCTCCCCTAACCGCTCCGTAACTCGAGCGGGACATGGCATGGCCACTTTCAGCATTCAGAACTTCGGTTGCCGCGCGACAGACGCCGACGCCGCATCGATGCGGCATCAGTTGGTGTCGCGGGGCTTGACGTTGACCGACGAGCACTCGCGCGCCGACGTAGTCGTCCTCAACACATGCACGGTCACGGCGGCCGCCGACGCGCAGGCGCGCGACACCGTGCGCAAGATTCACCGCGCGAATCCGGCCGCTCGAATTCTGGTTACCGGCTGCTATGCGCAGCGCGCTCCCGAAGAGCTGGCGGCAATGCCTGGAGTGAGCTGGGTCATCGGCAACTCGCATCAGTCGGAAATTTCCAGCGTGATTGCTGAATCCGGAGGTCCTGGCGCTGTTGTCGGCGCTGCTGGACGAGACGGCGCATTGATTCCGCTCTCCGAAATCCAGAGCGACGCGATGTCGCTGGCGCGCGGCCCAGCGAAGATCCTGACAGGCGATATTTTCGCGCAGGGCTCTCTGAGCGCGCCGACCGGCTTGGTGGCCGGGGATCGCACGCGGCCCATCTTGAAAATTCAGGACGGCTGCGACAATCGCTGCTCGTATTGCGTGATCCCTTTCGTTCGCGGCAATAGCCGAAGCCTCGCTCCCGATGCAGTGATCGAGCAAGTGCGGGCTCTCGTCGCGGGGTGCCCGAAAAAGGCGCAAGAGAGATTGTCCTGAGCGGAATCAATCTCGGGAGCTACGGCCGCGACTTGTCACCGCGCGCGCGAACTGGCGGCCGTGGTGCGCCGCATCCTGAATGAGACGGAGCTCGAGCATCTTCGCTTCAGCTCGATCGAACCGCAGGACGTCACCGAAGATTTCGTGGCGCTGGTGGCGTCGTCGCACCGCATCGCGCCGCATTTTCATGTGCCGCTGCAATCAGGATCGAACCGGATTCTGCGGGCGATGCGCCGCTGGTACCGCGCGGAGCACTATGCGGAGCGCATCAAGCTGATCCGCGCCGCACTGCCGGATGCGGGAATCGGCGCGGACGTGATCGTCGGATTTCCCGGCGAGTCGGACGAGGACTTTGCCGCAACCGTCGAGTTGATCGAGCGTTTGCCTTTCACGTATCTGCACGTCTTTTCGTTTTCGCCGCGCCCCGGAACCGAGGCAGAGAAGTTTGCCGCCTTCGTGCCGAGTCACGTCATTCGAGAACGCGCTCGCGCTCTGCGGTCGCTCAGTGAGAGGAAGTCCGCGGAATTCCGCGCTTCGCGGGCGGGATGCCGGATGCGCGCGCTCACACTCAATCGCGCGGGAGAAAACTGGACCGAAGCTCTAACTGGGAACTACCTAAAGGTCCGAATCGCGGGACTGCATTCCGCCAACGAGTGGCATGACGTTCAGCTCACTGCTTCGGCCGCCGAAGTTGCGGTCGCGTCGAGTCCGCTCTGAGGAACGCTTTTTTGCGACATCAGCTCGGAAGCCTGCATCCGCTTTGTCTTTCCGAATCTCGCGGTTCGTGCGGGCGTGAGGACATCTGCTTTCGCTTTGCTTGCAACTCGGCCAGGATCCCCAAAAGTCAGATAATCTGGAGTCAATTCTCGAAGATTACCTGCGCGAGTGCCAGATTGCCGCTGTGCGTGATGGTGAGCGAAATATTCTTGACGCCCAGCTTTTCGGCAAACTCCCGCGCCACGCCTTGAAGGCGGAGCGTTGGTTTTCCGCCCGGAGCGTTTGCCACTTCGATGTCGCGCCAGCGCACGCCGTGGGTCCAGCCTGTGCCCAGCGCTTTCATCGCAGCCTCTTTCGCGGCGAATCGAGCGGCATAGCGTTCGAATTTATTCTTGTGGCTCTCGCAATAGGCAACTTCCGTGGGTGTGTAGAGGCGCTCCAGAATCGCGGCGCCATGGCGCGTGATGGCCGCGGTAATTCGGTCGATTTCCGCAATGTCCAACCCTAACCCGACAATCACGCGCCCTCTGTCACCGTTGAATTTTGCACCGTGCATGGTTCAGCGCTGCACGGCTCGGCGATTATACCTATAATTGTGGCGGGCATTGGACCAGACAACGGCGGCAGAATGGCGACTACTGCTAAAAAAAAGCCCACGAACGAAGGGTCGCGCGCGGGCAAGACGGCAATCCAAAGATGCTTCGAGCTGGAAGTTGCGCTCGAGCGAAGCTTGCAAATCCTCGAAGCGCCTGCGCTCGCGAGGCTTGATTGGCTCGTTCACGGCTTCAGCACGCGGCCGGGAGGAGCAAGCGAGCTCGCGGCGCCCGATAGCAACGTGACGACGAAGACGAAAGCCGAGTGCGTCTTGAATCTCGGGTTCACCGATTGGGATTCGCGCGATAACGTTGCGGAAAATCGAAAGCGCTTTTTCAGCGCGCTCGGCGCGGGTGCGATGCGCGTGGTCACACTGCGCCAAGTTCATTCGGACATCGCCCACCACGTAAACGGGTCGAACCCAGCGCCGGGAACTGAGGCTCCCAAGGGGGACGCTCTCTTTACACGAGAACGCGGCGTCGTGCTGGCGGTTCAAACCGCCGATTGCATTCCCATTCTTTTGGCGGACACGAAGCGCAAAGCCGTCGCCGCGATTCATGCGGGCTGGCGAGGGACGCTTCAACGCATCGCGGAGAAAACTCTCGGCCGAATGCAGATGGAATTTGGCACCCAACCGAAAGATGTCGTCGCCGCGCTTGGTCCGGGAATCGGCCGCTGTTGCTACGAGGTGGGACACGACGTTGCGGGGCAGTTCGCGGCAAAGTTCGCGAATGCGCGCGAATGGTTCGAAGGGCCGTTCGATTCCGTCGCCTCAGGCGACAATGATCCGAACTGGCTGCCGTGGCTCACGATGAAGCCGCCCGGACATGCGCCTCCGCCCGAGCGCGTCCATCTTGATCTGATAGCGGCAAATCGCTCGATTCTTGACGGACGCGGGAGTGCACCCCAAAACATTTCCGCTTCCGGCTTCTGCACAGCTTGCCGGACCGATCTTTTCTTCAGCTATCGCCGCGAACGCATCACCGGCCGCCTCATGGCCGCGATTCGAATTGTGTAGGGATCTGTCTCGTCGTTTCTAAGATTTATCTGTGTCCATCTGTGTTCATCTGTGGTTTCAGGTTCTAAAGGGTGGCCGGCGAAATCTGCGTGATGTTCGAGGAAGGGGCCGCGGACTCCAACAACGCGAGCTGCCCGCAAGCGGCCATTACGTCTTGCCCGCGCGAATAGCGAACGAAAACCAGCACGCCTTTGTCGGCAACAATCCTCCGAAACTCTTCCACGCGCGACGCGTCCGGCTTTTCGTACGGCAGCTCGCCCGGATTCCACGGAATCAGGTTCACCTTCGCGCGCAAGTTCGACACCAGCCTGACCACCCGACGCGCGTCGTCAGGGGAATCGTTGAATCCGCCGAGCAGGACGTATTCGAACGTGAGGTGTTCCCACGGCCGCAGGGGATACCGGCGACAAGCGTCGAGCAGCTTCGCAATCGGATACTTGCGATTGATGGGCATGATCTGGTCGCGCTGCTCATCCGAAGAAGCATTGAGGGAAATCGCGAGCTTCGGCCGGATCTTTTCCTGCGCGAGCCGCTCGATGCCCGGAATGATGCCGCTCGTCGAAAGCGTCACATGCTTGGGAGAGATGGCCATGCCGTTTGGGTCGAGCAAGATCCGCATCGCCGCCATCACGGCGTCGTAATTCAACAGCGGCTCGCCCTGCCCCATCAGAACGACATTAGTCTGCGGCTTCAAGGCGTCGCGATTCTCTTCGAGCGCGACGAGCACCTGCCCGAGAATTTCGCCGGGCGTCAGATTCCTCACCAGGCCGAGAGTCGCGGTCAAACAGAAATGGCAATCCACCGCGCATCCTGCTTGCGTGGAAATGCAAATCGTCTGGCGATTCTCCTCGGGCATGAAGACGGCCTCGACGGTCGCGCTCTTTGCGCCAGGAGCGGTTTCGACGCTGGCGCTATCGCTCGCGAGGCCCAGCACGTAGCGGATCGTTCCATCACTCGCGCGATAACGCCGCACTACTCGCGGCAAAGAAATCGCGGCTTCGCTGGCGAGGCGCTCGCGCAGCGATGCCGGAAGATTCGTCATCGCCGGGAAATCGAAGCGACGTTCGGCATACAGCGCGTGGTAAATCTGCGCGCCGCGGTAAGCGGGTTCCCCAAGAGACTCCGCGAATGAGCGCAGCTCTTCGGGGCCCTTGCCGAGCAGGTTGCGATCGTCGCCAAAAGCTCTCATAAAGATTCCTGTTTCGATGATAACACGCCTGATTCCGGCGATTTTCCGCGCTCCGCGCCCGTCAAAGTGGAGTTATAATGATGTTTCAAACTTCTTCTCTTGCGAATTCTGGGGCGCAACCATGGAAATTCTTGCGATTGATGACTGGGTGAAACGCCTGTGCGCGATCCCGCCGAAGGATTTTACGATCCCGCGAGTCCTGGAATTTACCCAACGCAACCCCATTCTTGCCGAGACGCTCGATCCCTATCTCTTCTACGCGAAGAGCCACTACACGCGGAACCTGATTTTCAAATGCGAGCTGTTCGAGGTGATGGCGATCTGCTGGGAAATCGGGCAGGTGAGCCGCATCCACAATCACCGCGGGCAAAATTGCTGGATGGCGGCGCCGATCGGACGCCTGCGCGTCCAGAATTTTGCCGTGCAGGATCGCGACGCCGCGCGCGGCACATGCAAACTCGTCCCGACAGATTTCTACGACATGGATCCGGAACATCCGGGCGTGGTGCAACCCGAGCAGCCGGTCCACCAGGTGCTGAACCTTCCCGAATTCGGGCAGCGCGCCGCGAGCATTCACATTTATTCGTATCCGTATTCCACCTGCGAAGTGTATCTGATGGATAAGGGCGCCTACTCCGACGTTCCGCTGCACTATTCCAGCGAGTATGGGAAGCTTTCTCCCGATGAAAAACTGATGTAGATGGCGCTTCGGAACGCTGCCGCTCGAAAACAATCTGGAAACTGGATACCGCGCAGCGATGACATTTGTCGCCGGTGCGTGCAAAAATAGAAGAATCACATGCCAGAAAACACTCCCGGAGTACAAAAAGAAATTCTGCCGAACGGCCTCGTGATTCTCACCGAGAGGATGGAGCACGTCCACTCCGTCTCGGTGGGGATTTGGCTTCGCACCGGATCGCGGCGCGAGCCCGCCGAGCTGAACGGCATCTCCCATTTCATCGAGCACATGGTGTTCAAGGGCACGCACCGCCGGACGGCGCAGGATATCGCGCGCGAAGTGGACAGCATCGGAGGAATGCTCGACGCGTTCACCGCCAAGGAAATGGTCTGCTTCAACACGCGCATTCTCAACGAACATCTGCCGAAGGCGTTCGACATCGTTGCGGATATGGTCCTCGATCCGAAATTCGACGACGAAGACATCGGCCGCGAGCGCTCCGTGATCCTGGAAGAAATTCGCATGACCCAGGACAATCCCGAAGACCTGGTCCACGAGCTCTTCACCCAGAATTTCTGGAATCCGCATCCGCTCGGCAGGCCGATTCTGGGCACGCCGGAAACGGTCTCGGCGGTGACGCAGCAAACGCTTCAATCCTGGTTCCGGCAGTGCTACGCGCCGAACAATATCGTGGTCACTGCGGCCGGCAATCTGACGCATTCGCAAATGGTGGACCTCGTGGCCAGCCGCTTCGCGAAACTCGCGCCGGCGAAAAACGGCTTCGCCGATCCGCCGCCCACGCCCGCTCCTCATGTCACGCTGCGGAACAAGAGCGAGCTTGAGCAACTCCACATCTGCATCGGAGTTCCGGCGCTGCCCATGCCTGACAAGCGCCGCTTTGGCGTTTCCGTCCTTAATATTGTTCTGGGCGGCGGCATGTCCTCGCGCTTGTTTCAGAATATTCGCGAACGCCTTGGCCTGGCGTACGCGATTTTCAGCGAGCTGAACGCTTACAAGGATGCGGGCGCGCTCTCCGTATACGCCGGCACGTCGCTCGAAACTGCCTCGCAGATGGTGGATTGCGTTCTAAAGGAATTGCGCCGCCTGAAGGACGAGCCGCTCACCCAGGAAGAGCTGCGCCGCGCGAAAGACCACCTGAAGGGCGCCACGCTGCTCGCCCTCGAAGGCACCGGCCACCGCATGAACAGCCTGGCGCGCTATCACCTCTATTTCGGCCGCCACTTCACGCCGGAAGAATTGATCGCCATGCTCGAAAGCGTCACCGCCGAAGAAGTTCAGCAGATCGCGCGCGAATTCTTCCAAACCGACCTCCTCGCCGCCTCCGTCGTCGGTAACCTCGATGGTTTCGAGCTCACCCGCGATCAGCTTTCCATCTAGGTCCCGCGGAAACGCGCGGGGCAAACAATCCCTAATCTGTACCATCCATAAATAGGAATTCGCACGTTGCCCACCTTAAGGAGGAACACATGCGCAAGCTTCTGTGTGTCTTGGCGGTTCAAGCAGGTTTAGCGTTTGTACCGACAGCAAACGCCCAAAACGTGGAAGTGAATCGCGAAAATCGAACTGTTGCTGTCAGCGTCACGGACACTGTCGAGGTTGCGGCCGAAGTCGCCGTAGTTCAGATTGGTTATCACAATTTTGGACCCACCCGAGATACCGCTTATAAGCAAAACGCAGAGGTTGCGGAAAAGATTGTGGATGCGCTCGTCGCTTCGGGTGTGAAGAAGGAGGACATCGAAACCGCCGCAGTTCAGCTGGATCGGGTCGACCCGGACGGAAAGCAATGGACCGCCGAGGAGCGCAAAGAGAGGCAGTACGAAGTGGATCAAGAGTGGAGCATTCGCGTTGCCGCTGCGGACGGGCAGAACGTGGCCGATCTGGCCGTCACAGCCGGCGCGAATGAGCTGCAGGAGATCACTTGGAGCGTCCGCGATTCCGCAGAGCTCGACGCGAGGGCGTGTTCTATGGCTCTGACACGAGCTCGCGGCCTGGCGGATAAGATGGCCCAACTGTCCGGAGGTAAGGCCGGCGCGCTACTCTATGTGAGTAATTCTCAGTTGAACGGCCTCAATCGCTTCCTCCTGGCAGGGGGCGGCGGCCTAGGAAACAATTTCTCGATGTCACAGGGGCTTGCGCCTTCCGTCGCCGTGCCGATTCTGAAACTGTTTCCGCAAAAGGTTCGTCGGGATGCAACGGTATATGCCGTTTTCACGCTCGAATGACGTGATGTAGGCGAACGCTGCTCATGAGTTTAGATTGACGTGCGTGCGCAGGTTTGCCATCATCCTTCGCGGCATCGCGCACGCGGAGAAAAAGCGCATCTCGTTACGCATATCCATCCTGGCCTCGGGCAGCACGGGCAACTGCACGTTGCTCGAAACCGAACACACCACTCTCCTCATTGACGCCGGAATCGGCCGCAAGGAAATCCTGCGCCGTTTCGAGGTCCTCGGCCGCGCGCGGCCCGAGCGCGTCGACGGCATCCTGGTCACTCACGAACATACGGATCATTCGAGCGCCGTGGCGCAGCTTGCCCGCGATTGGGATTGTCCCGCTTACCTCACCGAGCCCACCTATCGCGAAATGCAGAAAATGTACGAGGACGGTGAGAAACCGAGCGCGAAAACGCGCATCGACCGCATCCAGCACATCAGCCCCGGGATGCGATTCGAAATCGGCGATATCGAAGTGTCCGCCTTCGCGATTCCGCACGACGCGGCCGATCCGGTCGGCTACGCGTTTCGCGTGAACGGAACGAAGGTGGCGATCGTCACCGATCTCGGTTACATGCCCGAGCTTGTGAAACACCATCTGCGCGAAGCCGATTTTCTGATTTTGGAATCGAATCACGATCTCGAGATGCTCAAGGTGGGGCCGTATCCCTGGTACATCAAGCAGCGCGTGATGAGCCGCACCGGCCACCTTTCGAACACGGTGGTCAGCGATTTTCTGGCGGACTCGGAAATGTTCGACGGCCGCGCGCGCTATCTGGTCCTCGCGCATCTTTCGGAGCAGAACAATACGCCCGACGTCGCGCGCATCTGCGCCGAGGAAGCTCTCGGCCGCCGCCCATCCGACTTTGCGTTTGGCGGCGCGCTCTACGTCGCCTCGCAACGCACTCCCCTCGGCCCCTTCGACCTCTAATCCTTGCTGGCTGTCATCCCGACCGAAGACCAGCGCATTCGCGCTAGCCGTAGCGGAGGGACCTCTCTTCCGCCTCTCGCTTTGTCATCCCGCCTGTCCTGAGCGAAGTCGAAGGGACAGAGGCGCTTCTCAGCCGACGAGGGATCTGCTGTTTCTTTTGATCTGAGCCACCCCGGCGCGCGCCCGCGTCACGGCCTCATTCCCGCGTTTCCTCTCGCCGCGTCAGGCTCGTGAAAAACAGATCGTGCATCGCCCGCGACGCGCCATCCGCCAGGTCCGCGTCGCGCACAATCGCCAGCCGCGCATCGAACAGATTTTCCGGATTCACCGCCACGCCCGGCGCCACTTCGATCTGCACCAGATTCGCGCCACGATGCTCCGCTACGGTGCCTTCGCGCAAACCTTTGCACTGGTAGCACACGCCCGACTTGTTGATCAGCGCGCACGAGCCTTCGTAGTCGCCGGTCATCTTGGCGCGAGCCGCCGCCAGCGGGGAGCGGTTCGGGGGAGTTCCGTTTTGGGACGGGTCGTGAGTCGGGGTATAAGTCCCATATTTTCTGGAGGAGGAGGGCGGCTTCGATGAATTCGGGGTCGTAGCCGCAGGCTACCATAGATTTATCAATTTGTCAAGACCCAGTACCATGAAGGATGCCGAGTTCTAGAAGCCGGATTCGCTATTGTTAAGGGGCGGCGCCTGTGCAAACTGGGATTTCAACAAGGCCGTTAGGTGCGCGGATTCACAATGTTATCATCGCGCGCACCCGTCGCGACCATGCCGCCCACTTTACCAACAAAAATCGTATACCTATTCGGCGCGGGGGCGCCCCCCGCTGAGCTTGCCGAGGTAGTGCCGGGCTTGACCCCGACGACAAGGTACAAAGGAAACTCGGACTGCAGATGAGCCATGTGTCTGCGCGAGTCATGAGGGAAGCGCGCTTGAGGCCGAGCTTCCTAAAGGATCTCGAGTTTCTTGAACCCCCGAATAAACCTGAGTCGGTTGAGCCTGCGACGGGCGTGACCGGAGCAATGAACATCGAACTGCTAATAAGCTTGATCGAAAACGGCAAGATTCGTCAGTGGGACCAAAAGACCCGCGTTCTGAAGCTGCTACTGCAGAAGGATATCGAGAAAATCCTGAGCAAGCAAAGAAGGGCACGCTTTTACTTGCACAGAGCTTTGTTTGAGCTCCACAGGGATTTCGTTACGCATGACGAGGAACTGGTTGGCATTATTTCTTTGAACTACGACGATGTTCTCGACGAGGCATTCAAGGAATTTCATAGAGAGCCTAACTACTGCCTATGTCTGGATCAGGACGCTCGGACGTCACCACAGATCCCCCTACTGAAACTGCACGGCTCATTTAGCTGGAGAAATGGCGTAAAGGTGCGTGGCCGAACGCGAAAACTTGAGATCATCCCCATCGGGTCCAATAAGAATTATCTGCATCCACCCTATAACTTCATCTGGGCGCGGGCCTTGGAGGTTCTAGTGGGATGCGATACGCTCCGGGTGGTCGGCTGCTCTCTGAGCCAAAACGATACTCATCTCGTGGATTTACTTTTTAAAGCGCGCCTGGAGAGAGCACCGTCGGCGATGAAAACCTTTGAAATCGAAATCATAAATAGTGAGCTGACAGGGAAGCAGATTCGAGAGAATTACGGTTTTTTTCCAAGCATCAAGACGCCGCAGTCGGATCCGCCAAACCCGTTTAGGACGTGGCTCATTAACAAAAGCGACAGAGTGCTTGGGTCGGACATCAAGCAGACAAGGTATCTGAAGAGGTTGTTGAAGTGAGCGAGGACAGCCATGCCGGCTAAGAGTCAATCTCAAATCACAAGGGAGCTGGCGTCAGTTTCTGTCAAAGAATTCATCGACGACTATTTTTATCGGATCGATCTGGATGCAGATTATCAGCGTGAGAAAATATGGTCGCGAGAGGACCAGGAGCTCCTTCTAGATTCGATCATTCAGAATATCGACATCCCGAAGCTGTATCTTGCCAAGGCTAAGGACAACGAAAACTTCGACTTCGAGTGCATTGATGGCAAGCAAAGGATGACGACCCTGCTAGGTTTCTTCAAGCCTGAGCCGAACGACGAGAATCCACTGGTGGTCCGGATCTTCGGAGAAAGATATACGTATAGACGTCTCAAGAAAGAGCTTCCCCCTCTCGCCAAAAAGGTCGAAGACTTCAAACTGACGTTTGTCATCTATTCCGAAATCGATGACGACCGATTTCTTACAGAGATATTCAGGCGCCTACAGCTGGGCACAAGACTTAACTCCGGGGAGTCACTCAAGGCATACATCGGCAGCGCAATTCGGGACTTCGTCTACAAGGAAATGGGAAAGGCCACTCCTTTTCTCAGGCGCACAAGCCTGTCGGAGAAGAGATTCTCGAGAGAGGTCACTCTCGCACAGATCTGCATAAATTCCTTCAGTCGTGCCAACACCGGAGATTTCGTCAGGGCGCGAACTGACGATCTTGAGGACTTTTTAAGGAGGAATACGAGCTGGACAAGAAGGATGAGAACCTGACCAGGATAAGGAACACCCTTAAGATTATGGACGAGAGCTTCGGCGAAAAAGCTGCCGTCATTTCCAGTAGGGCTGTCGCTGTCTCGGCGTATTTCTTTGTAGAGGGTCTGTGCGTTCGAGACGAAGAAGCCTTGGTTCCGAAGTTCGCTCATTTCTACCTTGGGCTGCTGGATGAAATTGGCGACAATCTTGCCCTACTGAGAAAATACGATAGGCCGACGAATCGAATAGTTCTAGAGGGATTTCAGAAGCACATTTCGCAAGCCTCGGTTGAGCCGCGCGCAATTCGGAGCCGGGACCAGTTCCTCGAAAAGGCTTTCCGGTATTATCTCGACCCAAAGACGAAGGGAAGGATCATTGGCGGCAAATAGAGATCTCGTTCGCGCTACTTTTTTGTGCGCGCAACTGAAACCGCTCGAGCCAATAGCGACGCCATGAATTTTTCGAAGTTCAGTTCAACCGCTGGCTCTTAGTATTCTCCTCGAAGGCCGCTCTTAGGATTCGAGAGCAGAAAGCAGGCTGAGTCGTACAGCCTTTCGCGCATGAGCTTGGTCAGGAGAATTTCATATCGCTTCGCGTAGGATGCCGCCTTGAATTCCGGAAAGACCTTGAAGTGAGGTTCCTGCGCCCGAACGGGAGCCAAGGAGCCAGGTGCTTCTTCCAGAAGCATCATGTAACCCAGCCAGGGCCGGGCTGACGGCTTAAAAGCCCCTTCTCTGTATGCCGCCCAGAGATCGCATGCACTTCCTATCGCCTCTTCTGTGCGATTGTTGTAGTTGTTTCCGAAGGAACCGACCTGAGATTTGAATTCAATGCCGGCCAAGAACTGTCCGTTCTCGACAATCAAGAGATCCCAGCGCTTCTCTGGACGGTACCAACCGGGTATCTCAATGCGCTTTTCACAGTAGACCTGAGTTTTGGGAAGGCCATTGGCGCACAGGTGGTCGCGCACCAATGAGATGAAGCCGTCCATCTGACGGCCGCCTGTCACGGCAGTTCTGTCGCCCGCGTCGCGTGAGCCGGTCTTGGCACCCTGTTTCAGGGCTTGAGTCTTTCGAGTTCTCCAGAAGTGTCTAATTGCTTGGCGTAGTCCCTTATCGAGTTCGGAGCTGAGGGCCATGCGGAAGGCTATTTGGCCGCCGATGTGTATACGTTTGCCGCGCTGAAAAGCGAGGAGGTGTCTTGGGCAATTCGCTTCTGCGCAAGCTGGAGATAATGGGCGTCTATCTCGAATCCGACACTGTTCCTTCCCCATTTGGCAGCCGCTACGGTTGTTGTGCCTGTACCGAGGAATGGGTCGAGCACAGTGTCGCCAACAAAACTGAACATGCGTACAAGCCGCTCGGCGAGTTCGCTTGGGTAGGGTGCAGGATGGTGTTTGGTGGAGGCTCCTGTGAGACCGGTCCATATCTGTTGAAACCATTTCTTGTGATTTTCGGCAGAAATGAGGCTAAGGATCTTTGTCGAAATGTTGGGAGCTCGATAACCACCCGGCTTTCGCTCCATCAAGATGAACTCGATGTCGTTCTTTATGACCGCATTTGGCTCGTACGGCTTGCCGAGAAAGCCCGATCCGCCATCGACTTCGTAGGCCGCATTAGAAATCTTGTGCCAAATGATGGGCGCTAGATTGTCGAACCCTGTTTTCCGGCAGTGTTCTTGAATGGACGCGTGCAAGGGAACGACGGTATGGCGGCCACCGTTCTCCCTGCGAGAAAGACAAACGTCGCCTACCACACAGATCAAGCGTCCTCCAGGAACTAGAACCCTGAAGCAGTGGCCCCAGACCTTGTCTAACTCAATCAGGAATTCGTCATAGTCTTCGACATGACCGAGCTGCGCCTCAGACTCGCGATATTCCTTCAAGGTCCAGTATGGAGGCGACGTGAGGACTAAATGGACGCTCTCGTCTTCCAGGTTCGACATGTCACGGGCGTCGCCGGCAAAAAGCTGATGCGCGGTGGGAATTGTTTTGACGGCCTGCTCAATCGCTTGGACGGATTGCTCGTCCTTCGCGAGACGCGGAATGGCTGTCTGGGGATCGCCCAAATCCAGCAGGCCTTTTGGGACAAAGGCAGAGAGATCAGTCTCTGACTTGCGGAACGTCTCTTTCACGGACTTGCGCTGGGCAGCTACATGCATCGTGGTGTCACCTCGAAGAGTGACACCGTATGAGACCGCAATGCGCCGATGGCAGTCAAGCGCCTTAGTGCGCGCGAGAGGCTACGCTCGGGATGACAGCACGGGACGCGTTCTGTCGGTTTTCCGGTATCATGTGTATATAGCTTGCGAAGAAGCGCCGGGGGATTTCCTTGATTGCACGGTATACACGGGCGGAGATGGGCCGCGTCTGGAGCGAGGAGAACAAGTTCCAGAAGTGGCTTGAGGTGGAGCTGGCGGCGACGGAGACGCTGGCGGAGGCGGGCGTGGTGCCGCGCGAGGCGGCCGCGAAATTGCGCGAACGTGCGCGCGTGGACGTGGCGCGGATCAACGAAATCGAAGCGAAGGTTCGTCACGATGTGATCGCGTTTACGATCGCCGTGCAGGAATCGGTGGGCGATCCCGAGGCGGCGCGGTGGCTGCATTACGGGCTTACGTCGAACGACGTGGTGGACACGGCGCAGGCGCTGCTGATTCGCGAAGCGTCGAAGCTGATTGAGAAAGGGATCGAGCGGTTCGGAGAAGTGCTCGAGCGGCGCGCGTGGGAGTTCAAGGACACGCCCGAAATCGGCCGCACGCACGGCATTCATGCGGAACCGATCACGTTCGGGCTGAAGATTGCGAATTGGTACGCGGAAAACCGGCGCGACCTGGAGCGTTTTCGGATTGCGGCGCAGCAGATTGCGGTGGGGAAGATTTCGGGCGCCGTCGGGACGTGCACGCACCTGGGCCCCGAAATCGAGCAGAAGATTTGCGCGCGGCTGGGGCTTGCGACGGCTCCGATCACGTCGCAGGTGATCGAGCGCGACCGGCATGCGCAGTATATGTCGATGCTGGCAATCGTGGCCGCGTCGCTGGAGCGCGTGGCGCAGGAGATTCGCCACCTGCAGCGGACGGAAGTGCGCGAGGTGGAAGAGCCGTTTGGCGGCGAGCAGCGCGGGAGTTCGGCGATGCCGCACAAGCGCAACCCGGTAAGCTCGGAGCAAGTTTGCGGGCTCGCGCGCGTGGTGCGCGGGAATTCGGTGGCGGCGCTTGAAAACGTGGCGCTGTGGCACGAGCGCGATATTTCGCACAGCTCCGTGGAGCGCGTGATTCTGCCCGATTCAACGATTTTGCTGGACTACATGCTCAACCGCACGACCGAGATCATAGCGAACATGAAAGTGTTTCCAGAGCGCATGCTGCGGAATCTGAATTCGACGCATGGGCTGGTTTTTTCGGGGCAACTCCTGCAGGACCTGGTGGAACACGGCGCGCCGCGGGAAGACGCGTACAAATGGGTACAGGCGCACGCAATGGCGGCGTGGGAATCGGAGACGAGTTTTAAGGAGCGCGTCGCGGCCGACGCGAATATTCGCAAGTTCCTCGATGAGAAGGCGCTGGCGCACACGTTTGATTTGCGGCGGCAGTTGCGAGCGGTGGACGCGATTTTCGCGCGTGTTTTCGGCCGCGGGCATTTGATGGGAAATCTGACGCGAAATCGTCGGCGGCGCGGTAACACCGCCGGTTTGGTGGCAATTCGCGCGGTTGCGGCGGGCGCGATTGTCGCGTAAACTGCGAATAATTCGTATCTTCGCGTCTTCGGGGCGTGGCTCAGCCTGGCTAGAGCGCCTGGTTCGGGACCAGGAGGCCGGTGGTTCAAATCCACTCGCCCCGACCATTCCTTTTCGATGACTCTCGAAGCGTTCCTATCAAAACGAGTGGTGACGCTGGAAGGCGTGCGCGCCGCGTCCTTTCTCAGGCCGTAAGGCCGTACGAAATCCAAGTTGCTAGTAGGGGCGCTTGTTGAGCTGGCGCTCCCATGCGGCGAAGGCCTCGAGGGCTTCGTCGCGCATGGTTTGGATCATCGGAATCTTGCGCTCGGAGTGCGGTTTGGAGATTTCGCGATAGATGAGCGCGTCGTCGAAACCGGCATTCGAGGCGTCGAGGGCCGTGCTGCCGAAGTATACGCGCGCGGGACGCGCCCAGTAGATTGCGCCGAGGCACATCGGGCAGGGTTCGCACGACGAGTAAAGCTCGCAGTCGCGCAGTTCGAAGACGCCCAGTTTCGCGCACGCTTTTCGGATGGCGATGATTTCCGCGTGCGCGGTGGGATCGTTGGTCGAGGTGACGCAATTCGCGCCCTCGGCGATGATGTTGCCGTCCTTGACGACGACGGCGCCGAACGGTCCGCCTTGTCCCGAGCGGACGTTCTCGATCGAGAGCTCGATGGCGCGAGCCATGAAGGGATTGCTCATTCAGGAAGCATAAGCGGGATGACTGCGTTCTGTGCGAGCCTCGCAGTTAGCCTTCGCCGATGTCCTCCTTCCAGACGTCGGGGTGATCGCGAATGTAATCCGCCATCATGGAGACGCACTCCTCGGAATCGAGGTCGACGACGCGGATGCCGAGGGAGCGCAGCCATTCGATGCCGCCCTGGAAATTGCGGGTGTCGCCGACGACCAGTGTGCCAAAGCCGAACTGGCGTACGAGTCCGCTGCAGTACCAGCAGGGCGCGAGCGTCGTCACCATGGTCATGTCGCGGTAGCTTCGTTGACGCCCGGCGTTGCGGAAGGCATCGGTTTCGCCGTGCAGGGAAGGATCGCCGTTTTGGACACGGCGGTTGTGGCCCGCTCCTACGAGGCGGCCGCTGGCGTCGAAGATCGCGGCGCCGATGGGTAATCCGCCCTCGGCAAGGCCTTTTCGGGCCTCAGCCACCGCGACAGCTAGCATTCCGTCATAGGCCGAAAGGTGCACCAAAACTCATAATATACGCAAAGCGCGGGATATCGCTTATGTTTGGCGGCGACTCGGTGGTGAATCAAAGGGACTACAGTGCGGTGGAGACGCTCGTCCCGGCGGCGGCAAACACGGATGACATTTCCGCCCGGGCCAGCGGAAGAAAACTGTGGACGACAGCCGCGTCGAACTGCGTGCCGCTCGCGAGCACGAGCCGACGCTCGGCTTCTTCAAACGGCAGCCCCTCGCGGTACGGGCGGGATGAAACCATGGCGTCAAAGGCATCGATCACGGAAACGATGCGCGATCCGATCGGGATTTCTTGGTCCTTCAGGCCGGCCGGATAACCCCTGCCATCGTAGCTCTCGTGGTGGTGGAGAATCAGCAAGCTGGTGCGTTCCATTCCTGGCACATTTCGGAGCACCGCCCAGCCATACTCGGGGTGTTTCTTCATGAGATCGTATTCGGCCTCGGTCAAGCGAGCGGGCTTCTGAAGAATAGCGTCGGGAATCCCGATTTTCCCGATGTCGTGGAGCAGCGCAGCAACTTCGAGATCGGCCAGGGCTTGCTGATCCAACCCCAGTTCTCCGCCGACATGAAGGGCCCACTCGGCCAGACGCGTGCTGTGAACTCCGGTGTTGAGGTCCTTCAGATCGAGGAGCTGATTGAACGCGCAGATTAGCGACGTTCGAAGCGCGGAGAGGCGCTCCTCGATTTCCTTGATACGGAGCGGTGTGAGATTCATCAGAACGCTGGCGGATACGGCCGGCGTTTCCGGGATGGGCTCGAGCGAGCGGAGCAGTTCCGAGGAGCTCATCGCCGAATTGGCCGGAGTCATCATGCAGATCGACCCGTTCTAGTGAAGCAGGCCCTGGAGCGGATTCAAGGCGGTCAGGGCCCAGTTAACGTTCAACTGGCCATTCCCCATGTTGAGTCCCACAAACTGGGCGTGGGCGATTGCCCATGCCGCCTGGCTTTGTGCGTCGCCAGGCTGCATGTTCAAGATCAACGAAGCAGTCCCGGCGACCATCGGCGAACTGAACGAAGTTCCCCAACCAGCAGCATACAAACCGAAGGGATAGGCCGTAACAACGCCTTCGCCCGGCGCGGCAACCCAAACAATCTGGTTTCCGTAATTCGAAAAGCTCGACCGCTGGTCCTGGTTGTTCGTCGAGGCAACACCCATCACGTTCTGCAAGCCCGCCGGATAGACCATTTCTTCCACACCGTCGTTGCCGGCAGAGGCCACGCAAATCACATTGTTGCTGTTGGCGTAGTTAATCGCGTTCGTCAATTCCGTCGAACTGGTGGTGAAATCAAAGCTCATGTTGATGACGTTTGCGTGGTTCTGCACCGCGAAATAGATAGCGGCCAGAATGTTGGAGAGCGAACCGTTTCCGTTGGCGCTGAAGGCCTTCAGCGGCAGGAGTTGGGCCGTTGGCGCGACCAAGTGAATCACGCCCATCACCATCGTTCCGTGCCCAAACGCCTGATAGGCTGTGCCGTCGAGCATGCTGGCGGTGTGTTGATCCAGCATCGCCGCTGTGTGCTGATTCACGTAAGCCGCGGGGCAAGATTCGCAGGGCGGCGGCGCACTCATCGAAATATCGTTCATTTCCGAGCCGCCCGCCTGGTTGCGCGTGAAGTCCCAGCCCGTCAGCAGCCTTCCCTGGAATGCTGGATGGTTGGGGTCCACTCCGGTGTCGATATCCGCCACAATTCCCGCGCCGCTCACATTGAAGGTGCTGTGCGCCTGCGAGATTTGAATGATCTGAGCAGCCGGCTGATTGACGTACCCGTGCGTCACGGTCGTTCCGTAGTAGTTTACCGGCGTGTTGTCCCAAAGGCCTGCTGGGGGCGTACCGGACGCGGACGAGCTCGAAGGATTCGGCGGAATCACGAGGTTCTGATCTGGTTCCGCGTCGAGAATCCCGGTCACGAGTCGAAGGACGCCCGCGAGGAGGTTGGGCAGAAGTCCCTGCACGGGCCTTACGAGAAAGACCTGCCCGATATTTCCATCCACGTTGCCCACCACCGTGCAGCCGTTCAACACGCACACGTTCTGAAGCCCTGCAAGACCGAGATTCGTGCGGACGATCACGCCCGGCTGTGGCGAGGTCAGGCTCGACAGAGTGTTAACTACATTCGAGAGCAGGCTCCCCAACAGTCCTTGTGCTGAGGCCGGTTGGCTGCACGTACCGGCGAACAGGAGTGCTAAGAGCCAAATTGAGCGTTTCATGGTTCGACCTGCTCCTTTTGCGTGCCGATCCAGCCACTGCGCACCAGTGCGATTCGGTCCCGTCAAGCTTCGCTCGGCTGACCGGTTTCTCGCCATGGTACGACCGGCTAATTTCGGCGTGATTCGCATTAGACACTTTTCCTAGTACGTTTTTTTTGCCGCCGCGCTGTGCGGCGTCTAAGAACCGTAGAATCAGTATGTTGCGAGCTTCTATCCGAAAACTCAAAGGACGGCGCGACCGTGGGGAGGCGAAGTTCTTCGGCTGGCAACTGGAGTCTCAGTTGAAGGCGATCGAAGGTATCTGACTCCAGTTGAAACTCGCCAAATCGATTGGTTGTGGACTCGGCCACGACCTTGCGGCCTCTTACCAATCGGACCAGCGACATCCCGATCTCAGCTGCCAGGATCGGAGGAGTTTAGAACCTGCCCGAACAGCGCCAACCTGTCGGATTCGCGTTGAGGTTCCAGTCGGAGGTCAACTTGGTAGTTGCCGACGCTATACAGCAACTGTCGCACACCTGACGCCCCCGACCGGACTCCCTCAGCCAGCGGAGTTCGTAAGCTATCGAACAGCAGAGAGGCTCCCAACTGCGCTCCACGGCGAACCTTGCGCGGACCGTGAAGTGCGAACGCGCCACGAAGCGCGCGTACCGTACTCTCGGGTGGCTCATAGGCTTGCTCGCGCTGAGCCACCGTGTGGACGCGGTGCCACAGGCTCAACGCTTCCGAACATTCGTGGCATCCGTTTTCAAGATGACTCTGCATTGCAGCCCTTTCTCGTTCGTCAATCACTCCGCGTGCAAAATCGACCCACTTTTCCATCGAATAGTGTCGCATCGCCATCCCCCCAAAGATTTAGCTACCAGCGTTGCCCGTTGCAGCCCCAACGCCGTGCTCTTCCATCACACCCTATAAGGGTGGCTAGTTGCTCAAAAAATATAGACGCCTGGCAGATTTCGTAAGTATCAGAGGGGAGAGACTTTACCCGTCAATGTGAACGGAGCCCAGTAGTAGGGGTGGGGATATTGCTGGCGCAGCTCTTTCATGGCGCCTTGTAGCGCAGAAGCCTTATCTTCGGCGTTCACGAACCGCCGGTAAAATTCGGTCATGAATTCCGAGGTGCTCCGGTCGTGGACGTCCCACAGCGTCAACAGAAGCGAGTGCGCGCCCGCGAAGAGCAATCCTCGAATCAATCCGAGCAGCTCGTCCCCGGCGCTGACCACGTTCATTCCCGTCGCGCATCCGCTCAGAGTGACAAGCTCTGCCTCGAGCCTAAGCCGGTAGAGATCGTATAAATTCAAATACGCATCGCCCAGACGAATGCCCGAGAACATCGGGTTGTCCTGGCGGAAATTGCCGTGAGTAGCGATGTGAATCAGGCGGCTGTGAGATCCTTTCTCTCGCAGCGCCTGCTCGTTGGCCTGCGGACCCACGATCAACTCCGCGTCGGGCAAAATTCGGGCGATCGCATTCACCTCGTCCAAGATCAGCGGCGCCCTGTCATCGGGCACTCCCAGGATGAGCGAAGCGCCCCGCGGCACCGGCGGCTTCGCCTGGCACAGTGCAAAAATCGCAGCACTCGGAGCGTATGAAATGGTAAACGAGTCGATCGCATAAGCGGCGCCGTCGAAGAGCGCATGAAATGGAACGTAGTGCAACACGCCGTGCGGCACGATCACGAGATGCCGCGCGCGCAACCGCGCGCGCAGGGGCGCCAGAAGCTCTTCGTAAAGTTGCCCCAGGTGCGCCTGCGTCGACGCCAGCAGCGGTTTCTCGAATGTCCGCACGTACTCCGCGCCCAGCCTGAACTTCGACATCTGAAAGTGCAGCATGCGCACCAAATTCATGACGCGCGACACCAAGGTCACCGGAACAATCTCGATGCCCTCGCGCGTCACTACCGCCGCGATGATCTGATCCCTGATCGCAAAATATTCAACAAGCGCCGCCTCTCGCGGCAAACAATCGCGCACCGTTTCGAGGGAAACCACGGCGGCTCCCGGCTGCGATCCGGGCTGCTGTGAGGGCATCTCCCGTAGCGCCCGCAGCAGTTCATTCTCGTGCGCCAGCGCCTGCTTCTGAAGGTTGCCGATACGCTCGGGCGATGGCTCCTCAGCCCGCAATTGTTCGAATTCGATTCGCCGGTAATACCAGTTCAACTCCTCGCGCATTTCCCGTACACGGCGCACCAACCCGCTCTGCCCAGCATCGGCCACCGGAAGGGCATGTCCGTGCTGCACCAGCAGCTCCGCCAGGCTGCGTGACTTCGCCAGTTCCATATAGCCAAACGATTCCTCAGTCGATTTTTGACCGCTCGCGCCGTTCAGGCAAAGTTCGACGAGGCACTCATACACCTCCAGCCGGTTGCTCATGAACGCAATCTTGATCTCCTCGCCGTGCAGGCTGCTGCGCAGCGTCTCAAGCGACTCCCGCGCCTTCTGGTATGACTCATAAGCGCTCGCAAGATCTCCCGCGGCCTGCTGCACCTGCCCCATCAAGAATTCCGCCTGATAACGCAGCACGGGAGCCTCGATCGAAGCCAGACGGTGGAGCGAGCGAGCGCACTCTTCGCGGGCGCCTGCGAGATCGCGGCCGCGCAGACACAGCCGCGCGAGCAGCAGATGGCAGAGCACCGCCTTGCCCGGCAGAAACGATGCGTCAAAGAATTCAGCAGCTCGCGCGCAGAGTCGCCGCGCTTCGAATAGCCGCCCTTCGTTGTACAGGACTACGGCCTGATACAAATCGATCAGCCATGGCCACACCAGATTCTTCTCGCGCACGAATTTCGGCCGCGACTCCGCAAACAGCTCCAGAGACCGCATGGCCTTGCCCAATTGGCTGAATGCCATGGCTTCGTTCGCCTGGCATTTCGCCTCTTCGTATCCCATCCCAAGCTTTTGGAATCGGAGATAGCCCTCGTGCGCGGTCTCTTGCGCTTCCACGCTCAGATTCAACTCCAGGTAGATTTCCGACAGGTCGAAGTGGCACAGCGCCATCACGTATGCGTCGCCATTTTTCTCGCACTCAACGCGCGTCGCGCGCAGCATCTCGATCGCCCGGCTGTATTCGCCTCGCAGGTAATAGAGATACGCGATGTTGTAGTCCGCTTGGGTCACAAGCAGCGTCATTCCGTGCTGAACGCACATTTCCCTGGCGCGTTGATACGACGCCAGCGCGCGCGGAAAATTATTCAGCGTGATCAGGCAGACGGCCATGTTGTACATGGCCACCGCAAGCCCCTCGGAATCATGCAAAGGTACCAGGGCCGCGTAGGCGCGCTCGTAGCACGCGAGTCCCTCCTCGAACCGGTCCTGTCGGTGGTAAATGTTTCCGACGTTAATCTCGACGTGCGCGATGCGCTGCTCGTCGCCCAATTGACGGAAGATTTTCTTGGCGCTCTCGGCCGCTTCGAAGGCCTTGTCGTACTGGCCGAGCAAAATATGAGATTGAATTGAGGGGATCAGCGTCCGTGCTTCTTCTTGTGGGTTGCCGATTTTGCGGAACACCCGGAGGGCTTGATCGTGAAATTCCAGCGCCGTTTGGTTGTCGCCGACGATTTGCAGAGCGTTCGCCTTGTTGCGCAAGCTGCGGCCCAGCGACTCCTCGTGGCGTATCTTGCGCGCGATGGTGATGGCGCATTCGGCCAGTGCGAGCGCACCACGCGTATCGACGCGCAGCTTCGTGCGCGCGATCTCGTTGATCTGGCGAACGGCGGATTCGCGGTAAAGTTGCCGGTGCTGCGCGAAATACGTCTTGCGGCGCGCATCGTCGGTGAGATTTGCGAGGTCGCGGAGCAGTTTCTCGGAGAGCCGGGTCTCCCGATTCCGGCGTTTCACGAGAATCCCACTTCAAGCAGCCGCTTGCGCAGGCGATCCAGACACCGTTGCCGTATGAAACCGATCGAGCCGGTTGCGATGCCCAGCGTCTGCGCGACTTCTTGATACGGCCGCGCGGGCTCTTCGAAAAAGAGCAGGCCGATCAGTTCCTGGCAGCGGGGCGGCAAATCCGCCACAGCCTGGCGCAACTTCTGCTCATCCTCGGCCTCGCGCAGAATGCCCTCCGCCTGTGCCGGCGTGCTCTTTTCAAACGCTTCATCGTTTGGGTCGGACACAACCACCCGCTGCTGCTGCTGTTTCCGGTGAAGGCACTTGTGCGCCGTAATCTGCATGATCCATTTTGGCAGGGCTTTCGGATTTCGCAGATTGGACAGCTCCGAAAGCAGCTCGAGGCAAACCGCCTGGAAAATGTCCGCCGCTTCGTCCGCCGAGAATCCGTATTTCACTGGAATGGAATATATGAGGCGCTTGTACTTATCCAGGAGGGCCGACCAGGCTTCTTCGTTTCCCCGAAGGCACTCCCGCACGAGGCGCTGGTCCGGCCACGCTCTGCGGATTTCGTCTATCTTCGAATCTTGCACAAGGACCATGGGTGCCCTAGCGGATATACAGCTCGTCGATGTTCCACAGCGTATAGGGATCCAGGATTGCCGGCTGAAAGTTTCCTACGCGGTCGCTGGCCCCCACCAGAATGTTCGGGCTTACCAGGCAGATCACCGGCAATTCCTGCGCCACAATTTCCTGCACTCGGTCGTATAACTTCTTTCGCTTCGCATAATCGAGCGTCACGAGTTGTTGCTGCATGAGCCGGTCCATCTCGGCTTCCCAGGGTGTCGTCGGCTTGGCCTGATTCGGATGCCAAAGGTGCGTGTCTCCGTTCGACATCCATACGTTCATCTCCGACGTGGGATCGGCATCGCCGCTCACCAAGCCCATCACGGCCGCTTCGTAGTCGTAGGTCGTCAGCAACCGGTCCACCATCGAATGAAAATCGAGCGAAACGACGTGCACGTTCATTCCTAGCTGGGTCAGATCGTCTTGAATCAATGTGGCAATTTTCGTTCGCTGCGCGTTGGAAGAGCTGGAAAGGATCGAGAATTCCACGGCGCTGCCGCGCGCGTCCACCAGCGACCCGTCGCTCTTCCACGAAAATCCGGCTGACTTCAGCAGGTCGCGCGAGTGCGAAAGCGATCGCGGCGAACGTGGGATGTTCGGATCGATCCATTGTCTGTTCCCGGGCGTCACTTGCGTCCAGAGCGGAGTCGCGCGTCCGTCGTAAACGAGTCGCACGATGCTGTCGCGGTCGATTGCCTCGGAGACAGCTTGCCGGAATCGCACGTCTTCGAACCACGCCTGCTTCCGCGCGATTTCAGGGAGATTCTTCGCGGAGAGGTCATTCAGGTTGAAAAAGAGAAAGTTGTATTCGAGTCCCGGGCCCAGGTCGTCCAGGCGGTAGTGCTTTGCCGTCTCCTGTTTCTCGAGGACGGGATAGTTCTCCGCGCCGAACCGGCTGAGAATGTCTGTGTCTCCCGCCTGGAAGCGGATCACCTGCGCGTCATCACTGGAAACAAATAAGAAGATAATCTCATTCAGGTAGGGGAGCCGGGTGCCGCTGCGGTCTTGCTTCCAGTAGTACGGGTTGCGCTCGAGCACGATGTGCTGGCCGGGCACATATTCTTTCAAACGAAATGGGCCCAGCCCCGCGAACTGACTTGGCGGCATCGAAAGATTCCATGCCGCGGAAAAACCGCCATTCCGATACACGTTCTCGAGTAGGTGCCGCGGAAGGATCGCGATTCCATCAAACAACCGTTCGGCTGCGGCATAGGGTTGCGCCATCTCAAAACGCACCGTGTAGCTATCCACTTTCTGTACCGTAATCGGCTTGCCGCCCACAACCAGGAGATCGCGCTGCGGCGAATCGATTTTTTCATCGAGATAGACGTGAAAACTGAACACAACGTCATCCGCATCGACGGGCTGTCCATCTGAAAAGTGGAGTCCATGCCGCAGGTGCAGCGTGTATTGCAGTCCGTCGGGAGAAACGGCCCAGGATTTTGCGATAGCTGGTTCCGTCTTTTGCGACGCCCGATTGATGTGGATCAAATCGGCCGTCAGGCAGCGAATCACGTCGCGCGACGGAGCATCCTGAGCCAGAACCGGGTTCAGTGTCTTTGGCTCCGACTTCAAAGCCAACACCACCCGGCCACCCGGACGCCCCGGAGCACTGTCCGTGACCATCCGTTCTTCGTCAGTCTGCGAGTGGACGGCCGGCGCCAGCAAACAAACGCATAACAGGCTTGCGGCCAGAGCAATCCAATACCGGCGGAGAGGGACGTTTGCCATGATTTCACTCATAACAAACATTCGCTGATATTTACAGCGTCGCGGGTTTCAGCCGTTCCTGAAAGGCATCGGCAACCGCGTAATACGCTAGAAATAAGGGAACTAAAATCAGCGCGGGCAAAAACATCCACCAATAAGAGGAGAGAACGTAGTACTGCTGTAAAGCTGCCAGAAGCGTCCCCCAGCTCGGCATCGGCTCGCCGACGCCCAGGCCCAGGAAGCTCAGCGTCACTTCGGCGAGCACATACTGTGGAATCAGCAGCGTCATCTGCGTGAGCGCCACGCCGTACGTTTGGGGCATCACGTGGCGGCGAAGCACGTATCGCGTCGGAAGCTCCGAAGCCCTTCGCCGCAAGGACAAAATTCCGTTCCTTCGCGCTCAAGACTACACCTCGGATCAGCCGGGCCGGCCGCGCCCACCCGATCAAGCCGATCACCGCAATCAGTAGCAGGAACACCTGCCCCGCGGCAATGTGCAAAGGCATCGAGGCGCGAACGGCGAACAGCAAATAAAGCCAGGGCAGCGCAAGAAAAAGCTCTCCTCCACGCATGAGCGCCGCATCGATCCAGCCGCCGTAGAATCCCGAAACAGCTCCCAACACGATTCCGAGCGAAACTGAGAGGAACGCTGCGAGCAGCCCCGCCAGCAAGGAAATCTGTCCGCCGTAGAGGAATCGTGAGAATTGATCGCGTCCATAGCCATCGCTTCCCATCAGAAATATCGGGGTAGGCCCTTCCACTCCGAAAAAGTGCAGGTTCGTATTGAACAAACCTGCGAGTTTGTAGCGCGAGCCTTGCACGAAAAAGCGCAGCGGATATTTCTCGGCCTGATCCGCGACGAGCGTCATCGGATGCCCGGGATTGTTCTTCAGGCCGTAGATGAAGGGACGCACGTGAAAGTTTCCCTGCGCGTCTACGAAATGGAGACTCGCTGGAGGCGCGAATGGCATGTCGCGATTCTGCGTCGCGAAATCATACGGCGCGAAAAAGCCGGCGAAGAGAATCAGGCAATGGAACGCCGCCAGCAAAATCAACACTCCCCGGTATTTGTGCCGCTTCGTCACCGGGTCACTCCGTTCGAATCCGCGGATCGCTCGCGAAGAGCAGCAAGTCCGCAACCAGGTTCCCAGCCACCAGAAACACCGACGAAAGCATCACGATCGCGACCACGACGAAGACGTCTCTCGAGAGAATCGATTCCACCAGCAGCGGCCCGAGCCCCGGCCAGCTAAGGATCACTTCTGCAAGCGCCGAGACGCTGAGCATCGTGGCGACTGAAAACCCGAAAAGAGAAATGAGCGGATTCGATGCTGCCGGGAGCGCGTACAGAAGCACCAAGCGCGCGCGAGGGATGCCGTGGCCGCGCGCGGCCCGGAGAAACGGCGATTCGAGCGCTTCAATCATCGAAGACCGAATATGCCGGATCAGCGCCGGCATGGTGGCCAGCGCAAGACCCATGGCGGGCAGCGCCAAATGGGACGCAACGTCCCTCACTCTGCCCCATTTATCGAGATCATCCGCTCCGGCCGACACCATTCCTCCGGTCGGAAACCACCCCGTCCGCACGGCAAGAAGAAGCAACGCGAGGAACAACAGTAAATCCGGGACCGCTAAAATCGTGGACGTGGCAAGACCACACGCCCGGTCTGCCCATCCCCCCCGTTTCACGGCGGCCCAGATTCCAATCGGCAGTGCGAGCAGCCACGCCAGCGCCGTAGCCGCACCGGACAGTAGCAGCGTGTTCCGAGCGCGCTCGCGCAGCAACGGTGCAACCGGGCTGTTCGACGCTAGCGAAAGTCCAAGTTGGCCCTTCAGGACGGATCGCAGCCAGCGTTCGTAACGAATCGGCAGCGGCTGGTCCAGGCCGTATTCCGAGCGAAGAGTGCCGATTGTCTGCCTCGAAATCTGGGGATTGAGCCGCATGGCATCGAAAAAATCGCCCGGAGCAAACTGAAGCAGCGCGAACGAGAAAAATGAGACGGCGGCCAGGAGTAGCACTGCGTGGAGAAGCCGTTGTATGACGTATCTCATCGCGATTCGCTAGGCCAGCCGTTCCGCGCAAATCGATTCGAGCGACGGCATCGCAGCAAGCAGCTCCTGCGTGTAGCGGTCGTGCGGTTGCATGAAAAGCTCGGATGCCGGCTGCTGCTCCACGATTCTTCGATCGTGCATCACCGCAACCTCGTCCGCGAATTGCGACACCAATCGCAGGTCGTGGGAAATGTGCAGGTACGTCAGCGAGTGCACCCGCTGCAAGTCGGCCAGCAGCTTCAGGATCAGCTCTTGATTCAGCAGGTCGAGACTCGACAGGGCTTCATCGAGAACAAGCAGTTTGGGTTTGAGAGCCAGGGATCTTGCAATCGCCAGGCGCTGCCTCTGCCCGCCGCTGATTTCAAGCGGCCGCTTGTGTCCCAGGCCGGCAGGCAAGCCCACCTGTTCCATCAGCTCCCTCGCTCGCTCGCGCCGCTGCGCCTTCGTTCCTTCCCGGTGAATGACGAGCGGCTCCGCGATGATCTCTTCGGCCGTCATACCGGTATTCATTGCCGAAGTTGGATCCTGGAAGATGAGCTGAATCTGGCGGTGCATCGGAAAAAGCTCTCTCCGGCTGAGCTTCAGCAGATTCCTTCCCTCGAACCAGATTTCTCCCGAATCTGGCTCTTCGAGCAGCGCCAGGCACCTTCCAAGAGTTGATTTTCCCGCACCCGATTCGCCGACGAGCGCCAGAGTCGTACCCCGGCGAATCGTCAGGTTCGCGTCTTCGAGTGCGCGCACTGTGAATTCAGCACCGGTGAGCGGACGCCTTTGCACGTACTTCTTGCTCAGACGCTCGATTCGCACCAGCGCTTCAGCCTGGCCGGTCCCGACTTGTTTTTCAGAAGCCATGTTCAATGATTTCCCGTCGTTTTCCTGTCATCGAGCGACACGTTCTTGCGCTGCGTGCACGTGTTCGGAGTTCTCATCCGCTGCCCGACGATCTCTCCGCAGCAAAGTCCTCGTGTAGGGATGAACCGGGTTCCAGTACATTTGGTCAAAACTACCCTCTTCGACGATCCCGCCGTCCTTCATCACCATGAGCCGGTCGGCCAGGCTTGCCTGGATTTCTGGCGTGTGGCTGATGAGCAGAAGAGAAATCCGAAGGCTCTGCTTCAATTCTCGCAACAGCGCAATAAAGTCAGATTGGGTGCACGCGTCGAGTGACGCCGTGGGCTCGTCGGCGATCACCAGCGCCGGCCCGCTAATCAGTGCCTGAGCCAGCGCCACGCGTTGGAGCTGACCTCCGCTTAATTGATGCGGATAGGCTGAAAAAATCCGGTCCGTCGGCGTGAGGCCGACGCGGGCCAGCATCGAATGCGTCTCGGCCCGGCACCTCTTCCAACTCCACTGCCGGTGCGCGTGGACAATCTCCGAGACCTGCATTCCTATGCACATCGCTGGGCTAAGAGCGATCCCGGGCTCCTGATAGACCATCGAAATTTCTGCTCCGCGGATTTTTTGAAGGGAGCTTTCCTTCATCGTGAGCAAGTCGTCGCCCCGAAACGTTACCGAGCCCGAAACCTCAGCGTGTTCTTTGGAAAGCAGGCCGAGCAGGGCCAACCCGAGGCTCGTCTTGCCACACCCCGACTCGCCCATGACGCCCAAGACCTCGCCCGGGGCGACATCAAAACTTACGCGACGGACCGCTTCGCGCTCAGTGACCTCAGAGCGGTAACGGATCGTCAAATTTCTGATTTTGAGGAGAGTTTCCATCGAGCTCCGCGTGCCGACAGCATGCCCAAAGACTGGCCCCCCTTCGCTTACAGGGAAGCTGTCCTGGCTCGAGCGAGCTCCGCCCTGCACCCAAGCGGAAACTCGCTTTCCAGGCCCTCAATTCAGACTAGGGGGTAGCTGCGCGCCAGTCGATAGACCGCAAGTCCTATGTGAAGCGATGTAGTTAAGGCACCAAACCAAGGCCATAAACGCGCGCCCGCGGAGGATTCCAATTCACGACACCCAGCACGTTACCATGCGCATAATGATGTGTTGGTGGGGACGCGGCTCCTGGCCAGTTCCTTCTCAATCTCCAAATGAGAAAAACAGGCTTCGGCCGCTAATTCTCATTCCCAGCCGTCAGTGCCAATTGGATCTCCGTCCGGAGGAGGAGCCGGGGCCGTCAGGTGGATCTCCGCTGGGTTCTTTTGAAAGCGATCGATTTGGCTCTGGGCGAAAAAGAATTGCGCTCGCATGGCCTCGTACTTTGGCAAGTCTGACTGCTTGACGATCCATTTTTTGAGTTCGTCGAGCTTGAGCGAAGCCACGCCGCGAACCTCTGCCGACGCGTGGTCATCACTCGCCAGCGCCATGAGCTGATCCAAAACCACCGAATCGACCGTGCGCTGAATTGCGCCCTTGTAGCCCGAAGCTGGCGGCGTCTTCCACGTCGCATTGAGAAGATCGTCTACGAGCTCGGCAAAACCGGGATTTTCGGCATCGAGCGCATGGTACTCGACCATGCGCTGGGCGCGCTCGGGCTGTAACACCAGGGCGGTGACAATTTCCGCCGCTGCTTCAGCGGGAGCAAGCGCGTCGAATGCCGGCGAAGTACGCCGCGCGAAATTCTCACGGCCGCTTGGATACTCCGTTGGTCGCGGGGGGATCATCTTAAGCAGAGGCTCGGGCAACGCGAGCACTTGCGGCGAAAGTGTTTCGAGCACCGCGTGAATCGCATTCCGTTGCTGGGCGGCGGGGACGATTCCGGGGCCTCGATCCCTGCCGCCGCGAAGATTGAACGTGTAATCGAGTCCGCCGATCCACTTCGCCACCGCCGTCACTTGATAGCGATGGTAAAGGTACATCGGAACGAGCACATCTTCGAGAGTCGCCATCGGCGCGTGCTGCGGAATCGCGTTCTCCGAAAGATTCTTCAGAGCTGCGGCGCGCACGGCCATGACTCGACTCAAGCCGTCGAGATCATTGCTGCCCGTGTCCCAAAGGTGCGCGACCGGGCTGGCGGAGCCCAGCGGGCGCGCGTCCTGATCCGTGAGGTATAGAAGCCCGCTGGAGAACGCGTCGCCGAGAATCTTGTCGAGCGCCGCCGTCTCGTCCTTTTCCAGCGAGAGATCGCGGTAGCCGTACGTGATCGAAATTTTGTCCCACGCGCCGATGCCGACCGCGTAGGCGTCGGAAACATCCGGCAGGCCGTCCGCGCCGAGAGTCACGGTCGGCGGCGGATAGTCCATGACGGAGCTGCGATTCACGATGCTCGCGGCGTAATTGTGCTCGAGGCCCAGCGTGTGGCCCGTTTCATGCGCCGCCAACTGCCGAATGCGGGCGAGCGCCATTTCGTTGGCTTTCTTGAGCGCGCCAGGGTCTTTGCCGAACGGGTCGAGCAGGCCTTGCGCGATCAGGAAAACCTGGCGAATTCGCAACGCGTCGAGATTCACGTGGCCGTTGATGATTTCTCCGGTGCGCGGATCATGCGATGGCGCTGCCATACGCCCAACCACGCGTCGCGCGCGGAACCCATTCGATCACGTTGTAGCGGACGTCCATCGGGTCAACGCCCTCAGGCAAAAGTTTCACTTGGAAAGCGTCCTTATATCCGGCTGCCGTGAAAGCTTGGTTCCACCAGCTCACGCCTTCTAGAACCGCGGAACGAATCGGCTCAGGAATCGCGCGGTCCACGTAGTAAACGATGGGTTTCACCGGTTCGCTGCTTGCCGCTGAGGGGTCTTTCTTGGCGATACGGTAATGCGCGATGTAGCGCTTGACGATCGGCTGGTCGACCGGCGTGGCAAAATCCATGTAACTGATTCCGAAAAAGCTGGCACGCGGATCGTAAGCGCGCATGTGGAATCCGTCCGGGGGCGCCTGAATGAACGAGAAATGCTCGTGCACCGTGATCGCGCGAGGATCGGGCGTAACCTGTTCGATCCAACGGCCGGGATTGTCTCCTACAAAAGTCAGCGTGGACTCGACGTCCGTGTTCTCAGGGAAATTCTTGGTACGGGGAAGATAGATCGCCGAGCGGGAAGGATCGACGTGATAGTTGCCCTGCTTGAGCGCAGCGAGTTTCCCCGCCACCTCATGTACGTCGCTCAAGAAAAACGGAGTAGCGTCGACGAGAACGGAATCGCCGTCTGCGGCAGCCACTTCAAATCCCCACAGAACGGATTGAGCAAACGCCTGTTGAACCGCTGCCTGTTGCTCGAGGTCATCTGTCACCGCGCGATAGCGCTCATTTTCCTTGACCAGCAGAATCCGCGGGCCGCTGCGCTCGAAATGGACGACGCTGATCTGGCCAGGCTGACCACGATCGAGGCCGACGTCATTCGATCCGACACCGTTGGGAAGCGTTTCGTAGTAGAGGAACTGCGTGTTCCATTTGTCGATCTGCAACCAGAGCTTTCCATCGCTCGCATCCCAGTAATACGTGAAAAAACCGGGAAGCTTCTGCATGCCGCTAGTCTTCTCTCCGATTGTTGGCGGAGCTTTGTGCTTTGTTTCGGACACGGAATTCTGGGCAGGTGCAATGGCCGCGAACGCCAGGAATGCCAAAGACGCGATAAGCGCGCGTTTCATCTATGTTTCCTCCGAAAGACCGCACGTCGTTATATCAGACTTGGGCGTAGCGGATGCGAACTTCCCGGACTCGAGTGCGGTGAAGCAATCAAAACAAGAAATAACGCTGCGCCAACGGCAGGACGCTCGCCGGTTCGCACGTAATCAGTTGACCATCCACGCGAACCTCGTAGGTTTCTGAGTCGACGTCGATCTTCGGCGTTGCGGAGTTGTGAACCATATCCTTCTTTGCAATCACGCGGCAATTCCGCACCGGAGCGATGATTTTCTTGAGCCCGAGCCGTACCGCCAACCCGGAGAAAAACGCCTCCTTTGAGAGGAACGTGATGCTGGTGGCGGCAGTGGCTCCGCCGAAGGCTCCGAACATTGGCCGGTACAACGCGGGCTGGGGAGTGGGAATCGACGCGTTGGGATCGCCCATCACGCTCCACGCAATGAAGCCTCCCTTAACGATCATTTCCGGCTTCACTCCGAAGAACGCGGGTTTCCATAGCACAAGATCCGCGAGCTTGCCCGGCTCAATCGAACCAATCTCCGCGGACATGCCATGGGTGATCGCGGGATTGATCGTGAACTTCGCGACGTAGCGCTTGGCGCGCGCGTTGTCGTTTCGGCTGGAATCCTGCGGCAAAGGACCGCGCTGCGCTTTCATCTTGTGTGCTGTCTGCCACGTGCGCGTCACCACTTCCCCGATTCGCCCCATTGCCTGGGAATCGCTGGAGAGCATGCTGAGAACGCCCATGTCGTGCAAGATGTCTTCCGCCGCAATTGTCTCCGGGCGGATGCGGCTTTCGGCAAAAGCCACGTCCTCGGGCACCTGTGGATTCAGGTGGTGGCAGACCATCAACATGTCGAGGTGTTCGGCGATTGTGTTCACGGTATAAGGTCGCGTCGGATTCGTGGAAGACGGCAGAATGTTCGGATAGGACGCGATGCGGATGATGTCCGGAGCGTGACCTCCGCCCGCGCCTTCAGTGTGGTACGTGTGGATCGTGCGGCCGGCGATCGCGTCGACGGTGGCTTCGAGGAAGCCCGCCTCATTGATCGTGTCGGTGTGAATCGCCACCTGCACGTCGTACTCGTCGGCAACCTTCAGGCACGCATCGATCGCGGCGGGTGTGGTGCCCCAATCTTCGTGTAGCTTCAGGCCGCAGGCACCCGCTTCGATTTGTTCGATGAGAGGCGTCGCGCTGGAAGCGTTGCCCTTGCCGAGGAAACCGAAATTCATGGGCCATGCTTCGGCGGCTTGCAACATTCGAGCCAGATTCCACGCGCCCGGCGTGCATGTGGTTGCTGCGGTGCCGGTGGCAGGACCGGTGCCCCCGCCGATCATCGTGGTGATGCCGTTCGAAATCGCTTCGTAGATTTGTTGCGGCGAAATGAAGTGAATATGGCTGTCGACGCCGCCCGCCGTGACGATCAGGTTCTCTCCGGCGATCACTTCCGTAGAGGCGCCCACAATCAGTTCTGGGATCCACGCCGTCCATCGTGTCCGGATTGCCGGCTTTACCCACTTTCACGATCCGGCCGTTCTTGATTCCGATGTCGGCCTTCACGATGCCCCAGTGATCGAGGATGACGGCGTTCGTGATGACGAGGTCGAGCGCGCCGTTTTCGCCTTCGCTCTTTGCGGTGCTGCTCTGGCCCATTCCGTCGCGGATCACTTTTCCGCCGCCGAAAGTGATCTCGTCCCCGTAATGGGTAAAGTCTTTTTCGATCTCGATGATGAGATCGGTGTCGGCCAGGCGGATGCGGTCCCCCTTGGTGGGACCGAATAGGTCGGCGTACGTGCGGCGAGGAATTTTCAAACTCATCGTTGGCTTGCCTCGTTGCTGAACTGGAAGCCGCCCTGACGGGCACGGTCGAGCGCCTTTTCGCGCGCGCCGTCGGCATTCAACTCATCCTCCACCAGACCGTTGCCGCCGTGAATTACGTGCCGGCCGCCGAACTCCGTGAGATCCACTTCCTTCTCATCGCCCGGCTCAAAACGCACAGCCGTGCCGGCCGGAATATTCAGGCGCATGCCGTAGGCTGCTGCGCGGTCGAAAGCGAGGGCGCGGTTCGCCTCAAAAAAGTGATAGTGACTCCCCACCTGGATCGGGCGGTCGCCTGTATTTTTCACGAGCACGCGCACAACGCGGCGGCCGGCGTTCGCTTCGATGGGACCCGCCGCATCGTCCAGCAGATATTCACCCGGTTTCACCGAATCTCCTTTCCGCACGCAGCTACTTGATCGGGTCGTGGACGGTCACAAGTTTCGTGCCGTCGGGAAACGTTGCTTCCACTTGAACCTCGTGAATCATTTCAGCCACGCCGTCCATCACCTGATCTCGCGTAAGAATCCTCGTACCCGAACTCATGATCTCGGCCACGCTCTTGCCGTCGCGGGCCGCTTCCATGATTTCGGCTGAGAGGATGGCCACGGCCTCGACATAGTTGAGCTTCAGGCCGCGCGCTTGACGCCGGCGGGCGAGGTCGGCGGCGACGACGATCATCAACTTCTCTTGTTCACGCGGAGTCAGGTGCAAGGCTTGCTCCCGGTTAATTCACTTTGCGCGGCGGCACGGCTTCGCGATCGTAGAGGAACAATTTCGCTGCGTTCCACAGCGGGTGAAGCGCATCCAACACGCCGCGTCCGCGGCGCGCAAGGCAGCGAATCACGAGTCCGTGCGCCACGAGCGCGCTCACTCCAAACAGGATTTCGCCGGACCTCGTCAGGCCTGCCGC
Source organism: uncultured Acidobacteriota bacterium (assembly GCA_963788345.1). Taxonomy (GTDB): domain Bacteria; phylum Acidobacteriota; class Terriglobia; order Acidiferrales; family UBA7541; genus Palsa-295. The sequence continues at coordinate 142,800 of CAWBGW010000024.1, read as the reverse complement.
GACGTCGCGCAGGCGCTGCTCGGCCGCAAGCCACGCTTGAGCGTTCAGACCCACCCGGCAAACGTAGAAAGTCACCCAATAGCGATAGGGGCCAAGCCGCGCGAGGTCGGAAATATTCCGGCGTCGCGGCTCGAGGCAGACGCGTTCGGCGGCGATGGGCCGCCCGAGCGCCACGAGATCCGTCTTCATCTCGACGCGCTCGTACTCGAAAATCTCACCTTGAGCTTCCCGGCCCGGCGCGAGGATTTCCCACCAGAAAAGGCCCGCACCAGAAGCCAGACGAATCGTAGTGCGCTGTGAATAGCGCGCGCCGGCAAAAGGGATGATCGCGTCGGGGACGTACTCGAGCAAGGCGTTTTCACCCACAGTGATCTCGTTGAGTTGGGTGACCGTACGCGCCTCCTCGCGCGGACGGTAAACGCGCGTCGCGCCCGTGGTCGTAAGCTGGACACTTGCACCAGGGCCGACCCTGACGGACAGCGCCAAACGGTCGCCGCCAAGCAGCCCCCCGGACACGTTGTGAAGGTGAGCGAGCGCAGACCCGTCGTCGAGCGTGAACGCGCGGACAACCTTGAGGGGCGGCTCTTGATGACTGTCCGGCGAGAATTGTGTGGCCGGTCAGCGGATCCCGCGCGAAATCGAGCTTCAGCGCTGCCTGGACGCCACCGGGCGGAAGGCTATCTGCCCCGATTCCGCGGCCGACCTCTTGGCGCAAGCGTCGTCTCCAAAGCATCCTCAGCTTATGAACAAGCGAGTCGAAAGCGCGGGATGTTCCATGGCGCCACAATCGAGCAGCGGCGTGAAACAACAGGCATCGTCGATCGAGCACGCGGCGCTGCGGCGCGCGGTGTGAATCATTGCCGGCTTAAGATTCCAGAGAATGCGCGTCGCCTCCGTTTGTCCCAGCGGCAACAGGCGCTGGCACGCCGAAACCAGACTCGCGATCCATTGGTGAAGAAAGGCGAGCACGGCACGATTTTCTTCGATTCCGATCACGCCGCTCACCAAGCCGAAGGCCGCGCAGTGATGAATCATAACCGGCCGAATTTCGAGCGCCTCGCGAAGAAGCGGAAAATCATCCAGCGCGATCACCGCCTGAAGAAAATTGCGGCCCAGCGCAGCGCTTCCCGCGCAGCTCTCTCTCGCGGGCTTTCGTGCGCTCAAACACTCATTGAGTTCGATCCAGCGCTGGGTCGGAGAACTTCGGAGCGCTCGGGTTCGCAAGGCTGTAAGCCTCGCGGCAGAAGACGGCTTCCACCAGGCCTGCCTCTTCGAGATAGCCATCGAGGAAAGTGTGGAAGATCCGCGACCTGCAAAACTCCACTCGATACCAGGGACTCAAGCCCGAACGAATGCGCGAGCGTGCCAATAGGCATGGCGCTATCGGCAAGGTGCAGGAGCCGAAGTTCTGCAAGCTCCGCGACTTGCGGATTTACGGCGCAGTCTAGTTCACGTTCCATGGAGGTTTCTCAATCGTGATGCCCTGCCTCGTGAGTGTGCTCGTGAGTGCCGGCGTGACTGTGATCGTGACTGGAACCGTCCCCGTGCACATGACGGTGGCCGACGTAAGGCGCGTGCGCGTCGATGACGCTGTGGCGATTCGCTGAAGGCAGCTTCAGTTTTTCTTCGAGCCAAGCCACGATGGCGTCGAGCCCGACCCCATCGCGCAGATTCGCGAAAAGAAACGGCCGGCCGCTTCTCATCTTGCGCGAGTCGCGATCCATCACCTCGAGCGAAGCGCCGACGTAGGGCGCGAGATCGATCTTGTTGATGACGAGCAAGTCCGAGCGCATGATGCCGGGCCCGCCCTTGCGCGGGATTTTGTCGCCCTCGGCCACGTCGATCACATAAATCCAGATATCCACCAGCTCCGGACTGAAAGCCGCCGCAAGATTGTCGCCGCCGCTTTCGACGAAGATGAGTTCGAGACCCGGAAGGGCATCCTCGAGTTCAGCGATGGCGTGCAGGTTCATCGACGCGTCCTCGCGAATTGCCGAGTGAGGGCAAGCGCCCGTTTCCACTCCGCGCACGCGCTCGGCCGGGAGCGTGCCCTGGCGAAGCAAATATTCCGCGTCTTCTTTCGTGTAAATGTCGTTTGTCACCACAGCAAGGCTGCGGCCCGGCCAGAGGCGTTGACTCAACCGATCGACGAGCATCGTCTTGCCCGAGCCAACTGGCCCTGCGATGCCCACGCGAAAAGCTCGGCCCGAAATCTCTTTGTCCATTGCGGTGTCCTACCCCAGAAATTCGCACTCAGTATGCGGATATGTTTTGAGGCGTCAAGTGAATTTCTCTTATGCCTTCGATTCGCGCGCGAGAATGAAAGGAAAGAGATTCTTGCGCTCCGCGAGCGCGCGGAAGAGTTTCCTGTGCGTCTCGGTTAGGTTAAGGCGCGATCGAGGTGAGTGTAGCCGCCGTCCACGTAAACGTGTTGTCCCGTGATGTGAGAAGCCTGTGCTGAAATCAGGAACACGACCATTGCGGCGATCTCATCGGGAGTCGTCATTCGTCTTCCCAGCGGTATCTTAGCCGCAATGCCTTTGAGCTTCGCTTCAGGATCGGGGAACGTGCTGACCCACTGCTTGTATAGCGGAGTCATAACCTCCGCCGGAACCATGGCGTTGACGCGTATGCCATACGGCAGCAGTTCGGCGGCCCACTCGCGCGTCAATGCGAGGATGGCGCCCTTCGACGCAACGTAACCGGAAGTGCCGCCCTGGCCGGTGACGGCGGTCTTGGAGCTCATGCTAACGATGCACCCGCGCGCCGCTTTCAAATGAGGCAGCGCGTAGTGCGTCATGTTGTAGTAGTGCAGCAGATTAAGCTGAAGCGATGCGACGAATTTTTCGGGGCTGCCGTGTTCGAGCCCGACACTGTCGTTCGCGCCCGCGTTGTTGATCAGCGCATCGATGCGGCCGAAAGCGCGGACTGCTTCCTCGACGACCTTCGCACAATTCGCGGCCGACTGGAGCTCGATGACTACGTGATAGCCGCGACCGTGATCGAGTTTCAATTCGGACACGATTTTCTCGCAGGCCTCCGCGTCGCGATCGACGATGACGGGAATCGCACCCTCGCGAACGGCCGCTCGCGTGATTGCGGCGCCAATGCCTTTTGCACCGCCGGTGATGAGGACGACTTTGTTCGTCAGTTGCAGGTCCATGGCATCTCCAGAGTTCGCAGACCCGAGCGCGAAAAATTAGCCACGAAGGTTGAAAAATCCTCCGTCGAGAGGGTAGTCGACGCCGGTGAGGAACCCTGCTTCGTCGGAGCAGAGATAAAGAGCGAGCGAAGCGACTTCGTCGGGCTCAGCCATGCGGCCGATAGGCTGGGCATGCGACAGCTTGTCGAACATTTCCTTCTCGCGGCCGGGATAGTGCTTCTGGAGGTAGCCGTCGACGAAAGGCGTGTGAACCCGCGCCGGCGAAATGCAATTGCAGCGAATGTTCGAAGCGAGATAGTCCTTGGCAACGGAATACGTCATCGCGATGACCGCGCCTTTGCTCATCGAATACGCGAACCGGTCGGCAAGGCCCGACGACCCGGCGATGGAAGCCATGTTGAGGATGACGCCGCCACCGTTCGTCTTCATGGGCTCGACGGCTGCAAGCATGCAGTGGTAGAAGCCCTTCACGTTCACCTGAAACACGCGATCGAAGTGGCGCTCCGTGGTCGCTTCGAGTTTTCCGATGTGCGAGATTCCCGCGTTGTTGACCAGGATGTGCAGAGGCCCGCGCCTCGCAACCTCCTGGAATATCGAGCTGACTTCATCCGGATTCGTGACGTCGCACTGATGAGCCGACGCCTGGCCGCCGGCAGCCACAATTTCGCGCACAGCGTCCTCGGCTTCGTTCAATCGGATGTCGAGCACGTAGACGCTGGCGCCGCTCAGGGCAAAGCGGCGGGCGATGGCTCGTCCGATGCCGCTGGCCGCGCCGGTGACGATGGCGGTCTTGCCGTCAAGGCGAAATCCGTTCGAGCGTCTCGCGGTATCCGTCAGAGGGAAACTCCTCGTTTCCAGGGAATAAAGTCGTTCTGCGCGAGCAGCTCGGCCTTGGTCTTCACTTCGCCGCTTGCCACTCTTGTGACGAGTTCCAGAATCGCCTCGCCCATCTGGTCGATGCTGTCTTTTCCTTCGATGATGGGTCCTGCGTCGAAATCGATGATGTCCGCCATGCGTTGGGCGAGAGTGGAATTCGTGGAAATCTTCACGACGGGAGCAATCGGGTTGCCGGTGGGCGTACCGAGCCCGGTGGTGAAGAGGACGACGCTGGCTCCGGCGGCCACCTGCGCGGTGACGCACTCCACGTCATTGCCGGGTGTGCATTGAAGGTTCAGGCCGGCCTCGGTGGAATATTCGGGATAGTCGAGAACCGCTGTGACGGGAGATGTGCCGCCTTTTTTTGCGGCGCCCGCGGACTTCATCGCGTCAGTGACCAAGCCGTCGCGGATGTTTCCCGGCGAAGGATTCATGTCGAAGCCGGACCTCACGGCTTTCGCGCGAGCGGCGTAATCGCGCATGAGTTGAATGAAGCGATCCCCGACTTCTTTGCTCGCGCTGCGATTGACAAGTTCCTGCTCGACGCCACAGAGCTCCGGAAATTCCGAAAGGATCGAACGCCCGCCCAGCGCTGCGAGCAAATCGGACGTATGTCCGATGGAAGGATTCGCCGAGATGCCGGAGAAGCCGTCGGAGCCTCCGCACTTCAGGCCGAGGCACAAACGCGAGAGCGGAGCGGGTGCGCGGCGCGAATTCTTGTCCATTTCGATCAGGCCCAGGAAGGTCTTGCGGATCGCATCCGACATCATCGTGAGTTCGGTGCCGCTTTGCTGCTGCTCGAAAACGAAAAGCGGCTTCGAGAAACGCGGGTCGCGCTTTTTGATTTGCTCGCGAAGGATTGCCACCTGTGAGTGTTGGCAACCGAGACTGAGAACCGTGGCGCCCGCGACATTGGGATGGTGAATGTAGCCCGCGATCAGAGCGCAGAGATTGTCGGAGTCCTCGCGCGTGCTGCCGCAGCCGCCTTCGTGCATGAGGAATTTGATGCCGTCTATATTTTCGAATACGCGCGGCGCCTGGGAGCGCGGTCCGCCTGCGATTGGACCGTGGCTCTGGATTTCGTTGGTTTTTCCTTCGCGATAGAGCCGAACGAAATCGGCCACCTGCTGGCGGTAGATCTGGGGCGCGGCGAATCCGAGTTCTTCTTCGAACGCTTGCTTCAGAACGCCGATATTGCGGTTCTCGCAAAAGACTAGAGGGACCACCAGCCAGTAGTTTCGCGTTCCCACCTGACCGTCAGCGCGGTGGTAACCCTCAAATGCTTTGGTTCGCCACCGCGACACGTCAGGAGGAGTCCAGCGATACTCCTCGGTTTTTTCGTGAAACGGTGCAGCCTGGTGATGCGTGTTGCGCGGCGTGATGACTTCGCCTTGGGCGATTGGCTCGGTCGCTTCCCCGATGAGCACGCCGTACATGATCACGTCGTCGCCCAGCTTGAGAGGCTCCGTGGCGAACTTGTGCTTCGCGCGAACATCCGTCGACAGCTCGTAGGATGAGCCTTCGAACGTGACCGTATCGCCCTTGCGCAAATCCGCGAGAGCGACCAGGACATTGTCCTTGGGACTCAGTTTGAGGACGCGTTCTTGTTGGATGTCGTGGCCTGACGCTGGCATAGCAAGAGCACCTGTGAATTCGAGATTCTTCAGCGTCGAACCTAAAGTATACGTCAAGCGATATCGCAACCGAGGCCGGGATATTCAAGGAATTAGGCAAGCGACAGAAAGACGATGAGTCGCCGAGGGCCGTGTGCACCCATTACCAGAATCTTTTCGATGTCGGCAGTGCGGCTGGAGCCGGTGATCAAACAGAGATACGAATTCAGCGAAACGATTCCCCTCTCCTGAACGCGCGCGAGTGCCGCGTCGAGATCCGGCACGAGCTGGTCGATTGTTGCAACTACGATGTGGACGGGCGCGACTACGGAAGCGGCGCGTCCGCCGCATGCCGTTGACACAAGCACGGAGCCCGTTTGCGCCACGAGCGCTTCACACGCGGTGATCGTCGCTTGCGACGACTCTTTCGGCGCGCCTTCGCTTGACCATTGAATCGAGCGCTCCTCCGACCATTTTTTCGCCATTCGGCGCAGATCGGGCGAGTCTTGCACGAAAATGTCGCCGGGCGAGAGCAAGGCAAGCACGTCCCTGACGCCGTCAGCGCTGGCGCGCAGGTCCCGCGTCACGACGCACTCGGTGATGTTGATTGCGCACTCTTTCTGAAAGCGGTCGAGCGCATCCGTCACGGGCGCAAAGATCGCTTTCGGTTGTCGGTGCGGGTTCGTGACGCGGTGCGGGCTCGCGTAATGCCGTCCGGATGCGCGCGAGAATTTTTTCGCGGCTCGCGTTTTCAGTTTCCGCCATTGGCTTTTCCCCAGAGTGCGCGGAACGACTTTTTCGGGGCCACAGGTGAAGCGTGATTCTTTGACCACGGGCCGAGCGGATCGAGCGCAGTGCCTTCAAGTCTCATGCCGTGCGCGATGCGCATGGCGGCACGCGCAACCGATCCGAGCCAGCGCAAAGCGTCTGGCACTTTGCATGGTCCAGCGCCAGATTTTGAAACCAATGCGTTCCGTGAACGGGCGGTCCGCGCTGCGCACCGCATCGCGGCGATTTTCGAGCAAGTGATGGTGGAGATCGATCTTCACGGGGCAGACGTCCGTGCACGCGCCGCAGAGCGATGACGCGTAAGAAAGGTGCTGAAACTCGTTCAGACCGCGCAGATGAGGCGTCAGAACGCTGCCGATGGGACCCTGGTATGTGGTGCCGTAGGCATGGCCGCCCACCGTTCGAAATACGGGGCACGCATTCAGGCAGGCGCCACAGCGAATGCAGTGCAGGACGTCGCGCTGTTCGGCGTCGGCGAGCAGTTCGCTGCGCCCGTTGTCGAGCAGCACGACGTGAAATTCCTCGGGGCCGTCGACCTCGCTCTCCTTGCGCGGTCCGCCGATCAGCGTGTTGTAACAGGTGATTGGCTGGCCTGTTCCGGCGGTGGCAAGCACGGGCCAGAAAAGCGCGAGATCCTGCAAGCGCGGAATCACTTTTTCGATTCCCGCAATCGCCACGTGAATGCGCGGGATGCTGGTGCAGAGGCGCGCGTTGCCTTCGTTCGTGGTGAGGGCAATCATTCCAGCGTCAGCCACGAGAAAATTCGCGCCGGTGATTCCCATCTCGGCAGAAAAGAAAGCTCGGCGAAGTGCGCGACGCGCGGCTGCGACGAGTTCCTGAGGATCGTCCGCTGTCTACGTCGCCGAGTTTCTCTTTGAAGAGAGCGGCGATGTCCTTTCGCGTGAGGTGCATTGCGGGCGTGACGATGTGGTACGGAGGTTCGTTGCGAAGCTGAACGATGAATTCGCCCAGGTCGGTCTCGATGTCTTCGATGCCCACTTTTTCGAGGGCCGGGCCGAGATGAATCTCCTCGGCGACCATGGACTTCGACTTGACCACCTTGTGGACGCCGCGGCTGGTGGCGAGGTCGGTGATGTACCGGCAGGCCTCCGCGGAATTCTCCGCCCAGAAAACGTTGCCGCCGCGTTCCTTCACGCGCTGTTCGAATTCGAGGAGATAGCGGTCGAGATTGTTCAGCGCCTCCCACTTGATCTCGTGACACCGCTGGCGCGCCGCTTCCCAATCCGCGAAACGCGCGCGCCCACGATCCACGGACGCGTTGTAGTGATCGACGACCGCGACGGAGGGTGTCGCGATGAGTTAGGTCGGCCGATTTTTCGGCGGCACGGCGGAGAAACTCCCGGGCAGCCGTACTCATCGCGCTGTCTCCGTTGCCACGGCGCCTGCCCTTCGTTCGGCGGCGGAAGAGGTCTGCGCCAGGATTCCGGCGAGATAAATCGTGCGCACCTTCGAATTGCGGCGGCGAAGAATCCCGTCGATGTGCAGCAAGCAGCTCGGATCGGTGGAAGTAATGTATTCGGCGCCGGAAACCTCGGCGTTGCCGGCTTTCGCGTTGCCCATCGCGCCGGAAATCATCGCGAATTTCGTCGCGAAGGTGCCCCCGAACCCGCAACATTCCTCGCTGTACGGCATTTCCACCAGTTCGAGTCCGCGCACGTGGCGCAGGAGCTCGCGCGGCTCCTGCTTCAGGCGAAGTTCGCGCAACGCATGACACGCGTCGTGGTAAGTCACGCGATGCGGGAACGCCGCGCCCACATCGGCGGTGTTTCGCCACTCGGCTCAGAAACTCCGAAAACTCGAACACTCTGCGGCCCACTTCGATTGCCTTCTCCTTCATCGGCGAATCCGCGAGGAGTTGCGGATAGAAATTGCGGACCATCGTGCGTGCACGAGCCGGAAGGGCAAACTATGACTTCTGCCGAGCTGAAGACCTGCAGAAACCGCTCTGCCACCGGCCGCGCGTCGTCCCAATAGCCCGTGTTGAATGCGGGCTGGCCGCAGCACGTTTGATCGCGCGGGAAATCCACGTCGTATCCGAGGCGCCGCAGGACGCGAACCGTGTCGAGCCCCACCTCAGGCATGAGCTGGTCGACAAAGCATGGAATGAACAGGGAAATCTTCATGATTGAATGTCGAAGAACTTTGTACTGGGAGCGCTGACAATGTCCAGCAGAATGTGCATGCAGGCTCGTCGCGTTTCAAACGCTGAAACGGGCAATTCGTGGCGCTCGAATCTCCTTGACTCTCGTGCTCGCGGTGAATTAGGTAGCAGGAGCATTTCACTGGGAAAGGAGCTGATGCGATGAAGCGCTACGGCTCGGTTATCAAAGTGAGGCCAGAGGCGATTGCCGAGTACAAACGCTACCACGCGGCTGTCTGGCCTGCGGTTCTCGACATGATTCGAAAATGCAATATCCGCAATTATTCCATCTATCTGAAGGATGATTTTCTCTTTGGCTATTTTGAATATCACGGCACCGACTACAAAGCAGACATGGCCAAAATGGCCGCCGATCCCAAAACCCAGGAATGGTGGGCCGTGATGATGCCGATGCAACGCCCGCTCGATACGCGCAAAGAGGGAGAGTGGTGGGCCGAAATGGAAGAAGTGTTTCACATGGATTAGGCGCCGGCCCAATGAAGATCATAGACACGCACCAGCATCTCTGGGACAAGGATCTCTTTCACTATGCCTGGCTCGAATCTTTACCCAAGCTCGACCGGTCTTTCCGGCTCAGCGACTATCAGGAAGCCACTCGCGGGCTTGAAATTGAAAAGACCGTTTTCGTCGAATGCGATGTGGATGACGAGCAGGTGGAGGATGAGGCCTTGCACATCCTTCGACTCGCGGAGCAGCCGGGCAGCCGCATCGCCGGCGTCGTCGCCTCCGGACGGCCGGAAAAGGACGGATTCGAGTCTCATCTCGAAAAGCTTCGGGGCCAGCCGAGACTCAAAGGCATTCGACGCATTCTCCACACACACCCGGACGAACTAGGCCGCGGCAAGACATTCATCGAGAACGTTCGCAAACTAGAGGAGTACGGTCTCTCCTTCGATATTTGCGTCCTGGCGCGCCAGCTTCCGATCGCCATCAATCTCGTATCGCAATGCCCTGGCGTGACGTTCATTCTCGATCACTGCGGCGTTCCTCAGGTAAAGGAACGGGTGATGCATCCGTGGCGCGAGCACATTCAGGAAATCGCGAGCTTTCCGAATGTCTATTGCAAGGTGTCGGGCCTCGTTGCGTATGCCGACCCCGTAAATTGGAAACCCGAAGACCTTCGGCCTTTCGTCGATCACGTGCTTGAATCCTTCGGCTGGGATCGCGTGATGTTCGGAAGCGATTGGCCCGTCTGCACTCTCGCCGCCAGCTACCGACAATGGGTTGAGGCGCTGCTCTCGCTCACGCAAGCAGCCGGAGAAACCAATCAAGGGAAGCTCTTTCGCGACAATGCAATCCGTGCGTATCGCTTATCCTAAGAACACGCGGGAAAAGTCGCAGCGCTCATGACGAGCGATCCCGCAACGGGCGTTCCTGTGTTAGCTTATTGCGGTAAATCTCGACGCAGGCGACGGGCCGCCGCAGTTTATGGCGTGGCCGCCGCCGGACCTAACGATGCTCAGCCTGCTCTCCATCATCGCACTGGGATTCTTTCTGGGCATGCGGCACGCCACCGATCCCGACCACGTGATTGCCGTCACCACAATCGTGGCCCGCCATCGCAAAGTCAGTCACGCCGCGCTCATCGGCGCCTTCTGGGGCGTCGGACACACGCTCACGATTCTCGTCGTGGGAGGCGGAATCATCCTGTTCGGCTGGGTGATTCCCACGCGTGTGGGCCTCTCGATGGAATTCTCCGTCGGACTCATGCTGATCCTGCTCGGCATCCTGAATCTGACCGGTATGCTTCAATGGATCACCGACAGGTTTTCTCCGGGAACCGACGCGCACGGCATCCTGCATTCTCACGCACACGCTCACGGCGACTACGTTCACACGCACCCCCACTCGCACGACCCGGACGCCCATCCTCACGCGCCCGAACAAACGCCGCTCAATTGGTTCGACCGGCATTTCGGGCGCATCGGCCTCTATCAAGGTTTGCGGCCATTGCTTGTCGGGCTCGTTCACGGGCTGGCTGGTTCCGCCGCGGTTGCGCTTCTGGTCTTGACCACCATCCGTAATCCCAAATGGGCGCTCGCTTATCTCCTCGTCTTCGGGATTGGGACCATCGCGGGCATGATGCTCATCACCGGAGCGATCGTGCTTCCATTTGCTTACGCGGATGGGAAAAAATTCGCTCGTCTCAATCAGGGATTGAGACTTGCGTCGGGCTTGATCAGTCTGGGCTTCGGGCTTTTTGTCGTCTATCAGATTGGCTTCGTGAGCGGCCTCTTCACCACGCCATCCGCAATGGACGCCGCGATGACCCCTGCTGTTGTATGCTCGGCGGGCTCGTGAGCCGACTCCGAGTGGAGAGAATCATTCCATGCTTCGACCATCGCGAACAGCACTGCGTCTTTTCGCTGCGCTCGGCGATAGCAGCCGCAATCTCCGCGTTCTTCCTGCCAATGTCGTGGGCGCAGGAACTCCCGTCGAGCCTCTATTCGGGCCTGCACTGGCGGCTGATCGGCCCGTTCCGTGGCGGGCGCTCCAATGGAGTCACCGGCGTTCCCGGGCAGCCGAACACGTTTTATTTCGGTGCGGTTGGTGGCGGCGTGTGGAAGTCGGAAAACTCGGGCCGCACGTGGACGCCCATCTTCGATTCACAGCCGATCGCGTCGATCGGCGCAATTGCAGTGGCGCCGTCGAACTCGAACGTGCTTTACGTCGGCACCGGCGAAGCGGACATGCGTTCGCAGATTTCCTACGGCAACGGAGTTTACAAATCCACGGATGCGGGCAAGACGTGGACGCACGTCGGCCTCGACAACACGCGCCAGATCGGCCGTATCCTTGTCGATCCGCAGAATCCGGATCTCGTCTTCGTCGCCGCGCTCGGCCACGCGTACGGCGCGAATCCAGACCGCGGCGTGTATCGTTCCAAGGATGGCGGCGCAACCTGGCAGTTGATCCTGCACAAGAGCGACGACATCGGCGCGATCGACCTCGCCTTCGATCCGCAGAATTCGCGCACGATTTACGCGACGCTGTGGAACACTCGCCGTCCTCCGTGGAGCATCTATGCGCCGTCCTACGGCCCCGGCAGCGGAATATTCAAGTCCACCGACGGCGGCGATAACTGGCAGCAGCTCACGCAAGGACTTCCCAGCCGAACGCGTCGGCCGCATCGGAATCGCCGTAGCGCCCACGAATCCGAACATCGTCTACGCGATCGTCGACGCGAAGCAGGGCGGCATTTATCGCTCCGACGATGCCGGCGCATCGTGGCGCAAGATGTCCGAAGAAGCTCGCATCTGGACTCGCGGATGGTATTTCTCGAACGTCGTCGTCGATCCGAAAGATCCGGAGACGCTGTATGTCTCAAATACTTCGGTGTATCGCTCGTCCGACGGCGGCAAGACTTGGACGGCCATCAAAGGCGCGCCCGGCGGCGACGATTATCACCAGCTCTGGATTTATCCCGACGATCCGAAACGCATGATTCTCGCGAGCGATCAGGGCACGGTCGTCACCGAGGATGGCGCGGTCACGTGGAGTTCCTGGTACAACCAGCCCACGGCGCAGCTCTATCACGTCGCGCCCGATTACCGCTTTCCCTATTGGGCCACGGGCGCCCAGCAGGACAGCGGCGCGATGAGCGTTCCCACGCGCAGCGATCACACCGAAATCTCGATGCACGATTGGACGGGCCTGTGCGCAGGCGGCGAAAGCGGCTACACGGCGCCCGATCCGCTGCATCCCGAAATAATCTTTGGCGACAACAACGTGGTGAGATGCAACTTGCTCACGGGCGAAGTACGATCTGTTTCCCCGGAGCTGAGCCGCCAGCAGGAAGGGCCGTTCCGCAGAACATGGACTCTCCCGCTCGTGTTCTCCGAAGCCGATCCGCACGCGCTCTATTTCAGCGACCAATTCCTGTTCAAGACAATCGACGGCGGAAATAGCTGGTCGCAGCTCAGCCCGGATTTGACGCGCGAAGATCCCGGTGTGCCGCCGAACCTGGATGAAGCAACCGCTGCCGATGCGCCGTCAGGCAAACGTCGCGGCGTGATCTACACAATTGCGCCGTCGCCGATTCCGTCGCATCCGGATTTAATCTGGATCGGCACCGATGATGGCTATATCCAGTTCACTCCCGACGGCGGAAAAACATGGCGCAACGTCACGCCGCCGGAACTCACGCCGTGGAGCAAAATCGTGATGATGCAGGCGTCGCACTTCGACCCGGGCGAAGCCTACGCCGCCGTCGACCGCCATCGCCTCGAAGACAACGATCCGTACATTTATCGCACGCGAGATTCCGGCAAGACGTGGCAGCGCATCACGAACGGCTTGCCTGCGGGCATCTACACGCAAACGGTGAAAGAAGATCCAAAGCGCAAGGGGTTGCTCTTCGCCGGCACGGAGCTTGGCGTTTACGTCTCGTTCAACGATGGCGACTCCTGGCAATCGCTGCAACTGAATCTGCCGCCGTCCTCGATGCGCGATCTTGCGATTCACGGCGACGATCTGATCGTCGCCACGCATGGCCGCGGCTATTGGGTGCTCGACGACATCACGCCGTTGCGCCAGATCACGGACAAGGTTGCGCAATCCGACGCATACCTGTTCCGTCCCGCGGATGCGATTCGCATGCACGCTGGCGCGGATTACGGCAGTCCCATGCCGCGCGACGAAGCCCTCGCCGAAAATCCGCCTGTGGGCGCAATGATCGACTACTACTTGAAGTGAGCAGCGTCGAGTCCAGTGGTGGTCGAAATTCTCGATTCGAAGAATGAAGTTGTCCGCCGCTATTCGAGCGAGGACCATGCGCCTCCCATAAGAGCGAACACACTTGAGTTTCCCGCTTCCTGGCGGCCCGCGCCTCAATCGCTTTCAACTGCCGCCGGGATGCATCGCTGGATTTGGGATCTGCGTTACGCTGCTGTTGCCAGCGGCGGTCGTGGCGGAGGCGGATTCGGTTTTGGTCCGCGCGGAGTAGCCGCGCTTCCCGGCGCCTACACCGTGAAATTGACGCTGGGAGGCCAAACCTTTACGCAGCCCCTCATAGTCAAGATGGATCCGCGCAGCAAGGTTCCACTTGCGGACCTGCACAAGCAATTCTCGTCGGCGACGGAAGTCGCGCATGGCCAAGCTGAGATCAACGAAGCGCAGCACGATGTTCGGCAGCTTCGCTCCCAGATTCGTCAGTTGCGCCCGCAAACGCAGAGCAATGCCGCGCTCGTCTCGGCGCTCGATGCGCTCGATCACACGGCGGAAACTATCGGAGGCACGCCACCCGCGTCCGCCGCCTACGGCATTCCGGTCGAGCCATCGAAGGACGGAGTGAGCTTAACGTTTCTCGGCGGACAGTTCGCGCAAATCGCGTTCGCCGTAAACAGCGGCGATGGACCACCCACCGCCGAAGCAAGAAAAGCCTTTGCCGACGCAGAGCCAGCTCTCGCCGCGACTCTGGCGAAATGGAACACCTTGAAGACGAAAGATCTGCCCGCAGTCAACTCTCAGCTTAAGCAGGCCGGCCTCGCTCCGATCGTAATCGGTCCTGATGGCCCAGCCGTGCAGACGGCACCGCCTCAATCGGAATTCGATTGAGCGATCGGAACGGGACTTGAAGTGCATGAACTGCAGAGTTAGTATTCACCATTGAGAACCCATCCCCTCATCTCCCACAGACGCTCTCGCGCCGCGCGGGGGAAATGATCCGCGTCATTGCTTAAAGACTGTTCCTTCGTCACAGGACCGTCGCGAAGGGGCAGTAAGAAGGGGGAAGCCATGCGATCCTCGTTGATCCCTTTGGGTATCCTCGGTCTCATTCTTGCCGCTGCCGCGCCTCCATCCACCGACGCGCCAACCGGTTTCGATAACAAGAGCAACGGAGTGGTGGACGATGCTACGCACCTGATCGATCAGCAGAATTTCGAAGCAGTCCTGCAAATTGCCGAGGGTCTTGGTCCTCTCTACAACGCGCAGTCGTGCCGCGAATGCCACCAGAGTCCTGTTTCCGGCGCTGCCTCGCAGGTGACGGAATTGCGCGTGGGGCATCAAGGTCCCGACGGGCATTTTCGTAATCCCGAAATCCCCATCGCTCATGGAACCGAAGTGATCACGGGCCGGTCTCTGGTGAATGATCGAGCCATCTGTCCCAGTGGCGCATTTCCTAACAACGAGATTCAAGAGCGAGTCCCAGATACAGAGACGATCCGGACGTTCCGCATATCTCTGAATCTGCTCGGTGATGGTTTCGTCGAGGCGGTAGCCGATCAAACTCTCATCGATCTCGCCGACCAACAATGCAAATCTTCCCACCGGAAAATCTGTGGCCAGGTTCTCCACGTCCCTATCGTGGAAGCGCCCGGACAGACGGCCGTGGGCCGTTTCGGTTGGAAAGACCAGCACGCCAGCCTGTTGTCTTTCGCTGCCGACGCTTACCTAAACGAGATGGGTATCACGAACCGCCTTCAACCCGACGAGGTGACCAAGCTCTGCAATACCGTTTCTGAGCCTAACGACAACACACCAGGCGCTGATGGCCTCGAGGACATCGATCACTTCGCCCGCTTTGTCCGAGCGACGAAAGCGCCCGCGCGCGATTCGCAACTCGCGAGCAGCGCAACCGCGACGAAGGGATCGGACTTATTTACCAAGATCGGTTGCTCGACCTGCCACGTCGAAGCTTTGACCACGGCTCCCGCCGGCACGAAGATCAACGGTGGAACCTTCACGATTCCCGCCGCGCTCGGGTCAATCACCTTTTTCCCGTATGGCGATTTCTTGATGCACGACGTCGGCACCGGCGACGGGATCCTGCAGGCGATCCCGGAACATTACGGACGCAAAGTGTTTCGGATAATGTCGGCCCATCTTTCGAAGCCCGATTTCGAGGACAGCCGGAATAAAATACGCACCGCCCCCTTGTGGGGAGTTCGCTTGCGTCCGCGATTGATGCACGACGGCGCCTCCCTCACGTTTCGCGACGCCATCCTGAGGCACCGCGGTGAGGCAACCCACGTAAGCCAGCAATTTCAGAAGCTGACGAGAGAGGACCAGGAAGCCATCATCGAGTTCCTGAAGTCGCTATAGGAACCACAATTTCAACTTCATCCTGCGTGGCCACCCGACGCATGAGCCAGGGCTCGCTGCGAAGATTCATGTTCTCCATTGGCTGACGAGCGTTTAGCCTAGGGACCATCATGAAGGCTCGCAGTGAAGCGCTGCACAGCGTCGCGGACAAGGCATTCGACGTTTGCGTGATCGGCGGCGGGGCCACCGGCTCGGGATGCGCTCTCGATTCGCAGCTTCGCGGCCTGACCACGGTCCTTCTTGACGCTGCCGATTTTGCCGGAGCGACCTCCAGCACATCCACCAAGATTGTCCACGGCGGCGTGCGCTATTTGGAGCAAGCGGTCAAAGATCTCGACGTAAAGCAATATCGCGTCGTCCAGCGCGCCCTCCACGAGCGAATTTGCATGCTGCACAACGCGCCGTACCTCGCGCGAACGATGGAGTTCATCGTTCCGTGCTATCGCTGGTTGGACGCTGCGTATTTCGCCGCCGGACTTAAGATCTACGACTGGATCGCCCGCGGCGCCCGCCTCTTCCCTAGCCGTTTTCTCTCGCGCGAGGAAACGCTGCGCCGAATTCCGTCGCTGAATCCTAATCACCTGGTGGGATCCGTGGCTTACGCGGACGGGCAATTTGACGACGCGCGCTACAACATCGCGCTGATCCAAACCTTCGCAGAAGCGGGCGGCGAAGCGTTGAACTATGCCCGCGTGATCGCGTTTGAACGGTCGCCCGACGGCAAGTTAGCGGCCTGCGAAGTCGAGGATCAATTCACTCGTCAGAAGTTCACGGTTCGCGCGCGCGCATTCGTGAACGCGACGGGACCTTTCGCCGATACAATCCGGCAGCTTGCCACGCCGGGTACCAGTCCTCGCATGAGGCTCAGCAAGGGCGTTCACATTTTCCTGCCGCTCGAAGTGATGTCCGGCGACGACGCCATGCTGATTCCGAAGACGGAAGATGGCCGCGTCTTGTTTGCGGTCCCGTGGATGGGACGGCTGCTCGTCGGGACAACCGAACAGGAGGTTACCATTCACGACGAGCTGTATGTCACGAAGGAAGAAGTCGCGTATCTTCTGCGCCATCTGAACCGATATTTGGCGGTGCCGGTCAAACCTGCACAGATCGTCAGCGGAATCGCCGGCGCCCGCCCACTCGTCAGCGCAGACGATTCGCGCGACACAAACAAGCTGTCAAGGGATCACGAGCTTGAAGTGGATTCGCAAAACGGCTTGATCAGCATCATGGGTGGCAAGTGGACCACATATCGCGCGATGGCTGAGGACGCCGTCAGCGCCGTGCAAAAACATCTCGGCATCCCCGTAACGGAATCCCCAACGAAGGAACACTCGTTGATCGGCTCGAAAGGATTCACTTCCGACTACTGGAAGAAACTGGCGAGCGACTATCGCATTCCCGAACCAACGGCACGCTATCTTGCCGGGAAATTCGGCACCGCTGCAGCGAAAGTTCTCGACCTGGCTCAAGAAGATCGCGCGCTTGCGGCGCCGATCGTGCCGGACTTCCCGGCAGTCCGCGCGCAAGTGATTTACTCTGCTCGCGCGGAAATGGCAATGACGATCGAAGACGTTCTGTTCCGCCGGCTCGGCCTTCAGTTGTATAGCTGGCATTCCGCGATTCATGCGGCGCCGGTCGTCGGTTCCCTCCTCGGGCGGGAACTCGGATGGTCACCAGACGAAAGCCGCTCCGCCGCGCGGGAGTATGAAGCGGAAATCAATCGGCTGCTGATGCTTGCCGGCCTCGAGCAAGAACAAGATTCGACGGGTGCGGGCGGTTCCTCGTAAACGCCAAAGGAAGGCGACGTGCCGAAATTCATCGGAGCAATCGATCAAGGGACGACAAGCACCCGTTTCATCGTCTTCGATAAGGACGGAAAGATTGTCTCGGTCGCGCAGAAGGAACACGAGCAAATCTATCCTAAGCCGGGCTGGGTCGAGCACGATCCCGAAGAGATTTGGCGCCGCACTCAGGAAGTGATCGAGGAGGCGATGCGAAGCCAATCCCTCCGCCCCGCGGATCTGGCGGCAATCGGCATCACCAATCAGCGCGAGACTACCGTCGTCTGGAATCGCAAGATCGGCAAGCCCGTCTACAACGCGTTGGTTTGGCAGGACACCCGCGTGGAAGACTCGGTCACGGAATTCTCGCGCGACGGCGGACAGGATCGCTTCCGAACGAAGACAGGCCTTCCGCTCGCCACCTACTTCAGTGGGCTGAAGCTTCGGTGGGTCTTGAACAATATTCCGGATGTTCGGGCGCAAGCGGAAGCGGGCGACGTCCTTTTCGGAAACATCGACACGTTTCTGCTCTGGAAGCTGACCGGCGGGCCCAAAGGCGGGATCCACGTCACCGATGTGACGAACGCGAGCCGCACTCAACTGCTGAACCTTGAAACTCTCACGTGGGACCAGGACATTTTGCGCGCGTTTGGAATTCCCGAAGCGATGCTTCCGCAAGTTCGTTCCAGCAGCGAGATCTATGGCGCCGCACAGATCGCGCCGATCGATGGCGTTCCGATTGCCGGACTCCTTGGCGACCAGCAAGCGGCCCTGGTTGGTCAGGCTTGCTTCAAAGCCGGCGAGGCAAAGAACACCTACGGCACCGGCTGTTTTTTGTTGATGAATACGGGCGCGGCGCCCGTGCACTCAAAGCATGGACTCCTCACAACCGTTGCCTACAAGTTGGGCAATCAGCCCGCACAGTACGCATTGGAAGGAAGCATCGCCATCACCGGCGCGCTCGTCCAGTGGCTCCGCGACAACCTCGGAATCATCGGCAAGAGTTCCGATATCGAGGCGCTCGCTCGAACGGTGAAAGACAACGGCGGCGTTTACTTCGTTCCAGCTTTTTCAGGCTTGTACGCGCCCTACTGGATGTCAACGGCGCGCGGTGTGATCGCGGGCTTGACGCGGTACGCGAACAAGGGTCACTTGGCCCGAGCCGTTCTTGAGGCCACCGCTTTTCAAACTCGCGAAGTGGTGGAAGCAATGGAAATGGATTCGGGAATCAAACTCGACGTGCTTCGCACCGACGGCGGCATGGTGGAAAACAACCTGCTCATGCAATTCCAAGCCGACATCTTGAATCGTCCCGTCGTGCGGCCCGTTGTCCGCGAGACCACCGCGCTCGGCGCGTCCTATGCCGCTGGGCTCGCAGTTGGCTTCTTCAAAGATGCGGAGGAATTGCGTACACACTGGGCGGTCGATCGCACCTGGAAGCCTCAGATGGATCAAGACACGAGGGACCGGCTCTATCGGCTCTGGAAAAAGGCCGTGACGCGCTCCTTCGATTGGACCGACGAAAACTGACGCACCTCCCAAAAGCGCGGCAGGATGCTGCGAAGACCCAGCCCAATGAAGCCTTACGCCGATGCCAGAGCCTCTCGCCGCGACTGATGATACTGCGCCAATTGATGATTCGCGTCGGCCACGATATGCAGTTCGTCCGCGAGTCGAGCCAGATCGCTCCCCGGAACTACCCCGTACATCTCGCCGTCATCGAGACCCGTATAAACGCGGTTTCCGATGCAGCCCGAGCTGACAATCGTTCCGTGCGCCATCGCAGCTGGAAGCGCCATGCAAGTGGGGCGCCCTAGCATCGGAAGTTGCGCCGACCGCCCAGCGCGCTGGGCCGCTTCGTTGAGCAGCATGATTTGAGACGCGGGCCCGGCAAACAGCACAACATCCGGCGCCACCGGAGCATCGGCCAGTGGTGAATAGACAGCCACGCCAGGCGTCCGCGGCAAACGCGGAATGCCCGGGACCTCTTCCATCTTCACGTAGCCAATTTGAACCATAAGACCCAACGTTTGATCCAGCTCCTGCGCTCGTTCGGGTGGCAGCGAAATATTGTGCGTGTAGCTCCCGATCGGGCAATTGTAGTGGTCGCCAGGAACGGTGTAGAACGTCCGCCCTGCGGCAGCGAGTCGCCAGAAACTGCAGCCGGAAGGCTCCGTTCCCACGAATTTCTCCACGCCGGCCGGCGCGGCCTCCTGAAATTTCACGGCCACTGGCCGCTTTCTTAGCCCCAGCGATTTCTTGATCCGTTGTTCCAGTGTGGCGTAGTTGACCATGAATCCTTTCGCCTCCCTCTTGTGGCGCTCTGCGTTTATAGATTGCTTGAATTGCGAGGGAAACATTCTGCCACAACAATCGCCCGGCGAATGAACAGGAATCGGAGCGTGGGTTAGAAGGAGGTCGAAGGCAAACTCGTCGCGCGCGAAAGCAGTAGCGGCAAATCCTTTCTTGCGGCAGGAGCCTTTTTGCCGAGCCTGCCCTCCATCTCCCGAAGGGCGGCTCGAACTGTCGCAATTTCTTGCCCGCCTCCGCCGCTCAGAAGATTTTCCGCTCGGATCAAACAGGCGTAAGCAAGCTCATCCGGCAGTCCATGCCGGCGCAAGAACTGCCCATAATTGAACCAGTCGAAAGCCTCGCTGCGCGCGTCGCCTGCTTTAGCGTCGAGCGCCAGTCCGCGTTCGTACGAAAGTGCCGCACTCTTTGAATCACCGGTCTTCTCTTGCAAGTCGGCCAGATGCGCGAAGGCGAGGCTTTCGAGTCGCGCGTCTCCGGCTCGTTCAGCCATCGAAATTGCGGACTGATATTCCGTCAGCGCCGCTGCGTCGTTGTTTGAGCGCGTTTCGTCGTCACCCAACTGAATCGCCGCCGAGATTTGCTGCGAAGACGAAGCCACAGGATCGTCGGGATGCGCCGACGCTAGTTGCAGGAAAGCGTTCCAGTGCGGAGCGGCCGCGCCCGGTTGGCCCTTTTGGTCGAGCGCCTCCGCCAGATAGAGTTGCGCGTTCGGCTGATTGGGATTAGTTCCCACCGCCTTCTCCCACGAGTTCATAGCTTCGTCCGGATGACCTAGCCGCTTAGCAAGCAGCCCATAGTTGACCAGCGCGTCGGCGTCGTTCGGAAACACAGTAAGCATTTTTCCGTAATGTTCGTACGCGTCCTCGTAACGTCCATCTTCGATCATCGCGCGAGCGCATGCGTGCTGAAGCGCGGCATTCTGCGGACTTATTTCCACGGCTCGCGTCAGCGCCGCCACAGCTTCGTCGCGCTCGCCCGCCTGCGTCTCCGCCGAAGCGATTCGCGCCTGCAGCATGCTGTCATACGGATTCATATCGGCCGCCCGTCGTAGAGAGGCGAGATTCCCCTCATCGGAGCCGAGCGCGAAATGGACCTGGTCGATGCCGCCCCAAAGAAATAGCAATCCCGCCACTGAGATGCGGAACGCCGTCGCGGAGAGAACTTTGGACGCAGCCCAGCGTCGCCCTCCTCGGGCATCAGTTCTCAGGGCTTTTTCTGCTCCCGCTTGCACCGGTGTCTTGCCGCGATCCACCAGCAGCGACGAAACGCGCGAATCGCGGAGCTTCCAAATGGCGCCGTCGAGAATGAAATGGTGGATGTTTACGAGCGCGGTGAAGATCAGGAAGCTGGTCGTGAAGTCGTAGTGAAAAAGATAGCTCACCAGCCAGGGGCCTGGAATGAACAGCGCGATGCCTCCGGCAAGCAGTGTCAAAAGATATGCCGTCATTCGCCATCCAGACTTGCTCGTCGTGCGCGCTTCGCGTCGCTGGTAGTAGCTCGTGATCCAGATGTACTGCGCCGAATGCATCACCGCGAGGATTCCGCTGCTATAGCGTGTCTGCGGGATCTGATATTCAGAGCGCAATTCGAGCAGCGTCGGCAGGACGAACCACAGAAACTGCGTCAGCAGCAGCGTGAGAGGCGCGATCATTGCGGAAAGTCCCGCGCGACGCACCAAACGCCGAAATCCCAGAAACGCGAAGCTTGCGAAAGCCGCGCCGAGAATAACCCGGGCAGGCAACGTCACTCTTGCCGGCAAGCCGAGCGAAAGGATCAGAGCATCGCTCGAACCTCCCGTTTCGAAGCTCGCAAGCAACATCAGGTACGACGCCACAAACGCCGCGCGCAACCAGCGCCGCTCCGCCTGCGTCACCGTTGCGCCGCTTCGCCGCGCAAACATCATCAGCAAGCCGAAGTTCTGCCCCGTGTAGTGCCACGGGCTCCAGCAGATGTAGAGAGTGAAGACCCACGGCAGAAAGCGATACGACGCGTGCAGGAGAATTCCCGTCAGAACCAGCAGCAACGTGACGTGCAGCGTGAAAATCTTGTACTTCTCAAAGTCCTCGCGCGTGTGATATGCGCGGTAGATCGTCGCCATGAAGTGTGGATAGTTGAAAATGATCGCCAGCAGATAGAACCCGACCACCCATGCGTGCGGGTGCACCGGCGTGAGCCACATCGCCACAGCGAGCAGCGGCGCCGACCAGGCGCCACAACCGACGAGCAGGTCGAGCCAGGGCCCATAGATCCACGGGCTCGCAGGTGCCGTGACAGCGGCCGAATTTGGTTGCGACTGCAATCTCGCCATGCGTGGCGTGCTCCGGAACGGCATCCGCATCGGCGAGTGAACCATCGCCAACATCCGATGCGAAGCCCCGATTCGGTAGTCTACTGGCTCGCTGTGTCCGACCGCTCCGGCGCTGCGCCGCCTATGTTGAAAGCGTCACTTCTACCGCGGCATTGTCGCTCCTCGCACTCAGACCACACTCGCGCTCTGAGCCAATAAAAGGTATCTTTTTGTGCTGCCACGATGCGGAAAGGGCCGCGTCTCGCAATCTTGGTGAAGGACCAGCGATGGAACAGGCACTGAAGGAGATTCTCGCGAGCTACAACGACTCGGCTCCTCTCTCTGAGGCGCACACGATCCCTGCGTCCTGGTATACGGATGTTCGCGTGGCGGAACTCGAAAAGCAGAATGTGTTCGCTCGCACGTGGCAGGCAATTGCCCGCACCGAACAGCTCAGCATAAACGGCCAGTACGTCACGGCGAATCTAGCCGGCGAACCGATCGTCGTCGTTCGCGGATCCGACGGCAAATTGCGCGGGTTCTTCAACGTCTGCCGCCATCACGCGATGATCGTCATGAACGAACCGTGCGGGCACGCGCAGCACATGCGCTGCCCTTATCACGGCTGGACGTATTCGCTCGAAGGCGAGCTTCGCGGCATGACGGAATTCGAAGGCGTGCGCGATTTCGACCGCGCGCAGAACGGGCTCGTTCCGGTGCGCGTCGAAACCTGGGAGAATTTTGTCTTCGTCAATCTCGATCCGCACGCCGCGCCGCTCGAGGATTTTCTAGGCGCGCTCGTCGGCCTAGCCCGCCCGCTGGCCTTCGCGAAACTCAAATTCGTCGAGCGCAGAAGTTACACGCTCGATTGCAATTGGAAGGTGTACGTCGATAACTTTCTAGATGGCGGCTACCACGTGCCGCACATGCACAAGGGACTGAACAGCGTGCTCGACTACAAGAACTACACGATTGAAAACGTCGATCGTTGCTGCGTGCAATCGAGTCCCGTTGCCGTGAATAACGACTCCGAAGCCAGCGCCGCTGCGACGCGCAAAGGCGATCGCGCCTTCTATTTCTGGCAGTACCCGAACTTCATGCTGAACTGGTACGAGGGCTACCTCGACACGAACTTCGTGATTCCCCTAGCCGTGGACCGCTGCGAGGTGATTTTCGATTTCTATTTCGGTGACACGGACGCTTCGAAAATGCCTTACATCCAGGAAAGCATCGAAGTCAGCGAGCGCGTTCAGCAGGAAGACATCGTGATCTGCGCTGGAGTGCAGCGCGGTCTTGGCTCGCGCGCGTATCAGGCCGGCCGCCTCTCCGTGCGGCGCGAAGCCGGCGAGCATCTCTTCCACCGCCTGCTCGCCGCCGATTTGAAGGGCACCCATTCCGCCACGGCGCGCTGAGCAGTCATTCGAAGTTTTCATCGCGAGAGCTTTCAGCCGCGAGCAGCCTCTTCCAGCAATTTCGCCCAATGCGACAGATGGTTCAGCGAACGTGTATCCGTATGATCGAGTACGAGCGGCGTGATCGAAAGCGCACCGTCGCGAACGGCAGCCTGGTCGGTATCAGGATCGATCCCATCGGTGATCTGCTGCTCGGAGAGCCAGAAATAGCGGCGGCCGCGCGGATCCGTCCCGGGCTGAAGCAGGTTGCGCGTGATCTTCGATGATTGCCGCGTGAACCGCACAGTCCCGTTCCACGGTTGCGGCACGTTAACGTTCAGCAGGACGCCCTTCGGCAATCCTTCCGCCATCACGAACGGCGCCAGCGTCCGCGCGAATTGCGCCGCTGCTCCAAAATCAATATCCTTGCCGCCGCGGCACGCCAGCGACATCGCGATAGCGGGCGCGCGATTGATCGCCGCTTCCATCGCCGCCCCCACCGTTCCCGAATAGTAGATGTTCTCGCCCATGTTCGCGCCGCGGTTGATTCCGGAAATCACCAGGTCGGGCTTTTCCTTGAGCAGCGTGTGAAACGCCAGGATCATCGCGTCCGCGGGCGTGCCGTCGACGGAAAATTCGCGCTCGGCGATTTGATCGTAGTAAATCGGCTGGCGCAGCGTGAGCGACTGCGCGGCGGCGCTCCGCTCGTGCGATGGCGCCACCACCGTCACGGTCGCCGTGTCCTGCAAGGCATCCACCAGCGCGCGCAGGCCCGGCGCGTGGATTCCGTCGTCGTTCGTAATCAGAATATTCGGCATGAGGGCTTTCGAATCGGGCATGGAGCCAGGGAGCGGGATAGCCGGAAGGGGAAATGGGTGGTCGGGACGACTGGATTTGAACCAGCGACCTCACGCACCCCAAGCGTGCGCGCTACCAGGCTGCGCCACGTCCCGACGCTTTCAAGCACCAACGAGCGTATCACTCGCGTTCGAGAAGGGTCAAGATGGCGAGCAGTTCCTCGTGCAAATCGAGCAGGAATTTCTGGTGCGCCCGCGAGCGATGTTCCGGATGAGGAGCGGCCGGCGATTTCACCGCTGCCGGCGCGGTTTCGCCGCCGTGCTCCGACAAATACTTGCGTGCGCCCGCGATCGTGAAGCCCTCGTCGTACAGCAGCCGCTTGATCTCGAAGACGATCTCGATATCCTCGCGGCGATACAGGCGGCGTCCGTTGGGAGCCTTCACCGGCTGAAGCGCCGGGAACTCGCTTTGCCAGTAGCGCAGGACGAAGGCCTTCGTCGAAGTCAGGCGGCTGACTTCGCTGATGGTGAACAGGCTCTTGTCCGGAATTTCGGACACGGTTTGCGCGGCACTTGCCATATCTTCTGATTATCGTAGGCCGATTTCCGGCGATGTCAACCGGGTTATCAGGCCATTTATCGGACGTTTTATGAGCCCGGTTAGCGGCGTTTTCGTGGCCGATCGGCAATTTTTCTCTCCGGGGCGCGCGCCTCGCGCTCGCGCTTCTTCAGGCGCTGCGTGAAGCGAATCGGAGTGCCGGTGAAATCGAAGGCGGCGCGCAGCCGGTTTTCGAGGAACCGCTGATAGCTGAAATGCAGCGGCAGCTTTTGATTCGTGAAGAGGATGAACATCGGCGGCGCAGTCGTGGCTTGCGTGACGTAGTAGATTTTCACCTTGCGGCTTGCCGGCGAAGTGCCACGGTCGAGATCGACGCTCGCGAGCCAGCGATTCAGCTCGCCGGTGGAGATGCGGCGCTTGCGCGCTTCCGCGACGCGGTCAATCAGCGAAAAGAGTTTGCCCGTGCGGTCTCCCGTGAGCGCCGACAGAAAAACGATCGGCGCGTAGCTCAGGAATTTCAGTTTCTGCCGGACAATCGGCTCGTAGTCGGAGAGCAGCCTTTCCGCGCTCGCGCTCACGCCTTTCACTCCGTGCTTCTTTTCCTTGTCCGATTTTGCGCGCGCGGCTTCCAGAGCCAGGTCCCACTTGTTCATCACGACGATCACGCTGCGGCCCGACTGTTCCGCGTAGCCTGCGATGGTGGCGTCGTGCGACGTCACGCCGACCGATGCGTCCACCACTAGCAGCGCGATGTCGGCGCGCTCCAGATGCCGCTTCGCCATGATGACGCTCAGTTTTTCGGCGATGAGTTTCGTCTTCCCCTTGCGCCGAATTCCGGCGGTGTCGAGGAAGCGATACGATTTGCCGTCGTACTCGACCACCGTGTCGACGGCGTCGCGCGTGGTGCCCGGCTCCGGCGAGACGATGGCGCGCTCCGCGCCAACCAGCCGGTTCAGCAGCGTCGATTTGCCCACATTGGGCCGGCCGATGATCGCGATGCTGACGTCGGGCTTCTCTTCGACGGATTCGCCGCGAGGAAAGTCCGCAGTGAGCGCGTCGAGCAGCCCATCGAGTCCGGTGCCGTGTTCGGCGGAAATCGGGAAACACTTCGTCGCCGAGTTCGTAGAATTGCGCCGCGAGATCGTCCTGCTTCGCCGTGTCGACTTTGTTGACCGCGATCACCGGCGGCTTGCCGGCGCGCCGCAAAAGTTCGCGCAAGTTCCTGGTCGAGCGGCACCGGTCCCTCGCGGCCGTCCACCACTTGCACCACCCGCGTCGCATTTTGGATCGCGACGCCCGCCTGGCGCAGAATCTCGCCGGGGATGCCCGCTTTGTCCTCGGGGACGATTCCGCCGGTGTCCACCACTTCGAAGGGCCGCCCTTCCCATTCGGCCGTGCCGTAGATGCGGTCGCGCGTGATGCCGGGCTCGTTGGTGACGATCGAGCGCCGCGTGCCCGTGAGGCGATTGAACAGCGTCGACTTGCCCACGTTGGGGCGCCCGACGATGACGATGGATGGAAGCTTCGTATTCATAAGGGTGTCGATTCGCCGCGGCGAGGCAGCCGATTTCGGTTCCGGGTTTGAAGGTGCAAGCTCTAGCGTATCACGTCTTGCAGGATTGGCTGGCGGCGAGAGCAGAACCGAACTGGCGCTTCCGTCATTCGGGCGATTAGGAGAACCCAGGAACTCACCGCAGAGGCGAAGAGGGCGCTGAGGAAACCAGTCGCGGCTCTTATGACTCTGAAAGGCAAAAGCCGCGCCCTAAATTCACATCAAACCCGAGTCACGACTTGCCGAAAGAAAAAGGATTTCCCACCCGCCAGAACTGACAATTCGTACCGAGCGGGCTAGTACTCCCACTTGTCGGGTGACGGCATTACTCAGGAGTTACGGATCGTGCAAAACGCTCCCGCTAACTATTCTGATGACTGTCCACACGCCGGCGACGGCGTAGGAGAAACCACGCGTCGGCGAGCAACATCGCCAGTGCGAAGTAAGGCAGGCGCGACAGCGTCCACAGCGCGGCCTGCACCCGCGCCCGGAGGCGGATCACCTGGCGGTTTTGATCGCCGGATATGATAACCGGCTGGTTCCAGTCGAGCGCTATCAGCTGCGGCAAGAATCCGCGGTGAACGCTGCCTTCGAGATTGTAGATCCCCACCACCGGCGAAAAATGACTGGCGACGATCACGTCGTGCGACAGCTCCTCCCAGCTCAACGTACCCCTACGCACGCCCGGCTGCGGGTCACCGGCCGTTATGCCTACGACAATGCGCTGAGCGGACGGACCGTACTGCCAGATGAGCGCGGAATCGGCGGTGCGGTTGAAGCTCGAGTAGAGCATGAGAACCTCGTCGTCGCCGCGCACATCGACAATGCCGAACAGACGCTCTAGCAGCGTGGAGTGGACTTCGCGCTCATCGGCGATGAAGGGAAACTGATAAGTTTCGACGCGGTAGCCGGCGGCTTCGATTCGGGCGATGAAGGCCCTATATGCGATTCGGGCGCGAGTGACGGTATTTGGATCCACCAGCCGTTTGAGCGCGGCCGAAGCCGCTCGGCCAACACTGGTGAACTCCTGAAGATTTGGTTCAATATCGAGACCAATGCCGGACCAGCGCAGTCCCGAATCAATGGTCCACTTCTGAAATTCAGTGAAACGCACCTCAGCCTGTGCGGCGTTCGAGGCGTTGAGATAATAGCCCTGCTGGCCGGGCAGCGCCAGCCACGCCGTAACCGGAATGCCGGCGGAATTCAGTTGGCGGACGACCTGGGCGCGGCCGGGGCTGAGATCGATCAGCGAAAGGGTGACTCCGGCCTTGAGCTGCCGCAGATCGCGAATCACGTCCGGATCAGAGAAGAGGGATTGCAGCGCGGCCGTTTCCATTTGGCATGCAAAATTCAGTTGTGGATGCTCGGCCGGGGCGGTGACGCGGACTTGGCGCGCGTCGTCGCGATCGAGCCGGCGTACGGCCAGGAAAGCCCTCGCAGCGATGAACAACGCGAGACACAAGGCCAGCTCGACAGCGAAGATCAGCAGCCACAGAAACACTTGCAGGAGCCGGCGGACCATCCTTCGATTATGCTACAAGCTAACTTCGGACCTTGCACTGCGTGTCGGCGGACGTATAGTTTGAATGCATAGGTCAAAGGAGGAGCGCTTGGTGTACAAGAGCTGAACTCAGCGACCAAGCTGATTCAGAGACACCAAGGAGGCTCCCCCATGCAACCTATGTATTACATTGGACTAGATGTTCACAAGAGGACGATCAGCTACTGCGTGAAGGACGGCAGTGGCGCGATCCACGCCGAAGGCACGCTCCCCGCCACACGCTTGGACCTGGACCGTTGGATGAAAACACTGCCGCAGCCGTGGACGGCGGCGATGGAAGCCACGGTTTTTACGGGGTGGATCTACGATCACTTGCAGCCACACGCCGCGGCGCTGAAAGTAGCGCATCCGTTGATGCTGCGGGCCATTGCGGCGGCGAAAAAGAAGAACGATCGCATTGACGCGAAGAAGATTTGCGACTGTCTGCGATGCGATTTTCTGCCGGAGTGCTACATGGCCTCGACGGCGATTCGCGAGCGGCGGCGCACGCTGCGGTACCGCAACCTGCTGGTGCGGCAGATGGTGCAGATGAAGAACAAAATCAGCATGCTGTTGATGGAAGCCGGTGTTAGTTATAACAAGCAGCGGCTGCACAAGGCCGGCTACTTCCGCGAATTGCTGGCGACGAATCCGGATATTCCTGAGGGGCTGCGCTCGCTGCTGCGACTGTGCCGCGAGACGGTGGTGCGGTTGCAGAAAACCGAAAGTGCCCTGGTGCGCTCGCTCGAGCAGGATTCGTTGCTGATGGATCGTGTGGAGCGGCTGATGACGATTCCTGCCGTCGGCCCGATCACGGCACTGACCTGGGCGCTGGAAGTTGGGGATGTGCAGCGTTTTTCTTCGATCAAGAAAGCGATTAGCTACTGCGGCTTGTGCGGAGCGGAGAAAAGCTCGGGCAACACGACTCAGCGGACGCCCTTGTCCAAACAGCGCAACAAACATTTACAGACGACTTTGATCGAGGCGGCCAAGATGGCGCCGCGCTATAGCCCCTCGCTGGCCCTGCTCTATGACCGGGAAAAGCAGAAGGGCAATGCCAATCGCGCGACGCTGGCGGTGGCCAGAAAGCTGGTGGCCTACCTCATGGCGATCGACCGTGGGCAGCGGAATTTTCAGGTGATGGAGACGAGTAACTGCATCGCTGCGTAGAGCGCGGCGGTGAATAAGAAGGAGGATTTCTTCGACGCGTTGCCTGCCAGGTCTTGCCGTTAATCCGACTGGGCGAAGGAGTGCAAGCTCCGGATGCTCCCGTTGATTAGTTTCGAGACTGGCAGGAGAACACAAACTCAATCTTCTGGGCAGCCCGAGAGGGCTGAGCCAGCAAATGGAAGTCTGGCTCTATCGGGAATAGGAGCCACGGCCGAGAGGCCAACACACGCGGCGAGGGATCAGAAAGAATTTGCACCCGCGCTCCTCCGAAGCGCGTCAGGAGAGCTTTTGCCTCTTGACAAAGACCTATCATGGAAGTCGGATAATCGGAAGCCTGGGTGCAATTCTCAGGTCACGACGTTAACCAGGACTTTGCAACTTCCAATCCCGCGTAACTATTCGGTACTTTCCCAAGCAGGGATGCAAAAGCCATGCGGACGCTGAAATACACTTGTTTCTTATGGTTCGCGACGGTAACGCTGTCAATCTAAAGCATGATTACCGTGTCCTCGACGTTCCGTGGGACGCGTCGCCGCGAGCGATTAAAGCCAACTATCGCAAACTCGTCAAGCGGTGGCACCCCGACCGTTATCGCCCCGAATCAGATGCCCACGCCGAATCAACCCTGATGACCAAGTTGGTCAATAAATCCTACGCTCGCATCAAAAATGCTCCGTTGCGAAATGGCGTTGCCGATGTGCTTTCCAACGAAACATCGCCGCAGTCGGACCGAGGCGAAGAACCGGATGCATCTGGTTCGTCGCGGAGCGAATACGTTCCGCGTGATCCGAACCAGGAAGCCACCGAGTATTACAAAGTGCTCGAAAGAGCACGGCAAGCAGCAGCACGCGACGATGCAGTCCGCCCCTTCGACTGGGTCGGTTTTTTCGTTCGCTTCGTTCTCGGTGCCCTATTCGGTGCAGTCCTAAGTTTCAGGGTGATGATCTATTTGTATCAAGAGCGGCCAAGGGTCATTTACGCCGCCGTGTTCGCCACCATGTTCTTATGCGCTTTAGCATCTGGGTTCGGCGGTGATGCGTTCTGGCGCGCGATCCGCCCAGGCGGTCTCTGGCGGTGGCGCCGATGGGATTAGCCAGGGCGAGTCGCGTTAATCGACACAGGGCGGTCTGAACTGATTTTTGTGCTCCGGGTCCAAGAATCTGACAGACTTCTCGGGTATATGAAAGGCCTCCTTCTTCGCTCTCTGGCCGTCGCGTTAGTCCTTGCGGCGTGTTCCGGGCTTACCACGTACATGATTGGGTTAAGCCATATAACCGAGTACAAGCCGCCATTCAGCCAGCCCGAATTGCGGCAAATGGACAACTTGCCACTTGAAAAAGTTCATGCCCTCATGGCAGCAAGGGCCGTAAGGATTACCCGCACGCAGTGGCTAGACGAATCCGTGGGGTCGGTCTATTTTTGGCGCGATGTGGCGACACACAGCCTCGCGCCCTTCGTCGCTATTTTCCTTGGTTGTGTCTGCATAGGTGCACTCGAACGTCGGACATTCAAAGTGTAAACCCGTAGATCGTATGCGAGTTCGTTCGAGCAGCGAACGTCTGGTAATTCGGATAAGCGGAACCTTGAAATCAAACGTCCGATTTATGCGTTTCTCCTCAGGACCTCCGCGCTTCGACCCAAAATCGGCGCCTACCAAAATTGGCACGGTTCGCTTTGCAGCAGGGTTACTTGTTCCGTCACGGAAACTCACGGCTCAAGGCATCCAATGTTTTGGGTCCGCTACAATTGACGTGTGCCGAAGCGCCATTGCACAAGCCGCGCTGAGTGGCGGCTCCAGCCGGGAAGGTTTGCCGAACCTCTTTCTGCCCATTACCGGCTCGACTGCGACTACGGAACTGCCGTCGTAGCTTGCTGGGAGGATGGCGGGAGTGAGCCGATTTACGTTTGTGAAAGTCACGCGAAACAGCTAGGACGCCCTCGCGAACGTTGCCCGGACGTCCGCATCATAACGGCTCAATCCGAGCATCGCGACAATTCGATAAAAAGCGAGGATCGAACCCAAATTCAGGAGCTCGGTGGCACAAAACCCAAGGGCTCTGCTTCATCGGAAGCTGCACGCGGTCTTGCGGATACGACGGTCGGACGGGCAATCACAGAGCCATCCGTCAGATCCCCAGCCCGCGACCTCACATATGGAAATTCGGCGAAGGCCATGGTGGACGAAGCCATTTGGAACATGGCGAGCGGAAATCTCCAAGTTTACAGGACCGCGCTACAACAAGGGAAATCCGCTGCAGAGGCGGCACAAGCCGCTGGCGGGCAATTGGCCGTGGTCCATCGTAAAATCAGCGATTACACACTCAAACTAGAAGCAACTCTTTCGGAATCAAAAGCAATAATTAAGGCAGAAGAGGCTGTAGATAAACCGCTCGAACGAGCGGTGCTAGAAGTTATCGGCAATAGCGCAATGAGTGACTTGGAAAAGGACGCCGCCATTCAGCAACTCGGCGCTCTTCAAGAATGGGTTAAACAAGGTCTGCAAGGAGATATGACTCCTCTCCAAGTGAGCCGAATCCTAGTGGCTATAGGTGACCGCCTAAACTGGGGAGGAGCTGCCGACGTTTCGGAGGGATCCAAGGCGGCCTATCGAGCGCTATTCGGCAGCCTGAAAACTGCGATTCATAACGCCGTTCCTGAGGCGCAAAACCTTCACGATCGACTCACCAACTTGTACGCGGCCAAGTCTGACCGGGAAATCTTCTGACCACGAAACAGTTGAGCTAGTCCCGATTTGTCGTACGGAAACTCACTCACCGTCAAATCTTACCTGCATTGCGGTTGCCAGGTGCTTCGCTAGGACTCCGCCAACAAGCTGCGCCGGCCTCGCCCAGCAGCGGCACACGAGGGCTAGGTTTAGACGGTTTGGCAATACGATTGAAAACGCTCTTCTCGTTAGAGAGAACGCAGAAAATCGATGACTTCTTGCTGCTCCTGAGTAGTCAGCCTATTGAAATGTTCAATGACCTTATTTGCCTCGCTGCCAACGCTCCGGTGATCTAGGATGGCCTCCACGAGGTTGGTCGTTCGTCCGTCATGCAGAAAGAAAACGCGTTGTCCGACGCCCCAGAGAGGAGCGGTTCGGAACTCGTCGGGACCGGCGCCACCTTGCGTGATGCCGTCGGCGAGTCCTTTGCCCATGTGGTGAACGATCAGGTCAGAGTAAAGATTCGCCGTCTGACTGGAGAGCGCAACACTCGGACTCGTCGAGGAGCCACTCGCAATCTTTGCCCCCGTAGTGAGCGAGGGTGTATGGCAATGGACACAGCCTATCTTCGCAAAAGTGGCGCGTCCATTTTCGCTGGACGGCGTGGAGGGTCCGGGAGCCGGCGGCGCCAACATGCGCATGAAGTCGGCGAAGGCTTCGATGTCTGAGATGACCGCCGTGTTCGAATTGCCAGTGGTCGCGGGAGTAGGCGTGAAGTTGAGTGTGTCCTCCGGAGTGGCGTTAAAGAGGCAGCCAGGCGTTTCGTCGCGCTCCTGCGGGAAAAGCTCGTTCGTGATTCCCATCTCGACGTTGTATGCCTCGCCCGCGAACATGAGAAGGGATTTGTTCTGCGCCTTCCACCCGAAACGCGTGATGGTCCCGTCGTTTCCACTGACGTTCACATTTCCGCTCAGGTGCGCGTTTGCGTGGCCGGAAATACCCAATGCCGACTTCTCCGACGCATTGGCTTTCATGTTGGCAAGGATGGCCGAGTCTGGAATCGCTTCGATGAGTCCCGCGCCAAACACGGGAGTCGGGATTCGGAAAATAATGTTCGCATTCCCACCTTGGCCCGTAAGCGGATTTCCCGCGGGCAGAAAGTCGAATTGGGCGATGTTGCAACCGGTAGCGTCCGTTCGCCCGGTGATTACGAAGACGTCGTGCACTTCGCCGTCGGCATTGCCGTTGCTCTTCTTAAACCGCGCTTCGCGGACCGGACCATTTTGCGTAATGAACCACGGCACCGTGTTCTTCGCGCCGTTCAAGGTGGCGATTGCGATTAAGGGATTTTGCGCAGGGCTCGTTCCGCCTGCGCTGGGCTGCGCGTGGCAAGATAAACATTGGTTGGAATTGAATCGGGGACCAAGGCCATTGTTCGTGCCGCCGGTCACGACCTCAATTTCAGCGAACCGCGCCAGCCCATCCTTGAAGAACGCAGTTTCGTCCGCCGTAAGACCCTTGAGCGGGGCGCCGCCACCCGCCGGTCCACCGCGCACGCCTGGGTCTACTGGAGCTGATTTGGCTTGGCCAAAAGTGTGTATGCCCATCGCCAATGCCACAAGTACGATTGTGCCGAAACGGATGCGAGCAACTCTCCGGAGTGTAATCACAATGATCCTCCTGGAGCTGGGAATGCTGGGATTGTACACCCGGACTAGCTGCCTGCGACTTGGGAAGGCGGGCTGTGCCGCTCCAGTCGCTCGGAAACCGAGCACGAAGTGATACGCGGTTCAAGCCTACAGGACTGCTCGGGCGTGCGCCGCTACGAAGTTTCAGCGGGAGCGTGTGTCCGAGTTGAGCTCGGGTTGTTGCTGGACGAATGGTGAGAAAGGTGAGGAGTTCGAGCGACGCGCTCTTGGTTTCGATGTCGAACAATTCCATGCGACTCGCGAGGTAGTTATAAGACCACGCGGCGGGCACAGCCACGAGCAGCCCGAAAGCCGTGGTCACAAGGGCTTCCGAGATTCCGTGCGTCACGGCGGCGAGCACAAAATCGCGCTGGCCATCCACGCCTCTGAACGCGTTCATGATGCCGACGACAGTGCCCAACAGGCCGACAAACGGAGCGGTTGAGGCAATGGTTGCGAGGCCGGTTATGCCTCGCTTCATGTCGAGGTGAACGGTCCTGGCAGCGACATCGATCGCACGGCGGGTTACGGCGATCACCTTCGATTTACCACGTGGCGTCAGGACCATACGACTCTTCCCTCGATCAGATTTGCTACGCCGACATGCTTTTGTTGGACACTGGAACGAAGGGTTTGTGCCCCGTCCCACTTGGTCTTTCTTGGCGGAGTGATCAGGCGACGCGCACGCAGTTGAACTTGTATATTATATGCACGCGATTCGTAGGAGAGACAGATGCGAAAACTGAGCGTCATTCTTGGGGTCATGCTGCTGACGGCGGCTCTACTCATTCCAGGGCGTGCTGTGGCGCAGGGGCAGAACGCCGCGCAGATTTCAGAAGCGAAGATCATCAAAGTCCGGCCGCTGCCACTGAACAGCGTGCGGCTGACTGGCGGACCGCTGAAGACCGCGCAGGACCTTGACGCGAAATACCTGCTGGAACTCGAACCCGACCGGATGCTGGCGTTCCTGCGAGAGCGCGCCGGCCTGGAGCCGAAAGCCAAGCCGTACGGAGGCTGGGACGGAAGCGGACAGGCAACTGACGGGTCATATCAGCGGGCACTACCTTTCGGCTGTCAGCCTGATGTGGGCCGCAACGGGCGATGTGCGGTTCAAGCAGCGAGCCGACTACATCGTGGAGCAACTGAAGGAAGTACAGGACGCGCGCGGTGACGGGTATATCGGCGCGCTGGCGGACAGCAAGGGCGTCGACGGAAAGGTTCATTTCCAGGAGCTGTGCCAAGGAGTGATTCGGTCTGGCGGGTTCGATTTGAACGGCCTTTGGTCGCCGTGGTATGTGGAACACAAGATATTTGCCGGACTTCGGGACGCGTACCGCTACACCGGCAATCGCACGGCTCTGGAAGTAGAGATCAAGTTTGCAGGCTGGGCGGAGAGTATCGTCTCAAAGCTTGACGACGATCAGGATCAAAAGATGCTGGCGACGGAGTTCGGCGGAATGAACGAAGTGGCCGCCGATCTGTATCTCGACACCGGCGACCCACGGTGGCTGGCCCTCTCCGACAAATTCGAACATCGCGCCATGATCGATCCGCTCGCGGCAGGCCAGGATGTTCTTGCGGGACATCACGCAAACACGCAGGTGCCGAAGATGCTGGGATCGCTGACGAGATACGTCTATACCGGAGACCAAACCGACTACAAGGCCGCGACATATTTCTGGGATGAGGTGGCGTTGCACCACAGTTTTGCGACCGGAGGGCACGGGAAGAATGAGTACTTCGGGCAACCGGACAAGCTCAATGACATGGTAGACGGACGCACGGCGGAATCGTGCGACGTCTACAACATGCTGAAAATGTCGCGCGAGCTCTTCTCCCTGGATGGAGATATACGCTACGCCGATTTTCACGAGCGGGCGCTGTTCAATCACATTCTCGCGTCGCAGGATCCGAATGACGGGCGCGTTTGCTACATGGTGCCGGTAGGCCGCGGCGTGCAGCACGAATACCAGGACCCGTTCGAGGACTTCACTTGCTGTGTGGGTTCCGGCATGGAAAGCCATGCGCTTCACGGCTACGGCATCTACTACGAATCGGGCGACAAGCTTTGGGTGAGCCTCTACGCCCCGACGACGGCGAGCTGGGATGCGGAAGGCGTGAAGCTCGAGATGAGCACCGATTTCCCGATCGGCGAATCAGCATCGCTGAAATTCACTCAGACGCCGCAAAAGAAATTCACGCTGGCTTTGCGGCGGCCTTCTTGGGCAGGCACGGGTTTCAGCGTCAAAGTGAACGGCAAAGGAGTGACGGAACTTCCGCCGGCGGACTCGTACGTGGACATCACGCGCACGTGGAAAAAGGGCGACACTGTGGCGCTCGTTTTGCCGAAGACGCTGCGGACGGAGCCACTGCCTGATAATCCGAATCGGCTCGCGGTGATGTGGGGACCGCTGGCGCTGGCCGGAGATTTAGGCGCTGAACAAGAAAGAAGGATGCGACGTGGCGCGAACGCCCAGGACGCGGCGCCGGTGTTTGTTACCGCGGAGCCGATCCAGAACTGGCTGAAGCCCGTCGCCGGCAAGCCCGGAACGTTTCAGACATCCGGCGTCGGCTTGACGAGCGACATCACCTTCGTGCCGTTTTACAAGCTGCCTGAACGGAAGTACGCGATCTATTGGGACGTTTTCACGCCAGCGGAATGGAAGGCGAAATCGGAAGCGTATTCGGCGGAGCAGGAGAAGCAAAAGAAGATTGAGGCGGCGACGGTGGCCTTCGCGCAACCGGGGCAAATGCAGACGGAGCGCGATTTCAACGAACAGGGCGAGGATACTTCGCCGGTTCAATTACAAGAACGTTACGGAAGGCGCGGGACGAAATGGTTCTCCTTCGACTTGCCTGTGGACGCTTCTCATCCGATGAGTTTAGTGGTGACTTACAGCAATGACGGGCGGAAACGCTCCTTCGATGTCCTGGTGGACGGCAAGAAAGTGGGAGAACAGACAATGGAACGGCGCACTCCGGAGCAAGACGTGCGTTTCTTCGATGTCGGATATGCGATTCCCGCTGAGTTAGTCCAG
Organism: uncultured Acidobacteriota bacterium; assembly: GCA_963788345.1. GTDB lineage: Bacteria > Acidobacteriota > Terriglobia > Acidiferrales > UBA7541 > Palsa-295. The sequence goes on along the minus strand of CAWBGW010000024.1, from coordinate 106,352 downwards.
GACAAACAGAAAGTAACGGTGCGCTTCGAAGCTACGAATGGAAACGACATTGCCGGGGTATTCGGCATTCGCGTGGTCCGCTCCGAGTAGTCCGCCGCGCCCGCCACCGGCAGGCTAAAACCCGGCCAAGCCGCCGAGCCCGAAGCTTTACTTTCGGCCGAGGAAGCGGATGCGGCCGGTGAAGGCGCGATGCTGGAAATCGCCGAAGGCGCCGAAGGTGGGGGAATCGATGTTGTTGTCGACGATGATGGGGTCCTGGCGATTGGTGATGTTGTTGAAGCCAGCGCGCAGGGCCCATTCGAAGCCGAAAAGATGGAACCTTTTTTCGACGTGGAGATTCAGAGAGGCGTAATCGGGGAAACGGACCTGGCCGGGGAGTCCGACGAGCTCCTGCTCGAGGTTGATGACGTTGTAGGGATAGCCGGTGCGCCAATCGAAGGAGTAATCGAATTCGAGGGCGTGAATCAAGGGCAAGCGGAACGGCGCGGCGCCCCAGGACTGGATGCGGTTGGGCGAATCCCACGGAAGCGGTCCTGATAGCTGCGGGCTGAAAAAGGGCACGTCGAGAGTGGAATCCAGAACCGTATTCGAACGAGCCTTCGAGCGCGTGTAAGAAAAGAACAGAGGGTAACGCTCCTGCAAGGTGTGGCGGAAAATGAGCGTGACCGCGTCATATTTGTCGCGGCGTCCATTTTGCAGGGTGAATAATCCGCTGCTGGGCAGTCCGCTGGGGCTGATCGTCAGGCCTTCGTCCACGTAGTCAAAACCATCGTAGCCGCGCTTTTCGAGGAACTCGGCCTTGAAATAAATCGCGGCGGGAAGTTTGCGCTCTAACGCGAGGCTCCAGTTCAGAAAACCTGGCGCGTGGAGCGCGCCCGGATCAGCCTGGAACATCGTGGTGACGGCGGGGCCGAGCGGGGTGACGCCGTCGGGCGCGTAGAAAATGTCCTGGCGGCTGCCGGCCAGAGGGCGCGTGAGCTTGTCGAGATCGGCGCGGTCGTAGTAGAGGCCGACGCCGGCCGAGAGTTTGGTCTCGTTGTCGCGGGTGAGCATCCACGTGGCGGCGATGCGCGGAGAGACAAGCGCGCGGTGGAGAAGATCGTCCTGGTCGAAACGGATGCCGGGTTCGATCAGCACAGATGAGACAGGCGACCAGCGGTCCTGCAAGTAGGCGCTGCCGGCGAATACATCTTGGTCGAAGAACGGGCTGCCGGTGAACGTGACGGAGCGGACGAGGACGCCGGCGGTCGTTTCGATGTCGAAGGGATTGCGCGCGGCGAATTGGTCGTCGGTGGTGCGCTCGAAGGCAGCGCCGAAGGTGACTTCATGGCGGCCGTGCCATTCGACAGGCGGAAGGTGAAGGTTCGCGAGGCCCTCGTAGCGGCGGACGTTGCCGGAAGACGTGAGGTAGTAATTGCCGGAGGCGTTGCCCGGAAGTTGGACGTAGGGAAGAGTTCCGAGCGGCGTCGCGTCGGAGGAGAACTGGAGGAAACTGAAACCGGCTTCGAACAATGTGCCGTTGGACCAAATCTGTTGGTCTTTCAGGGCCGCGAGATCGGCGGATTTGACCTGAAAGGTAGTGGTGGAGAGCGGCTGAATGAGCGAAAGGCCGGCGTGGTCTTCGTTCGAATGATTGTAGAGATAGCTGGCGGTGAGACGATTGTTCTGGGTGAGGTTGAACTGCGCGCGGGTGAGGTTGCTGTAGCGCCAATAATGGTCCGTATCCTGGCCGGGAGGAAGTTCGGTGAAGATGTTGAAGTCGTATTCGCCCTCGACGGCTTCGTAAAACCATGCCTTGCCCTTCCAGAGCGGGCCGGAGAATGTGAAACGCGGAGTGGCGTTGTCGATGTGAAATCCGCGGCGATTTTGAAACGAGGGAATGAAATCAGTGGCGAAGAAGCGGAAGTGGTCGTCGCCCATTCCAGTCTCGAGGTTTAGCACGCCGCCGGAACCCCAGCCGTCGGTGGCGGGATAGCGGCTGGTGAGAACTTCGACGGAGCGCACAGCGTCTGTGCTGACGCGAAGATCGAGAGCGCCGCTAACGGGCTGGCTGATGTCGAAACCGTCGAGGGTGTAGAGAGTTTGGTTGCTGGCGGCGCCGGCGACATGGACCTGGCCTTGAGTGGAGTTATCGGGCAAAACGCCGGGCAGGAGCGGCAAGGCGTTGCGGACGTCGCGCGTTGTGGGATAGGGAATCTCGATAATCTCCTGCGAGGTCAATCGCTGAGTCGCGGATGTCTGGGCTGGGTCAATCGAGGGAGGGGAATAAATCACCTGCACGGTTTCCTTGTACTCCTGCTGGTGAGAAAGTGTGACATCGACGGATTCCGTTTGGCCCGCTTGTGCGGCGATGTTCATCTGGGCATAGAAGCCTTCCTTTTCGACAGAGATCGAGTAAGCGCCGGCGGCAAGTCCGGTGAATTCAGCGCGGCCGGCGAAATCGGTGGAAGCCTGAAGCGGAGTTTGCGAGCCGGGAGGGGTAAGCGTCACGCGCACGGAAGAAACAGCGAGTCCGGTCTCGTCCTTGACCGTGAGCGTCAAGTGGTAGCTTTCGCGAGCCTGGCGCGGAGGCTCGAAGCCAGCGGGCAATTCCGCGGCATGCGCGCGCGGCATTGCGGCCGCGACGAGCGCGAACGCGTATGCGACCACGCGCCGCCTTGCTGCAGAAATCGCACGGCAGCCCATGAGTCGTATTCTACGACCGTCGCGGCCCTGTGCTACTCAGTTCTGAGCGCGGTCATGGGCGAGATCGAGGCGGCACGGCTGGCCGGGATTATGGCTGCGAAGAATGAGCAGATCGCGAGCGCACCCGCGGCTACGCCAAGCGCGAGCGGATCCCAGGACGATACCCCGTAGAGTTGAGCGGAAATCAAGCGGCCTGCGCCAACGGCCAGCGGCAGCCCCAGCAGCAGCCCAATCACCACGCGCTGAAACGCGCCGCGCAGGATCAGTTGAACCACGTTGCCGCGGTTCGCGCCGAGCGCCATGCGAATGCCGATTTCGTTGGTTCGCTGCGCGACTGTGTAGGCGGTGACGCCGTAGAGTCCGATGGCTGCCAGTAGCAATGCCACAATGCCGAAAAGGCCGGCGAGGCTGGCTACGGCGCGCTCTTGATCGAAGGAAAGCTCCACTTCCTGTTGCATGGTTCGGATGCTGGTGACGGTCAAGTTGGGATCGAACTCCGCCAACATCCTGGTGACAAGCGGCTCGAGAACGCCGGTGGGAGTATTGGTGACCAGCATGGCGCCGCTGACGAAGTGCGAGCCCAGTTCGACTCTGGTCATCAAGTCGTCCTTGTAATCGACATTCTGCGCGAGCGGCACGTAGAACATCGGAAATGCGGGCTTGTCCAGGGCCCAGCCCGCGAACTTCGCGTCGCGCACGATTCCGATGATGCGGAACGTGCCGGCATTCTGCGGCAAGTCGAGGCCGAAGTGCTGCTCGAGCGGGTCTTCGCCGGGCTTGAAAAAGCGCTTCACGAAGGTTTCATTCACGATCGCCACGGGCGCGGTGGTTTCGTTATCTGCGACAGTGAAGTCGCGGCCCCGCAAAACGTGCATGCCAAAATTCTGGAGGAAGTTGGCGCTCACGCGATCCCACGACGCGCCGTCTTCCTCGCCCATTTTCGGAGGAGGATGCCCGGCAACCATAATCATTTCGCCCCAGTTGTCGGTGAGCGGGTTGTAAAGCGCGAGGCCGGAACCCTGAACTCCCGGCAGGCGATTCAGCCCTTCTTCAATCTGGCGGTAGAGAGCCTCCAGCTGGGGCAGCGTGTGGCCGGTGGCCGGGTTGTGCAGCGCCACGATGACTCGCCCTTGTATCTGGTAACCGAAATCCTGGTGCTCGAGTTTGTTGAGGCTTCGCGCGAGCATGGTCGAACCCGCCACCAGAACTACCGAGAGGGTGGCCTGCACGATGAGCAGCCCTTTGCGAGCGAACGAAGCATGGTCGCTCGTGCTGCGCCCCGAGCCGCGCAACGCTTCCGCGGGGCTGGTACGCGTCGCAAACCATGCAGGAGCCGCACCAAAGATGATTCCCGTCACGAGCGCGAGGCCGAACGCAAAGGCCAGCACCAGCGGCGACGGCACCGTGCTGATCGGAACGAAATGCGCGCTATGGAAGGCGAGCGCAACCAGGAGCCGCGCGGCCGCGATTGCCACAAGGAGTCCAGCGATGCCGCCACCGATGGCGAGCAGGATGCTTTCGGTGAGCGCTTGCGAAATGATTTGGCGGCGCGTGGCGCCGAGCGCGAGCCGCACGGCCGTTTGCGAGCGACGCGTCACACCGCGCGCCAGCAGGAGGTTCGCCACGTTGGCGCATGCGATCAACAGCACTAATCCGCAAACCGAGAGAAGGATCTGCAGGCTGCGCCCGTAATCTTCTTTCATCAACGCGACGCCCGCACCCGCGGGCACCACAGTGATCGACTGCTTGGGAAGCATGCGGATTACGTCGGGCATCCAGTTGGCGGGATAGCCGGAATCATGCTGCAACCACTGCCGCAGAACTCCTGTGAGGCGGGGAGACATTCCGTCGGTGGAGGCTCCCGGGCGCAGGCGGCCCATCATGCGCAACCAGGCGGAAGATGACTGGCGCAATAATGCGCTGTCTCCGTCGATCACGGGCTCCTGTTGCATCGGGATCCAGATATCGGGAGGGTCGCTGCGCAGGGTTTCGCCGAAAAATCCCGGAGGAGTGACCCCGATCACCGTGAAGGGATGGCCCTCGACGACGAAGGTGGAACCGACTACCGAAGGATCGCCGCCATACGTCGTCTGCCAGACGCGGTGGCTGAGCACGGCCACCGGCGGAGCGGCCGGCGTGTCGTCATCCGGAGTCAGGACGCGGCCGCCCAAAGAGCCGATGCCAAGCGTTTGAAAATAAGTGCCGGTAACGTATTCCGAGCGCAACGGCCTGGCGACCCCTTCGACGCCTTCACGCCGCACGCTGACGCGCCGGAGGCCGGCCTGGAACGCAGTCGTTTCTTCAAATTCCGGCGATTCGGATTTCAGGCGCTCGAACAAAGGGTACGAAAACATTCCCCAGACGTCCTGAGGGCCGCTTTCCACGCAGCAGTCGTTGCCTTCACCCACGCGATAGAGCGTGCCGGGATCGGTCACCGGCAACGAGCGGAGCATCACCGCGTGGATGAGCGTGAATATGGCAGTGGTCCCGCCGATTCCGAGGGCCAGTGTGAGCACAGCCGCAGCGGTAAAAACAGGCGACAGCCGGAATTGCCGCAAAGCATAGCGAAGATTGCCGAGCAGATTTTGCATGGCCGACCTCTTCGTTCCTTACGCAATTTGGCCGCGGAAGGTTCCGCAAAAAGCGAGGTTTTGTGGGCTCGACTGCACCGCGTTGACTTGCCTTTGGGCACGGCCTAACATTCAGTGCCCAAAGCGATTCCCCCAATGATTGGCCACACCATCTCGCATTACCGCATCCTCGAAAAGCTGGGGGGCGGAGGCATGGGGGTGGTGTATGAAGCCGAGGACGTCACCCTGGGGCGCCACGTTGCGTTGAAGTTCCTGCCGGACGAACTCGCGAAGGATCCGCAAGCGCTCGAACGACTTCGGCGCGAAGCGCGCGCGGCTTCCGGACTAAATCATCCGAATATTTGCACGATCTACGAAATCGCCGAAGACGGCGGGCGCCTGTTCATCGTCATGGAGCTGATAGACGGCCAGACGCTGAAACAACGCATCGCGGCGAAGCCTTTGCCGACGCAAGAGACTCTCGATCTCGCCATCCAGATTGCGGAGGCGCTCGACGCGGCGCACGCCAAAGGGATCGTTCATCGCGATATCAAACCTGCCAACATTCTTATCAGCGGGCGCGGTCACGCCAAGATCTTGGATTTTGGTCTCGCAAAGGTGGCGCCGGAGGGTGCTGCCTTGAATCTTTCGGCAATGCCCACAGCGAGCGAGCTGGAACAGCTCACTCGACCCGGGACAGCGATTGGCACCATCACGTACATGTCGCCCGAACAGGTGCGTGGCGAAGAGCTGGACGCGCGCACGGATTTGTTTTCTTTTGGCGCGGTGCTCTATGAGATGGCGACCGGGGTTCTGCCCTTCCGCGGCGAAACGGCCGCCGTGATTGCGGAAGCGATTCTGAATCGTGCGCCGGTTGCGCCGGTGCGCCTGAATCCTGACGTTCCCGCGCCGCTCGAAGCGGTGATCAACAAGGCGCTGGAGAAGGACCGGAAGCTGCGCTACCAGAGCGCCGCGGATATTCGCACGGATTTGCAGCGGCTGAAGCGCGATTCGGATTCGAGCCGTTCAGCCACTGCGCAAGTCGAGTCGAAGGCCGCGCAGAAATCAGCTCGATGGGGGAGGGTCACGGGCGCGGCAATGCTGATCATCGGATTGGCCGTGGGCGGCTGGTTGCTTTTCGTCCGCAAGGCCCACGCGCTGACGGACAAGGACACGATCATCCTGGCAGATTTCACGAACACGACGGGCGATCCAGTGTTCGACGGCACGCTACGACAGGGCCTCTCGGTGCAGCTGGAACAATCGCCTTTCTTGAGCATTATCCCTGACCAGCAAATCCAACAGACCTTGCAGATGATGGATCAAAAGCCGGATGCGAAGCTCACGCCGGAAATTGCGCGGGAACTCTGCCAGCGGACGAGCAGCGCCGCCGTGCTCGACGGCTCGATCGCGCAGATTGGCACGCAGTACTTGCTCACTCTCAAGGCGGTCAACTGCGCCAGTGGCGAATCGCTGGCGAGCACGGAAGCTCAGGCGAGCGACAAGAACCATGTGCTTGATGCGCTCGGGAAGACCGCTTCGGAAATACGGAACAAACTGGGCGAGTCACTGAGCACCGTGCAAAAGTACGATACCCCGCTCGAGCAGGCCACTACATCGTCGCTGGAGGCTCTCCAGGCCTTCAGCTCGGGCTACAAAGTTCTGTATGGACCCGAAGGTTCGCCGGCGGCGATTCCCTTTTTCAAGCGTGCAACCGAGCTGGACCCGAACTTCGCCCTCGCTTATGCGATGTTGGGCCGCACGTCTGTCGATGCCGGGGAGGTCAGCAATGGCGTGGACGCCACCCAAAAGGCATACGAACTGCGCGACCGAGTCAGCGAGCCAGAGAAGTATTTCGTCACCGCTTCCTACTACACGCTGGTCACAGGAGACTTGGAGAAGGCGGAGGAACCTTGCCTGCTTTGGATACAAGCTTATCCTCGCGCCGTGCAGCCGCGCAATCTTTTGGGTGGGCCAATCTATCTGCAATTGGGGCAATATCAGAAAACTGTCGCACAGGCCGAGGAGGCCACTCGCTCCCACCCGGACCTGCCCATCGCCTACGCACATCTTCTTATGGGCTATTCCGCTCTGAACCGCCTCGATGAAGCTAAGGCGGCATACGCGCGAGCCCTCAGAAACAAAATAGATTCTTCGGGTTTTCTCGACCTCCCTTTGTACTTTATTGATTTCCTGGATCATGACACATCAGGAATGGCGCAGTTGGTGGCTCGGGGAACTGGTAAGCCCGGAATCGAAGACATTTTCCTGGCTAACGAAGCGTTGACGGCCGCTTACTCGGGGCGGCTGGGAAAGGCGAGGGAGTTGTCACGGCGGGCGGAGGCATCTGCCCAGCGCGTGGGAGAGAAGGAAGGGGCGGCGGGCTATGTAGCCTCAGCCGCTTTGATTGAGGCTCTTTTCGGCAATGCCGCTGAAGCCCGCCGGCAAGCCGCGACGGCGCTGAGCCTTTCGACGGCCCGCGATATCCAGTACCCAGTAGCGCTGGCGCTCGGATTTGCGGGCGATGCGGCCCGCGTCCAGGTACTCGCGGACGACCTGGCCAAGCGATTCCCCGAAGACACGGTGGCGCAGTTCAATTACTTGCCTACGCTCCGCGGGCAACTTGCACTGAACCGCAATGATTCGAGCAGAGCCATCGAGGCGCTTGAAGTTGCTTCCCCTTACGAGTTAGGGGCACCTGGCCAGGCCTTCTTTGTGTTCTTCGGCCTTTACCCGGTCTATGTACGAGGAGAAGCGTATCTGGCCGCGCGCCAGGGGAACGAAGCTGCCGGAGAGTTCCAGAAAATCCTCGACCATCCCGGAGTGGTGCTCAACGAACCTATCGGCGCGCTCGCGCATCTCGGCCTCGCGCGCGCTTATGCAATGCAGGGTGATACGGCTAAAGCCCGCGTCGCGTATCAGGATTTCCTCGCGCTGTGGAAAGACGCCGACCCCGACATTCCCATCCTCATCGCCGCCAAGTCCGAGCATGCGAAGTTGAAGTGAGGGCTTACGCGGCGCGGCACTTGGCGATGATCAAGGTGATGTCGTCGTGCTGCTGGCGGCTGAAGCGGCGCACTTCGCGGACGATAGCGTCGACCAGCGACGCCGACTGCTCGTGGCGATATCGGCGCAAGGCTTCGATCAGACGGTGCTCGCCGAATTCTTCCCCCGCATCGCTGAAGGATTCGGTTATGCCATCGGTGTAAAGAGCGAGCGTATCTCCGGCAAAGATCTGGCGCTCGCCGATGGAGCAATCCCAGTCCTTGAAGAGTCCCACAACCGTGCTCGTTGAATCGAGCCGTTCGAGAACCCCGTCGCTGCGGAGCAGGAGAGCGGGGAGATGTCCGCAATTCGCATAGCGCAAGCGCTGCGCATCCGCGTCATAGTCGGAAAAGAAGAGAGTGGCGTACGAGCTGTCGGTTGTGTTCTCGCAGAAGAGCTGATTTACGGCGCGCAAGAGGCGCTGTGGCTCGTCCAACGCGATGGAGCACTGGCTTCGCACGTTCGCCTGCAAATTGGCCATCAAGAGCGCCGCGGCGATTCCCTTTCCTGAAATGTCGCCGATCACGAGGCCCAGCCGTTCCCGCCCGAGATTGAGGAAATCGTAGTAATCGCCCCCGACCTGCTGGGCCTGGATGCAGGCGCCCGCGTAGTCGAGCGTTCGCATCGGCGGCAGCGTTTGCGGAAAGAGCTTGGCCTGCACCCGCTTCGCGATTTCCATCTCCTGGGCCGTACGGCGCTCGGATTCGAGCTTTGCCGCGGCCGTGCGGCGCTGCGCTTCAACGGCGTGCGTGACTTCGTCGAAACTCACAAGCTCAAAAGAGTTCCCGTCGATATCCTTGAAACGGGCGAACACTCCGCCCCAGATCGGCGTTTCCGCTCCAAGGAGCCCCGATGAATCGGCAGAGGGTGACGGCTGTGCCTGACGATCGTACTTGATGCGTTTCAATCGCGGCGTGGTCTGGAAGCGCACGCCGCGCCGGGACCATTCCTGAAACTTGGCCGCGACGTCTTCCGTGATGAACACAACGCGAGTTGAACGGCCGATGAGCTTGTACTCCTGGGAAGTCGGTTTGGGGGCGATGAGCGCAAGAATCGCGCTGCCATCGGGAGGTGAGACGGCCACCCAGCGGTCACCGGATTGGAGGCGCGCGTCAAACGCGAGATGGAATCCGAGCTGGTCCAAGTAAAAGCGCAGGCTGCGCTCCTGGTCACGGACGAATATGTTGACGCAGTGAAGGCGCAGGTGAGGTTGCTGCCCACCGAGGCGAACAGTATTCGCTTGAGGCGCGCGGGAAGAAGGGGCGTTTCCCATGCGGGGATTATACAGGTCGCGCAGGACGGGAAAAGAGAGGAGAGGAACGTCGACGCGGTGAAACGGGCGCAGCTATCAAAGACGGCTAGGGCCGAATTAGGACAGGTAACAGCCCAAGATCCGGCTTGGGAGCCACGAGCGGGCGTCTCTGAGGGCCCATTGTCGCCATGCGCATGTCTTCCCGGCAGACTTGTATTCCCCCCAACTTTGGTCTATCCCCCGTGGATTCTGTGGGGACCTCGATAATCATTTTCGAATCCACCGCCGGTGCCTTGTAAATAAGAATATGGCCGCACGAACTGCTCTCTATGGGCGCCTGCATTCCCATTCGGTTCGCCGCAGATTGTTGATCGTCGAGGAAGAAGAGCTTTTTGTTGGTCCTTAGTTCGCTCGTAAGCCCGCTCGAGAATTCCGCGTGGAAATCAGCAGCGTCGAATCCCGCGCTTTTCGGGGCTTCCGAAAGTTTGGCGCGCAATTGCAGGCTCTGAAGGAACGGCCGGGGCATCTGAAGACCGGCGAGATTGGACTGAGCTTCCGCCGGACGTGGCGTGCAAATCAGCAGCGGTAGAACACAGAGAGCAGAAACCATTCTAATTCGCATACTCTGTCTCCGGGTGGGAGTTTAGCACAACTGCTTGTTAGCTCGATTCCTTCTTCGGCCGTTTAAGCAACCACAGCAAAAATGGTTTCGTGCTACTTCAGTCGTTGCCCCGAGCGGGATTGGAGACTTCGGGCTCGCGGTTGGGTGCGACGGCGGCTTTCGAGCGCGATTTGGACGCGGGCAATTGTGGCTCGACGCCGCGCCAGCCGACTGGGCGGCCCTGGACCGCTTCCTTCAGCGCGCGGAAGAGCACGACGTACATCATCTGGCGGTAGTAGAAGCGCTGGATGAGAAGCGGCGCGAGCAGAGTCCAGTCCTCGTGGCGTTCGAGGGCGAAGGCGACGACGCAGGTGAAGAGGTCAATCAGCATGAAGATGGCGAAGAAAATCAGCGAGCGCTCGACGTCCTGCAAAGTCCATAGCTGCGGAAGCTGGGCGATCTGGAGTTGCGCGAGGCCCCACAAGGCGATGGAGAGCAAAAAGAGCAGATCGATCAGCGGCGAGACGAGCGGCAGAATAATCTGAAACAAGAAAATATTCGGAATCGCGATCCAGCCGAGAGTGCCGTAGCGCGGCTTGCCCGTGACGTCGCGATGCTTCCACACCGCCTGGAGCGTGCCGAACGTCCAGCGGAATCGCTGGCGAATCAGAGCTTCCATCGTTTCGGGGACTTCGGTGCGGCCAATGGCGTCTTCGTCGTAGAGAATCTTCCAGCCGTTTCGGCGAATCGTCAGGGTAAGGTCCGTATCTTCCGCCACCGTGTCGCCGGAGAATCCCCCCATGCTGCGGAGAAGTTCCGTGCGCCATGCGCCAACGGCTCCGGGCACAACCGGAATACAATTCAGCAAATCGAAGGCGCGCTTTTCCAGGTTTTGGCTGGTGATGTATTCCAGGGCCTGCCAGCGCGTGAGCCAGCGATTGCGGTTCATCACTTTCACGTTGCCGGCGACGGCGCCCACTTTCGGATTCTCGAAATGGCGAACGAGCCGCGGAATCGCTTCGCGATCCACGACCGTGTCCGCATCGATCGAGACGACGATCTCGCCTGTGGCTTCGGAGAGTCCGTGATTCAGGGCCGAGGGCTTGCCGTGATTTGACTGGAGCAGCAGGCGAACGCGCGGATCGCGGCCGTAATTCTGCTGGACGAGTTCCGCCGTGCGATCCGTCGAGCCATCGTTGACGACGAGAATCTCGAGATTGGGATAGTTCGAGGCGAGTGCCGATTTCACGGTATCGAGAATGACGGCTTCCTCGTTGTACGCGGGGACGAGCACGGTGACGCGCGGTTTGTAATCGGGATCATCCTTGGGCGCGGCGCGAAGCTTTTCGACGAGCGCCAAAACGCCGACGATGAGAGCGCGCGCGCTGACCAGCAGAATTCCCGCGACAAAGATGAATGCAATTCCGGTGCGGAACCAGCGAAACACATCGAAGATGAAGGCGTCGGCGCGCGCGAGCAGCCATTCCTTGGTGCTGAGCGGCGGCATGATCTGCGCGCGGGACTGGCCGAGCAGCTCGGAGACGGAAACAAACTCGAAACCTTTCGCGCGCAAGCCATCGATGATCTGCGGCAGCGCCTCGACGGTGTGGCTGCGGTCGCCGCCGCCGTCGTGCAGCAGGACGATGTTCCATCCCTTGCCGTTCTGTGCGTCGGTGAGAACGCGCTGGACGATCGTGTCGGCGGGCGGAGGTGCTCCGCCGTTCACCTCGCCCCAATCGTGCGGATCGATGCGCGCGCCGACGATGATGTAGCCCATCGATTGCGCGAACGGGCAGCATTTGAATCTCGCTCACGGTTTCGGGCTGGTGGTCGATGCCGAAGGGCGGGCGGAAGAGCAACGTCTTGACGCCGAGACTGCTCTCGAGAAGCAACTCGGTGAGATTCAACTGGATCTCAACGCCTTCCTTCGTGGCAGTTTCGAAGTCCGGATGCGTGAAAGTGTGGTTACCAACTTCGTTGCCTTGCTCGATACTCGCGCTTGACGATTCTGGAATCCAGATTGGCCGGCTCGCCGATTACGAAAAATGCGGCGGGCACGTGTTTCTGTTCGAGAATGTCGAGGATTTTGGGAGTCCATTGGGAATCAGGCCCGTCGTCAAACGTGAGCGCCACCTTGTGCTGCGCCTCGCCCATCTGCTGGATGCGCCATGAGAGAGGATAGCTGTCGAAGCTCTCGTCCGTGAAAAGATCCACGGAGGCGTCGTAGTCGAATTTCCGGTGGCCGTTCTGCGGAGTGGCCGTGATCTTCCAGACGTCGCCCTGGCCTTCGAAAATGATGTCGTATCCGGGAGGCACTTCTTCGAGTTTTGCGCGCGCGGCGTCGTCGGGATGCTTGTTGTCCCAAACGTGCCAGATCGACGGATCTTCCTCGCCGAGGCGCCAGAGAGCGGTGCCCTGAACTCCGGCGCGCTCGGCGGTCCGCAGCTCGTTGTACGCTGTCAGGCCGTCGAGCATCCATACGTTGTGGACTTCGTTGTTCTCGTCCTCATAGGAGTAGTGCGGATTCAGCGCGTCGCCATCGAATTCGATGTCCGCTTCGGATTCGTCGGCAGTGATGATTCCCTGCTGGAAGGTGACGACCTGAGCCATCGGCTTCGGAACTTTCTTCGATTTGGCGGGCCAATCGTAGCCGTAGTTCGCGATGCCCATCACCAGCTTTTCCGGCGGCACGAGTTTCAGGATGTTGCCGATGTTCGTCACAAACCAATCCTGCGCGGCGATCGGACCGGGCGGCGAAGTCTGCCAGTGCTGGTCGTAGTTCATCAGGATGATGGCGTCGGAATGCTGCGCGATGGATTTGTAGTCGTATTCCCAGTCGGCGGCCGGGCAGCGCGACCATCAGCTTGAGGCTCGGCTGGCGGCGTGGAGCGCCTTGCCCAACTCTTCGATGAAGCGCGTGAGGTCTTTCTGGTTGGCGTCGGGAATGCTTTCGAAATCGAGAACGATGCCGGCCTGCTTCTGCGCCTGCGTGTACAGCACAGCCGTTTGAATCAGGCGCTGCCGCGCCGCTGGAGACGTCAGCATGACGGTGAGCTTGTCGGTCTGCCACACTGTGCCATCCGAATTGTTCATCAGCCCCATCACGGGCAACTCGGTGCCGCCCGCTTCCACTGTTTCCATCCAGGCGGCGAGCTTGGGGTCGGGCACGATCGAGACATGGCCGTCGGGCGGGACTGGATGGAACTTTCCGTCGGGTGTGACGACGCCGAGTGTGCCGTCGGCGTTGAGCGAATGCAGGGCTTCGGGGATCAGAAGGTCGATATCGTGATAGTGCAGTTGAAGCGAGGCCAGGCTGTTCGGATCATAGGAGACGTAGAATGCGGCGCGCAGCGGATTGTGTTCTGCGGCACGTTGCCGAGCGCCGCCACTTTGCGTTTGCGTCCGCGAACGGGCTTCGGTTTCTGCTTGCCGCGGATGGGATGCAGGCCGCCGTGAATGTCGGGGCGCAGAATATCGGGCAAATCGGGTTTGCGGCCGACGTCGACCAGGAAGATGATCAGCACCAGCGTGAAGAATCCGCCGGCGATTTCGAGCGCGAGCCGCGTCCTGCGCCAGCGACGCCGGTCCTGATCGTAGAAAATGGGCTTGCGTTCAGGCATGAGTCAATTCAATGTATGGGTCAAGCTATGGTTCAAGCTACAGGCGCTTCATCTCCGTGAAGACTATGCACAACCTCTGGATTTTGCAAGGCGTACCGCGAAACGCGTTCTCACCACACTGGAATGAGTAGTCGGCAATCTCTGCAGCAGAGCTCCGCTGGCAAGGGTGCTTACGCGGCAGTCTCTAATAAGATGCGCGCAAGCATCGCTCTTGCTGCCTTGGCTGGGCTTGCCCTCCGAGTCTTTTTCGTTCTGAAATTTCCGGTTACGGACTCGGGCGATGCGCCATTTTACATCGAACTGGCCTGGAACTGGCTGAAGAATCGAGTATATGGTTTTCCAATCAATGGCGTCCTGACGCCGGTGGATATGCGGACGCCGGGCTATCCGGCGTTTCTTGCGGCGATTTTCGCGTTTGCCGGGAATTCGCAGCGGGCCGTGATGCTGGTCCAGGCCGTCGTGGATGTAGCGACGTGTTTCATCATTGCCTGGATCGCCGCGCGACTCGCGCCCAGCCAGCACCGGCAGCGTGCGGCGATTGCTGCTCTGTGGCTCGCGGCGCTTTGCCCGTTCACCGCAAATTACACGGCGGTGGTACTTACGGAAACGCTGACGATCTTTCTCACGGTGCTCGCGATTCTGGTGCTGCTTCAAACGGAAATTGGTGGCGGCGCGAGTGACGCCTTCGCCGGGCGGAGTTTTTTTGCCAATCCCTGGTTCTTGGGCGGAATCGTGGTTGGACTCGGAACGCTCGTGCGTCCCGAAACGCCTCTGATTCTGCTTTCGGCGGGACTTGTGCTGGTCGGCAACTGCTGGCGGCCGCGCGATTGGGGGAAACTCTTCCGAGCGGGCGCGTTGATGGGAATCGGCTTGGTACTTCCGCTGGCGCCATGGGCGGCGCGCAACTGGCGCGTGTTTCACGAAGTGCGGTTCCTGGCTCCGCGTTACAGCGAATTGCCGGGCGAATATACGCCGCACGGATTCATCGATTGGACGAACACGTGGCTCTGGCGCTTTCGGGATGTCTACCTCACTCACTGGAAACTGAACGAGGAGGAGATTCCCGTAGATTCGCTGCCTCCGTATGCGTTCGATTCGCCGGAAGAGCGGGCTCGCGTGAGCGACCTGCTCGATGAGTACAACGAACAACTGACGATCGAGCCCGGCCTCGACGGCAAGTTTCGCGAAATCGCACGCGAGCGAACGGCGCGACACCCGTTGCGAACCTATGCGAAAGTTCCCGTTCTTGCGCTGCTTTGCGCATGTGGTTTACGCCGCGCGTGGAGCTGCTTCCCATCTCGGGCCATCTGACGCCGCTTTCGCTGGAGTGGGAGGACGACCGGCCGGATTTTCTGCGAGCCGTGGCATTCGCGCTCGGCAACGTCATTTTCATCGGGCTTGGCTTAGCGGGCGCGTGGCTCGCGCGCGGCAGGCCGGGCGTGGCTTTCCTGATCGTGTTCATCGTTGTGCGCACGGTGTTTTTTGCGTATGCGGTGGAAACGACGGAGCCGAGGTATGTGCTCGAATGCTTTCCGGCGCTGCTCGCGCTCGGCGCGCAGGCGTTCGGTTCGCGATTCAGCTTTCTTCCACGGGCTCGGGGTGAATGGTCACCCGAAAAATCTGCGGAAAGCGCTCTTTAACGCGGTCTTCGAGAGCGGCAGTCACGTCGTGAACCTCGGTGATCGGCAAGCTGCCGTCCATGGCGCAGTGGCAAGAGACGAGAATCTTGTGGTCGACGGTGCGGACGTGAACCTCGTGGCAATTCACGAGCTCGTGAAATTCGGACTGAAGCGAATTCAGAAAGTCCTGGACCGAACGAGATAGCCCCTTCATTTCCTCGGCGGTGGGAATCCGTCCGCCGAGCGGCTCGATATGGATGTTGACGAACGCTTGCGCGTCCGTCGCGCGCCGGATGTCCTCCTCGAGTTCGGTGGCGCGACGGTGTGCTTCGCGCAAGCTGGCCCCTTCGTCCACTTCCAGGTGAAGCTCGACGAAAAGCCGGCCGTCGAGATGGTGCGCCGATAACTCGTGTACGGCGAGCCCGCGGTGCTGCGCGATCGCGCGGATGGTTTCGAAGAGATCCTCGTTGGTGGGCGCACGCGGCTCGACGTGGACCACCACGTCGGCCGGGACGATCTGCTCGATCCGCTTTTCGACGGCGTCGCTCGCGGAGTGGGCCTGCTCGAGGCTGGCCGTGCGCGGCACGCTGATCGTGACGTCGACGAAATAGCGCTGTCCGGCGCGCCGGACGCGAACGCGTTCCGCCTGCAAGACTCCTTCGGTGTCGTCCACGGCATTGGTGATTTGCTCGCGAAGGCCCATGGGCGCGACGTCGAGCAACGCATCCATAGTTCGCTTCCCAAGCCGCGAGCCGATCCAAATGATCACGCCCGCCACGCCCAGGGCCGCGACGGCGTCCAGGCGGCCCAGCCAGTTAATTCCGAATCTCATGCCGATCCATGCCGCCGTGATTCCCAGAATTACGACGAATGTGCTCCAGACGTCGGTGGAAAAGTGCAGAGCGTCGGCTTCGAGAGCCTCGCTTGGATACTTCCGCGCCACGCGCCGCAAAGCGCGGGCCCGCACGAAGTCGATTCCCATGCCGATCGCCAGGATGACAATCGCCTGGAGGCTGGGGTAAATGTGCACGGTGTTGAACAGCAATCGCTGAAAGGCTTCCCAGATGATGTAGAGCGCGGTGAGAAACAGCAGACCGGTCTCGACGAACGCCGAAAAGCTTTCCACTTTGCCGTGCCCGTAGAGATGCTGCGCGTCGGCAGGCTTGTCTGAGACGCGGACCGAAAGATAGGTAATGACGGCGGCGACCAGGTCGAGGATGGAATGCAGAGCCTCGGAAATCACACCCAGGCTGCGCGTCACCACCGCGAGGAAAACCTTCAGAAGGACAAGCAAGACCGCCGAGCCCACCGAAGCAAGAGCCGCCAGACGCTTTTCGTGAGTTGCTTGTTCGGCAGGTTCGCGCATCGGCGGAATGATTATACGGGGTAATTATGCGGCGTGATTATAAGCTGGCGGGCGGATGCGCCAACTTTCGCGCTGCTGGATTCGCGGCTCACGGGAGCCGGTTTCTTTCCTCTGAAGCCGGCATTTTTGCCGTCCATTCATGAACCTGTATAGTGGTTCCGACGAAAAGGGAGAGAAATTCTGCACGATGGCGTCTTCACTGCAAGATCCACCGGATACACCGATCCAGCGAGGGCCGGCCGGATTTCTGCGGCGCGGATGGTTGTGGCTAGCGGTTGCCCTTCTTTTCATTTTGGTGGTAGCGGCCGGCGTCGACAGTCTTTTTATCGAGCCATTCCGGATCGAAGTTACTCATTTCGACATTCAGGCGCCGATCTCCGCACCGCTGAAAATCGCGCAGCTCAGCGACCTGCACACGCACGGCATGGGACGCAACGAACGCCATTTGCTTGCGATCCTGGACGCCGAAAAGCCGGACGCCATCGTCATTACCGGCGACTGCCTTGGCAATCTGGCAGGCAACTATGAATGGTGCAAACAGCTCTACGAGAAACTTCACGCTCCGCTCGGTGTTTGGTTCGTGCGCGGCAACTGGGAGCACGATCATCCGCTTCACCGGGAGCGCCTGTTTTACCACGTGGTTGGCGTGAACCTTCTTGTGAACGCGAGCGCCGCAATTCGTCCGGATGTGTGGCTGGTGGGTCTCGACGATCCGTCTTCGGGAACCGCGAGGCTCGATGCGGCGCTAGCCAATGTGCCACCCGACGCATACAAGATCGCGATTTTCCATTCACCCGGATACTTCGATCGAATCGGGGGCCGCGTGAATCTTTGCCTCACGGGCCACACGCATGGCGGACAGGTGCGTCTCCCGTTTCTGCCGCCGCTCTGGCTTCCGAAAGGATGCGGACGATTCGTCGAGGGATGGTACGAGTCGCGAGGATCGAAAATGTATGTGAACCGCGGGCTGGGAATGTCGAACCTGCCGATTCGATTTCTGTGCCGGCCGGAAATCAGCTTCTTTACGTTACATCCTTAGAGGGGAGCAAAGTCCGTTCACTGCAGCCTCGCGTATTCCGCCTTGGCCTGCTTCAGGATCGAGATGTCGGAGTCGGCGTCTTTCCAAAGGGCAAGGAAATCCTGATACGCAGCGCGGCCTTTGGCAGCGTCGCCCGATAGCGAGTACGCGCGGGCCAGACCGAGATGCGCTAACGAGCCGATGGGCTCATTTCCGACGACGCCTGAATGATCCAAGATCTTCTGGAATTCAGTGGCAGCCGCCGGGCCCTGCTTTGCCGCGAGATACGCCGCGCCGCGCAGGTAAACAGGATAGAGCGCGAAGGTGAAGGCGGGATTCCCTTCCGCCAATTCGTATGGCGCTGATACTGCCAGCGCCGAGATCGCTCGCGCGGCGTCGCCGCCTCGCAGGGCAATTCCCGCATGTATCATGGGCAGAAAATCGAACTGCACATCCGTATCTTGCGGGAAACGCTTGTTCAAATCGGCGGCAATGCGCTCAGCCTGCGCTGAATCGTCGGCCAGGCCGAACGCAATCGCCGAGAATGACTGGGCGATTTTGCTTTTTGAGGTCGCGAGCGCAGCCTGCGCCTGTTGCCTGGCCACCTCTAGGTTCCCAACGAGCGCCTGCCGAATTGCGTCATGTGACAGGTATTCCGCAGCCGCTTCCTTTCCATCCACTCGTTCGGCGGAATCGGCCGCGCGGTGCCCCAGTTCCTGAGCCTTCGCGAACTGACCAGCGGACGCCGCAGTCTCCGATTGCAGAAAAAGAATCTGATCGTCGATTCCGGGCTTTCCCGTCGCGTCGGCGATCTGTTGCTGCATTCCGGCGGCGTCGTGTTCGAGGAAATCCACGTTGTAAAGAAGCAGAGGAAGCCAGGGCGAGTCGATATTGTGGGCACGCGATTCTCTTACCGTGGCCTTTGCCTGATCGAGTTGATTGATCCACTGGTAGCTGTAGCCGAGATTCACGTTGTTATTTCCGCTGCCGGGGTTGAGCTTGAACGCCTGCAGCGCGGCGGCATTCGCTTTCTCGTAGTCTCCCATGAGGGCATACGTGACCCAAAGGTAGGCGGGCGGCTCCTCATCCCGGGGATAGGTTTGAGCCCACAATTGATAAGAGCTGCGGGCCGCCTCAAGATTTCCGGTGACGACAAGCTGGTAGAACGACGAAACGGCCAGCTTTTCACTCTCGCTCGTGCGCTCTCGCAATTCGTAAGCCTTGCGCGCATTCTCAGCACAGCGGTCGAGTTGGCTTAGAGGCTGGTAACTCTGGGCCAGCCGCAAATAAGCCATGGCGAACTTTGGGTCCAGGGAAATCGCCCTTTCGAAGAGGGGAATGCCGGCAGCGTAATCGTTTGCCACGTCTATTGTTTGATTGCCGAGGGTGTAGGCTTGCAACGCCTCGAGCGACGGCGTGGTGACGTTTTCGGGAGCCGCGTCATACTTTTGCACCGAGGCCAGCGATTCGCCCATCTTCGCCCGCAGCTTCGTTGCCGCGTCACCCAGAGCTGTGAGAACTTGTTCCTTTCCGCTGGCGGGGACCTGCTCTTCGGCGAGCAGATCGCCATTGCGGCAATTCACCGCCTTCAAATCCAAAACATACTGGCTGCCTAAGCTGGAAATGGAGCCTTCCATCGTGGCGGCGCTCGCGGTGCGCTGGCAAACCTCGCGGGCGACGTCGGGCGTAAGCCGCGTATCCTTTGGCTTGGCCATCAGAGTGAGCGTTTGCGCAATGCGCTCGTCGGAAATTAGGCTGAGAAACGGGGACTGCTCCAGCTGCGCCGAAAGGCCCTGCCGCAGGGTGCGATCGAAAACGGGATCGCCGGTGGCGTTGTTGAAATCGGCCAGGACGATCGTGTCTTTGTCGGTGAGTTTGGGCGCGCGGTGGAAATAGAAATAGGCGGCGGCCGCGGCCACGATCACAACTGCCGCTGCGGGAACGATTACTTTCCATCGGCTTCTCGGGGTCGCGGGTGCGGCTTGTGCCGCCACCGTCTCTCGCGCGCCCGCCGGCAACTTGCCCTGATTCCGAGTCGCGTTTGAGCCGCCGCAAATCGCTGCGAATCTCCGCCGCAGCCTGATAGCGCAGGCCGCGATCCTTCTCGAGTGCCTTTGCGGCGATGCGGCTGAATTCGGGCGGCAACTCCGGCCTCACGGTCGTAAGCGCCGCGGGTGTGCGGTTCAGGATCCCATCCAGCACAATCGCCGTCGTCGCGCCAGGAAATGCCATGCGCCCCGCGGCCATCTCGTACAACACCGCGCCAAACGAAAACAGATCCGTCCGCGCGTCCAGATCCTCACCGCGCGCTTGCTCGGGCGACATGTACGCCATCGTCCCCACCGTCGCGCCCGGGCTAGTCAGCGCTGGGTCAGCGGCCATCGTTGCCGCCACAGATTCGCTCGCGCCATCCATGTCTGCCGTGACCTTCGCCAACCCAAAATCCAGGACCTTCGCGTTCTTTCGGCTCGTAATGAACAGATTTGCGGGCTTGATATCCCGGTGGACGATTCCTTTGGCGTGCGCGGCATCGAGCGCGTCGGCAATTTCGATTCCGAACTCGAGCACCTGGTCGAGCGGGAGTGCGCCGCGCTCGATCCGATGCTTCAGCGTCTCACCGTCCAGATATTCCATCACGATGAACGGATGCCCGCCGATCGTTTCGCCCGCTTGAAGCGGGACCTGGCCAATCTCGTGGATCGTGCAGATATTCGGATGGTTCAGCGCGGATGCAGCGCGAGCCTCGCGGCGGAAGCGCTCAAGAGTGGGCGCGTCGCGAACCACGCCATCCGGGAGAAATTTGAGCGCCACGAAGCGGCCGAGTTCGGTGTCCTCGGCCTTGTACACGACGCCCATCCCGCCGCCGCCCAGCTTCTCGACGATGCGGTAGTGCGAGATGGTTCGGCCGATCAATGGAAAAAGCTCCTCCGAGCGCGACCATATTAGGCAGCGAGTCGCAGCGAGTCAACGCGGCTGCGGATAGAACACCGGATTGCGGCAAGAAAGAAAGTCTTGCGGCGGCGATTATTTCAGCGGCGGGGCAGGGACCGGCGGCAGGCGGCGCGGTTCGCCGTGGAAGCCGCGAATTTCCACTTCGTCGAGCAGGAGCGAGGGCGTGACGACGGTGCTGGGAATGCCGCCGCCGCCTTGCGCTGAACCAAACGCGCCAAGCGCCGTTCCGGCAAAACCGTTCTGGGGATTCTGCATGTAGCTGTAGACAGACGCATCGCTTCCGACGGCCGGCATATTGCGCAGGCTGCGCAGCGTGAGCCCTTCAATCGATCCGCCACGGACCAGCTCTTCGCGGCCATCCGCGACGTATACGCGATACATGCGGAGCGGCAAGCGCTCGCCGCTCGAGACGCCTCCCGCGATCTCCTCGAGATAATCCGAAAAATCCTGCTGATTCAGCGACGAGACAGCCGGATTATCCATTTGCCTGATCTCGACGCACCACTCGTGCCCATCCTGCTTGCACGCATCGAGAAATTTCTTCTTCAGATCGTCGGGCTTCAGGGGATCGCTCGATTGCAGGAAAAGATTGCTGGCGAGCGAACGCGTCTCCGATAGCAGCGCCGAGCGCGCGTGGCCGTTCGAATTTTGGAAATCGGGTCCGGGACGGCGCGACATCAACTGGTTTCTAAGAATGCCATTCTCGACTAGCGAAACGCGCTGGGCCGGTACGCCTTCGTCGTCGATTTCGTAATTTCCGATCAGCGGCTGGCCCCCAAATTCGGCGGTAGTCGGATCGTCGAAGAGAGACACGGTCGTGGGGAAGACGCGAGTGCCCACGCGGCCGGACCATTCGCTGCGGCCTCCCATGCGGTCCATGATCTGATCGAATGCCGGGACCATGGAGAGAGGCGGCCGCGCTCCGGAAAGCGAAGGAGCGAGTATCTGCGCCAGGGCCGAACCTGCTGCGGGCGCATCGAAGAGCACGGGGCCGGTAAAATCCGGAACCAGAGGACTCGAGCGCAATTCCATCAGTTGCGTGCCGGCCTGAGCGAGGCCTTTGCTCACCGTTGCAGGGTCAGGCAAATCGCCGGGACGCCGCACGTAGACTGCATAGAGATTGTGGAGCGGCATGCCGTCGTCGGCCTGCGTATCGAGTCCGGCTTCGACCGCGGCGAGGCTGTGGGAGCTGCGAATGGTGGTGCCTTCGCTGGTCATCAGATACTGCGTGACGTAAACGAGGTAATAGTTCACGCGCGTGCCGTAAATCTGCGGGAAATTCCGCAGGACCTCCGAGGCCTTGCGCGCTTCGTCTTCCCAGTTGCGGGAAGTCCAATCCGGCTCGATGCGCGGATCGATCTTGACGATCGGCTCGGCGGTGGAGAAATCGTCGATCTCGGGCGGTTTCGTCAGGCTGCGAAGGAAAGCCTGTTTGAGCGACATCTGCGTGACCGCGCCTTTGTACGCCTGGTCGGTGGCGAGCCATAGGTCCTGGCGCAGCGACGTGTAATCGCGATCGATTCCCACCTGGCCCGCCGGACCCAGGAAACCCTGAAACCCATCTTCGCTGACGAAATTCGAACTATCGAGATGATAGTCGCCCACGCGCACATCGACGTTCATGAACCGGTTGCGCGTCGTCGTGCTGGACACGAGCGACCCGAAGGAAGTCGTCACGTTGCGAATGTCGAAGTCGAGCAGGCGGTACTCGATATAGAAGGGTTTGTCGACGCCCGGAATCTGCAGCCGGGTGCGGGCGCGCTCGAGTTCGTCGTGCATTGCCTGCAGGGTCTTGTCGGTCTCGCCGGCGGGAACGGGCGCCTGCATGGCTGGGGGCGCCCCTGCCGGCGTAGCGCTAGTCGTGGCGGCTTTGGCCGGAACAGCGGACAGCACGAACAGCAGAATCGCGGCGAAATGCGTTCTCTTCTTTCTCAAGGCTGTTGACCTTTCGCTTCCGGATCGTGTGCCGGCGGCGGAAGGATCGGCGGCTTGTCCGTTGAGCTTTCTTTCTTCGCGAACTCCATCTCCGAAATCAGAATCGAGGGCGCAACGGCCGACACCGGCACCGAGCCGGACTCAGCGCCGCAGTAACCATTGAAGATTTCCTGCTTGTCGCCCGTCGCGACGATGTTCGTCAAGGAGACGAGCGGCGTTCCCACAATGTCCACGCCGCGCACGAGCTGATCGGGTCTTCCATCCGCAAAAACTTTGTAAACGACGAGCGGCGTCACCTGAAACGCCTGCGGCTGGCCGCGCCCGGTGAACGTGAATCCGCCCGCGATATCGTCGATCAGCAGGCCGAAGGGTTTTCCCTGCTGCTTCGCGAGTTCAATCAATTTTTGGCGAAGTTGAGCGTCGGTGAAGGTCTTGGTGCTCGTCACGATCAGATTGCCCTGGCGCGCCACCGGAACGAAGCCAAGCTGACGCCGGCCGTGCCCGTTCGAGTGCTGGATGGTAACCAGCGGCGAGCGCGACATCAGGAAAGTCTTCAGCACGCCGTGGTCGACCAGGATCGTATTCGCGCCCGGGACGCCTTCGTCGTCAAATGCATAGTTGCCGAGCAGCATCTGGCCGTTCAGCGTCGCTTCCGTGGGATCGTCCTTGATCGAGATGAAATCGGGAAGAATCTGTTCGCCCACTTTGCTGGTGAACGTTTGGCCTTCGCTGATGTCCTTCTGGCGGAAGCCTTCCGCGCGATGGCCGAAAACTTCGTGGAAGAAAACGGCGGCCGCGCGTCCGGTGAGCAGGGCGGGGCCAGCGAACGGATCCACGAGCGGCGCTTTATCGAGCGCATCGGTCTCGCGGATCAATTGCGCGATCGAGTCGAAAACTTCCTTGTCGCTCGGTTCGCTTTTCGGATCGAGCCAGTCGAAATTCGCGTAGCGATCGATGTTCATCCCGTCCGGCGCCTTGCTCTGGACGAACAGCTCGAGCCGGTAATGAACCTGGCCGAAAGCAATCTTCGTGCCTTCCGTGTTTACCTGGTACTGATTCATGCTGAGCGCGCTGAACGTGGCGATGGAATTAAGCACCGCGGGAGATTTGCTGAACGCGGCGGTGTACCGTCGCACGCGCTCTTCCCAGGGCTTGCGGTCGACGTGGATTTCGGCGCGGGCGCCGATGTAGTTCTGCGGAGCCTCGTGCGAAAAATCAGGCGCAGCGCCTTCGGCCGTCTGAACCTGCACTTGCTGGCTCGTTTTCACCTTGATCAAAGCTTCGGAGGCCGCGCGATACTGGCGGTCGGTCTCGCGCCAGATTTCGCGGCGAAGCACGGGAATGTCGTCGTCCAGCACCGTCGAGGTGCCCGGGCTTGTCCAACTCGGCGGGCGATCTCCCAGCTTGTGGGTGTCATCGAGCTGCTGAGTCCCTACGCGGGTTTGAACTTCGAGCCAGCGGGCGCGATTGTCGCTGCTCGAAAGCAGCGCGCCGTTTGACCCGGAAACATCCGAAGCCTGGCGGTCCGCCACCGTGTAGCTGATAAAGTACGAGGACGGATCGCCCTTCGAGAAAGTCGCCATCGAGCGGTCGATCTCCTCCTGCATGGCGGTGAGGACGGGGGGAACTGCGGGCGGATTCGCCGGCCGGTCGGCGGCCATCGAAGTGCAAACCGCAACGAACAGAATCAGTATCGCAAGAAAGCTTCGGGTTCTCGGTTCAGTTTTTATCATTGCGCGGAGTCCATTAGTTTAAGGTAGGAAGTCTCGATTCCCCAAACGAAAAGCCGGGACTTGATGTCAGCCTTCGGCGAGAATACCAACAGGTCCAGCCGGTTTGTCGCACTCCAGCCTGCGACTGGAGGGAAAGGAGATTAGATGCGTGCGATGGTCGTAAGGCGGTATGGGCCGCCGGAAGTTTTTGAGGCGAAGGAAGTCCGCGATCCGCAACCCAAGCCGGGCGAGGTGTTGATCCGCGTGAAGGCCGTGGGCATCAACTTTGCGGACCTGCTTCAGCGCATGGGGGTGTATCCGGGTACGCCGAAACCTCCGTTCATTCCCGGGCTCGAGATTGCCGGAGTGGTGGAAAAGGTAGCAGAGGCGCCCGAGGGAAGCCGGGCCAGCGAGGGCGAGCCGCTGAAGCGAGGAGACGCGGTAGCGGCGACCACTCATTTTAACGCTTATGCCGAATGGGTGACCGTTCCGGCGCGGAGCACCTACCTACTGCCGGCGGGCATGTCGTTCGAAGACGGCGCCGCCATTCCAGTGAACTACCTCACCGCGCACCACTCGATGTTCACGATGGGAAATCTGCAGCCGGGCGACCGCATCTTGATTCACGGCGCCGCGGGAGGAGTGGGAATCGCGGCCGTGCAACTGGCGCGCGCACGCGGACTCGTGATTTTCGGAACCGCCGGACCCGCGAAGCAGGAGTACCTGAGAAAAATCGGCGTCGACCATGCGATCGACTACCAGAAGAGCGATTTTGTCGCCGTCGTGCGAAAATTCGCCCCCGACGGAATCGAGATGGTGATGGATGCGATCGGCGGAAAATCCTTCGCGCGCAGCCGGCAATGCCTGGGACCGATGGGCCGCCTCGTGGTTTACGGCTTTTCGGCCGCGGCGGGGCCGGACGGCAAGAAACACATGTTGCGCGCCGGCAAGGCGCTGCTGGAAATGCCGCGTTTCCACCCGCTCAAGCTGATGAGCGGCAATATTGCCGTGATTGGTGTGAGTCTGGGAGGCTGCCTGCAATCGCGCGGCGCCGTGCTGCGAGGTGAACTCGACGAAATTTTCCGCATGTACACAGCCGGGAAAATCAAGCCTGTGATCGGCAAGACGTTTCCGCTCACCGAAGCTGCTGCGGCTCACCGCTACATTCAAGAGCGGAAGAACATCGGAAAAGTGATTCTGGCTGTCAAGTAAGGGCCGGCACTTGCGTCGCCGGATTTTCCGGTCATTTTGACGCGGGCGGCGCGGCCTCCGGCTTCGCGAAGAGCGATGGGTCCGCCGGCGGGTTCACTTTCACTTCCGCGACATTCGATTCCATGAACTTCTTTCCGTCGCGGTATGTCACGGTGGCAAAGGCAAACTGGCGTCCCTCAACCGCGCGGTAGTCGCTCCAGTGTTGCTCGCTCTCGACGGGTCCCTGCTGGCCCGTGGATTGGAAGCGGGCAGCGGCCAGAAGGTGTGTTGCAGGGTCGAAAAAAAGTTTCACGTTGCCGAAGGACGCCTGGACAGCCACACCCAAAGTTTTCTTGCCGTCGATATCGGTCTCGCCGATCGCTTGGCCCGTGATTTTCCCCGCCAACACCTGCTGGTAGAACCCCCAACCGCCCCCAAACAGCGCGATGCCGCGCTCAAATTCGCCGATTACTTGCGTCACATCGTGCGCTTGCGGACCCATGACGATCCAGGCCGACTTGCCGTCGCATATTTGCGTGATTGCCTGCCCGCCGTAGGAAACGTCCCCGTGTGAGTGATCGGGATAGGCCACCGTCCACTTGACGATGACCGGGACGTCTCCGTTCGGGGAGATTTGCTTGGCGTTTTCCGTCATCGCCAGAGTTTTTACGGAAGCGAACGTGTCGCCTCCGGCTGCGGCTGCAGCGGCCGCGAGGATTTGCTTGCCTTGCTCCAGCGATTCCGGAGTGGCCTCGACAACAGCGGCCTTCGGTTTTCGCAGATCGGGAGCCAGCACGTCCACCTGGTCGAACGAAATCTCGTCGTACTTGGCATCAGGAAATGCCTTCTTGAGCGCGTCCCGAAACGCCGAGACGTTTCCTGTCAGCACGATATCGAGGTCTGTTGTCGCGAGGTACCGTTTGGCCATCGCATTCACCTGATCGAGAGAGACGCCGCGAATCTTGTCCGGATACGTGCGATTGTAATCTGCCGGAAGATCGAACGCGGCTGCTGAAAGCACGCGACCCGACACCTGCTCGGCGGTTTCCGACTGAATCGGGTAAACGCCGGCCAGGTAATCGCGGGCAAATTTCAATTGTTCTGGAGTGGCTCCGCCGGAGGACATTCGCGAGAGCAAATCCACCACCAGCTTCGTGGCCTCCACGGTTGCGTCCGTGCGCGTGTACGTGCCCACTAGAAACGCCCCCGAATAGCGCTGCGGAGTGAATTGCGAATAGGCTCCATAAGTGAGCCCTTTCTTCACGCGGACCTCGGTGTTGAGCAGGCTGTTGTATCCGCCACCGAAGATTCGGTTCATCACTTCCACGGGAATGTAGTCGGGATCATTACGGCGGATTCCAAGTTTGCCGGCGCGAATCTGGGTCTGCACGGCGTCCGGCTTGTCGATCAGCCAAATGTGCTGGCCCGAAAGCATCGAGGGAGGCGCAGGGACAGCGGCGGGAATATCCAGTTTTTGCCAGCCGCCGAAATATTTCTCCGCGACGCTGAAAGCTTCTTCCGGCGTGATGTCGCCCGCGACGGCGAGCAGAGATTGATTGGGCGCGTAAGTCGCGTCGTGGAATTTCGCGAGATCGTCGCGATTCAGTTTCTTCACCGTTTCGGGAGTGCCTTCGCCCGGCAAGCCATAGGGCGAGCCGCCGTAGACGACGCGCGAAAAAACGACGGAAGCGAGGTATTCAGGGTCCGAATATTGCACGGTCAAACCCGACAGAAGCTGCTGGCGCTGGCGTTCGAGTTCATCGGCGCTGAATGCCGGGTGCAGGACGACGTCGGACATCAGGTCAAAACCGAGGTTCAGGTCCTTCTTCACGACGTCGAGCGTCACCGTGGTGGCATCCTTGCCCGACGAGGCGTTGAGCGAGCCGCCGACAAAATCGATTGCTTCGGCGATATCTTTCGCGGACCGCTTTCCCGTTCCCTGGGTCAAGAGGTCTGCCGTCATCGCAGCAATGCCGGGTTCGTCCGGCGGGTCCTTGATGCTTCCCGCCGACATAATCAAGAGCCGCGTCGCCACGGCCGGTTCGCTGTGATCGGTGACAACGAAAACGCGCAGGCCGTTCGGCAGAGTTTTCTCGGTGGCATTCGGGAACTCGAAAGGCCTCGGCGGACCGGCTGGCGGCATTTCGGGGACAAGCTTCACGCCCGGAGGAACCACTCCGGTGCCATTCTTCTTTTCCTCTTGCGTGGCGCTTGCCTGAGTCGTCGCGGCGGCAGATTGCTGCGCCCGGATCGGGCCTGCGATACAAGCGGCCCCTAGAAGGAGCAAACTCAACGTGTGAATTGTGCGTTTCATCATGGCTTTCGAATCGCTCCTGATTTTCGACGCTCTTATTTTGCGGGCGCTGCCGGCGTCATAAACAGCACGGTGGCGTGCTGCTGAACGAAATACTCCTTTGCGGCGCGCTGGATGTCCGCCGGCGTCACTTTCAAGTAGCGGTCAAGTTCGCTGTTGACCAGATCAGGATTCTTGCCGATCACCGCGGCGTTTTCCAGAGCGACGGCCTTTTCTTCATCCGTGTCGCGCCCCAGAATGAAGCCCGCGATTTCCTGATTCTCGGCCTTTTCGAACTCTTTCGCATCCACAGGCTGCGATTTCAAAGTGTCGAGCACGCCGACAACCGCCTTCTCTCCCTCGTCCGCCGTATGGCCCTGGTTCATGATCGCGTAAGCCCAGAACAGGTTCGGATCCTCGGTGAAGTTGCCGAAGCCGGCCGCTTGAACGGCAATCTGGCTTTTGTAAACGAGCGCCTGATAGAGCCGGCTGCTCTCGCCTCCCGCCAATATGTTGGAAGCAAGATCAAGCGGATAAGCATCCGGCGCATACCGCGCGGGAACCTTGTACCCGATCACGACCGCAGGAAGCGGCGTATTCGAGTAGGACTTCCTCACCACGCGCTCTTCCGTTTGCGGCGGTTCCGGCGTGTCGCGTCGCGGAATCGGCTTGGTGGAAGCCGGAATGCCCTCGAAGTATTTCCTGGCCCACTCGAGAGCCTGATTGGAATTGAAATCCCCGACGACGACGAGCGTGGCATTGTTCGGCTTGTAGTAGGTATCGTGGAAAACCCGGACGTCCTCCACGGTGGCATTGTCCAAGTCCGCGATGCTCCCAATGGCCGTGTGGTGGTAGCCGTGGACCGTGAACGCGGCGGCGCGAAGATCTTCCTCAATCGTGCCGTACGGTTGATTGTCCACGCGGACGCGCCGCTCTTCCTCCACTACCTGGCGCTCCGACTTGAAATTGGCCTCATCCACGTTGAGGCTGCCCATGCGGTCCGCTTCGAGCCACAGAGCCGTTTCGAGGTACTGACTCGGGAAGGTCTCGTAAAAATCCGTCGAATCGTCGTTTGTCTCCGCGTTGTCGAAGCCGCCCACCGCCTCGATGAGGCGCGAATGTTCATCCGGACCCACGTGCGCCGACCCTTTGAACATCAAATGTTCGAACATGTGCGCGAACCCGGTTCTGCCGGGACGCTCGTCTTTCGAGCCGACGTGATACCAAATCTGCAGGTTGATGACGGGCACGGAGTGTTCTTCGAGAAGAATCACCTTCAGCCCGTTCGACAGAGTGTGCGTAGTGAAATCCAATTTTGGCGGGCGAACCGCCGCAGTGTTTTCTTGCGCGGGCGTTGCCATTGGGAACGACGCCATCGCGAACGAAGCCGCCAGAACGACAACCGCACCCAGCCGGATACGCTTCTTCATGTTTCGGTTGCTCCCGTCAAAAGGGAATTAACGCGCGTGGAGCGCTGAGGCCCGTTTCAACGTTCAAGTATCCTGATGCCGCCCGCGAGTGTCAAACCGGCACTCGCTGGCATTCGGGGCCAGCGGCCAACGCCGCGCCATAGCGTTGTAGTGCCACGCCTGTTAGACGCATGCTAGCGGGAAAAAGATTTCCTGTCTCTTACTTCAGCTCGACCCGCGCAAACGCTTCCAGCATTTTCCCCTCGGACGGCGGTTGAAGGACGTTGCGTACGGCAAAATCCTCGGCCTGCGGATACTTCGTGCTCGAATGCGCTCAGCAGCTTTCGCGAGATCGTAGCGCGTGCGCCGAAGTTCGACGCCTGGTCCAAGCAAAAGCCAATAGGCGCCGGGTTCGCCAAAAGGCATTCCCACGCTGCCCGCGTTCAAAACTCGAATCCCCGCGATCGTGCGGTCAAATTGCATGTGCGTATGACCGCAGACGACCGCGGAAACATCGAGGCCCGCAAAGACGGGCAAGAGGCGTTCTTCGGGCGTCAGGCGCGTGAATATCTCGGTGTCGTTTCGCGGCGTCGCATGGCAAAACAGCACCTCGCCTAACCCGCGAATCTCGACGCGGAGTGTTGCAGGCCAGCCGGCGAGCAACCGTTCGTCTTCAGGATGAAGCTGCTCCGCGGTCCAGCGGACGGGTTCTCGCCACTGTTCCGGCGCGGCGCGATACCACTCCGTTTCCGTGCCTCTCATCTGGGCGAGCACTTCACGATCACCGTTGCCGTGGATGAACTGCACGGGAATATCGAGGCCCAGCAAACACGCGATGGTTTCGCGCGGCATCGGGCCCGGAACCACGTCGCCACCGACCACTACCTGGTCTACTTCTACCTGACGAATATCCTCGAGGACCGCTTCGAGTGCGGGGAGGTTCGCGTGAATGTCGTAGATCGCGGCGACGCGCATTACGGACCTGCCTCTCTACGGAGAGCAATATTTTCGCATGCTTGACGTTTTCGCTCGCCTGTAAGAATACGCGCTTTGTTTCCTCGCAGATCTTGTCACAATTACTTTTGCTTGACCGTTTCCGATCCGCGGCTTTCGGCAGTCGCTGATTGTATTAAGCAGTGGGGATTGTGATGAAGCCTTTGATCTTTGCTCTCTGTGTTGTTTTTGCGTGCGGCGGCCTGAGCGCCCAGACGCCTGTCTGGCAGCCGTCGCCGGGACATACGCAATCGCCGATCTGGCCGGGCGCTGCGCCTGATCCGCAGCCCGTGGCAGGGCCGGAAAAGGTTGAGACTTCAGGGAACGAATTTCTCGTTGCCGGAAGGCCGGCGGTGGGCGTGAGCAACGTGACGCGGCCGACCATGACAGTCTATTTGCCGGCGGGGAAGAACACGGGCGCTGCGGTGATCGTGTTTCCGGGCGGCGGTTATCAGACCCTCGCCATTGATCTTGAAGGCACCGAGGTCTGCGATTGGCTGACTCCGAAAGGGATAACGTGTGTGCTGCTGAAATACCGCGTGACGGATGTGGGTCCGTATCCGAAATCGGGGCCATATCCGGAATCACCAATGGCGTTGGAAGATGCGCAGAGGACGATGGGTCTGGTGCGCTTTCACGCCGCGGAGTGGCACATCGATCCGCACAAGATTGGTGTTCTTGGGTTCTCCGCGGGCGGGCATCTCTCGGCAGCGATCAGCACGCATTACGCCAAGCGTTTATACCCGCCTGTCGATAACGGCGACAAAGAAAGCTGCCGCCCGGACTTTGCGGTGGCTATCTATCCGGGGCATCTGTCGCTTTCCGCGGCGGAATGGGACGCCAAGCAAGGCACCAAAAAGTTTGTGGTCCCTCATCCGGCCAATGCCGATGAAGATCTCGGGTCGAATCCCGAGATTCCGGTCACGAGCCAGACGCCTCCCACATTTTTGCTGCAGGCTGAGGATGACCACGTGGACAACGTAAATGACTCGCTGGCTTACTACATTGCGCTGAAGAACGCCGGGGTCCCCGTGGAGATGCACTTGTACGCGCAGGGCGGCCATGCGTTTGGGCTGCGCCGCACGCAGCTTCCGATAACGGCATGGCCCCAGTTGGTGGAGACGTGGCTGAGGGCGATAGGAATGATTCCGAACTGAGAATCGTGCGAATGTGAGGCACCGATGAAAAGCATGATTGGACTTTTGGTGGTGGCGCTAATCGCAGGTCTGATCTACAAGTTCTACTTCACCAGGATGCAAAGACTCCGGCATGGGCGCGAGCCACGCCCGCACAGACGATCGACGTCGTCGGAGTGAAGAACGATCTGATCGGGATCGCGCAAGCCGAACGTGCCTATCAAGCGGAGCACGGCTCGTATGCCTCGCTCGATGACCTGATCTCCAGCGGCGGCTTGACGATGAAAAAAACGGCTCGCGACGGTTACACCTACGACGTTGAAACATCCGCTTCCGGATTCCGCGCGGTCGCGCACTGCCCCGCCGCCACAAGCCCCGGCTGCCAAAACTACTCGGTCGACCAGACCATGGAAGTCCAGGTCACTCCGTAACACGCTCGCAACCCTGGCCCGTTGACCCTCGCTTGTTTCCGCGAGCTACGGAACATCGCTCGCCTCTGCTGCGTACCTTCCATTGAAATCGAGCTGGAAACCAGGCCCACAATTCCCGCAACGCGGGAAATCAAAAGAGGAGAAACAAAATGGAACCAATCGGATTTGCAGCTGTAGTGATGAGCTTCTCAGTTCCGCTCGCGCTGATCTACGCGTGGTATCGCGTTCGTAAGCTCCGAAGCGAGGAGCGGCTTGCCGCGATCGCCAAAGGCGTCACCGTGCCGATCGCCGACGAGTTGCCGCCGCACGCGCGTTCGCGCAAGGCGGCAATTTTGCTTACGGCCGGAGGAATCGGCTACACGCTGGCGTTCGCGGCGCTTTCGCGATTCGAGCCGGATGCCATCGAAGCCGCGGTCTTCGGAATCATCCCGATCTCAATCGGCATCGGCTATTTCATTGACGCGGTGATGGTGCGCCACGATCTGCATCCGTCAACGTAATCCGTCACGTAGCCAGGCAAGAGATTGCTATCGTTCAGGGCGCGCGCTTCTGGTCGGCGACGGTCACGCCGGCCTCCGCATAGTCGGTCGGCGGAAGGTCGACGAACGTGACCTGAATGTTTTCGCGTTTCGCGCGGCCATCTTCGATCAACGCTTGCGTGATGCGCTCGGCGAGCTTGCGCTTCTGTTCCGGCGTGCGTCCTGCCACCCATGTGATCTGGACGTATGGCATCGAATCTCCTTGGAAGCGCTTCGATTCTAGCTCAGGAGACCTAGCTACGCCGCGCGCGGCGATTGCGTCGGCAGTTTTTGGCCGCACTGAGGGCAGTTCGCCCACGAAGTTTCCACCGCGTGGCCGCAGTTCGGGCAGGTTGGCTGCACCGCCGTGCCGCACTTCGGGCAGAAGGTGAATCCAGATTTCACCATGTCTCCGCATCCCGGACAAACCTTCGGCAAAGGGCTGCGCAAGATAAAGTAGAGGATCACGCCGATCAAATAGGGCACGAAGAACGCTAGCAGCGTCCACATCACGTACGGCATGCCGCGCCGCTTTGCGTCGCCATACACGTAGCCGATCAATGCGACGAACGGGAATACGAGGAGAAACATTCCAAATACGAATAAGGCTTGACCCCAATGAGGCCACTTCCCGAGCTCCGGATCGTTGGGTATCGCAAACAAGAACAAAGGTATCGAAACGCCTAGATACATCACCGCGCCGATAATCCATGCCGTCTTGGGGACAACTTTCAATTCCTGAGTGAAACGGCTCATGCCAGTCTCCTTTCGCGCCGCTGCCGCAACGACAGCAACACAGCCGCGCTCCCGCCCGCCAGCCAGACGAGCGTTGTGAATCCTGCAAAAGTGATCCAGGTCTGATTCAGCCGCGGATCGAGCAAATCGAGCAGCCCTCCGGTAATCAGCCGGAAGAGCGGCCAGCTCACGATGGTGAGCACCCACGCGAACGTCACAACAAAGATCATTACCCCGCGCTGCCAGCGAGCTTCCGCCTCTTCGGCGAAACGCGCTTCCGCCATAACTCTCGCTCGCTGGATCACCGCCGGAGACGGTTGTGGCGTCGGCAGCCGCCGCAAATGACCCGCGATCGATTGCCACGAAGCCGCCTCATTGGCGCACGCGCTGCACGACCGAATATGCCGGCCAACGCGGTCTTCCTCGTCCGGCTCCAAAGCGCCCGCCGCAGCAAGTGCCAGCAAAGCTCGGATTTCGTCGTGATCGCTCATTGCCAGTCGGCTCCGGGATAGCGGGTGTCGAGACACTGCCGCATCTGCTCGAGCGATCTGCGCAGCCGCGACTTCACGGTGGAAAGCGGCGCGCCCAGCACTTGCGCGATTTCCTCGATCTTCATTTCTTCCTCGAACCGCAGCGCCAGCACTTCCCGGTAGATCACCGGCAAGTCGGTGAGAGCCGCGGCCACGTGGCTCGCGCGTTCGCGTTCCAGAACACGGTCGAACGCGCCCGGCGCATTCGACGGCAGCCTCTCAGCCGGCGTCTCCGCGGAGAAGTCGTTCGGCCCCGGCTCGTCGAGGCTCTCTGGCCGAATCCGGCGCAGATGATCGAAAGCCAGGTTGCGAGCTACCGTGAACAGCCACGCGTCAAAATTCCTGCTCGGATCGAAGGCGCGAATCTTTTCCACCACGCGTACCCACGTTTGCTGGAAAAGGTCCTCGGCTTCCGCCGGTTGCCGGACCAACCTCAGCAGGTAGCGATACAGGCGGTTCTGATACCGCGAAATCAGCTCCGAAAGCGCGTCTACGTCCCCGCGCCGAAGCCGGGCCACATCGCTGTCGACAACGGCCATGCGCCCCTCCCACGGTATCGCTGCGGTGCCTATCATATCCATAATACGGACGAGGCCCGCAAAAGGACGCAGGGGCGAAGGCCCCCGAGGGGCGTCCCCCGCCCAAGCCTTCAGTGCCCCGTACCTGAGGTCACCCAGGAGTCCGGCCGGACGCAGGCGGTGTGTTAGAATCAATGGACTGTGATGAAGGTTCTACAGGACCTCCTGGAGCTTCAGAGCGTAGACCTGCGGTTGAACGACGTTCGCACGCGCCTCGCCGCTTTCCCGAAAAAAGTTGCCGAAGTGGATGCGCGGGTGGCGGGCGCGAAGACAGAGCTCGAGCAAAGTAAGGCCTCGCAACTCGCCACCATCAAAGACCGCAAGAAATACGAACTGGACGTCGAGCAATGGAAGGAACGCGTTCGCAAGTACAAGGACCAGACCTCGCAGATCAAGACGAATGAGGCGTACAAGGCGCTGCAGCACGAAGTAGAAATGGCCGAAGCGGAGATCGCCAAAGCCGAAGACCGGCTCCTCGAACAAATGGTGGCCGCCGAAGAGTACGACCGCCGCGTGAAGGCCTCGGACAAATTGCTAAAGGAAGTGGAAATCGTCGCCGCCGGACAGCGCGCAAAAATCGACGCCGAAAAAGCGTCAGGCGGAACAGGAAATCGCTCAGTTGGACGCCGAGCGCAGCCGCGTGGTGGCCTTGATTTCCGAGAATTTGCTCGATCACTACGATCGCATCTCGAAGAAGCACCACCACGTCGTGCTCGCGGAAGTGCGCGACGAGAAATGCTCCGCCTGCGGGATGCGCGTGCGGCCTCACGTCTTTCAGGAAATGCGGCGCGCGGGCACCGAAGAAATGTTCCACTGCGAGACCTGCACGCGAATCCTCTACTACGTTGAGCCTACCGCCGCCGCTTCTGCGGCAGCCGCCTCACGGCCGAACTCCGCAGCCAATGAAGCCTAGCCTGGCCCCCGATAGAGAACGCGACAAAGAACGCGATAAAGATTTCGGCAGGCGCAGCGAACGA
The DNA here is from genome assembly GCA_963788345.1 of uncultured Acidobacteriota bacterium. Taxonomy (GTDB): domain Bacteria; phylum Acidobacteriota; class Terriglobia; order Acidiferrales; family UBA7541; genus Palsa-295. Next base: position 71,186 of record CAWBGW010000024.1, on the reverse strand, counting down.
TGACTCGCTCGCCCACTCGGTCCTCCGGTTCCCCTCCCGGCAGCGCTCGCCTGTTCTCGGAGACGCATTCGGCGCCGGCCGGCGTTTACGTCGCTAACGTCGACGGCGCGTCGCGCGGCAATCCCGGGCCCGCTTCCTATGCCGTGATTCTGCGCGACCCCGATGGAAAAGTGATTCTCGAACTGGGCAAGAAGCTCGGCCGGGACACGAACAACGTGGCTGAATACTACGCGCTGCTGGCGGCGCTTGACTACGCCGTGACCCACGACATCAAGGCGCTCCGCATTCGCAGCGATTCCGAGCTGCTCGTCCGGCAAATGCAAGGGCGCTACAAAGTGAAAAGCGCCGATCTGAAACCTCTGCACGAGCGCGCCTCGAAGCTGTCGCGGCAACTCGAGTACTTCGTGATCGAGCACGTTCCCCGCGAAATGAATCGCGAAGCCGACGGGCTTGCCAATCTCGCGCTCGACGGCTCGGGCGCCTCTGGTGTCGCGTCCCAAGTCCACGCCGGCGCTCCCGGCGCTGCTTCCACCACACCTCAGTCCTCAGCCTCTTCTTCGCGAAGCATTCGCGCGCGTTTTTCGGGCGGCGTCTTCGTGCCCGCCGACAAGATCACCTTGCCCGAAGGAACCGAAGTAATTCTTCACCATCCGCAAGTCATAGCTACCACAGCGCGTAGGGCTGCTGGTTCAGATCGAAGTACATCAGGTAAGGAAAATCTTCAGCGAAATCGTAGAACGGGTGGAATTTCAGTCTTACCGGGCGGCCATCGGGCCGTGCCACTCGAAAGACGGTGGGAGAGCCGTCCGCCACAAGCCACTTGTTCAAGTCATCCTCGTTGTCGGGTAGCGTGAACGCGGGATCGTGATAGTTGTAATCGAGCGCCAATACCACGGGCCCCCGCACGATTGCCACTCGCTTGGGATGCTGCTGATCCACCGCCGACATTCGCAGACGCAGAGGAATCCGCACATCGACGCGGTCTCCGGAATTCCACGCGCGATTCAGAACGGCCCACTCGCCCGGTTTGCAAGAGATCCCGGCGTCGGCTCCGTTCACTTTCACGGACATATCTTTCGACCACGCCGGCACCCGTAGCTTCAACGAGAAGTTCGCGCTTTGCTTCATCGCCAGCGTCAGCGTAACCGCTTCGGTTTCGGGATACGCCGTCTCTTGAACGAGCGTGACGTCGCTTTCGAGTCGACTCCAGGTGACTTCCGACGGCAGGTACTGGCTGACGTAGAGGCTCGAATCGTCTTTGTAGTAGATCAGGTTGTGGTAGTCGGCCATGTCCTGAAACAGCGTGCCCGAGCAGCACGTGTAATTGTCCCAGTAATCCACTTTCATGCCGCCGCTGGTTCGATAGTCGGAGTAATAAAAATTTCTTCCGCCCGGCCGCAGAGCGAGCGCGGCGCCCGCGCCGTTGTAGAGCAATCGCTCCACCCAGTCGCCGTATCGCGCTTCGCCGGTAAACTGCGTCAGGTAGCGCGACAACTTGAATCCGGCCCACGACCCGCACATCGTCTCGAAAGTATCGGACCTCGTCTCGAGTGATTTGCCCAGGCTTCCATCCGACGACATAAATCTCTCGTTTGGTCCATACCCCCCGGTGGCGAAGCACTGCGTGTTCTGCATGAAATCGTAGAAGTTCTTGACGATCCGCAAGTAACTCGGATCGCCCGTAACGGCGTACGCCATCGCGGCGCTGCTGAACGTATTCACGTGGCTGTACGCGTGCACGCCCTGCGCATCCATCGGCGAGGAAGTGTTCGCAAACTTGTTCCAGTAATCGTGATATAGCCAGATCTCGCCGAAATTCTTGAACTTCGGATTTCCCGTGAGCTGGTAGGCCCGGAACTGATTCTCCGCCAGCGTGTACCACTCCTGCGGCATTCCGTAATAGAGCGTGTTGTGGTTCGGCACCACGATCATGTTCGTGTGCGCGAAAGTGCTGGCCGCCCAATCGGTGATTTTCTCGAGCAGCGGAACCGCGTCAGGATCGTCCGGCGTAAAGCTTCATGTCCACCAGACCGCAGACCATCTTGTCGTAAGAATAGTGGTGCATGCCGCAGTCACCGTCGGGCTTGATTGTCTTCGCCCACTCGGCCAGCAAATAAGACGCTTTGTCGCGGAGTGCGGAATCGCCGGTCGCCCGGTACATGCGGGCCATTCCGCTGAGCCATTGGCCGAAAACCGTTTGGCTATCTTTCGCGCACCATCCGCCCAGCGGCTTGCCCGGCGCAGGAAGGCCCGCAGCGGCACGGAACCCGCAGAGAATGTCGTCGTTCGAGACGTTCAGATAATAGTCGCGCGCGGTCTGCACCTGCGTTCGCCAGCGGCTGTCGCGCAGCTTCACGCCCTGGTAATCGAATGCTTCGATTCGCAATCGGGAAGAGGAATCAGACGCGTTCGCGGCAGCAGATCGCGCCTCAGGCGCGAATCCGAAGCTGGCGGCGACTTTCGAGGATTCGACCAGAACTCCCGCAGCCACGGAACAGCCTTCAGGAAATCACGTCGAGGAACCTTCGGCGATTTCCGCTCAAGAGGACTCATAGGGCCTCCTCACGCGACGGTGTTGTGGAGTGAAGAAATAGCGAGCGGTAGTCGCGTGGTCAGCTTGACACGCGAGAGTATACATTATACGGTTCTCGGCGTCGCTCCTTCGCAGTTCCTCTGCCCTGCGATGCGTCACCCTTCAGAAGATCCTATGGATAATTTGGACCACCCTAAACTCACTCGCCGCTCCCTCCTCCTCTCCAGTTGCATTCTGCCGAGCCTTGGCTTGTTCCGCTTCTTGAACGGAACCGTCGAACCCGCCACCGACTATCCGGCGAAATCCGTGCCCCTGACGCAAGTGGACATAGCGGATGAGTTTTGGGCTCCCCGCATGGAAGTGAATCGCAACGTCTCGATCTGGCACTGCTTCGATCGCATGAAGGCGCATGCCGAAGATTTCGGTCCCCCACGGTTGATTGAGGGCGCCGCCTACATGATCGCGAAGCGCCCGGACCCGAAGCTCGAAGACTACTGCGAGCAGGTGATCGATCAGCTTGTTGCAAAGATCACGCCGCGATTGTCAGATCCCAACAGAGCGGTGCATGTTTCAGGACATTTTCTCGAAGCCGGCGTGGCCTACTACGCCGTCACAGGCAAGCGCAAGATGTTAGATTGCGCCCTTCAGGACGCCAATTTCATCGACGCGAATTTCGGTCCAGGCAAGAAAACCTACATCTCCGAACATGAAGGCCAAAAAATCGGTTTGATCGCGCTCTACCGCCAAACGGGCGACGAAAGATATTGGAGGCTCGCGAAGTTCTTTCTCGATGAGCGCGGCAAAGACGACTACCCCCGCACCGGCGAGTATCTGCGGGATCGCACCTACGCCCAAGACCACGAGCCCGTAGTGAAACAAGACGCGGCAGTGGGCCATTGCGTTCGCGCCATGTATTTGTACATTCCTCTCACTGACATCGCAGCCCTTACAGGCCGCGCTGAGTACGCGGATGTCGACGCCAAAATCTGGGAAGACGCCGTTTACCGGAAGACGTACTTGACCGGCAGCATCGGCTCCGTCCGGTTCCACGAACAGTACGGAGCCGCGTACGAATTGCCGAACCTGAGCGCGTGGGGCGAGACCTGCGCTTCTTACGGAAACGTCGTTTGGAATCACCGGATGTTCCTGCTGCACCGGGATGCGCGTTACATCGACGTGATGGAGCGGATTCTCTACAACGGGTTCGCGGACGGCGTCTCACTCAAAGGCGACCGCTTCTATTATCAGAATCCGCTGAAGTCGTTCGGCGACTACGAGCGGTTCGATTGGATCAACGTGCCATGCTGTCCGCCGAACGTGGTGCGCTTGATGGCGTCGCTCGGGAGCTACATTTACGCGCAGTCGGCCGACTCGATTTACGTCAACCTCTTCGTTCGCAACACCGCGAAGGTCGAGCTTCCGAGCAAGAATTCCGTCACGATGCGCCAGGAAACCTTATACCCCTGGGACGGCAAGGTGAAGATCAGCGTTGATCCGGAGCGCCCGGAAAATTTTGCGGTCCTCATCCGTATCCCCGGCTGGGCGCGAAACCAGGTGATGCCCGGCGACCTTTACCAGTACGCGGACAAGTACGCGGAACAACCGGTCGCTGGCGGTTAACGGAAATCTTCTCACCATCACAACGGAAGAGGGCGTGACAACCGAGCGCGGTTACATACGAATTGAGCGCCGGTGGCAAAAAGGCGATGTGCTCGAACTAAATCTTCCCATGCCTGTGCGGCGTGTCCGCGCGAATGAGCAGGTTCGCGAAAACCAGGACATGGTCGCGCTGGAACGCGGGCCGATTGTCTACTGCGCGGAGTGGCCCGACAACGATGGGCACGCTTTGAACATCGTCGTGCCAGACGACGCTGCGTTCAAGACTCAATGGCGCCCGAATTTGCTGAACGGCGTGGAGGTGATCACCGGCAACGTCCAGGCGCTGAACCGCGCAGCGGATGGCGCATCGCTCGAAGCTCACCCGCACGAACTTGTCGCGATTCCTTACCACGCGTGGGCCAACCGCGGGATGGGCGAGATGGCGGTGTGGCTGCCTCGCGATCCGAAAAAGGCCTGGGTGACTCCGGTCCCTCCCGATTCCATCAAAAGCGTGAATTCCTCGGGCGGCGTGCCGAAGGTTTGGACGGGCTACAACGACCAGAACAGCGATATTGGCGCGCTCTACGACGGAAAGGATCCGCTGCATTCGGCCGATGAATCCTACCGGTACTTCAAGATGCGCTCGCCGGTTGGAACGTCCGCTTGGGTGGAATACGAATTCAAGTCGCCGACGAAGGTTTCCTCGTCGCAAGTCTACTGGTTCGACGACCGGCGGTTCTGCCGCCTGCCCCAGTCGTGGCGCGTCCTCTACAAGAACGGCGACGAATGGAAGCCGGTGACGAACGCCCAACCGTACAACGTCGCTAAAGACGAGTTCAATTCAGTGAGCTTCGATCCGGTCACAACCACGGCCACGCGAATCGAAGTCGAGCCCGCGACGAAGTCCTACAAGAAAGGCGACATCGGCCCGCCCGACGCCATGTTCATCGATGCGGACATCGAGTGGCGCGAGTTCGGCATCCTCGAATGGCGCGTCGCGTAGAGTAAGGCAAGATCACAGGACCAAGAACCGATTGGCTCCGCCCGCAAGCGCCCTGGTGTATAAACATGGGCATGCGTGAACTCCGGACGCAAATCTCAGTCGATAACACGAGCGAACATGGCAAACACCTTTGGCACGGATATTTTGATTCAAGCTGCAGATCCAAAGAAGGCCGCGCTTTTCTACACCAAGCATCTAGGATTCGAAATCACCGATGAGAAGCCCAACATGATTAGCCTCCATGGCCCGCACATCAACTTCTTCATTGAGCGAGGCCCAGCATTGGGAGGGCCGGTTTTTGAAATCACTGTGAAGAGCGTCGAAGAAGCCAAAGCCCGACTGGTAAAAAACGGTTTTGAAATCGTCAAGGATGAGACGGATTTTCCCAGGTGCTACGTCAAGGATCCGTACGGCTTGATTTACAACTTGACGAGCTAGAGCGCCCCGGCGCTCGAGGGCGGAGCGTTACTTCAGAGCACACGAGCTGACGCGGACATCGAGTGGCGCGGGTTCGGCATCCTCGAGTGGCGCGTCGCATAGCACGCACGAGCAGAATCCCTTTGACCTGAGGGCTGCGCACGACTATGTTTCTGGGGGCAAGTTACGCGGCCGGAGGGAAGGCATGTCTTTCGATCAGGCGATTGAGCTAGCGTCCAGAGATGAGCGTTTTATGGCCACTGTCTATGCCATGAACACGCTATTGATTCACAAGGGAGTCTACACGCAGAAGGAATTCGAGCAACTGTTCGTCGAATGGATGGGGAAAGAACAGCGCAAGAAAACCCTGGGTCACGGAGCTAGTTCCGAAGCTTCCCTGGCCGCCGCCGGGCACTAGACAAATCCCGCCACGTCGGATGTTCGCATTTCGGTTTTTGCCCGCCGGGTTTCAGGGTTTGCACTTGTAAACCCTGAGCCTAACCAGTGATAACCTGTGTCGCACCTCTTGCAATCGCAGTCGCACTTCGGCGGAGGATTTGAGGATTCCGCCTTCCCGGCAGCGACCATTCGGCTATTTCAATGCGTAGGACCGATAGAGGGTGTCGCGCTGCGCGGGGATGTAGCCCGCATCGGAGATGATGCGGCGAAGTTCGGCCTCGTTCGTTCGATTGCGCACTCCGGCTGCATACACGACATTTTCTTCGATCAGAATGCTGCCGACGTCGTCCGCGCCGAACTGCAAGCCCACCTGGCAAATCTTGATTCCCGGCGTCAGCCAGCTCGATTGGATGTGGTCGATATTGTCGAGATAAAGCCGGCTGATCGCCAGCGTCTTCAGATAATCGAACGCGGTGGCTTCCGGAATTTTCTTCCCCAGCGGCGTATTCTCCGGCGCGAAAATCCACGGAATGAACGCGGTGAAACCGCCGGTATCCTGCTGAATCCTGCGAATCGTCTCGAAGTGGTTCACGCGATGGCGATATTCCTCGCCGCAGCCGAACATCATCGTGGCCGTGGTTCGCATGCCCAGCGCGTGCGCGGTGCGGTGCGTGTCTTCCCACTCGCTCGATTTGCACTTCAACCGCGAGATTTTGGCGCGAATCTCGTCGTCCAGAATTTCGGCGCCGCCGCCCGGAATCGAATCCAGGCCCGCGTCGCGCAAGCGCGCGATCGTGTCGCGCAACGAAAGTCCCGAAACCTCCGCGATGCAGGTAATTTCCGGCGCTGAAAAGCAGTGCAGATGCACCTGCGGAAATCTCTTCTTCAGCGAGCTCAGCATGTTTTCGTAGAACTCGATCCGCAAGTCAGGATGCAACCCGCCCTGCATCAGCACGCCGGTGCCGCCCAGTTCGAGCATCTCCTCGATTTTTTCGTAGATCGTTTCGAGCGGCAGGATGTAACCGTCCTTCGCGCCGAGCGGCCGGTAGAACGCGCAGAAGGAGCAATACTCCGTGCAGAAATTCGTGTAATTGATGTTGCGGTCGATCTGGTACGTGGCGACGCGCGGGTCGGTCTTCGCGCGGCGGACTTCGTTCGCGGCCATTCCGATGCCGATCAGGTCATCGGAATTGAACAGATCAAGCGCTTCTTGTGGCGTCAATCCCATCGCGTCCATTCTAACCTAAAAAAGTTAACCTAAAAAAGTCTCGCCTAAATGGCGTAAATCGGGTCATTCACGCGCACGATTCCCTCGCGCAGCACCGCCGCGTAAACGCCCGTGCATCCATCATGCCCGCGGGAGACGCGTTCGAGAACTTGCGGCGACGAAACGGCCGCGTCCGGGTCGAGGGTGATGATCACGCAGCGCCCATCTTTCTTCATCACTTGCAGCATCACCGTTTCGCCGATTTGCAGTTCCCGCCCGACCAGCTGATCTTCGAAAAACGGGCTCGCATCCTGCCATTCCACGTAAAAATTCTCGCGGAACCTTCGAGGATCGAGCGCGATTCCCGTCTCCTCCGACAGTGCCTCGAGAGTGCTCAGCCCGAGAATCGACACCGGGCGCGCATCCGTCATGCTGCGCTCGGAAAATCGCAGTCGCAGCGAACGGCCGAATCGCTTCTCGATATACTCCGTGAACGCCGCGTCGCCCATTCGAAATGTCTCGCCTTCCGGCGTGGTCACTTCTGTCGCGTACCGATCCGCGCTGGGCATGTCATCGTTCACCGCAGGGGCATCGAGAAAGCGCGGACGAAAAAGGATCATCGGATGGGCTTGCCGGGCGGTCATCCACGGAAAGTCGGAGCGATTCTGAGTGTCAATGAACGCGTAGACGCGGTCGCCCGCGATCCCGGCGAACGTGACGCGCGCCTCGGCCAGGTCTTCGCCCGCCATGCTTTTCACAGGATAGCGGCGAAGTGCCGTCAGCGTGCCGATTCGCTCCACGCGGCTACGCTCCCCGGCGCACTGCCGATTTCGCGCGCGCGGGGGACTTCACGAATTCCAGCGGCCGCGCGCGCGGAATCAGGCCCGCCGCCGCCGCTTTTTCGAAGAACAGCTTCAAACCCGCCAGATATTCGCGATCGAGATCGAAATGGATGTTCTCGGTCAAATAGCGCTCCAAGGCGCGCGGTGGAAGATCGAGCTTGATGGAAGCCGCCTCGGAGATTTCACGAAACCGTTTCAGGCCGTACTGCTTCGAAGCCTGAAAATCCGCCACTACGCCCGGAGTGACGACCTCTGGCCGTCCCGCCCAGATCGCCAGCACGCACGGCTTTCCGGTCATCTCGCGCCACTGGTGCGCGATATCGTAAACGAAAATCGTCTCGAAGCCGGGCACGGGCAATTCGTCGGGATCGCCCTGGCAGCATTGCTCGTTGCTCGGCACTTTTCCGGAGAGCGCGTCCATTTTGAGCGTCACGCGGAGCGCCGGATCGCCGATCACCAGAGCCGCGTCCGCTCGCTTCAGCATTTCCGTAGGATCGGGGGAAGCTTCCACATATTCCGGGCTGATCCTCCAATACTCCTTCGCGAGCAATTTCACCAGCGCCGCCGAACTCCGCGAGCTCGCATCGAGCGCGATGCGTTTCGCCATCTCGATGGGCTTCTTGGCGACCACCAGGATGCTGCGGACCTCGCCCTTCGCCCCGATCGCCATTTCCGGCAGCACCACCAGATTCTCGATTCGCTGATATTCGATGGAAGGAATGATCGCGATGTCCGCGTCGCCCCGGCGCAAGGCCTCCGCGCACTGCGACGGCATCGTGAACGACAACTCGTACTTGCCTGCCAGCGGGCCGTCCGTGAATCCCCACACGAGCGGAGCGGTATTCAGGTATTCGACGATCGAAATGCGCAGTTTCTTTTTCATGTCCTGTGAATTTTCAATATAACATAACCGCGCGGGACGCCCCGAGAGCGCCGGCGCGAACGGACCGTCCTTAGGAGAAGAGAGTTTGATGACACGGAGAATCCTTCCTCTCATTGCTGTTCTTTGCGCTGCTTTCCTGTTTTGCGGAATTGGCTTGTCGCAAGAGATAGGCTCGGGTTCCGCAGCTCTCGCGCTACTTGGCGCAAAGGTCTACGTGTCTCCTACGGAGCCTCCGATTCTTCACGCCACGGTCCTAATCAAAGACGGGAAGATTCTCGCGGTCAGCGACACTCATGAGAAGGGGAAATATTACGGTGTCCCGACCGGGGCTAAGTCACTCTCATGTGAAGGCATGGTGATCACGGCCAGCTTTCAGAATAGCCACGTGCATTTTACGGAGCCGAAGTGGGAAGGCGCGGCGCAAAAACCTGCCGCGGATTTGGGGCGACAGCTTCAGGACATGTTCACGCAATACGGATTCACAACGGTCGTGGACGTCGGCTCGTTTCTCGCAAATACCGTGGCCCTTCGCGCGCGCGTCGATTCAAAGGAAATTCCCGGCCCTCGAATTCTCACGGCGGGCGCCCCTTTATATCCCCCGGACGGAACTCCTTTCTATCTTCGCGACGAGCTTCCGCCGGAGATTTTGAGACTTCTTCCCGAGCCCGCGACGCCGGAGGCAGCCGTGAAGGTGGTTCAATCTGACATTTCGGGAGGCGCCGACGTCATCAAGCTTTTCACTGGATCGCTCGTCGGGGGCGGCCAAGTAAAACCAATGCCGCTGGACATCGCCACCGCCGCAGTCGCCGAGGCTCACCGGCAGAATCACCTGGTCTTCTCGCATCCGTCCAATATCGAAGGGCTCACCATCGCGCTCAATGCCGGCGTGGACGTCCTCGCGCACACGACGCCTATTTCGAAAACGTGGAGCGACGCTCTCATAGCGCAAATGAAAGCACGCCACATGTCCCTGACGCCCACTCTCAAACTGTGGATCTACGAAGCCAAAAAAGTGGGAGGCAGCGACGAGGATGCCCAGAAGTTTGCCGACGCTGGCGCCGGTGAACTCGGCGCGTACCAGCGCGCCGGAGGGCAAGTCTTGTTCGGCACCGATGTCGGCTACATGACCGAGTACGACCCCACCCAGGAATACTTGCTGATGTCGCGCGCCGGTCTAACCCCGATGCAAATTCTTGCCTCTCTCACGACGGCGCCGTCGGAGCGGTTCAAGGAAGCGGATCATCGCGGCCGGATCGCGCCCGGCATGGACGCGGACTTGGCGGTTCTCGACGCCGACCCTGCGGACAACCCCGCAAACTTCGCGAAGGTCCACTACACGATTCGGGGCGGTCACATCATCTACACTCGCCACAACTAGACCTACGCCGCAGTTGCGGACAGTTCGCACATTCATCTCGGCAAACTACGTAGTTCTACGCGTCTACAGAAACTGCTCCCTGTGCTATAAGCCCGCTCTTTGGCGCAGTCGATGGAACCCGACCAATACTTGGGATGGTTGGCGCTGGCGTTGACGCCCGGCCTTGGCGCGCGTATGGCCGGCAAGCTCCTCACGCGCGTTCGGCAGTCCCGACGCCATCTTCAATGCTTCCCTCACGGCGCTCGAAGGCCAGCGCCTGCCGGCAGCCGTCGCTCAGGCGATTCACACCCGCCGCCCGCTGAGCGATGCCGCAAAGGAACTGGCGCAAGCACAGGCCGCCGGTTGCCGCCTCCTCACTTGGGACGAGCCCGAGTACCCTTCGCGCCTCCGCGAGATCTACGATCCCCCACCCCTCCTGTATGTGCGCGGAAACGTTGAACTTCTGAACCGCCACGTCCTGGCCATCGTTGGGGCGCGTCGTCCGACCCCTTACGGGAATCAAATGGCCGAGCGGCTGGCCAAGGACCTGGCAGCCCGAGGCCTGGTGATCGCCAGCGGTTTGGCGCGTGGGATCGACGCCAGCGCCCATCGCGGCGCGCTCAGTTCCGGCTCGGGAAGCACCATCGGAGTCCTGGGCTGCGGAATCGACGTCGTATACCCGAAGGAGAACAAGAAGATTTTCGAGGAGATCGAAAAGCGGGGAGCCATCATCACCGAATTTCCCATGGGAACCTTCCCTGCGCCTCAAAACTTCCCCATCCGCAACCGGATCATCTCCGGGATGTCCCTGGGAGTCGTCGTCGTCGAAGGCGCGCAATATTCCGGCTCCTTGATCACCGCCCGGCTCGCGATGGAGTTCGGCCGCGAGGTCTACGGCGTCCCCGGAAATGCCACGCAACCATCGAGCTTCGGACCGAATCAGCTCATCAAACAAGGTGCGAAGCTGGTGACCAGCTGGGAGGACGTCGTCGAGGAATTACCCACTCCCGTCCGCGCGGAACTGGTTCCCGTCGAGGCGGCGACGCGCCGAGGAGCGAACCTTGTTGGTCCAGGAAGCTTTGGGCCCCATGGAGCGCCCGATTTATGAGCTTTTGACCCCCGATGAGGCCCGTCACGTGGACGAAATCGTGGAAAAATCGGGGCTAACCTCCTCAGAGGTGCTCGCCGCTTTATTTGACTTGGAGCTTCGAGGCGTGGTACGCCAGTTACCTGGCAAGCAATTCCTGAAAGTCCTGTTGTAATTATCCAACGGACGACAGGTTAGGATGGTGAGTCGCCACTGTCTGCGCAGTGGCCTCCGTCGAGATGTTTCAGAAGGAACACAGAACAGAATGGGAAGGTCACTCGTAATCGTCGAATCGCCTGCGAAGGCGAAGACTATCAACAAATACTTGGGCCGCGACTTCACCGTCAAAGCGTCCATCGGCCACGTGATGGACCTGCCCAAGAAGACGATCGGGATTCGTCTGCCCGACGAAGAACCCAAGAAGAAGAAGAAGGGCAAGGGCAAAAAGGGCAAGGCCGCGCGCCGAGAAGGCGCCGCCGCGAAAACCAATCACCCTCGACGACGCCAAGGATTTTTGAGCCCACTCTGCAGATCATCGCGGGCAAGGGCAAGGTGATCAACGATTTAAGGAAATCCGCCAATACCGCCGACGCCGTTTACCTGGCGGGCGACCCCGACCGCGAAGGCGAGGCCATATCCGCCCACCTCGCGATGGTGCTCTCGAAACCGGCAAAGTTCACCGAGGAAGAATCCTCGAACGGCAACGGCAAAGCCGCCGCCAAGAAGCCAAGGACGAAAAGGCGCCAGTAAAAGGCAAAGGCAAGAACAAGAAGGACCGCGACGAGATCAGCATCCCTCCGATCGATCCCAAAAAGATTTTCCGCGTCACTTTCAACGAGATTACGCCCAAGGCCATTCGCGCCGCCTTCGACAAACCGCGCCAGGTAGACGCTAATCTCGTCGACGCGCAACAAGCTCGCCGCGTGCTCGACCGCATCGTCGGCTACAAAGTTTCCCCGCTCCTCTGGAACAAAGTGCGCCGAGGCCTTTCCGCTGGCCGCGTGCAAACCGTGGCGCTGCGCCTGATCGTCGAGCGCGAGCAGCTGATTCGCGCCTTCGTCCCGCAGGAATACTGGACCATCCACGCGATGCTCGACGCAGGTGAGCCGCCTATCTTCGAAGCCAAGCTCAGTAAATTCAGAGGCGAAGACATCGAAGTCTCCAATCAGGAAGCGGCCGACAAAATCGTCGCCGCGGTAACCAACGCGAAGTGGCAGGTCGCGTCCGTCACGCAGAAGGAAAAGCGGCGCAATCCTCCGCCTCCGTTCACTACCTCGAAATTGCAGCAGGCCGCCTACAACCGACTGCGCTTCACCGCGAAGCGCACCATGGCTCTCGCGCAGCGCCTTTATGAAGGCGTCGAGCTTGGCAACGAAGGCTCGGTCGCGCTGATCACGTACATGCGCACCGATTCCGTCCACGTCTCGCAGGACGCGCTGGCACAAGTCCGCGAACTGATTCCCGAGCGTTTTGGCAGCAACTACCTGCCGGAAAAGCCCAACTTCTACAAATCGAAAAAAGACGCCCAAGAAGCGCACGAAGCCGTCCGACCCACCGACGTTTCGCGCGCGCCCGAGGACGTTCGCAAGTATCTCGAGGACGATGTCTTCAAGCTCTACCAGCTGATCTGGCAGCGCTTCGTGGCTTCGCAAATGCTCCCCGCGGTTTTCGATCAGACCTCGATCGATATCACCGCCGGCGACTACACATTCCGCGCCACTGGTTCGGTGCAGAAGTTCGACGGCTTCCTCCGCGTCTATCAAATGCCCGCGGCGAATGCCGACCGCGACGACGACGAGAAGGACGAAGAGAACGAAGGCAAGGCACTGCCGCGCGTCACGGAAGGCCAAATGCTGCGCCTCGACCAGATCCGTCCCGACCAGCACTTCACCGAGCCGCCTCCGCGCTACACGGAAGCCACTCTCGTGAAAGACCTGGAAGAAAAAGGCATCGGCCGGCCTTCCACGTACGCCTCGATCATTTCCACGATCGTCGAGCGCGAATACGTGAAGAAGGACCAGGGCCGCTTCACGCCCACCATGCTGGGCGAACGCGTCAGCGATCTGCTCGTCAAAGCCTTCGACGACGTCTTCGACGTCACTTTTACCGCGCGCCTCGAAGAAGAGCTCGACGAAATCGAGGAAGGCAAGCTGCCGTGGCGCGACGCCGTGCGCGAATTCTGGGAAAAGTTCACCGTCGATCTGGCGCACGCCGACGAGCACATGGTTTCGTACAAGATCGGCATCCCCACCGGCAAGAAGTGCGAAAAATGCGGCCAGGGCGAGCTGCTCGAGCGCATCAGCCGCCACGGATTTTTCCTCGGTTGCTCGCGTTATCCCGAATGCGATTTCATCCAGGATCTCGCCTCCGACCTGCCGGGTGACGCCGAGGAAGGCAAGACCGAATACTGCGAAAACTGCGGCCGCGAAATGGCGCTCAAGCGCGGGCGCTTCGGAAGTTTTCTCGCCTGCACGGGGTATCCCGATTGCAAGACGACGCGTCGGCTCGTCGAGGGCACGCGCAAAGCGCGCCAGCCCGACGTTCCTCTCGGTGAGAAATGCCCCACTGACGGCGGCGAGCTCTTGAGGCGCGCTGGCCGCTTCGGCGACTTCATCGGCTGCCAGAATTATCCGAAGTGCAAGTACACGCGGCCGATCACGCTCGGTATCAAGTGCCCGAAATGCAATGAAGGCGAATTCGTTCGCCGCGGCTCAACGAAAGGACGCGGAGGACGCGCGCGTATTTTCTACGGCTGCAGCCGCTACCCCGATTGCGATTTCACTTCGCCGCACGAACCCATCAACGAGCCGTGCCCGAAGTGCGGCGCGCCCTACATCGTCGAAAAGCGCACCAAGCTCGGCAATTTCCGCACGTGTGTTAAGGACGGTTGCGACTGGGAAATCAGCGCACCATTGCCCCCGCTCGATTCCATCGGCACGCCACCGCCCGCCGCGCCACAAGCGCAACCCGAACCCGTAGGCGCCGGCGCTGGTCCCCTGAAGTCCTAGCACTCTCAATTCCCAGACGCGCATTGGCACTTCTGTTCGCGCCGTGGTGTCGAATTATCCGGCGGAAGACTGCCCGCAGCATTCCTCAGAAGCCGACCGGAGCGGCGAGCAATGCCGGCACTCGAGGCCCGAAACCTGGTCAAGTGCTACACGGCCGTTCCGGCGGTGAACGACGTTACCTTCTGCCTGAATCCCGGCGAAGTGCTCGGCTGCCTGGGGCCAAACGGTTCCGGCAAGAGCACCACCGTCCGGATGCTCACCGGCCTGATCGAGCCCACGCGCGGCCAAGTTCTTTCCGGCGGCGCAAACATCCAGCGCGACCTCGTGAAATATAGGGAGCGGCTCGGCTACGTTCCCGAAGAGCCTGAGCTGTATCCGTTTCTTTCCGGCTGGGAATATCTCGAGCTCGTCGGAACTCTTCGCGGCCTGCCACGCACGCCGCTTGAGAAAAAGATCGACGCGATGCTCGAGCTTTTCTCGCTCACTCCCGCCCGGCACTCTTCGATAGGCTCCTACTCGAAGGGAATGCGCCAGCGGATTCTCCTCATCGCCGCTCTTCTGCATGATCCCGACCTTTTCATCTTCGACGAGCCCCTCTCGGGTCTCGACGTCACCTCTGCGCTGATCGTGAAAAACCTGATCAAGTCGCTTGGCGAACAAGGCAAGGCCGTCTTCTACTGTTCCCACGTGCTCGAGGTGGTGGAGAAGGTTTGCTCGCACGTGATGATTTTGCGCAAGGGCAAAGTACTGGCGTACGCCGCAACGTCTGAATTGCAGAAGACGGTCGGCCAATCCTCGCTCGAAGGCGCCTTCCTGCACCTGGTGGAAGAACGCGACGCCGCTCGAACCGCCAGCGACATCATCGATGTGATGAGGATCGCTTGACTCCCGACGGCGCTGAGGCAACCGAGCAAACCAGCCAACGGGCGGCTGAGAAACCGTTTGCGCGCCTCGTTCGGCATTGCGTCGAGCGGATTCTTCACGGCGGCGACGATTCCGGCTCAGACGAACTCGATTTCGGCATTGGCACCATGCTGGGGCTGCTCGCCATGCCGGGTGCGTTCGCCACAATCTTCCTGCTCGACAAATATGGCTCTTTCTTCCGCTTTCTTCGCGGTGAGGGAAAGTTCGACCCCTATGCCGCGTCGCTGCCCGACGAATACTTCTTCATTGTCCTCGCCATGGTGGTCACGGGAGCCGTCGCCATCTGGAAATGGGACAGCCTGATTCCCGACCACCGCGATTATGCGAACCTGGCGCCTCTGCCGATTTCCAGCCGGAACATCTTCCTCGCAAATCTCACAGCCATGCTGCTGCTGGCTGGGGTGCTCGCGCTCGACGTTAACGCCGCTTCATCGGTCCTCTTCCCGCTGATGGTTTGCGGCTCGGAATCGTCATTCGCGTATCTCCTTGTCTTTCTTGGGACGCATTTGCTTTCTGTCGTCCTGGCGAGCATCTTCAGCTTTTTCGTTATCCTTGCGATTCTGGGCTTGCTGATGGCTGCGCTTCCGTATCGCGTCTTCCGCGCGTGTTCCGTCTATGTCCGCTGTGCAATGGCGATTTTCCTGATGGCCCTCCTCTCGACAAGTTTCGCGATGGTCGGATTCGCACAGAACCCATCTGCAACTTCGCGGCTCCTCATTAAACTGGTGTCGCCGTTGTGGTTTCTTGGGCTATGTCAGTCCCTGCGCGGAGTGGCCGGCCCTGCCTTTGCTTCGCTCGGCCGATTTGCTGTCGTGGGCTTCGCCACCGCTTTGATTCTCGCCCTGGGCGCATATGCCCTCAGTTATCGCCGCTGCTTTACTCAAAGCGCCGAAGCCGTCGCGAACCTCCCTTCAACGGGCGGCGTGGCCGGAGAATATTTTTTCCGCTTATTGGACAAGCTCTTCTTGAAAACTCCGTTCGAACGCGCCTGTTTCCGGTTCTCCTTGCGGACTCTGTCTCGAAGCGAAAGCCACGCGCTGATCGTAGGCGGCTTTACGGGTCTCGGAATCGTTCTCGCATCCCAGACGCTGTTCGAAGCCGCAAGGGCCGCTCCACATGGCTCGAGTCCCTTCGGCATTGCCGTCGGCCGATGTGCTGAGCGTTCCGCTCATCCTCGGCTACTTCCTTCTTCTTGGTGTGCGATTCGCCTTTGATATTCCTGTCGCGCTTCGCGCAAATTGGATTTTCAGGTTCACCGTAAATCCCGAAACAGGCGAATGCGTCCCGCTCGCCAGAAAGATCATGCTGACGTTTTTGATTCCCCTGCTGCTGACCGTCTGCCTTCCGATTTATGTCTGGCGCTGGGGTTGGAGGATCGGCGTCACGCATACGGCGATCGTTGCGGTTCTTTGTCTCCTATTGACTGAAATTCTGCTCGCGCGATTCCGCAAAATCCCGTTTACCTGCGCGGCTCCCACGTTCAAGAGCAACGCTCTCGTTACAGTGGTCTTCTACTTTCTGGGATTTGTCATCTTCACTTCGGGGACGTCAACGGCGGAGCGATGGGCTCTCGAGGATCCGCTCCGATATCTTGTCGTCGTCCCCGCTTTGGCGGGAGCCTGGCTGATTCTTCGGCGTTATCGCGGCGAAATGACGGAACTCGACACCCGGCTGGTATTCGTGGAGCAACCCGATACTGCGGTCGAGGTGCTCGACCTCACCTTCCGGCGATGAGTCTCAACGAACCCGCGTTTCGCGCCCATAGCAGCGCCTTCTGTGGCGCTGGCTTGTCCTGAGCGCGGTCGAAGGGCGTCTCGCCGGCGATTTTGCATTTTTTACCACGGTTGGGGCTGCGTCAAAGATGCCGTGGGAGCTCCCGACTTCTTACCCTGACGCAGGAAGGGTCAGGCCACCCGAAAGAAGCCCCACAAGAATTTAGAGGGCTTTCAGACTTGAGGGTTGTAGCTTTCTTCGGCTCAGAGCCGCGGAGCGGCGATTGTACTTAGCCCGGCATGGAGCGAAGCGCAATGCCGGGAGCGCCTAAATACAAGGAAAGGGAGTCCCGGAGGGACGATTGAGTGGGTGACAAGGTTTCACGGCCCTTGTCGCTCAACCCTAGTTCTTACACAGACTCTTCAGCCCTGGGAATTTCAATTTCAAATTGTCACGCATTACTAGTGGAGGAGGCTTTCCCAGTCTGCGGGTACCCGGCCCGCAGGCCCCGGCACAGGCTGACTCGACGGATGCGAGTGAGGGCTGGACAGCTTGGGACCGTCAAAAGTTTCTCGCGTTCGATAGTCGTAGAACCAATCCTCCCCAGGCTCGAAGCTATTGATGATCGGATGGCCGGTTTTCGCGCTGTGCTTCGACGCATGCTGGCTCGGCGAACTGTCGCAGCAGCCGATGTGCCCGCATTCGGCGCATCGGCGCAGGTGCAGCCACCATCCGTCTGCAGCCAGGCACTCGACGCAACCCGTACCGCTTGGTTTCGCGTTCAAATTGATTCCTTCTCGTTCACTCTTCATGATCGCTCCCAGTTTCCTGCACTGTGGTTGGATGAAACAAAATCTGTCGAGAGTTCATACTTTTTGTAGGCCGGACGGTCGGTCGGTTTTGCCTTGCCTCCTTGCCCCTGGCGCGCTTTGCCCGCCATCCTGTTGGGTGGGCCGAAGCGCTTTGCGCGAAGGCGGCTCCTTGCCTCCCGCCTTCGCCAGAAGCAACCGTCGATGTCAGGCGCCGTATCGCGTTAGAGATAAGACGACACCAGCAAAACAGGCCTGAGCCCAAAAACAGTCCTCGTTTAACCTGAAAACTCGGAGGCGTCCGGCCCCAATGACGTTTGCACCCCGCACAACCAGCCCGTGGATCACAAGCGCCGCGGCACGCCCTTCGAAGCCAGCATCCACAACGCCAGCGCCTGTAACGCCGGCCATCTGGCGCGTCGGCATACGTATCGGTTTTGTCCTGGCATTTCTAGCCGCCTGTGCTTTCATATTCTCCTTCGAGACGGCTCCTGCAACTCTGCACAACCGCGCTAATTCGCTCCTGCCCGGAACTCCCGGATGGCTCATCGCGTTCGAGTGCTCGTTTTTCTTGCTTCCGTTTTTGACCTCCTTCGTCCTGCTCCTCCAGACGCGAAGGCAAGCGCTAATGGCTACGGGATCCGGCATCGCCTTCAGCTTTTTCGGAGCGTTTCTGCTGCTTTCGCCCTTCGTTTTCCTGACGATGTTTATGCTTGCCGGCCTTTCCGCCAACCAAACCACCGGCAGGGCGGACCCGGGAGTTTCACACGCCTTCTTGGCATTTCTCGCGCTCGTTCCCATCAGCGCCTGGATCGTCTGGTGCGCGATCCAGCACGGAAAGAATCAGTGGACTGCCTTCACGATCGCCGCTTGTGTAACGGTGGTCTATCTGTTGGTGGCCTGGGGACAACTGCGAATGAACGAATATCGCGTTGGACAGAAGCAGCAACGCGCCGCCGAAGCATTCACCGTCGCTTCCATGAAGACAAACTACGACGCCCACCACGCCCTCGCGGTTCTCGCCGGCTGCCTGATCGAGTATCACGCCGCCCATCCGAAGGCCGGCTTCCCCGCTTCTCTTGGCGCGCTGCCGCGCGACCTCCAGCTTCCCGGCGGATCTGCTTGCGATCCCGCCCTCGCCAATCCCGGCGCGGCCTCCGGCTACGCATTCACCTACACGCCTCAGCAAGGCGCGTCGAGCGACACCTTCAGCGATTTTCGTTTGCTCGCCATGCCTCTCAAGAAGGGTCTTCCGCGCGTTGACCCCATGGCCGTCGACAGTCGCGGCAGAATCTTCGTCTACTTCGGATGGTCCAACACGCATCCCGAGGCGGGCTTTGCTCCCGGGCTCGTCGAGACTCCCAATGACCTGTTCGCGTCACAGATTCTCTCGCTTCGCTCTGAGATACGGAGCTTCATGCAAAAGGACGGCGGCGCGCTTCCCGCATCGTTCTCGAATTTGAGTTGGCGTCCAGTTGACAGCGTCACGAGCGATCCGGATGTCCTGCACGTGCCTCCCTACGAACTGAAATATATTCCCCCCACCGCAGCCAACCCAACCCGCTATTCACTTTCCGCCCTCTGCCAGAGTTACGCCGATGGCTGCATGCGCAGCTTCTTCCTCGATAAGGATGGCGAAACGCATCAAACTTCCGAGCCACGCCCCGCCACCGCCCAGGACCCTCTGATTCCTGACTGCGAAAAATTCGCTCAAACCTGTCGCGACATCGATTGGCCAATCCCGCAGTAGGCTGAAAGGCGGATTCAGATCATGGACCAGCGCATCAGCGTCGTGACTCTGGGAGTGAAAAACCTCGGGACTGCGAAGAAATTTTACGTCGATGGCTTGGGCTGGAAGCCGGCATTCGAGAACGAAGAGGTCATCTTTTTCCAGACCGGAGGGATGGTTTTCGCGCTGTTCCTGCGCGACCAGCTCGCCGCTGATTTTCAGTCCGATCCGGCAACCTTCGGACGTGCCCCCATGGCACTGGCCTACAACGTCCGCGCCAAGAATGAAGTGGATTCGGTGATTCAGCGCGCCGTCGCCTCAGGCGCGTCGATTCTCAAGCCCCCGCGAGAAGCGTCCTGGGGAGGTTACTCCGGCTATTTCGCCGATCCCGACGGCTTCGCGTGGGAAGTGGCCTGGAATCCAGCATGGCTCTTGGCGCCCGACGGCAGCGTTGCGTTTCGCTAGAGCCCCTGGGACGTCACCTTTCCGTGCGTGATTCAGCGCCGAATCTTCGTTCGCCCTTGGGGCGCCATCTCGTAAGATTATTTGCGTAGAGTCCGATGCAGAAAAGGTTGGCGGGAACAAACCCGAATTGGGCCGTCCGAACCCCGATAAAGCATACGACCAGGCTATTTAGGGCCGCGAACAGCCAGCCGTGCCAGATCTTCTTACCGATCAATACCGTCGAGACAACCGTTAGAACGCAAGACACATAATCAAGCCTCAGCATATCTCCACAATAGTTGGTCGTCGCTTACCGTGGCGACTGGCCGAACGGACAGGTTTAGCACAGGTTTGCCAAAAGACTAAAATCGCGGCGTTCTGGCTGGACCGCAAGCCACGTAGCGCGCTCCTACGCAAGCGGTAGACCGTCCAGCTCGACGCAAAAAAACTGCGGTACTGGTTCTTGCTAATCCGTGTTTACTATGATATAAAGTCGCATCCGTTAAAATGAGAATAATCAATTTGTGCGCTTGGATCTTTCAGGCGGCCGGTAGACGTGTGCCCGTGAGGATGAAGAAGTAAGGGAAGTCCCGAAGATCTGCTGCGGCCCGAAAAGCGAAACAAAAGCTAATCGGTACACTTTGCAAACGAAAATCGCCGCAACTGCAACAAAACAAACGGTCGGCGCCCGCGTTAATCGGTACACTTTCAGGCAGAATTCAACGCAGTTTTCTCTGTGTCTCGGTGTTTGCCCGCCGTGGCGGGCCTCTGTAGCCAATCCCAAATCAGAATTGACGCACGACGATGCCGGTTTCCACGCGAGTCTTGTCTTGCCCCAAGAGGAGAGCCGTATTGGCGTCAATCAAGTAGTAGACGAGGTTGTACGTCGCAGGTGGATCGGTGGTCACGAAGGTCGCCGTTCCGCGTCCATTGGCTGCCGGCGCTCCGATGGAGCTGGGCGGAATGCCGGTGTCGCTGGCAAGCGGATCGCCCGGATAGACGGCGCCGTAATTGTTGATGTCGAGATTCCCCGAGCTCACGAACGTACTTGCCAGCACCGCTTGACCATCAGCATCCGACTGATACGAAGCCGGCGCATTCTGGAATACTCCCTGCCCCGTAAACGCCAGCGCAAAGTCTCCCGACAGCGCCGCAGGGGACGGCTGCTGCAGGTAAGCCACTCCGGTGGCGACCGCCGCGGAATCCAGCTCAAGCATCAGCGCGGTCCCCTGCGCGGTCTGATACACCGCAAACTCCGGGCTGCCGGCGCCCGACGCGCACGCGCCGCTTCCGGTGAAGAGCGTGATGTCGATTCGTCCAGTCGTCGGATCCACCGAATAGGCGCACAAGTTTACTGTCGTGTTGGCGGTCGCGGTTCCGGCGTTGTTGGTATCCAGCGCCCCGCCGGAAATGTTTCCGCTTCCGTCCGAGGTAAAGACGCCGCCCTCCGCATAAGAACCCGTGTTCGAATTGCCTCCAGCCGTGAAAACATAGTTGGAATTCGCGAAAGAGTTGCTGCTCGGCGCAAGGTAGACATCGCCGGCCAGATAATTCACCTGGTCGATTTCCACGATGTGCATGTGAGTAGTGACGCCCTGCGCATTCGCCCCGATGACGTAAAAAGCAAACTGAAGCGGCCCGGTGTTCGTCGACGAAAGGTTCAGTGTGCCGCGTCCGGTGCCGACCTCAGTCGAATCGAACGAATAGGAACCGCTGAGCGTGGTGTCGGAAGTCTTCACCGTGCCGTTATCGTTCTGATCCACAACCGAAGCCGACTCCGGAATTCCACCCGAACCGTTGGCCGTGAAGCTGCCGGCGATTCCCTCTGGATCAAACTGTGCGTCGCCCCCCGCCGCGCTGAAAACATACGTCCCCGAGATGATCGAATTCGAGTTCGTCAGGACGTCCAGATTCTGCTGATCGATGGTGCCGCTGCCGGTGGTGCCTGTGTCGAAGCGCGTGAGCAGGGCGTGCTGAGTGGAAGTGAGTACGAACTGCCACTTCTGCGTTCCCCGCGAAGTTACTATCACGGCCGTGGTCCTTCCGTCCGGGCCAACCACGTAGTTGCTGCCATTTCCTCCTGTGCTTCCGCTAAGGATCGAAACGCGTGTCGCCACGAGGCTGCTGAAACTGGTGATGTCTTCAACGCCGCTCACCACCCCTCCCAGGCCGTCTGCTACGAAACTGCCGGCCACAGTGATGAGGCCGGAGGCATCGTCGCCCGTATAAGAAAAGGCGAACGGTCCCTGCAGCGAAGCGTCCGAATACTCGATTGTAACCGTAGCTGTCGCCATTTCAGCTCCAACGGTCGCAGTAACCGTGACGGTACCTCCCGGCGGTGGCGCCAAAGGCGCCGTGTACAATCCCGTCGTGGGAACAATCGATCCGACATCGCCGCCATTTGTGGAGCTCACAGTCCAGGTAGCGCCGGAATACGCCACGCTGTTCAGCAACGCCTGAAACTGGAAGCTGGCGCCCGCACGAACCGTCTCTTGTATCGGGGTTACCGCGAGGCCCGCCCCGGCTCCAATCGTGATCGTGACTATGTTCGACGTGATCGTGGCTGTAGCGGTGGAACCGCAGGTTGCGCTCTGAGTGATGATTGCAGTGATCATCACTTCGCCGTTGTTTGTTGACGGGACCACTCCAGGCGCCGTATAGACTCCAACATTGACGTCGGTCGCGGAAGGTACAATCGTCCCAATCGTCGCGTTGCCGCCGCTCGTGCCGTTCACTTGCCAAGTGACCGCGGTGTTCGTCGTTATTGTCGAGTTAGAGAGAGTTACTTGGGCTGTGAAGTCAACCTGGGTGTTGAGGGCGACCGTGTTTGACGCGCTTGTAACCGTGATGGCCGTGACGTTGTTGCAGGCGTTCGTGCCACTGCCGCAGCTAGGGAAGCTTACAATCGCCAAAGTCAGCAGACACAAGAGGGAAAGGGCCGGCTTACTTCGTTGCATCAATGCCTCCATGCAACGAAAGGGGAAGGCTGGGGCGAGCGACGCCGCCGCGCGTTGCTTCGGCGGCTTCGAATCCGGACCAATCTATCTCCGACCAACTCAGCAAACTCTGCGTGTCAAGAACCGCCATCGATCGCTCCTAGGACAAACCCCTCTTCGAGAGCCAACCATTCTAGCGACACTCTCGGTAACTTCCAATGCCGCAACGAACTCCGCGGCACCCTGGTTGCTGCCAACAGCGCGGACGCGGCCGCCGAGCTTAAATGCAATCAAGCAAAAGGACTTGTACAAACCCCGAATAACAGATGCAAACGGGGGGCGCAGTGTTGGCCGTGTATAATCGTTGCCTGGACGTCGGGATGAAGCAGGTAATCGACAATTTCATCGCGTGCCTGAAGTACGAAAAGGATGCGTCGCCGCGCACGATTGTCGAGTATCGCAATGACGTCAACCAGTTCCGCAGCTTCCTTACTCCGCCGGGCGAGAAAACGCTGCCGATCGATCAAATTGACCACAAAATCATCCGGGAATACGTAAGCTCGATGTACGACAAGGGCCTGGAAAAATCGTCTATCGCGCGGAAGCTCGCGGCATTGCGCACGTTCTTCAAGTTCTGTATCCGCGAAGGCCTGGTGAAGCACAATCCCGCCCGGCTCGTGAGCAGTCCGAAACTTCCAAAACGGGTACCCCGGGTCTTGACTGCGGAAGAGATGAACGGATTTCTTGACAATCTTTCGACGCCGCCGCGCCGGGCAGGCGGGCGGGCCCTGACGCCGAAACAGCGGGATAACGAAAAACTGATGCTGAAGCGCGACCGGTTCATTCTGGAGCTGCTGTACGGATCGGGTTTGCGCGTGAGCGAACTCGTGGGCCTTAACGTCTCGAACGTCGACCGGCGGGGACAGATGGTTCGCGTGCTTGGCAAAGGCCGGAAGGAGCGCATTGTCCCATTTGGCGACAAGGCCCGATCGGCGCTTGAAAACTACTGGCCTGTGCGCGAGGAGATTCTCGCCGGCGCGCGAAACCCGGCTGCTGACGCCGTGTTTCTGAATCGCAAGGGGCAGCGGTTGACCGACCAGGCGGTACGCCTGCTGGTGAAAAAGTACGCGCGCGTTTGCAATGTGAACTGGGACCTTCATCCGCACTCGCTCCGGCATGCCTTCGCCACTCACTTGCTCGCCGACGGCGCGGACCTTCGAGCAATTCAGGAACTGCTGGGGCACGTTTCGCTATCGACCACTCAGCGCTACACGCAGGCGAGCGTCGAGCAGCTGATGGCGGTGTACGACAAATCTCATCCGCACGCGTGATCGGACGGAATGCATCTTGAGACACGCGGCGCGCGCATACGACGTTTAATGATGGCGTTACTTCACAGTGGAAACTATAATGACCCCATAAGCAACTCGACGAGTTCGTCAGCATCAAATTTCACAGCCGGATCAGATAGCAGATATCAGGGACACTGAGGGAAAAATGGCCACGCTGAAAACAGCCAGACTCGTACCGGAAGTACGTCCCACAGCGGCGCTGCAAATGTATCTCGAAACGCTGTGCTACAAAACGCGGGAACGGCTTGAACTGATTAATATCACGCGAGATTTGAATGACGTCGTGCGCAAGCACGGCTTGAAAGCGGGTTTTCTGCTTGTCCAATCGCTGCACACGACCACGGCGATCTTTATCAACGAATTCCAGCAGGCGCTGCTGGACGATATCAAGTCGTTTCTGGAGCGCCTTGTGGGCCGCTTCGATTACTGGCGGCACAACGATCCCAAACTCTCCGAATGCAGCCGCAAGAACGCCGATTCGCATCTTCGCGCGATGCTGCTGGGGCACACCCTTTCGGTTCCCGTCCGGAACGGCGAGATCGCGCTGGGTAACTGGCAATCGATCATTCTTGCCGAACTCGACGGTCCGCGCGAGCGCTCCATCCAGGTGCAGGTTCTCGGCGTTCCCGAGGACTCCAAAGACCGGCAGAACCCATAGTCAATTGTTGGATTCTCACTTCGGCTAGCGGAGGGAACTTGTCCTGGCGCTTCAGACGTTCAGCGTCAGAGATGTTTCGGGGATGAAGCCGTCGCTGCCTGACCGCGCAGCCGTGACGGGGAAAGGCATCTTCTCGCGGTCGACACGGTTATAAAGCGTGTCGCGCTCGACTGGCACGCGCCCTGCCGCGCGGATCAGCCGTTCGAGTTCGGCGCGCGAGAGGTGCTCAGGCGTTGTGGCACCCGCATCGTGGTAAATCTTCTCTTCCACCACAGTCCCATCCAGATCATTCGCTCCGAATCGCAGAGCCACTTGCGCAATCCGCGGCGTGAGCATGATCCAGTAGGCCTTGATGTGCTCGAAATTGTCGAGCAGCAGGCGCGAGATCGCGATGGTTTTCAGGTCGTCGAATCCCGTGGGGTTCGGCAA
Organism: uncultured Acidobacteriota bacterium; assembly: GCA_963788345.1. GTDB lineage: Bacteria > Acidobacteriota > Terriglobia > Acidiferrales > UBA7541 > Palsa-295. The sequence continues at coordinate 45,857 of CAWBGW010000024.1, read as the reverse complement.
ATGCGAGAGGGCCGTATTTGCCGGGTGAAAGGCCAGCGGAATGAACGCGACGAACCCGTGAGTTCTGTTCTGCAGGTCACGAAGCTGGAGCAAATGATCGACGCGTTCCTCGGCATTTTCGATGTGGCCGTATAGCATCGTCGCGTTCGACCGCAGGCCAACCTCGTGCGCCGTGCGCGCGATTTGCAACCACATCTGACCGCTCACCTTGTGGTCGCAAATGATCTTTCGCACGCGCGGATGAAAAATCTCGGCGCCGCCACCCGGCAACGAGTCCACGCCCGCTTCTTTCATCTTCACCAGCGTGTCGCGAATCGAGAGCTTGGAGATGCGCGCGTAGTAGCCCACCTCGACCATCGTGAACGCTTTTAAGTGCACGTACGGGAAACGCTGCTTGAGTCCGCGGATCAAGTCGAGGTAATACTCGAACGGCAAATCGGGATGCAGTCCGCCGACAATGTGAAACTCCGTTGCTCCTTCCGCAACTCCCTCCGCCGCGCGCGACCAGATTTCGTCGAGAGCAAACGTGTAAGCCCCCGGCGCATCCGGCGAGCGTCCGAACGCGCACAAACGGCAATGCGCGACGCACACGTTCGTCGGATTGATGTGCCGGTTGATGTTGAAGTAGCAGACGTTGCCGTGCCGTTGCTCACGAACGTGGTTCGCAAGCCACCCGATCGCGAGCAGGTCATGCGACTCGTAGAGCGCGAGCCCGTCTTCGGCGGAAAGCCGTTCCCCGGCGAAGACTCTCTCCGCAATCGGCTTTAGCCGTTGGTCGGTGGTTTGAAAGCCTGCGGCCTGAAATCCAGCGCTCATATTGTGATATTCCCTCAAATTCTACGGGCGTCCTAAGACCGTGGCCGCGCCCCAGAATAATAGGAACAACAAACTAATATAGCCATTCACCGTGAAAAACGCAGCATTCATTTTGCTCAGGTCGTTCGGCTTCACCAGCGAATGCTCGTAGATCAACAGGGCCGCAACCACCGCGATTCCGGCCCAGGCGGGCCACGTCAACTGAAAGCTCCAAGCGAGCCAAATGAGCAGACCTATCATGACAACGTGCATCGCGCGCGCAATCAGCAGTGCGCGGGCTATGCCAAACTTCTTTGGGATCGAATACAGACCGGCAGTCTTGTCGAATTCCACGTCCTGGCACGCGTACAGTACATCGAATCCGCCCACCCACAGAGTCACAGCCGCGCAGAGAATCAACATCCGCCGGTCGAGCGATCCTCGAATGGCGATCCAGGCGGCTGCCGGGGAAATGCCCAGGCAAAAACCGAGCACGAAGTGCGACCACGAAGTGAATCGCTTCGTATAGGAGTAGAAGAACAGGATCGCGAGCGCCACAGGCGAAAGCTTCAGCGCAAGCGGGTTCAGTTGCCACGCCGCGACCACCAGCAAGGCGGACGCAGCAAGAGTGAAGGCCGCTGCGAAGCCGACCGAAAGCTCGCCTTTAGGCAGGGCGCGATTAGCGGTGCGAGGATTGCGGCGGTCGTATTCAATGTCGGCGATACGGTTCATGGTCATCGCAGCGGAGCGCGCACCGACCATCGCGACGATGATCCAAAGAATTTGCCGCCACGTCGGCAGACCGCCAGCAGCACGAGCCGCTAGCAACGCTCCAACCAGCGCAAAAGGCAGCGCAAAAACGGAGTGCTCGAACTTGATCATTTCGAGCACGGTGCGAATTCGGCTCTTACTCATACTGGGACACGATCCATCTATTCTAAGGTTTCCCGCCCTTCCAGCGATACTGCTTCTCCTGAACCAGGCCGGCCTGCGCGAGCACGCGATAGGCGAACTGGCCGACGATATCGTCGATCGTTTTGGGCCCGTAGTAGAACGCTGGCATGGCAGGCATGATGGTGGCGCCCGCGTCGTGCACGCGCAGCATGTTATCGAGATGCACGCGATTGAGCGGCGTTTCACGCAGGCAAAGGATCAGCGGCCGGCGCTCCTTCAAACAAACATCGGCGGCGCGCGTCAGCAAATCGTTCGCAATCCCACCGGCAATCGCCCCAAGAGCCCCGGCCGAGCACGGAACCACGATCATGGCGTCCACGATGGCGCTTCCGGAGGCGATGCTCGCGCCGATGTCTCTGTTCGGAAGGTATTCGATCTTCTTCGCGGAAGTTCCGGTTAGAACCGAGGCTAGTTTCTTGCCATCCGACGTAACAAGGCCAAGTTCCGTAGCGAGCAGGCGCATGCCCGCGTCGCTCGCTACAAGAAACACATGCTCGACTCTGGTATCCGAATCGAGCAATTGCAACACGTGCCGTGCGTAGACCGCTCCGCTCGCGCCCGTGATACCCACCGTGACGACACGCCCCACAGACTTTGCCATTTTCTTGAGCCGAAGCGTCGAGTGTAGGTGCCGACTTTCGGCAAAGTCAAGGCGAGCTGCCTTCTCGAGTCCATCTGCGGCGTTACGCCCGTTTCAGCGCGCGAACGATGAGCAGCAACACAACCGCGCCTACAAACGCCATCACGAGACGTCCGATTAGTCCGTACGCAGCCAATCCGACGATGCCGAAGATCCAGCCGCCCAAAACCGATCCCACGATCCCGACGAGCAAGTCCACCAACACGCCCATGCCGTGCCCTTTCACTACCTGGCCTGCGAGAAAGCCCGCCAGAATGCCGATTACAATCGTCCAAATTAGCCACACGATGGCCTCCTGCGCAGCGAGCGGAAAATTCAAGTTACTGGAGGGAACACCCGCTGGCCGCGCGACTCTAGCACGAATCCCAGGGTTGCAAGCAGGGAACGCAAGGAATGCTAGAATCGGGCTGCGGCGACAAGAATTATGGACGAACTCGACATCAGTAATTTCGTGGAAGCGCTAAAGCAGGGAAAGATCAGCCCCGAAGAGGCTATCGAACGCCTGCGCAAGCTTCCCTACGAGGACCTCGGCTTCGCGAAAATTGACCATCATCGCAGCCTGCGGCAGGGCTATCCCGAAGTCATCTTTGCGCGCGGAAAAACTCCGAAGCAAGTGACGGAAATCGTGCGGGGCATGCTGCGAGCGAAGGCTTCGCACAATATTCTGATCACGCGCGCCGATAAGAAAATGTTTGCCGCCGTAAAGCGGCTGGCGCGTACCGGAAAGCGTGCGAGTTCGGCGCGACCGGAATTCCACGAGCTTTCTGGCACGATTGCGATTCTTCGTGACCGCGCGATCCGCGGCAAAGGGTTGATTCTGGTTGTTACGGCGGGGACTAGCGATATTCCGGCCGCCGAGGAGGCGCTGGTCACGGCGCGAACAATGGGGAATCGCGCTGAGGCGATTTACGACGTGGGCGTCGCGGGACTGCATCGCCTTCTCGAGCACCGGCAGAAACTTGCCGAAGCGCGCGTAATCATTTGCGTGGCAGGGATGGAAGGCGCGCTGCCAAGCGTGGTGGCGGGAATGGTAGCGGCGCCGGTGATTGCCGTTCCGACGAGCACGGGCTACGGATCGAGCTTCGGCGGGATGACGGCGCTGCTCGCGATGCTAAACAGTTGCGCGTCCAACGTAAGCGTGGTGAACATCGACAATGGGTTCGGCGCCGGGTGCGTCGCGAGCGTGATCAACCACCTGTAGGTGAGCTTCTAACCAACCGCAAATATGAGAGCTGCTGCGAGGGAGGATTCCTCGTCCGGGAACACCGTTCGCAAATCGATCACGAGTTGATCGTTTTCAATGCGTGCGATCACAGGGGTCCCGTTTTCGGGCTTGCGGAGGCGTTCCTCGATAGAGGCAGCCGAACGGCGGGTGCTGGAGATCGAGATCAAGTGCGTCGGCAGTTGTTGATCGGGTGTCGAGCCGCCGCCGATCACTGAAAAGCCGTCTCGCACCTGGACCGTGAAGTCTCTTGGCAATGCACCGCGCAGCCGATCGACGAATTGCGCAGCGCGTCGAGCGATTTCGGAAGCCGGAACGCGAATCATCCGCAGCGTCGGAATCTCATCGAGAGCACCGCGGAGATAGGCCTTGAGCGTCACCTCGAGCGCCGCAATCGTCAGCTTGTCCACACGCAGCGCGCGAAACAGCGGATTGCGCCGGATGCGTTCGACGATTTCCTTCTTCCCGGCGATAATTCCCGCCTGCGGGCCGCCAAGCAATTTGTCGCCGCTGAACGAAACCACCGCCGCGCCGGCCGCGCAACTCTGACGCGCGAGAGGCTCGGAGAGGCCCGCGGCGGTGAGGTCAGTCACACACCCTGAGCCAAGATCCTCGTAGACGGGAAGCTGCATCCCGCGGCCGAGCGCGACGAGTTCTTCGAGCGATGCTCGTTCCGTAAATCCGGTGATGCGGAAATTCGATGGGTGCACGCGGAGGAGCAGCTTCGTGCGCTCGTTGATGGCGCGCTCGTAGTCGAGGATGCTGGTGCGATTCGTGGTCCCCACTTCGTGCAGCAGCGCGCCGCTTTCGGCCATGATGTCCGGAATGCGAAAACCGTCGCCGATTTCAATCAGCTCGCCGCGTGAAACGATTACCTCGGCTCCTTTGGCAAGCGTATTCAGGATCAGGAAAACAGCGGCGGCGTTGTTATTGACGACGACTGCCGCTTCGGCTCCGGCAAGCTCGGCGAGCAGGCGCGACGTGTGAACGTCGCGCTTGCCGCGCTGGCCGCTTTCGATATCGTATTCGAGATTGGAATACCGCGTCGCCGTCTCGTCCAAATGCGAGACCGCGCCTTGAACCAGGGGAGCGCGACCGAGGTTCGTGTGCAAAATCACGCCGGTCGCGTTAATCACGTGACGCAATGATTGTGCGAGCAAAACTCTCACGTCGTTTGCGATGCGCACTTCGAGCATTTCCAGAGTATGCGTCGGCGCGGCCAACCCTTCGTTTAACATGCGCGCGCGAAGATCAGTCAAGACGCTCCGCGTCACCTGAGTGACGATTCCGCGTCCCGCGGTTTCGCTTAGGGCGCGCAAACGGGGCCTCCCGGCCAGCTCGTCAACGGACGGAATCTCGCGCAATCGCGCCGAAGCACTCGGTTGCACGCGAGCTGCTGGATCGGCAGAAGGGCTCATTGCTGCCATTTGAGCACAGCCGCGTTCTTAGCTGCAATGGCAGGGCGTGCTACCTTTGAACCAGCACGAAGTTTCATTTTGCGACAAAACTGTCCCATGGTTCGATTGACCCAAGCGGGAGCCGCGTTTACGCTGGAATCTCGCCTTAACCTACTGCGCCCATGGCTAACATTGACGACGAGTTGGGACAAATTGAACGGGACATCCGTACTCTGAAGATCGAGTACGAGCAATACTTTGGGGGCGGGCGGCCGCGTCCGCCGTCCGATACGCAGTGGCGCTGCGACAACCTGATCAAACGCTATGCCGAGCGCGGGGCCGACATGAACTACGCCCAGCGCTTCCGTTACAACAACCTTACGCAGACGTACGCGAAGTATCAGGACATGTGGCGCAAGAAGCTTGTGCAGAAAGAAACTGGAGTCAAACAGCACCACTTTGGCGCCGCAGCAAAAGCGATTGAAGAGGAGCGCGCTCGCCGCACTGCGGCAAGCCAGGTTGCGTCTGCCGCGAGGGCCACGGAAGAAGCGAAGTCCGAATCGAAGCACGCGGTTGCAGCGGCCTTCGCGATGACCTTCTCCGATCCGGCGCGCGAGCAGAAGAAAATCGAGGAACTCTACCGGAAGCTAATCGATGCACGGACGGAAACAGGCGAGAAGGCGGGAGCACCCACGCTCAGGGACTTCGAGCGCTTCGTCAAGCAAAAGACCAAAGACCTTCAGGACAAGGGTGGCAATGCGGTGGAGTACAGCGTCAGCGTCGAAGGTGGACGCGTGAAATTGAAGGCGCGGGTCTCGGGTTGAGAAATCCGCGACTTGCGATTCGCGCACGACGAATCTGGCCCCGTCTTCCCAGGTAAAGGTTCCCCTTCGCGTTCATTCCCTAAACATCGGTCCCCTTCCGAAATTCCGCGCGAGTGATTACACTGACAGGCCGTTTTCGTCCGGAGGGCCTTTCGTGGCAATTGAGCGGGCGCTGATCAGCGTGTACGACAAGTCAGGCGTCGTGGAATTCGCGCGCGAGCTTGCGTCGATGAAAATCGAGATCGTGTCGACGGGCGGGACGGCACGGCTGCTGCGCGATGCCGGAATCCCCGTGCGAGATGTTGCCGAGCTGACGGGCTGGCCGGAGATGCTCGGCGGGCGCGTGAAGACGCTGCACCCGAAAGTTCATGGCGGAATCCTTTTTCATCGCGGAAAGGCGGACCATCGCGAGCAAGCCGACGAACATGGAATCGCGCCCATCGATTTAGTAGTGGTGAACCTATATCCGTTTTCGGCGACTGCCGCGAAGCCTGGGGTTACTCCGGAAGAGTTGATCGAGAACATTGATATCGGCGGACCGGCGATGGTGCGGTCGGCAGCCAAGAATTTTCAAAGCGTTGGAGTGATTACCGACGCTGCCGACTACCCTGCGATTGCGGCCGAGCTGCGTGAGAAGGGCGAACTCAGTCTCGCCACGCGCTTGCTGCTCGCGCGCAAAGCATACGCGCGAACGGCGCGTTACGACGGCGAAATCGCCACGGAACTCGAGCGTCTCGCCGTAAACGAAGGCGTCACGATCGGCAGGCTCGACTCGTTGCCGGAACGGATTCACATCGCGCTCGAGCGGCATCAAGCCATGCGGTACGGCGAAAATCCCCATCAGGCCGCCGCGCTTTACATTCCGGCCGGGCGAATGGCGTCCGGTCTCGCAGGCGCAAAGCAGCTCCAGGGCAAGGAGCTTTCCTACAACAATCTCGTCGACTTGGACGCGGCTTGGGCATTGGTACGCGAATTTCACCGGCCCGCAGTGGCGATCATCAAGCACAACAATCCGTGCGGCGTCGCCGAAGACGATTCGCTGCGGATGGCATACGTAAACGCGCTTGCGTGCGATCCGGTTTCGGCCTTTGGCGGCGTGATGGCGTTCAACTGGCCGCTCGATGAGCCGACAGCGGAGGAAGTGGGGAAGCTGTTCGTTGAATGCATCGTCGCGCCGGGGTACGAACCAGCGGCGCTCGAAAAACTGGCGTCGAAGAAAAACCTACGGCTCCTTGCCATCGACTCGCGCGAGGATGCGCCCGATGAACTCGATCTAAAGCGAATCTCCGGCGGCGTGCTGGTTCAGGAACCCGACCGGCATACGCTCAGCGACGCAGATTTGAAGGTGGCGACCGAACGCGCGCCTAGCGACGCCGAACGAGGCGCCCTGCTCTTCGCATGGAAGGTTTGCAAGCATGTCAAATCTAACGCGATCGTTTTCGCACGCGAAGGGCGGACGATGGGCATTGGGGCAGGGCAAATGAGCCGTGTGGATTCCGTAAAAATCGCGGTGATGAAGGCGGCGACCGCAGGCCTCTCCCTTGCGGATACCGTAGTGGCATCGGACGCTTTTTTCCCTTTTCCTGACGGAGTCGAGGAAGCCGGGAGGGTAGGAGCGACCGCCGTGATTCAGCCGGGCGGGTCAGTGCGCGACGCGGAAGTACTTGCTGCTGCCAACAAAATGGGGATGGCGATGGTGTTTACCGGCGTCAGGCACTTCCGGCATTAGTGCTGGTCGTTTCCAGATTTGCGGCGTACGGATGATGCACTGCCCCCTGGGCCGGGTTTTTGGCGATGGTAGGTGATTTCCACTACCTGCATGTCACCGCTTTCCGGAACAATCTCCGAACGCGCCACATAGGTGTCCGGATCGATCCGAGTGAGAACTGACCGCTTCGGCTGGCCGTCCACTGGATTTACGAAGATGGCCTGCATCGCATCGACGCTTTCGAGAGTCATCAGCGTCGGATCCGATTTTTCCCAGGCGACAAGTTCGGGAGTGAAATGCCGGAAGCGAAAGTCGATTCCGTCGGGCTTTTCGATCAACGTAAACAGCTCAATCACCAGAGTCTTATCGCCCTCGACCAGGCGAAACGTGCCCAACATGAGCCCAGACTTGGGAGACATCCACACCTGCTCGGCGCTGCGCGGCCCCCAATTGCCCTGCCAGTGGCCCTCGAGCCACGCGAAATCAGCCAACGTGTGAGTGCCTTGGACGGACGACGTAGCCTGATTCACGGACTGGGACGGTGCGACGACTACGGACGGTTGCTGAGCGCCCGCGCCAAGGAGCACCAGAAGAAGCGCGAGAAGAAGCGCCACCGACCTCGGACATTCTTGCAGGCAAGCACCCCGAAAGGGTCCGGCTGCGTCTGATAAGTGTGCGTTCTTTTCGAGAACCGGCGCGGGCGAAATCTTTGATCCGCTCATACCCGTGTATAATAATGGAGTTTTGCGACCTGTCATGAAAACAATTCTAAACGTCACCGTTTTGGCCGCGTTTTGCGCCACATCGCCGGTTTGGGCTCAAGGCAATTCGTCGCCGCAATCGCCGGCCTCCACTTCGCACGACAGCAAGCGGGCCAAACGAGCGCTGCGAAGCCATCTCTCGGGCAAGACAACTCCGACCTCTACTACTACTTCACGCTGGGTCACACGCTCGAACAGCAGTACGAAATGACCGGCCGGGCCGAATTGGCCACGCAGTCGATCGACGCTTACAAGAAAGCGCTCGAACTGGATCCTGGTTCTTCGGTCGTCCGGGAGCGGCTGGCGGAGATTGAGGCCAAGTCTCAGCACATCCGCGAAGGAGTGGCTGACGCGCAGGAAGCCCTCAAGATCGACCCAAAGAACGTCGAAGCGCATCGGCTGCTCGCTCGCATCTACGTTCGCACACTGGGCGACATGGCCGCGGGCGACGTCCAGAAAGAGAGCCTCGACAAAGCGGTCGAGCAATTTGAGGCGATATCTAAAGCTGCAGCCGGACGATTCCTATTCCGCGCTGTGGCTGGCCCGGCTCTACCGTTTCGAAAACGAGCACGATGCATCCGAGAAAGTTCTGCGCGGCATCCTGCAGCACGAACCCGACAATGGCCAGGCGCTCGAACAGCTCAGCCAGCTTCTGATCGACGAGGGCCGTTCGCAGGAAGCAGTCACGCTGCTTTCGCAGGCTGCGGCGGATTCTTCCTCTCCCGACCTCTACGATCTTCTCGGCGACGCCTACTCGCAACAAAAGGACTACGCGAAGGCCGAGGACTCGTACCGCAAAGCCGTCGAAGAAGAGCCCGAAGAAGCGAGCCATCGCCACGGACTCGGGCAAGCTTTGATCGCGCAGGACAAGTACGCGGAAGCGCTCGAGCAGTTTAAGAAACTATCCGAGCTCGAGCCGGGCACGGCCGACAATTACTTGCGGATGGCCGAACTCTACCGAAGATTGGGCCAGTTCGATCAAGCTGAGACGAGCCTCCTGCGCGCGAAACAACTCTCTCCGGGCAGCCTCGAGGTTTTATTCAACGAAGCCCTGCTCTATGAGGATCAGGGCAGATACGACGATGCCGTGAAAGTGCTCAGCGACGCGATTGCGGCCATGAAGGCGCAAGCCGGCAGCGGCAATTCGAATGCTCTCGGCATTTTGTACGAGCAACTTGGCCGAGCGTATCGCCAGGCTCAGAATTATCCCGCCGCCATCGACGCGTTCCACGAAATGGCGAAGCTCGGCGGCGATTCGCAGAAGCGCGCCCAGATGCTGCTGATCGACACCTATCGCGAGAACCGCGACATCGATCGGGCGATCGCGGAGACGAAGAAGGCTCTCGCTGATTCGCCAAAGGATCCGAATCTGACCGTTACGCTGGCGATGCTTTACGGCGAAAAAAGAGACTCCGAGCAGGCTACGAAGCTGCTTCAGGGCCTGCTGCAAGGGAACGACAGCGACCAGGAGATTTACGTTGATATCGCGCAGGTTCAGGAGCGCGGGCGGCAGTACCCCGAGGCGGAACAGTCCGCCGAGAAAGCCGGGGAAATGGCGCGCACGCCGTCGGACAAGGAGATGGCCTGGTTCATGCTGGGAGCTATCTACGAACGCCAGAAAAAGTTTGATCAGGCCGAACAGCAATTCCGCAAGGTGCTCGATCAGAATCCCAATAACGCGTCCGCGCTGAACTATTACGGCTACATGCTGGCGGACCGCGGCATCCGGCTGGACGAGGCGACGTCGCTCATTCAAAAGGCCGTAAAGCAGGACCCGAGCAACGGCGCCTATCTCGACAGTTTGGGTTGGGCCTACTACAAGCAGAACAAACTTGCCGAAGCCGAAGAAACCCTGCGCAGGGCGGTGGATCGCGATAGCCACGATCCTACGATCCTGAGCCATCTCGGTGACGTGTACCTGAAAATGGGGCAAACGGAACGCGCTGCGGAACTCATGGAGCGGTCGCTTTCGGAATGGCAAAAAGCAGTTCCCGCCGATTACGACGCCGACAAAGTGAACGAGATCGACTCGCAACTGAAAAATCTCAAGAAGCGGCTGGCCCAGAAATCCTCTACGGACGCAGCGAAACCGCAGTAAACTCGCCGAGCTCTTAGCGCTGGCGCTAGCAAACCTTGAAATCGACTATGACCAAGCCTCTGCGGCTTCCTGCGTTCGCAAAAATCAATCTTCATCTGCAAGTTCTCGGGCGCCGTTCGGACGGCTACCACGAATTGCGTACGATTTTTCAGGCCATCGCCCTGCACGACACTCTTGAATTGTCGTTGTCCCGCCGCCCGGGAATCACGCTCGAAATCGACGACCCAAATCTTCCAGCGGGGCCGGAGAACCTGGTGCATCGGGCTATCGACGCGATCGGCAGCGCGATCGGATTTCGCGACGGAGTTCAAGCGCAGCTTGAAAAGCGGATTCCGGTGGCGCGCGGCCTCGGTGGGGGCTCGAGCGACGCGGCGTCGGCAATCATCGGAATGCTGCGGCTGACTAAGACCAAGATGCCGCTGAGGCAAGTAGTCGAAATAGCCGCTGGATTGGGGGCGGACGTCCCCTTTTTTCTGTTTGGCGGGCGCGCACTCGCGGTGAATCGCGGGGACGAAATCTACCCGCTCTCGGATATGGCGCGGCGCGCCGTCCTTGTCGTCTCGCCGCGCGACATCGGCGTTAGCACGAAGGACGCTTACCAGTGGCTCTCCGCCGAATTGACAAATCGCCCGGAACACCCTAATATTTGGGGGTTCTGCGCTCTGTGCTGGAGCCGGCAGGGGAAGGTCTCGAACGATTTCGAGGGACCTGTCTTCCGCCGCCATCCGCGACTCGGCGAAATCCGGGACGGATTGCTCAAGCGAGGAGCAGCAGATGCCGCGCTGGCGGGTAGCGGGTCGGCGGTGTTCGGAATCTTCCGAAACCCAGCGCAGGCGCGCCGAGCCGCTCGTGCGTTTCCGGAAGATTCAGCTTTCGTAGCAAAAACCCTGTCCAGGGAAGAGTATGGCCGGGCACTGGGTTGGCGTGCCTCTGGCTGAGGAAGAATCTTGGCCGAAGACAAATTCAAGGTGTTTTGCGGCACGGCGAACGTCGCTCTTGCGGATGCCATCTGCAAGTATCTCGGCGTGACGCGAGGACGCGCCGAGCACGGGCAGTTCTCGGACGGCGAAACGCGGTACCAGATTCTCGAAAACGTTCGCGGCGCGGATGTCTTCGTGGTGCAGCCTTGCAGCAATCCGGTGGATTTCCACCTGATGCAATTGCTGCTGATGATCGACGCGTTTAAGCGCGCGTCGGCATGGCGCATTACGCCGGTAATTCCGTATTACCCGTATGCGAGGCAGGACCGCAAGGACCGGCCGCGCGTGGCGATTTCCGCGAAACTCGTGGCGGATTTGCTCGAAACGGCGGGTTCGAGCCGGGTGCTTTCGCTCGATTTGCACGCGCCGCAGATTCAGGGATATTTCAACGTCCCCGTGGATCACTTGTTCGCCGCGCCTGTGCTGGTGGAGTATTTTCAGAAGAAGAAGCTTGGGCCGATGACGGTGGTATCGCCGGATGCAGGGGGAGTGGAGCGAGCGCGTTATTTTGCCAAGCGCATCGATGCGCCGCTGGCCATCGTCGACAAGCGGCGAATCGACGTGAACGTAAGCGAAGTGATGCACCTGATCGGAGACGTCAGCGGCCGCCCGGCGCTTGTGGTGGACGACATCATCGACACGGCGGGGACGCTGGTAAAGACAGCGGAGGCGCTGCTCGACCACGGTGCAACGAAGGTTTTCGCAGCTTGCACGCATGCCGTGCTTTCGGGACCCGCGGTGGACCGGCTCACGAAGTCGAAGATCGACGAAGTGGTGGTCACCGATTCCGTGCCGCTGAACCAGGCGGCTCAGAAGCTGTCGAAGATTACCGTGCTTAGCGTGGCGCCGCTGCTGGCCCGGGGGATTCAGTCGATTCACGAAGAGACCTCGATCAGCGAGCTCTTCATTTAGATTCGCAGCAAACAGAGGAAGAGGTCATGGAAACATTTACAGTGGAAGGAAAGATTCGAGAGGAGCGCGGCAAGAACGCCGCGCGCCGCACTCGCCTGACCGGGCAGGTCCCGGCGATTCTTTATGGCGGGAAGAAGGACTCGGTGGCTCTCTCCGTCAACGCGAAGCAGCTGAGCCGCATTCTTCGCTCCGAGTCGGGCCACAACACGATTTTCACGGTCCAGGTGGGGGGCACCAGCGATGAGCGCGCCATTCTGAAGGATTGGCAGGTGGACCCCGTGAGCGGAAAGCTCTTGCACGTCGACCTGCTGCGCATCGCCATGGACGTGCGCATGCGCGTGAAAATTCCGGTGCACACTTTTGGCGAACCGCAGGGCGTCAAGATGCAAGGCGGCGTTTTCGAGACGGTCACGCGCGAGGTGGAAGTCGAGTGCTTGCCGACCGACATCCCGGAAGAAATCAAGGTGGACGTCAGCGAAATGCTCATCGGCAAGCAGCTCCGCGCGGGTGATTTGCCTCTCGATCCGAACAAGGTCAAGCTTGTGACGGACCCGCAGCGCGTGATTGCGCACGTCGTCATGCTCAAGAAGGAAGAAGAACCGGCGCCAGAAGTGGCCGTAGCCGCCGAAACGGCACCTGCCGAGCCCGAAGTCATCAAGAAGGGCAAGAAGGAAGAAGAGGGCGAAGAAGGAGCCGCTCCGGAAGCCGCTCCGAAGGCCGAGAAGTCGGAAAAGAAGGGCAAGGAGAAGTAGACGAGATTCCTGTCGCGAATGCTGGGGCGCAAGGATGCGTCGGAGCCAGCGAGATGCAGCGCCTATGAGGCCTACAAGATTGATCGTCGGCCTCGGCAATCCCGGCCGGGAATACGAGCAGACGCCGCATAACCTGGGTTTTCTGGCGCTGGATGCGGTGGCCGCGCGCGGTGGAATTCGAATCACGAGACCGGAAGCGAAATCGCTGGTCGGTCGCGGTGAGTTGGCGGGACAGGCCGTTGTACTCGCCAAGCCGCAGACGATGATGAACTTGAGCGGCGTCGCGGTGCGGATGCTCCTCGAAAAGTACGAAGCCGATCCGGCGGAAATGATCGCGCTCGTTGACGACGTCGACTTGCCCTGGGGCATGCTCCGAATTCGGGAGCGCGGCAGCGCCGGCACGCACAACGGAATGAAATCCGTTGTTCAGGCGGTGGGCACGGAATTCATCCGCATTCGCCTGGGCGTGGGTCCGGACAAGGTTTGGGGCGAGCTGCGAGATTACGTGCTGCGTCCCGATGGGTCGCGCGGAACGAGAGACTGCGGACCAGATGTCCGCTGAAGCGGCCGAAGCAGTCGAATTGATTTTGAGCGATGGCGTAAGCAAGGCGATGTCGAAATTCAATCGCCGCGTGCCGCCTTCGGAAGAAGATTCGGAGTAATTGCTGTAACGAAAGCAAGAAATCGAGGAAACATGGAAGAACGACAGTACGATTTGATTTTCATCTGCCGCCCGGATACGCCGGAAGCGGACATCGACAAAGTGATCGCGACCCTCGAGCACACCGCCACCGAAAAAGGCGCCAAGATCGAGAAGACCGAGAAGTGGGGCCGGAAGCGCATGGCGTATCGCGTCCACAAGCTCCGCGAGGGATTCTACGTCTACATGATTCTGAAGTCGTCGCACGGCGAAGTAGTGAAGGAACTCGAGCGCCGGTTGAAAGTTTCGGACCCTGTGATCAAGTACCTTACCGTCCGTCTCGATGAAGAATTGAAGCGCCAGCAAAAGCTGAAGCGTCATCGCGACCGTCGCGCCGCGCGCCGGCCTCGCAAGACGGCGCGCGCCGGCTCCAGCTGCACCTGCTCCGCCGGCCGCACCACCTGCAAGCGCGGCGAGCCGAGCCCGGCATCAGCCTAATCGATTGGATAATGGAGAAACCAGATGGCAGAGAATAATGCACCTCAGCAACAATCGTCCGGCCCTTCAGGACCTCGTCCGCAAGGCGGACCCGGTGGCGGCGGACGCCCCGGCGGCCCTCCCAAGAGAGGCAAGCGGAGTTTCGTTCGCAAAAAGAAGGTTTGCCGGTTCTGCGTGGACAAGGCGGATTTCATCGACTACAAGCGAGCCGAAATTCTTGCGCCGTTCATCCAGGAGCGCGGCAAGATTCTTCCGCGCCGCATGACGGGAACTTGCGCGCGGCACCAGCGCTGGCTCACCGTGGCAATCAAACGCGCACAGAACATCGCGCTGCTGCCGTTTGCGGCGGAGCTGTAGCTGCTCGGGACGCATTCGCACGGGCGGGTTGTCAATCCCGCCCCTAGCAATCCGTGTGATTCATCGAATCGCCGGAAATTCGAGGTTGAGGAACATGCAAATCATTCTGCAGGAAGACGTTGAAAAGCTCGGCACTCGCGGACAACTCGTCGACGTAGCGGAAGGCTACGCGCGCAATTTTCTTTTGCCGCGCAAGCTCGGCCTCGAAGCCACGCCCGGCAACATGAAGCGGCTCGAAAAGATGCGGGCTGTTTTCGCGAAGAAGGAAGCCACGGAAAAGGACTCGGCGCAGAAGTTGGCCGAGCTCCTAACCGGCGTTTCGCTCACTCTCGTTCGCAAGGCCGGCGAAAACGACCAGCTCTTTGGATCGGTCACGTCGGGCGACATTTCCGAAGCGCTCGCCGCGCAAGGCTACACCATCGAGAAACGCAAGATCACGCTCGCGGATCCGATCAAGCTCGTCGGCGAGTACGAAATTCCCGTCAAGCTCCATCGCGAAGTCAGCGCCAGCGTCAAGCTCGCGGTGAAGAAAGAGGAGTAATTCGTCGTCTGCGCACCTTGTCAGCCGTCAAACACTGCGCGCACTTCTTTTCCGATAAACCACGTTTTCCACTTTTCCGAAAACATCCACAGCGTACTACCGATTGACGTCTCCGCATGGACTGTCACAATGACTTCGCTCGCCGGGATACTTGCTAAGAGAAAAACTCGAAAGCAGTGAGTCGTGCACTGTGCGATCGTGACTCTTCCGCGGCGCCAAAAGAACGTCTTGCGCAAACACTTGCGATAGGCGAAACTAAAGCGAATAATGGCAACTGACACCGTCCTCGAACGACCGCTCCCGCACAATCTGGAAGCTGAACGCAGCATTCTCGGCGCGATTCTCCTCGATAATCACGCGCTCAATGCGGCCATAGAAAAACTGCGCTCTGACGATTTCTTCCTGCCGCAGCACCGCCAGATCTTCGACCGGATGATACAACTCGGCGAAAAGCAGCAGGCAATCGACACCGTCACGCTGATGGAGGACCTCACCCGCAGCGGCAATCTGGAATCCGCTGGCGGCATTTCGTACCTCTCGCAACTGGCGGACGGCCTGCCGCGCGTGACCAACGTCGAGCATTACGCGCGCATCGTCAAAGAGAAGGCCGTGCTGCGCAGCCTGATTTTCTCCGCGTCGGCGATTCAGGAGCAGGCGCTCGCCGCTGGTGACGACGCCGATACGATTCTCGATCGCGCCGAATCTGCGATTTTCCAGATTGCCGAGGACCGCGTCCGGGCCGGTCTCATCGGCGTCAAGGAGTTGGTCCGGGAGAATTACGAACGCCTCGAACGCATCTTCAGCGAAGGCCGCCGGATCACCGGACTTGGCACCGGCTACACCGATCTCGACAATCAGACCGCCGGCTTGCAGCCCTCCGAGCTGGTGATTCTTGCCGCGCGGCCTTCGATGGGCAAGACCGCGCTGGCGCTGAACATCGCCGAAAATGTCGCTCTGCGCAAACGCGAACCTGTGGCGATCTTCAGCCTGGAAATGTCGAAGGAGTCTCTGCTGCTGCGCATGCTCGCGTCCGAAGCGCGCGTGGATGCCCACAAATTCCGCACGGGCCACATGAACCGCGACGACTGGGGAAAAATCACGGGAGCGCTATCGAACCTCGGTGAAGCGCCGCTATGGATTGACGATTCCGCGTCCTCCACAGTGCTGGAGATGGGCGCAAAAGCGCGACGTCTGAAACGCGACCGCGGCCTTTCGCTGATGATCGTCGACTATCTCCAGCTCGTCGTGCCAACGCACACGGGCCGCGGAACCAATCGCCAGGAGGAAGTCTCGAGCATCTCTCGATCGCTCAAGGGGCTCGCCAAGGAACTGAAGCTGCCGATCGTCGTTCTCAGCCAGCTTACCCGCGCCCCTGAACGCGAAGACCGCAAGCCACAGCTTGCCGACCTCCGCGAATCGGGCGCTATCGAACAGGACGCCGACGTGGTGATGTTCATCAATCGGCCCAATTTCTACAAGACCGATCTTCCGGAAGAAGATAGGGCGAAAGCCGAATTGATCATCGCAAAGCAGCGCAACGGACCCACCGGCACGTTGAACTTCGTTTTCCTCGCTCGCCACACTCGCTTCGAAGAGGCCGCGCCAGACGCTTGGAACACCGGCGGCAACGAGTAAAATCGCGTCAGTCCATACCCGCAGGATGTGTGGTGGCACACGGTGACCGCACGCCTCCGAGCGGCCCGAAACCGTCTTGTGGTCTCGTAAGTATACAGATACTACTATAGATACAGCGACATCCGCGCCCGGCTAATCCTTGCGTCCCCGCGGCAATCCGGTTGCAAAGTTCCAAGTTGGCATGTTTACCCAAACGGCGCGGACGATTTTGATGGAGCGAATTTGTTGCTCGCCGCGCACGCTGACTCTGGCATCCTAAAAGGCCACGCTTATGAGCGCTACGAAGACAAAGACCATTCATACCGAGGGAAGGCCGGTGTGGGCAGAGATTTCGCTCAAGGCCATCCTGCACAACTTGCGAGTAGTGCGCGAGCACATAGGTCCGAAGCCGCGAATCCTCGCGGTGGTCAAGTCGAACGCCTACGGCCTCGGCGCCGTGCCGGTCTCGAAGGCCCTTCAGAAAGCCGGAGTTGAATGGTTCGGCGTCACTTGCGCCAACGAAGGAATCGAGATGCGCGAGTCGGGCATCCGAAAGCGAATCCTGATCCTCACCGGCTTCTGGCCTGGCGAAGAAAAGCGCCTCATCGAAAACAATCTTACTCCCACTGTCACGCGTGTCGAAGACGTTCGCCACTTGGATCGCGCCGCCGCGAAAACGATAGGCGAGAAACGTGGAGGCCGGAAATCCGGACGCTTCCGCTTTCCATCTGAAGATCAACACGGGAATGAACCGCCTTGGTATTTCGCCTTCGGAAATCGAGGCGTTCGCGAGCGCCCTGGCCGCCAGCAAGCATGTTGAACTCGAGGGCACGTTCACGCACCTAGCGTCATCCGAGGATTTCGAATCAGCCCAAACCGAGGAGCAGCAGAAGGTTTTCGGCAATTGCCTCGACAGGCTGCGCGCGCTCGGCATTTCGCCCGGAATCGTTCACATGGCCAACAGCGCCGCGATCTGCGCGCGTCCCAGCACTTGGTTCGACATGGTCCGCCCGGGCGCGATTCTCTACGGCTATTATCAGTCCTTCGAGCCGCCGCAAAAACAGCACGAGGTGCGATGCGAGATGCCGATCGAGCCGTGCCTCTCGATGCGAGCGCAAATCATCAGCTTGCGAGAAGTTCCCACCGGAGAGGGAGTGGGCTACAACGCGCGATTCGTCACTGGTGGGCCTTCCCGCATCGCGGTGATCAATGCCGGCTATGCAGACGGCATCATGCGCCAGCGAACGAATCACGGTTGCGCGATCGTGCGTGGACGCCGAGTGCCCCTTGTGGGAACCATTTCCATGGATCTCACGGCGCTGGACGTCACCAGCGTTCCGGATGCGGCGCTGGGCGATGTGGTTACGATCTACGGCAAAGATGGGAAATCACAAATCGTCGTATCGGAAGTGGCCCGCGAGATAGGCACCGTCACGTCGGAACTCCTTTGCGCGCTGGGCAGACGCGTGCCCCGCTATTACCTCTGATTGCTTCATTTCCAAGCAGTTGTCGTTTCGCGGTGTTATACTGCGCGCATTATAGGCGTTTCTTTTCATTCCATTCATACCGGCAAATCAAATACCTTCGATAAAGCCGGCGAGAGGAAGATGTTCGTCGCTGCATGAAACCAGAACTTGCAGCGTTCATACAATTCATCGGGTGCAACCATGCAAAGGTCTTCTAACGCGCCAAGCCGCCCATCGGCAGGCGCGCCTGTAGAAAGTACACCTGCAAAGTCTGTCTCGCTTTCCCGCTCGGCCCAGGATCAAGTGGGAACGTTTTGGGACATGCTCGCCATGCGCCTTATCTTCGTGACTGTGTGCGCGGGAGCGGGATACCACTTTCGCCCGTTCAGTCTCTCTAAGGAAATGGCGACGCTGGTGGGACTACTCTTTGCGATCGGCGTGATCCTGTTCGAGGTCCGGCTTCGGAGAGCCAGTCTCCGCCGCCTTATCGGCGCGGCTATCGGTTCCATCATGGGCATTCTCGGCGCCTATTTGACTTCCCTTATTTTTACGCATACCACGATGCCGGAAAGCACGCGCTCGTTTTTCAGCCTGGCCGTTTTCCTCGTGATGGCATACATCGGCCTCGTGCTCGGCGCTAACAAAGGCGACATGCTGAATCTGCAGGCCCTTGGGGGCCTGTTCGGCAGCGAACGCAACACGAAGCACACGTTCAAGGTCCTGGACACGAGCGTCATCATCGACGGCCGAGTGGCCGACATTGCCGACGCGCAGTTCCTGGACGGCACAATCGTGATTCCACAGTTCGTTCTTCGCGAATTGCAGCTTGTGGCCGATTCAGCCGATCCGCTGAAGCGGCAGCGCGGGCGCCGTGGACTCGAAGTGCTGCAGCGTATCCAGAAGATGCCGCACCTCGACGTGCAAATCGCGGAAGACGATTTTGCCCAGATCGCGGATGTGGACATGAAGCTGATTGAGCTGGCCAAGCGCTACGACGCGAAAATTGTCACGAACGATTTCAACCTGAACAAGGTTGCGACGCTTCAGGGAATCGAAATCATGAATGTGAATCAGCTCGCGAACGCGCTGAAGCCGGTCGTTCTGCCGGGTGAGATCATGCGCGTCTTCATCCTGCGCGAAGGGAAAGAGTACAACCAGGGAGTTGCGTACCTGGACGACGGCACGATGGTAGTGGTCGACGGCGCGCGCAAGATGATCAATAAGACGGTCGACATCAGCGTCACTTCCGTCCATCAAACCACTGCCGGGAAGATGATCTTCGGACGCTACGACGAACGCGGCGAACAGCCCGCGCGCGGCGCGGTCGCTGCCGCGGAGTCACACATGGGTCGCGCCCGGCCGAGGGAACGCCGGGAGGAGAGCGGCCCGCGCGTCCGCTGTACCCTGACACGGGCCGTTCTTAGCGAGCGCGCGCATCGTCCCGCAGGGTCTCGCTTGCGATAGACTACTGGCCCTTCAATGGCTCGAATTGCTGCCATCATTCCCGCTGCAGGACTCGGCACCCGAATGGGCGCCGACGTGCCGAAGCAGTTTCTCGAACTCGACGGTCTGCCTCTCGTCATTTTCACGCTGCGAAGACTCGCCGCCAGCCCTGCGATCACGGATTTCTTCATCGCGACGCGCGCGGAGGACGTGGTATCCCTGCAAGACAAAGTTGCGAAATCCGGGATCGGACGCCCGGCGAGGGTCGTTCATGGAGGCGATACGCGCCAGCAATCCGTTGCGAATGCGCTCGCTCAAGTGGATCCATCTACGGAGATCGTTCTTGTGCATGACGCAGTGCGCCCATTTGTCACAACGGAGCAGATCGAACGTGTGATCGCCGAAGCGCGCAACCGCGGCGCTGCAATTCTCGGGATTCCCGCCATCGACACGGTAAAGGAAGTGAAGCGCGCGAGCCTGCCGCAAGATGTCGCGCTGATTTCGGCTACGATTCCGCGCGAGCGGATCGTCCTGGCGCAGACGCCTCAAGCGTTTTCCTACGCGCTTCTCCGCGACGCCTTCCGAAAGGCGCAGCAGGACGACGTCACCGGATCGGATGAGGCGCAAATCGTCGAGCGTTTCGGGCACGAGGTCTTCGTCGTCCTTGGATCCGAGCGCAATTTGAAAATCACGCGCCCCGCCGACATGGACCTGGCTCGTTTCTACCTCGAGCAGGAGCGCCGAACTAAATGACGCGCTCAGGGATCGGTTACGATCTGCATCGTCTGGCCGAAGGCCGGAAGCTGATGATCGGCGGCATCGAGGTTCCGTTCGACAAAGGGTCTGTAGGGCATTCCGACGGCGACGTCTTGAGCCATGCGCTCTGCGACGCACTTCTTGGAGCCGCAAGCCTTGGAGACATCGGCGCGCATTTTCCCGATACGGACCCGAAATGGAAAGGCGTCTCGAGCCTTCTCTTTCTCGAGCACGCGCGCAAGATGCTCGACGATCGCCGCCTTCACATCTCGCACGTCGACGCGATCGTGATCTGCGAGCGACCGAAGCTCGGTCCTCATTTCCCCGCCATGCGTGCCGCGCTCGCAAAATCACTCGGCATCTCCATCGATCAGATCAATCTGAAAGCCAAGACCAACGAAGGCACCGGCGAGATCGGTCGCGGCGAGGCCGTCGCTGCCCACGCCATCGCGACTCTGGAAGGCTGACCCGCCGGTCTGCGCCTTACTGAGCTAGAATCGTCTCCGATGGCCCCTGATACACCAATCGAGACCGCAGCGGAACGAGTCCATTCCTGCACGCCCGCAGAAATCGAAGAGATTCTCCGGGGTCGCGCCTGGCTCAGTCCGCAGGATGGCTGCCAGTCCGCTCCTGCCCTTCAGGCCCTGCAGGAGTGGCTTTCCCGCGCTGCGGAGCTTCTTGGACCTCACGCCACCGCCCCGGAGGACCTGGACAGCCTCCTGGAGTTGCTTTTCTCGTATGATGCGGCTGAGCTGCTACGCCGCCGCGAAAGTCAGGAAGTGCTTGCGCGCACGGGTGCGCGCGAAGTGCTTCGTGAACTCGCGAATCGCATCCTTGAAGGCGGCGACGTCGACTCCGATCGCCTCAAGCAAATCGTCGAGGATTTGAAATTGGCGGTGCCGTATCGCAGCCGCGCCATGTTTCACCCGATTCGATTGGCCCTCGCGGGCCGCGCAGGAGAAGGCGAACTCGATCGGGTTATCCTGTTAATTGACTCGGCTTCCAAACTTGCTTTTGCCGTTCACGTGAAAAGCACCCGGCAACGAATGCTGGAGTTCTGCGCGGCGCTTGATTAGGGTCGAACCGAAAAGCCATGAACTGGATGACGGGATTTCACGCGGTGGAAGAGGCACTGAACGGCGGCCGGGCGCTCGACCGTATCATCATTGCCCGAGGCCGCCACGGTGATCGTATCGAGTCCGTGGTGCAGCTCGCAAAATCCCGCGGCGTGCCCGTTCGATTCGAGGATCGCGCACAGATCGACCGCCTCGCCGGAACTCGGGAACATCAGGGTATCGCCGCGCTCGCCGCCGCGAAGCCAACCGTCGAACTCGAGGACTTGCTCGCGGACACGACGGATCGAGGCCTTCTAGTTCTGCTCGATGGCGTTGAAGATCCGCACAACCTGGGAGCAATTGTTCGCACGTCGCTGGCAGCCGGAGCGAAGGGAGTGATCGTTCCCGAACGCCGCGCCGCGGGCTTGACTGACACGGTCGAGCGAGCATCAGCAGGTGCCCTGGCGCATTTGCCTGTAGCGCGCGTGAAAAACCTCGTGCGTGCGATGGAAGAAATGAAAGAGGCGGGCTACTGGCTGGTCGGCCTCGATGAACGCGCCGAAAAAAGCTACACGAATGTCGATCTCACCGGTTCCATCGGGATCGTCCTTGGCCGCGAAGGCGAAGGCCTCCACGAACTCACGCGCAAGCGCTGCGATTTTCTTGTCTCTTTGCCCACCACCGGCCCGGTGCGCTCTCTCAACGTTTCCGTCGCGGCCGGAGTCATGCTGTTCGAAGCAGTCCGCCAGCGAAGCAAATCGAAATGAGCGCCGACGCCCCGCGACGAGATGGATGGAATGGCGGGTTGGTTCCTATTTGTCGTACTGAATCAACGAGAATACATCGACGTCGGGGAGCTTGGCGCGGCCGTTGAGGAACGTCAACTCGACCGCGAACGCCGCGCCCGTAATCTGCGCGCCGAGCTGCCGCAGCAGCTTCACCGCAGCTGCCGCCGTCCCGCCGGTCGCGAGAAGGTCGTCGCAAACGAGCACAGTCTGCCCGGGGCGTACTGCGTCAACGTGAACCTCCAGCGAGTCGCTTCCATATTCAAGCGCGTAGGTGACTGACGCCGTTCGCGAGGGCAGCTTATTGGGCTTCCGAGCCGGTATGAATCCGGCGCCGAGCGCGTATGCGAGCGCCGGCCCGAAGATAAAGCCGCGCGCCTCAATCCCTGTAACGAGATCAATTTGCTTGCCGCGATAGTGGTCGCAAAGCCGGCTCACGAGCAGATGAAACCCTTGCTTGTCCTTGAGCAGGGTCGTCAAGTCGTAGAAGAGGATTCCCGGCTTCGGGTAGTCCGGAACCTCGCGGATTAGCGGTTTCAAGTCGTCCATGGGTCCCCTTTAGTCGTCATATTCAATCGAGAATCTGTCTGCGAATTGAGAGTCGATCTCCGATTCATCTTCGCTCACATTTTCCACCATCGCCCCTTGCGGCCCGCGCCGGAGTTCCGATCGAAACGACTTCAACGCCGCAGGTGGCGCTATGGCGTAAACCTCCACGCGGCCGTCACGCAGATTCTTCGCGAAGCCGGCGATGCCCAGTTGTCGCGCGGCACGAGTGGCAAAATAACGGTAGCCAACTCCCTGAACCATTCCACTCACGTAGTAGCGCTTTGCCACTTTCTCTTCGTGCACGGCTCGCTCTGGTCCCGCCACAAACGGCTGATTCTAGCAGAGCCGCCAAGCCCGGCACATCGTGAACTCCTAAGTCCAATCGCGGAAGCGCGCGTGGTGTACTTGGGCAAGCTTCCTCTGTAAGGCGGATCCCCTCGGCTATCCGAATTGTGGTCTCGGTCTGTCATTGGTATTGCGGCTCTGGTCGGTTACAGATAGTACCGATTAGAAAGAGCCTTTTTGTTGGCAGCATTGAAGTTGCGGTGGTTTCTAATATTCGCGTGTACCGATTAGAAATCAGCATCCCCGCCGTCTCCTTCGTGCTCTCGTCGTCGAGAGCAAAACCCAGGAACGCTAGCACGGAAGCGTTTGAACGCACAATTCGCAAAAATACGGAGATAGAACTCACAGGACTGAGTCAACCGTCCCTCCGGGACTAACCTCTTTCCTCCTCTCTGTTCCCGGCATTCCGCTTCGCTCTTTCAATATGTCAGGGTTTGAATCATCAAACCCTGAAACCCGGCCGGGCTAAGTACGGTCGCCGCTCCGCGGCTTAGAGCGACGGACACGCTATCGATAGGGGCCGTCTCCCGACAAACGCAATTCGCGGAATGGCTCAAGGCGCGAAGTCATGGCAGAATTGCCCGTCCATGTCGCGACGCGATTTGAAAAATCGAGGCTCCGCAGGATCTCGCTTTGCTCAGCTGGCATGGCGACCGAGTATCCTGTCCGTGCTCGCTTTTGGCTCCATCCTCTTCCTCGCCTCGATCGGCACCTCTAAAGCTGTTACTACGGGCGGCGTGGAAGCTTCGGCAGCGCCCCGGCAAGATCGCCCGCCCAAAGACTCCAAGCAGGCTCAAGGTGTGGAAATCGTCGAACACGGCGGGTATCCGGAGTTGCGGGTTGACGGCGAGCCATTCTTCCTGCATTCAGCGGCGTTCTTCTACTTTCGGATTCCGCGCGATCTGTGGGAGACGATGCTCGATCGCTATCGGTCGCTCGGCATCAATACGCTCGATCTCTATATTCCGTGGAACTGGCACGAGCCGAAAGAAGGCGAACTTGACTTCGATGGCCACTCAAATCCCCGCCGGGACTTGCGAAGCCTGCTTACACTCGCCACGCAGAAAGGATTCAAGATTATCGCGCGGCCCGGCCCTGAAATTTTGAACGAATGGCGCCATGGCGGCTATCCAAGCTGGCTGCTCGAGCGCCCTGAATACCACATGGATCCGCTCGACTGGGTCGAGGGACGCTACCCTCCGCTCGACAACCTGAATGCCCACGACGCGGAAGGCGCCGCGCGGGGCTGGCTCGAAAACTCCACTCACATGGAAGCAACAAGATCCTGGTTCGCGGCGGTCGCCAAGGAACTCGCTCCGTATAGTTCGCACAACATGATCCATCTGAAACCGGAAAGTCACGACGATCCGCCCCGCGACGCAAGCGGCCCTCTTCTGTTCGTACAGCTCGGAGACGATTTTGCGATTGGCCGAACGAATCGCGTGGGTACTGATTTTTGGCGATACGTCGAAGAACTGCGCGGAATGCTCGAAGCTAGCGGGCTGAACGCGCCCGTGTTTATCAATCCAACGGATATGCGCGTTTCGGCAGCCGGATCGGCGCAAAGTCCACCCATCGGCGCGATGGGCCAGTGGTACATGCATCCTAGCGAAGCGCCTAGCAACAGTGCGCGCTTGCTGAGCACAGTCGATGCCGCGGAAATTGAATTTTTCTCGGAGGAATTGAAGACCCAGCCAAATTTTCCGCCTGCGATGATCGAGTATCAAGCCGGTTGGTATGCGCCTGGCGACGACGACCGGCCCCGGCCTAGTTTGCCGGACAATACGCTGCTTAGTTCTCGCTTGCTCATCGCCAATGGCATCCACGGGTTCAACTATTTTCCGCTGCAGGACACTTTCACTCCCGCAGGCTATTCGGTGCCGTGGTCAAACCAGTCGTATCGCTGGGACGCGGCGTTGAGCCCAGGCGGCGACCCGCAACCCCGGCTCGAAGAGGTGCGTCGAAATTCAGAATTGCTGCAAGCCTGGGGCACGATGCTGGCCGCGTCACACAAACGAGCTGATTTCGGAATCATCTATCCGCTTGGTGCGTTCCCTCAAGATCTTCTCACAGCGGCGGACATTCAAAACGTGTCCGAATCGGTGATGCGCATCGAGAGGCTCTGCGCGCTGGCCACCGCTTTCGAGCGAGCTTCTCGATCCGGAATATCAGCCCGTTGGCCAGTTGCTGCGCGATCCGCTCTTGCTGTTGCCAACCTTCGACTCCGAGAAGCCGCAATTCCAGCTTTCCGACCGCGCTCAATCGGCGATCGTCGAATACGTTCGGCGAGGGGGCGTACTCGCCGTTTTTCCGTCGCGGCCGGCCGGACAAATCATCGGCCAGCTTTGGAAAGATGCCCCTGGCTTAACCGTCTCTTCCGAATCGGCCATCCGGAGTCGCTGGAAATTCGGAGACGGCGAAGTGATCGAATCGTCCCGGGACATCTACTCATGGCTGTCGCTCGAGGAAAGCCTCGCGGACAACAAATCACGGCAGGCATCGGACCTGGCTATCGGCGCCCTAGATGAGTTTGTGGCAGCAGCGGACATTCTGCCGACGGTCAGATTTTCCGGCAAGCGTCAGGGAGCTGACGCACTCATCCTCTCCGAGATTGTCACGAACGAAGGCACGGAGTCGCTCGGCAATCGAACAAGCGGCAGGGGATTTCTGAGCGCAACGAACCTGGCTGAGCACGAGACGGTTGATGCCAACGTCGACATCCTTCTCGCCCTCGGCATCCGCCAAAGGGGGCCAGGGCGGGTATTCTTCGCTGCATCTGGTGATGCCGCCGCGCGAATCCGTCCTGCTTCCTCTCGGGATGCCTCTCTGTTTCGCCGATCGCAACAACGCTCCCTGCGACGACTCGATTCCGGTGGCTGGCGCGGAGTTTCTCGACGCACGACGCGAGGGAAAAACGCTGGAGTTGGCCTTCTACGTTCCAGCGCGAGCCGATGTTCACGTTCAGCTCGGCGCGAAACCTTCGCGCGTTTCACTCGACGAGGCGGACACGAAGCCGGACTCGACTTGGTTCCCAGACAGCAGGGAACTGCAATTGACCATCCCGCGCGGCGCCGCTCCCACCTTTCGCCGTACCCTCAAGCTCGACGTGCCCTACACGCCGCACGTGGCCGAGGTGGACAAGCGGAAGCAGCCCGGCAAAGCCCCGCCCGAGGATCTCGAATACTACGTCCAGAATGCTGTGCGCTTTCCCACCAGCGGGAACGCTTTCTTGCGAACGGATCCGGCGCTGGTGACACCCAATGAAGACGGAAAGATCAGCGTGCTGGTAATCGGGGAAAACAGGAACCAGTCTGCGGACGGCTATGCCGAGCTTTCGTTCGACAAGCCTCTCCACGGTTCGAAGAATCTGGTGGTCCCGGCGCATGGCACCGCGAGCGAGACGCTCGAGTTCAAGACGGCCGAAGCGCAGCCGGCCGGCAGTCCACCTTCCCCCGACCATCTTTTTCGCGCCGCGATCGAGAGTCCACTCGGGCCACGACCGCCGCGTCTTGCCGATAACCGTCCTGCTCCACACCGACGGTGTCCCAGACCACTATCGATTCGATTTCGACCGCGACGGCGCTGACGAATGGGTGCTGGAAAACGACCGCCTGCGGCTGATCGTTTCGCCGGAATCGGGCGGCCGGGCGGTCGCGTTGATCGACAAATCGTGGGCCGCGAACGTCTCGACGAGTGTAGGTTTGCTTCGCGACAATTTTTCCTTTACGGAAAATCCTCCGGGAATCAACCAGTCCCGTACGCGCGGGAAATATGGTCTGTTCAATCGTCCCTATCCAGCCGCATGGAGCGACGATGGGGTACATCCGACGCTGAATCTGCGATATGAGGCTGCGGATATTTTCCCCGCCGGGGCCAAGATCGAGAAATCAATACAGCTCGATAGCGTAGACAGCCTGCGCGTCGACTATCGAATTTCGCTGCACGCCAATGCCACGTCTTCCGTCGATTCACCAACCGCCCATCCGCAGTCGTTTGCGGTTGTCAATTCGTTTCCTGCCGAAGCTGGATCAGGCGAGGTGGGATCAGGAGCCTCGACGCGTTTCTGTTGGCAGACGAAATCATTGCCAGCCCCGTCGCCCGGCGCCTCAGCGCCGTCCGCCAGGGAGGGCGAAGGCCAAGACTGCGAGGACTTCCGTCCGGACGGAAATCCGATTGAACCGCCCCAGGGCATCTCGAAGATTGAAATCCATAGCCCGGGCCGCGCTGGAATCGAAATGAGCTGGGATTGTTCGGATGCGTGCGCGCGGTTGACGATTGAGCCGAAGTTCTTTTCTGCGCTCTTCCGGCTCGAATTTCCACCCCTAACTACTGGTGCAGACGCGGCGCAATACTCCGTGCGCATCCGTGTCCTCCCGATGCCGTGAATCATCCGTGGCGTGCGGTTTGACTCGATGAGGCCTCAACGCATCTAATAGGACGGAGCGATCGATACAGTGCGAACCTGCTTCATCGCGATTTTGTTCAGCGCCTTACTCCTGCCGTTGCATGTCCGAGCGCAGGACCAGCAGGGGCCGATTGCGCCGCCGCCGAAATTCGAGGTTCACAGAATTCCGTCGGTCCCGCATCCGGGGCCGCCGCCGATTCCCGCGCAGGAGATCATCCAGCGCTTTGCCGCGAATGAAGATGTGATGGCGAAAGCCTACAAGACCTTTACGTTCACGCAGGCGATCAGCGTCCAAGAGCTCAGCGGCCCGGCCGGAAAATTCACCGCGAGCGGCGAAGTGTACACGAAGCCTGATGGGAATCAGTACTGGCGCGTCGTCCAGTCGCCGCAATCCAATTTAAAGACGACGACGCTAACTCTGGAAGACATCCGCACGATTGCCGGCCTTCCGCTCTTCGTTCTGACCAGCGGCGAAATCGGAAACTACAATTTTCTTTACGCCGGCCAGGACAAACTCGACGAGCTAAACACCTTCGTTTTTCAGGTTAAGCCCAAGCAACTGAGCCGCACCCGCCGCTTCTTCGAAGGCGCGATCTGGGTGGACGATCACGATTTTGCGATCGTGAAGAGCTATGGGAAGTTCATCAGCGAGGTCGAAAGCGATAGCGACAACGGAACGAAGCTTCCGTTCACGATGTTCGAAACCTACCGCGAAAACTTTCAGGAGAAATACTGGCTCCCGACGTACACCAGCTCCGACGACTACATCAACACGGCAAACGGCGAGCAGTTCCATTTGCATCTCATCATTCGGTCGACTGACTTCAAGCCGAATTCGCAGCAAACCGTTCCAGCGCCCCTTGACGGCAATCCTGGAGCGTCGCCTGTTTCACCCCAGCCCCCAAGCGCGCTTCCTCGATCTAAATAGCGTAATTCATTCGACCGCGCACAAGTGCTTCGGCACATCGCGCACGGAAGGCAAGAGCAAGTCAGGCCTCGCCGCCCGCAAACGCGCCTCGGTGGGAAACGGGCCGAGCACGCCGATCGAGCGGACGCCCGCACGCCGTGCCATCTCGATGTCTTCCGGAGAGTCGCCGACGTAGACCGTGTCTTGCGGCGAAGCCTTCAAGCGCCGCAAGGCGAGCCGCAACGGCCCAGGGTCTGGTTTCCGCCTGTGAGCGTCCTCGCTGCAAACGCACACAGACAGATACCGCTTCAGTTCGAACTCGCGAAGCTGATTTCGAACGCGCCATCGGCTGCCGCTCGAGACAATTCCAAGACTAAAGTCTCGATGCAAGGTGCGCAGCACGGATCGTGCGCCCGGAAGCAATTCGGGTTTTTGCCGCCGATACGCGCGCTTCCACAAGCGGTCCGCCATTCCCCACTTCGCGCGCGGAAGCCGGGCAGCGCGATAGACTCGAAGCCAGTTTGGAGAATAATGCCGCTCGAAATCACGCGCGTCCCAGACTATGCCGAGCTCGCGAAACATTTCAAGGTAAGCGCCGGAATCAGCGGCATAGGAATCGAGAAGCGTGCCATCCCAGTCGAACAGCACCACTCGCGCGGGAAAACGGATGCGGGTCACGGGAAGGAGATCCTATCAGGAAAACAGAAGGGCGGGGTTTCAGCTCCGCCACAACGATTGAAATTTCAGGATTGAGTTTAGTGTGCGTGATATCGCATGGGAATCACGTCGTCCCGCTGGAGCGCGAAATCGTCGAACGTTGCGGCGTAACCGCGCCAACCGGGCGTGTCCGTCTCATCGGAACGAATGATGTGAGCCGCGGTGTACATTTGAACGCGGCCGCAACCCAGCGGCCGGTCAACAAGACCCACTTCGAGTTCAATGGACGTGCCCGCTTCCAGATCGCGCGGCGCCAGGAAATAGATCCCGCTCGAACTGATGTTCCGAGTGACCAGCGTCACCGGAAAATCCTCTGGCACTTCCCCCACGCGAATCAGACGCAACGGCAGCGACAGTTTCGCGCGCGGATAGCGGCGACGTTCGCTGGCTACGCCGATGGCGTGCGTCGGGACGCGTGCAAAACGCCTTGGCCCGGGTTTTCCCGAGAAGGCGACAACATTTTCAGTGCTTTCGAACTCACGCAGCGGCGAAATTGCGGGCCGCGGCTCTTTCCGTTCGGGAGCAGCCCCCATAAATCTCCCCCCAGACCGGCCTCGAGATGGGACCCCCTGCTTGGGCTGCAAATATGCGGTCAACACGGTATTGCGTCAACAGGGGGCGAACAAAAGGTGTTGTATATGTAACCTGGGAATGAGCCCCTTAAAGGCGCCCCAATTTGGCCCAGTTTGTCCGCAAGAAACGGATAGCGGCGGAGATTGGGATTCGGTAAGTTGGCATGTGAGCGAGGACAAGTTATGAGCCAGTTGACGCTGCAAACCATCCGTCGAAGCGAAAATGCCGATCGCGCCAATCACAACCAAGCACTCTGGGATTCCGTGCGAGGAAGAGACCGCGCGGCAGACGGAGTTTTTGTCTACGCCGTGCGTTCAACCGGAATTTACTGCCGCCCGTCGTGTCCCTCGCGGAAGCCGCGCCGCGAACAAGTGGTTTTTTTTGCGCTTCCCGAAGCAGCCGAGCAGCAAGGGTTCCGCGCGTGCCGGCGTTGCCGACCTCGTTCGATCGGCATCCGCGATCCCAGGATCGATGCCGTAGCGCGTGTCTGCCGGGAAATCGAATCGCGAATTTCGAGCGACACCGACTCGAACGGCGAGACCCGGCTGACGCTCACGGCCCTCAGCGCTCCGGCGGGGATGAGTTCGCACCAGCTTGAGCGCGCCTTCCGCAGCATGATGGGTATCACTCCGCGACAGTACGCCGACGCGCAGCGGATGCGCCGCCTGAAATCAAGTCTGAAAAAAGGAGACAACGTGACCACTGCACTTTACGACGCAGGATTTGGTTCCAGCAGCCGCCTTTACGAACGCGCGCCATCCCACCTCGGGATGACGCCCGCCACTTACCGCCAAGGAGGAGCCGGAATGAGCATTCATTACACGATCGTCCATTCGCCGCTGGGGCGCTTGCTTGTCGGAGCCACGGATCGCGGCGTCAGCGCTTTGTACCTGGGGGAATCGGATGCTCGGCTTGAAGCCGCCCTGCGGAAAGAGTACCCCCGCGCGAATATTCGACGCGACCGCAACGGCCTCGAAGCATGGGTGGGAAAAATTCTCGACCATCTCCGAGGTGGAGAACCGCACCTGGACTTGCCGACGGACGTGCAGGCAACCGCTTTTCAACGGCGCGTCTGGGAAGAACTTCGCCGCATTCCTTACGGAACCACAAAAACCTACGGCGAAGTGGCCCGCGCCATTGGCCGTCCCACGGCGATTCGGGCCGTGGCTCGCGCGTGCGCGACGAATCCCGTTTCGGTTGTGGTCCCTTGCCACCGCGTGGTGCGCGGAGACGGAAATCTCGCCGGCTACCGGTGGGGACTCGATCGGAAGCGTGCCCTGCTCGCGAAAGAGCAGGCCTCGCGCAAGTCTTCTTGAATCGACGAGCGACTCGTGCCAGACCACGATGAAAATATGACGGGCAATCGCGAGCAGGATTCGCCGCTTCTGCTGGATCCCGTGGAACGCGAGAAGATGTGGCAGACGCTTGTCGAGACGATCGAGAACTACGTCTCGAACATTCGCGAGCTGCCCGTTTCTGCGGAGCCATCTCCCGAGGCGGTACGCTCGCTGCTCGCGCGCGTCGATTTTGCGCATCCAATGTCGCCGGAGGACGCCGTCCGCTTCGCCGCAGATGCGTTGTCGCGCACGCAAGTGCACACGCCCCATCCGCGATATTTCGGCCTGTTCAATCCGACTCCCACAACGATCGGAATCGCAGCGGACGCGATCGTCGGCGCTTTCAACCCGCAGCTTGCGGTTTGGAAGCACAATCCCTTCGCTACCGAAGTGGAACGGTACGTAATTCGCGCCTTCGGTTCGCGGTTTGGCTACGATCCGGCAACCACCGACGGCGTGATGGCGTCGGGCGGGTCGGAAGCGAATCATACCGCGCTGCTCATATCGCTCACGCACGCTTTCCCGGAACTTGAAAGCGATGGCTTGCGTCGTTTGTGGGCTCAACCGGTGTTCTACGTCTCCGCGGAAAGCCACCATTCGTTTCACAAGGCCGCGCGGCTCTGCGGTCTCGGCAGCGCAGCCGTGCGGGAGATTCCAGTCAATCGCGATTTGCAGATGGAACCTGCAGAACTCGAGTCCGCGATTCACCGAGACCGCCGCAACGGCTTTATGCCGTTTCTCGTGGTGGGTACAGCTGGCACAACGAACGCCGGGGCCATCGACCCGCTTCCCGCAGATCGCCGACATCGCCACCAAAGAGAACCTCTGGTTTCACGCCGACGCCGCATGGGGCGGCGCCGCAGCGCTCGTTCCGGAACTGCGTCCGCTGCTCGCCGGAATCGAACGCGCCGATTCCATCACGCTCGACGCCCACAAATGGCTCTCCGTTCCCATGGGTGCGGGAATCCTGCTAACGCGCCATCCGCAGATTCTAGGCCGCACGTTTCATATTTCGGCGGCCTACGTGCCGCCCAAAGCGGACGGGACCGGTTTCGATGCCTACGAGCACTCGCTTCAGTGGTCGCGACGTTTCATAGGCTTGAAGATTTTCATGTCCCTGGCGGTAGCCGGCTGGGAGGGATATGCCACGACCCTGCGGCAGATGACTCAAGTGGGTCAGCAACTCCGACGCGAACTTGAAGCCGCCGATTGGGACGTAGTGAACTCGACGGAGTTGCCGATTTGCTGCTTTCAGGACCGCCGGTCACCCGACGGCCGTTCGGCTGACTACCTCGATGCGATCGTGCATGAAGTGGTCGCTTCCGGAGATGCGTGGATTTCGACGACTCGCGTTCGAGGCAACATTCCTGTTCTTCGTGCCTGTATCACAAGTTACCGCACAAACGCCGACGACCTGCGAATTATGGTTTCCGCGCTGAATGCTGCGCGCGCGAAGCTGCAATCGGAGAAAGCGGCGAAAATCGCGAGAACTGCTACCCCTGAGGCTTGACCTTCTCCGTTCCCTTGGGCCAGTGCGGCTTGAACTCCGATTCGGGTATGTTTGAATTCTTCACCACGTGCGCATACTTCGCAATCGAATAGTCGCCCGAACCAGTCTCGTAGAACTGCTGCTGGACCGGCAGCCACGTTGAAGGATCGAGCCAGAGGTCGACCTTCGAGATCTGTTTACGCACGGCATCCGATTTGGGAGTCAATTCGAGCTCGACCGTTTTCTTGTCGTCGATCGTCGGCTCGCCCACAAGCGTGACGTCGTACGACTTTTCAAGGCTCTTCCCTTGCGTGCCGAATCCAAGCAGCAGGAACTCGTCCACCATCGCGCGGTTCTTGCCGAGGTTGTATTCCTCCACGCGCTTCAGCCCCGGGTTATAGAGATACAGATTGTCGCCGGTGCGCAAAATCGTCCGGGCGTCGGGAGCATTCATCTGCAGAAGCATCTTGTCGCCGCGGACCAGGATCGTTCCCGTTGAGGTCGACCGATCGTTCACCACCACCGTTACCTTCGTGCGCTCGACGTCGGCCGACAAGCTATGAAAGTCCTTCGCGACCGCGTCCATTTGATGCAGCACAGAGCCCACGGTCCACGCGTGGCCCTGCCCCGCTGCACTCCACACGAACACGAACGCCAACGTTATGGAGCTACAGAGGCGAAAGAGTTTGGCCTCAATACTTCGCATCAAGATTTTCCCGTGTGAAACGCCCGCCGCAAAACGCCCGAATGCGACCGCGGCCGGGCCAAGCGGTCACCGAACAAGCGCGGGATGATACCACACTATTTGGGATGCACCGGACGGCGACCAGGTACGGCAATCGTAGATCGTGTTACCGGCCCGAAACCCGTTGATTCGCTAGAGATGAACTGCGACGTCGTAGGACTGGACCGAGCCATCGCTGGCCAGTACAGGGCTGATCCGCAGTACCTGGAAGGTGCGGTTCTTCAGATCATCCACGTTTCCGCTGAGGATGTCGTGCGTTTCGCGCTCGAGTTCCGGAGTCGTTTTCGCCGCGCGTTTTTGAGGAGCGAGCAATTTTGCGTCGAGCCGGTAAGTGCGCGTTTGGCCGCTCGAGTCTTGCTCGAGGAGCTGCACGCCCGGATTGTCCGAGGCGCTCGACTGTGGCTGATCGTGAAACCAGCTCCGCGGCGTCAGCAGAACGAAAACAAGAATCGCCACAACCATCGCGTCGTAAGGCCAGCTTCCGCGCTCGTACGACCAGAAAACTGTGCGAACGCATGCTTGCCACAGCTTTCGCATTTCAGTGAACTGACGCGCCGTTCACGACCATCCCATCGCGCATGTGCAGCACCCGATTTCCGTAGGTGGCCGCTTCCGGATTGTGCGTGATCATCACGATCGTCTGGCCCAAGTCCTTGTTCAGCTGGCGCAGCAGCGAAAGGACGCTTTCGGAGCTCTTCGTGTCCAAATTCCCTGTGGGTTCGTCGGCAAGAACAATTTTGGGCTCGCTGATGATGGCCCGAGCCAGCGCCACGCGTTGCTGCTCGCCGCCGGAGAGCTCCGACGGCCTGTGGTGCAGCCTTTGCGAAAGGCCCAGCAGATTTGCCACAACGTCGAAACGGTGCGGATCGAATCCGTTTCCGTGGATGTGCTGCGCGAGCGCGATATTGTGGTACGCGTCCAGCGTTGGCAGCAGATTGAACCGCTGAAACACAAACCCAATTTTGTGCCTGCGGAGCAGAGTTCTCGCCGAATCGCTCATGGTCGTCAGATCGTTGCCATCGAGAAGCACGCGTCCTCGGGTCGCCTGAGCCAGCCCGCCAATCACGTGCAGAAGCGTGGATTTTCCGCAGCCGGAAGGTCCCATGATGGAAAGGAACTCACCAGGAAACACTTCCACGTCGATTCCGCGCAGCGCCGGCACGTCCATCTTGCCGATGCGGTAGATCTTCCAGAGATTTTCGGTCTTGAGTATCGGCTCCAAAGCCGGCTCCCGTGCGGGTGAGCGTACCTCCGACGATAGAAGAATTCTAGTAGCGTTTGCCATTTCTTCCTAACAAACGCCGCAAACCAAGGAAAGAACCGCGCAACTGCGCATCAGGAAGCCTGACCAGAAGTGTAGGCTCCCATTGCCGCGGCGCCGAGCCTATTCATAGGCGAGGGCCTCAACCGGGTCCTTACGGCTGGCGACCCAAGCGGGATAAGCAGCGCCGAGCAATCCCCCAACAATCGCAATCAGTCCCGAGATGACAATCCATTTCCACAAAATGGAAATGGTCATCGCCGGGAAAAGCGAGGTGAAGACCGTTTTCATCAGATAGCTGAGTCCGATTCCAAGAACGGTGCCCCCGAGGCAAAGTAAAGTGGTCTCGCTCAGTATAATCTTAGCGATGTAGCCCTTCGATGCCCCCAGCGATTTGAGCACTCCAATCTCACGGGTGCGTTCGATGATCGTGGTGTACATCGAAAGAAAAATCACAAGGAACCCTATCGCCACCGCGATGCTGATCATCACGTTGATGAACGCGCTCAACCCCGGCAGGTTCGACGACGTCATCATATTAATGAAATCCTTCAGCGGGCGAATCTCGTAGCCAGGCAGCAAGCCATGAATTTCATCCGTCACTGCCGGTGTGTGGTCGGAGCGGTCGCACTTAACATAGAAAATCGAAGCTTTGTCGATGGCGCCGGACATTTCCTGAAGCCCGGAGATCTGCACGAAAAGGCGCGCCCCTTTACCGTGCTCGACGATGCCAGCGACCTTGAAATCATGTCCCAGTATGTGCAACGGGTCGCCAACCTTGATTTTTTTCGCCCGCGCATAAACGTCATCCACCAGAATGTCGTCCGGGCCTTGGAGATCGTGACCCGAATGGAAAACGAACCCGCCTGAAACCGCGCGAAAACTGTCCGGATCGATTCCGTATACGAGATCGAGTCCGTTCACCGAGTTGAACTGAACGAGGACCGGCGCAACAGCCTGAACGTAATCAAGATTCCTCAATCTTCCGGCGATGCTGATGGGCATGGGAGCGCCGCTGAAGGCGGCCCAAATGGAAGCAGAAGGCGGTTGAATCATCATATCAGCTCCCACTCCCTCCGTGCGCTTGGCGGATTCGGTCAGAAGCCCAGTCGTTAGGCCAACCACCAGGATCACCAGCGTGACCTCGACGGCGACGCCGATGACCGTGATCAGGGTGCGCACCGGGCGGTGCAGCACGTTTTGCGTAATCATGTACCAGTTCAACGCTGGGGCTCCTTGGGTTCTGCGCCGACGTCAACCAACTCTGTTCCCGGTGGCTGCTGCAGCACGAACCGATCGGCCGGAACCGGCTGGTTCGCCGTCAGCTTCTTGATGGTGATGCGCAACCCGTAGTCTTCGCCCGGCCGCGTCAAAGCGATCTCGCGTGCGAAACGTGTGTCACCGAAGTTGTCCCATTGCGAATATCGAACGTCCGCAGTGACGTCGCCGGCGGCATCGTAAACCTGCAACCGCGCGACACTTAGGTCCGCACGATCAAACCAGACCTTTCGCACAATCTTCCAGTCGGTTGAACTCCCGCCTGCCGCCGCGCCATCGCCCGCGGCCCGAAGAAGCGTAAGGACATAGTATCGCGCTCCGGGTTCCTCATCGGCTTCAAAAAGCACCGGCGCGTCGTCGGGAATCGGAGTCCAGAAGATCGCTTCGGTCAGATGCTGCGGCCTCAAGTTCTCGATCGGCTTCGCCGATTCGCGCTGCAGGTTCGCCGAGCCCACCAGAAACTTGTTCTTCGACGGAATGAAGATGTGAAACGTCTCGCCGTCGCTCACCATATCGAAGATGTTCGTCCCGACAATCGGAGCCTGCCCGATCACGCGAATGCTCGCCGGCTCTTGAGCAAGAAGGAAGCCATTCACTTCGTGATACTGCTTGAACACGCCGGAATAGGCGGTTCCCGCGGTCAACTTCATCGAAACCGAGCCGTTAATCGAGTGAATTGCATTCGCTTGTTGATTATAGGCCGCGATTAACTGTTGCTTCGTGGCCGTTTGCGACGGGTACGGGGGTGCCCGCCGGCCTCGTCGCCGTCTTCTCGTTCGCGGCGCAACCGGCGGAGGAAACTGCCACTGCTGCCAGGAATGCCATCCAAAAGGGCCCAGGTATCCTCAGAGTGTGTCGAGTCATAAACACGAACCTAGCAATTTAGCAGTGGTAGCCCAGCGGGGTCAACGAACCGGCGCGTGTCCCTGCTGCCATTTGTTACCGCGAGAGTCGCAATGATCTGGCTCGGAACTGACTCACTTTGAAGGGGTGGAATCAGATGCGTGTGCGTCGGCTGCCAAGGTCGGTGCATCCGTGCCGCCAAGCGACACCAGCAACCGGCGCAGCTTGGCGCGGTCTTCAAGTCCCATGCCGACCATCTCGAAGCCTGCTTGATGCGAGCGCACGAATCGAACAATGGCCTGCATGCTGATGGATCGAAGTCCCGCCGGTATCTTCAGAGTCGCCTCGGTGCCGACGGCGAGCTGAATGTCGCCGCTCAGTAGCCCGCCTTCCAGGCTCAATACGCTGATCCCGGACGAGTACTTCCCGCGCGCCGAAGTAATCACGGCAGGAACGGTGCGAGGCAAGCGAACTCGGCGATATCGGCGATGGCGCACGACATCGCGGTCCGGTATCGGGTCCAGAGGCGCGAGCGCCAGAATCTTCGGGTCGAGTCCCGACTGCGGAAGGAACGATTTCAGCCACTCAGGATCGAGTTTCGCAAGCGCCTGGGCGGCTGCTGTCCGAATTTCCTCGGGGTAAGCCCAGCCGAATGTCTTTCGCGTTTCGACGAACCTCCGCAGGTGGCCCACGGCCACCGGTGCGCGCATGCGGCCCAAGGCTTCAATCGCTTTGACGCGAATGTAGTCCGGACCCTGAGGTAGAAGCTCGCCCTCAGCCAATCGCAGCAACTTTGGAGCGGTGTCCGGGTCGCCGCACATTCCGATTTCGTCCAGCGCCAGCGGCAGCACCATGATGTCGAACGCCTCAATCGAATTCGCGAGAATTTGCCCGCGCTCAGGGGCGCCCGCAATCGATAGCTGGCGCACCACCGCGTCGTGAAACCCGCGTCCGCCCTCGCGCAGGCGCGCCGGCAAAGCATCGTTAACCGCCATCGGATCGAGACGGCTCAGCAAACCGACCACCGTTGCCGCCTTCGCAGGCACTTCGGTCTTGAGTGTCTCCTTCAAATGCCGGCTGCACGGTGTACCTACAGCGGTCGCCATTTCGACGATGCATTCACGTTCCGTGCGCCGCCCAGAGCGTGCCAGGCGAACGGCGAGATGCTCCGCGGCGAGCTGCGGGACGCGCATCAGCACGCCCATGAAGCCTTCGGGCAAAGCTTCCGCGGCGAGCGCTTCTTCGATGAATTCAGGAAGCCGGTTCTCGACTCCGATGCGCGGCCGCAGGCTCTGCACCCAACTCGGCCGTGATTCTTCGAGGTCCGCGAGCGAATCGAGCGCCTGCTGCATCGCGCGGTAGTATCGCCGCGACGCTGATTCCTGGCTCAGGCGCACGAACGCTGCGCTCAACAGCGTTTGCAGTTCAGGCTCTTTCTCCAGCGCCATTTGCTGGCCAATCTGCGTGAGCGCGTCCTGCAAGCGCTGGCTCGCGGCTTTACTGTAGAGTTCGGCGAGCTGCCCCAGCCCGATCGCAGCTTTCTTGCGCGCTTCGGCGTCTTTGTTTCGAACGCACGAGGCGTAATGGAGCAGGACGTCGCCCGCGGCTTCGGATTCGCCGCGGCCCAGCAATTCTTCCACGTACTGCTGCACGTTTCGCGGCGGGATGCACCACGCTTCCGTCGACGTCAGCACGGAACGCTTGCCTGATTCCGGCACGGCAGCCCAGAATTGCCTGTCGAGGACATCCGCGTGCGACTCGACGTTCATTCCGGCCGTCGCCATTTTTTCTTCGCGCGACTTGAGCAACTTGCGCAGCGTGTCGAGCTCGTGGCCCATTCGATCGAGCAATTGCCGTACGGCGTTCACCCGCACCTCGCCGCGCTTGAATCGATCGAGCGCAAAGCGAATCGCGAGATCCTCGGCCAAACGCAGCAACATCGTCTCGTCGACTTTCGCCGATGGTGTCTTGGCCGCGACGCCCGCCAACGCCTGCGCGCAGCGTCACCTGAGCGTTCTGCGGCAGCGATGCCAGCTTTTGCTGCCAGGTCTGCTGGTCGAGCTGATTGGGATTGTTCGATTGCGAGGCTTCGCCAAACTGGGCGAGCAGTCGAAGCAGGCTTTGAAGTTCCGCCTCTTTGAGCACTGGGAGTTCGAGCTCGCCATCTCCTCCGCCCGAGCCGCCTGAACCGCTTTGATAACCACCGCCGGGGCCACCAGGGAAACCGCCTGCCGACCCACCTCCGGGGCCTGTGCCGACCCCGCCCAAAGCTCCGCCAGCTCCGCCTGTACCTGCGCTGCCAAAGCCGCCGCCACCGGTTCCTACGCCGCCCACGCCGATGCCGCCACCACCGGTCCCATTCCCGGACCAAGTCCCTGACCCGCCCCTGGGCCATCGCCCGTGCCGTCGCCTGGACCGCCGTGCGAACCCTCTGCGGCCGCGATAAGCTGGATCATCTTCTCTGGGCTGCGGAACCAGTCCTGAATGCGATCGGCTTCGGCGCCGAGCGTCTTTACGGTCAACTGGGCGGCAAGCCGCGCATCGGAGAACCCCGCGTCCTCTGCCACAAATCGAATCTCGTTAACTCGAATCCCCGATTGGTTGTTCGCTCCAAAATGCTTCTCGAGGCGGTCCGCGAGCGGGGCTGCCTTCGGCCCGGTTTCAATGAAGGCACGCAACAGATTGGCGAACTCTTCGCGCTCCACAGACTTAGTGAAGCAGATGCTCGCGACACCGGCATTGTTGAGAAGGTCCGCAAAGCTTCGTTCCGCAAAGCTTGAATCGAGGGGCTCGCCGTCCAAAAGGAGTTGGGAGCCCGAGGCTCCAAGCAGCAGCCCGGTTTCGCGGGACGCTCGGACGCACTGCAGAAGCTCTTCCCAGGTGGAATCGAACTGTGCAGCGGAGCGGGCATGCTCTAAACCATAGAGCCGTACGTACTTAAGAAGGACGTTGAGACTGCGGACAAATGCACGGGCGTTCGGGGCCGTTGGATCGCCAGACACTGTCAACTCGTGTGGAAGCGGAGACATCTACTGGGCTCCCTAGTTCTAAGTGTACTAGAACCTTTGGATAGGGGAATGGTACAGACGTACCAAGGTCGC
The DNA here is from genome assembly GCA_963788345.1 of uncultured Acidobacteriota bacterium. Classification (GTDB taxonomy): domain Bacteria; phylum Acidobacteriota; class Terriglobia; order Acidiferrales; family UBA7541; genus Palsa-295. Next base: position 6,109 of record CAWBGW010000024.1, on the reverse strand, counting down.
CGACTATGCAACGGTCCTTCGGAAGAGGTATTCAGGAGGGCAACTGTACTTCGACGCCCTGACCTTCGAGGGCCGGCCGCACGCGACGAATCACTTCGCTGGCCCAGAGTTTTTCGCTCAACAAGACCAATGATCCGTCTTCAAACGCGCAGACCGCGCAGAAGAAGTACTTCGGGAACGCCTTGTGATAAGCATCCACTCCGCGCCGCGCCAGTTCACCTTCCAACGCCGGGTCACCACCATCCCCCGGCGATCCGTTACCTGCCGATCCGACCACTTGCGATCCGGCGCGCGCACCGAACGTCTCCCGTTGAAAGCGGTCAAGAAGAATGTCGAGAGAGGCGGCCTCCGGCGCAGGAATTACGATCAACCGCTGGTTGGCTTCGCGATAGGCGATTTGATGGCTGTCGCAAAACTCCCGCACGCGATCGATATGACTGAAAAAATCGAACACCCACGGCTCGTTGCCCGCAGTTGCTCGCAATACGCGGCTCCAAATCGCCGCCGCTTCACTGCCACGAACGGGCTCACGGTTTTCGTCGGCCTCGACGAGTTCAAGCCCGATGGCGCGCACGTCCGGTCCAAGATCGAGCGGCTCTACGTCCAAAACGTACATCTAGATATCCTCATTCTCGGCGGCGGAAAACCTCTGCTGGAACCCTGGGGATTTCTTTCGCACTTCCAGCCAGTCGAAAAACGCGTCCGGAGTCTCGAGCCAGAGCGCAAACCACTGAGCGATTTCGGTCTTCTCCGCGCGTTTCGCCTCGGCGACTTTGTGATTGTGGGCGATCATCTCCGCGCGACGCCGCCCGAGTCGCGCCACTTCCCGCACCCGCTCGGCCGCCGCACGTTCGCCCTCGACGGCGAATTTTCGCAAAAGCTCGTCCAGCCGTACGAGGCACATCTCAGCCTCGTCCAGACTCGAAAAATGCAGCAGGTCGCTGAACTCTTCCTCGTAGCGTCCTTCCGTATCCGAGCGCGTCGACAACACCACGCGCATCGCAGCCTCTTGCAACACCGTCGCAATATAGTCGGCCGAGGTTTTTCCCTCCGCTCCCAATTTGGCGATCAGTTGCCGTCGAATCTGCTCGATTTCCGCCGGAGTAAAGCGCGGCTTGCCGAGCCCGCGCGCGAGTTCCAGAATCAGCGTCTTCTTCGTGGAAGACTCGCCGCGCGCGCGCTGTTTGGGTCGATGCGAACTCACAGCTTTCACTCCGTGGGTTTCCTGCCGTGAGGATCGGAAGCGTTGTTGCCCTCCAGCATGTGTCGCAGGTGCGCGACGTTGCGATTGTGTTCCGCCAGGGTGCGGCTGAAAGAATGCCCGCCTTGCGCGTTTGCCACAAAATACATGTAGTCGGTAGTCGCAGGGAATAGCGCGGCCCTCAAAGACGCTTCGCCCGGATTTGCGATGGGTCCCGGAGGTAATCCGCGATGTTCGTAGGTGTTATACGGCGAATCGACGTGCAGATCGGCAGGCCGAATGTTCCGTTCAAAACGTCCGTTCAACGCCAGCGCGTACTGTACCGTGGGATCGCATTGCAGAGGATCGCCCAGGCGCAAGCGATTGTAAAAGACGCCGGCAACCAGCGGCCGCTCGTTCGGATTCGGCGTCTCCCGCTCCACCAGCGACGCGAGGCTCACAACCTGTTGGGACGTCAATCCCTGGGGGAACTGCTGCGAGCCCGCCGGCTCGAGCGATTCCCAAACCGCATGAAAATTCTGCACCATCCTCTTTGCCACCTGCTCGCATGTCGTATGCCTCGTGAATTCGTAGGTCGACGGGAAGAGAAAGCCCTCCAGGCTCCGTGCCTGCGGTGCAAGGTCGGAAATCAGCGAGGTATCGTGCGCGGCAGCCAGAAAATCGTCGCGCTGGCAGATGCTCTGCCGGTCGAGCTCGCCCGCGATGTCGTACATCGTCCAGCCTTCCGGAATGATCACCGTGTGGACGAAGATCTGGCCCTTCGCGAGTTTCCAGAACATCTCGCGCGAATTCAGCGGACGGTCGACGAGGTATTCGCCTGCCTGCATCGGGGCTCGAAAGTGCCATACGCTGAACATCAGAAATGCCAGCCGGTTGCGAATGACGCCGTCGTGAGCAAGGATTCCTGCAATCCCCCACCGCGAGGTTCCGTGGGGAATATCGACAAACACCGTTTCGGGCCGGCGGCCTCGAAAGGGTTTGTCAATTTGCGAATCGAGCCAGCCCGCTCCGGCGCCGAGAGCCGCGATAGCGAGCAGAGCAAGCAGGCCTAGCCGGCGCAGCATGGATTAATCGTTCTCCGTAGAGCTTGGAGTGCGCGTCAGGACGCTTTCGGTGGAGCCCTGGCTCGAGCCCTTGTCCGAGATAGTCGCGAAGCAGAACCGCAGCGGCGACGTCATCGAGAGAACCGCGCTTTCGCCGCGACGCGGATTGAGTCTGCGCCATTGTCTGCCCGGCCTCCCAGGACGTCAATCGCTCATCCACAAGTTCCACTTTCACCGCAATCTCCTTCTCCAGTTTCTTGGCGAACCCTGCCGCCTCTGCCGCCATCTCCCCCGCCTCGCCGCTCATGTGCAGCGGATGGCCGACGATAATAAGCGCGACCGAGTGATTCCGGCAAATCTCCCTTAGCCTCCGAAGGTCCTCGCGCCGGTTGACGCGGTGAATCGTGGCCAGCGGGCGCGCGGTGATACCGAGTTCGTCGGAAAGCGCGAGCCCGATTCGTTTGCGGCCGTAATCGATCGCCAGGATCCGGCGCGCCTTCGTTTCGGAAGTCACGTTTTCGGGGATTCGCCCGTCGCTTGCAGGGACCATGGTGAACATCTATCAGGATATTATACGCGACGCACGCATCTCCCCAAAACAGGCGCGGCACGTTGCCTGATTCACGATTCGCTGCTGAGAAGACGGTCCACAAGCGGCACGCGTCGCCACCATCCCACGCTCATTCCGCGCGTCCCCGCTCGCCGCTTTCCCACATTTTCCAGAGCCCTTCGAGTTTCAGTTCCTCGTCGAGGCCCGTCTGCTTCATCAGGTCCTCGATTTCCTTTCGCGTTTGGCGCGGCCCGATGCGTTCTTCGCGGTCGGCCAGCGCGTACGCCGTCACCCCGAGCGATACCGACGTGCTTTTTCAGCTCCGCAATATCCACCTTGTCGAACGTGTCGGAGGCCGCGTGATAGTTCAGCATGTAATTCGCAGGCTCCTGATTCGCGACGAGCGTGGGAACGCCCTCGAGCAGAAAATCGAAATTGTCGGTGTCCGCGTCGGCATCGAGCGTGAACTCTTTCACGCCGAGCGACTCAATCGGACCCAGCGCGTCGCGCACCGCCGCGAGCACATCCTTGCGGCCCTTCGAGCGAGTACCCGGTCACCCGGCCCGTTGCCGTCATCGAAAATCACCGCTGCGATCATTCGATCAAGCTCCGCCCGGTGCGCGCGCGCATACGCCCACGAGCCGAGCATCCCCTGCTCTTCACCTGTGAACAGCACGAAGCGAATGGACCGGCGCGGCAAGCTTCCGGAAGCTCGAATCGCGCGCGCCGCGTCAATCACCATCGCCGCGTTGCAGCCGTTGTCGAGCGCTCCCGTCCCCAGTTCCCACGAATCCAGATGCGCGCCAATAAGACGAACTCGTCCGGCTTCTCGCGTCCCCGAATTTCCGCCACGACATTCTCAGACTCTACGGGTCCACTCACGCGGTTCGGCATATCGAAATGGACGCTTACCTTTTGCCCTGACGCAAGAAACCGGGCCATCCGCTCCGCGTCCTCGCGCGCCACAACGGCTTGAGGCAAGATTTCGAGACGGCCATCGGAGGTGTTGGTGTGCCGGTACAGAAGCAGGTTGGGCCGCGTGGACATCCAGAAAATTGCCGCGGCGCCGGCGCTCGCGGCGCGCGCGATAATCCCGGGCTGAAACTTGTATTCGTTCGAAAGGTCGTCCCAAGTGACCAGCAGGTTGGAGTGCACGAGAACGATGGCATCCTTCGCGGCGCTGCCGGCCTTTGCGAATCCTGCTTCGTCGCCGGCGCCCACATCGATTACGTCGGCTGTGATGCCGCCTTCGGGAGTGGGCGGCGACCAGCCGGTGGAAACGAGCCTTACGCGAAAGGGCTCGGGCGACAAAACCTCGACGCGCGTTGGTCCCTCGGCCCAGCCAACCGGGACCGTGAATTTTTCAGTGAGCACTTCGTCGACGCCGGTGTGCCGAAAGGCCTCGACGGCCCAACCCACGGCGCGGTCGGCCGCCGCGGAACCGGTGACGCGTCCGCCAATCGAATCCGTGAGGTAGCGAAGATTTTCTTCGAGCGGCGAAACTCCCAGCGCGCTTTCGACGATTAGGGGCGCCACCTCCGCGCACGATTTTCCGACGGCGCAGACTCCCGACCCCGAGGGTGGCACCATCTTCGAGAGTGGAGTGGGTGGCTGCTTCGGTATGACCTGCGCGAAACAGGCGCTGCCGATGGTCAGGGCGATGCCGACTAGAACCGCAATCGCTAGCGCGCGCCTCAAATTTCGCCTCCAGGTCGATCGCTTCGCGCATTATATCCGCATCCGGGAAGAGCGCCTCTTCTACCACGAAAATGTTCGCTTCGGTTTCGCCAGTGCGAAATACACCCCCTACCCTACCGTATATTAGAACTGGTCGCTGGTGAGCGTTTTCAGTCATTTGCGTCGATTTCTAATCCCGGTGCCACTTCTCGGATTTGCCACAGAGTCACACAGTTCACAGAGATCCTTTTTAGGCTCAGGGTTTGCAAGTACAAACCCTGAAACCCGGAGTCGCAGGCCGGCAAGCCCTGGAGGGCCGACAAAGTGTACCGATTGAAATTTTCCCCGTGGCTTGTTTTCATCGACTTAGCAGGATTTCCGTTTGTAAAGTGTACCGATTGAACAGCGATTGTCCCGAAGCGTTGAGAGTAGCCTGTTGTGCCACTCATGTCCCAAGCCTCCGGCTGCAGGATATCATTGAGTACTAAATTGTCAAGACCCAGTACTGTAAAAATATCGGTGGGTAGTTCAGAGTTGAAAGTTGCAGTATTGTGTTGTGATATACAGGCCGTGAAGAAGACACATCACTTATGGGTTGGTGGGTGGGTACTCATGGGCCTCTGCTTGATCTCAAGGCGTCAAGGCGGGCGAAGGATTCCCTGCTGTCTTTCGTTTGTCGTCCTTTCTCTGATTGGTGCGCTCGGCCTCTCCGCTCCGAGCGCCAGCGCTCAGCAGCAGGAAATTAAGGATCTCGCGTCGACGATGGCGCAAAGCCTCCACGCCTCAGGCGAAAAGAAAGTGGCCGTTTTCGATTTCGTCGGACCCGGTGAGACGATCACGGCGTTTGGCGCGAAGCTGGCCGACGATTTCTCCCGCGCGCTTTCGCAATCGGACCAGCACCTTCACGTGGAAGATCGCCGAGACGTGGCGCATCGCATGAAAGAAATGGACTACGGACCCGAGGACTCCCTTGATGCAGGGTCCGTGCTCGCGTTCGCCCAGGTCCTCAAGCTCAATGCCGCAGTGCTCGGAACGATTGCACGCGACGGAGATCAGATGAGGGTTTCCGTTCGCGCCGTGCAAATCGGCGACAAGGGCACCACCGTCATCGATAGCAGAGGCGCTACGATCGCCGTCTCCGACGAGAGCGCGAAGCTGATGCAGACCTACATCGCGCGCCCGGAAGCGGATGCCGGCGTTGACAAGAGTCTTCCCGAACCTGGCACAGGCGGTTATTCCTATCCGAAGTGCGTGTATTGCCCACAACCCCAATACTCACAACCAGCCATACACGCCAAGTTCCAAGGCACCGTCATGCTAAGCGTGGTTATAACCGCAGATGGCCGAGCCACGGACATCAGAGTAAAGAGGCGCCTTCCCTACGGACTCACAAATAAAGCAATTGAAGCTGTTCAGCAGTGGAAATTCGAGCCTGCAAAGGACTCTGACGGCCGGCCCGTAGCCGTGAGGACCATCATCGAAACAACCTTTCATCTGTACTGATGACGGACGCTCCTCGGCTCGCGGTAGTTGCCGTCGCCTTCGCCGAGGTATCCACGAAGTTCGGCCCGCCTGAAGGCGGCCGCTACAAAGGCAGAGCTGGCGGGACCCGGTCAATCAGATGGCGGGCAGGCGGCC
>CAWBGW010000023.1:0-10214 GCA_963788345.1 uncultured Acidobacteriota bacterium | reverse complement strand
GAGCGGCTGATGTGAACGCTCGCTCGCGTAAAACAGCGCGACTTGACGAGTCGTACGCTCCGATTCCGCTAAAGCATTCAGCTTCTTGTCAAATTGAAAGGTTCAAGATGAACGATCAACAAAAGACGCAGCAGTCGTCTGCAGTGCGAGATCAAGTGATCCGTGCGGCACTGGATCAGCATTGGGCGGCGTCCGATGCCAACGATTTTGTAACGGAGCACCTGATCTATCACGAGGACGCGGTGCTGGACTACCCGCAGTCAGGCGAGAGAACTCGCGGTCGGCGCAACATACAGGGCCAACGCGCTAGTCAGCCGAGCAAAAAGCGGTTTACTGTCCGACGAATCATTGGCAGCGGCGATCTTTGGGTCACCGAATTGATCATCACCTATGACGCCAAGCCGTCGTACACGGTGAGCATCATGGAGTTCAGGGGCGACAAGGTTGCGCGGGAAACACAGTACTTTGCGGATCCATTCGTGGCTCCCGCATCGCGCGCTCAATGGGTGGAACGGATGAACACATAATCTGGAGGCGCGAGAACTCGTTCAAAGATCAGGACCGGCCTGATCTGTCATTTTCTGCGGGTTGAATCCTACGTGTAACGTCGAGTCCCCGATTCGGCACTTGAATTCCACATCTTTCTCATCGGGCCTGATTGTTGGCTCGCCTGAAGACGTCTTTTTCGGGAAGAAAAACACCACTTGCTTCAAATTCCCCTTTGCATCCCTTTGATAGACTACATGGCTGGGCGACAGCTCTCGCTCACGGCTCCTCATCTCTAGAAACGCCTGTCGTTGAAAGAATTTCTCGTCGTTCCCCAGAAAAGGCGTCATATCCGCCATGCTCAGCGCAAGCGCATATTCGTCTAGCGAAGCGCGAACATACGGTTCCACGTCCGATTCGTTGATCTCGCCGTGAAGTACGCTCTGTCGAGCCGAAGCCGCCCGCATCACCCGCGAAGAAACCCAATACACATAAACGTTGAGTTCCCCCCTCTGCGACGCTTCGCTCTCGCGAACCATTACTGCAGGACTATCGCCGCTGAGGTTGGGAGCATCCTTGGGCCATGACCGGATGCCGCCGGAAATCAGCTGCTGAGGCGGAACATCCTTCTCAGATACGGGGAGCCAAGTGCGCCCGATGGTGGTCATCTGCACCCACGGCGACTCGGTCATGATGGATTGAATGTCTCTGTCGTTCCAAGCATCGTACGGTTTGCTCATCCAGGGCCTGTTAGGGACCACAACAAGATTGGATTCGACGGGCACCGTCGGCGCACTGGGGCCTGCTTGGCCGGAATCGGAAGGCGTGCGCTTCACTGGGGCCAAGCCAGCAGAGCTGGCGGGCTGAGATAGGGACGCCTGCTCGACGAGCAAATTGCCGAACGTAGCGCGTGCGGGCGCCGATACCGTGAATCCCACATATCCCTCGCTGAACGTGTCGTCGCGCGCGCTTCCCACTTTCTGCCCGTCAACGAACACGGTGATCTGATCTCCGATATCCTCCACCGCAAGTTTCGTTTTCGAAGGCGATTCACGCGCAATTGTAGTCCACGGCATAATCACCGCTTCCGCATACGAATCGCCCTCGAATTTCCTTGCCACCAGCTCGAACGCTAATTCCTTCTCTTTCGTAACGCCGCTTACCAGCAGCGCGTAATACCCCGCCTGATTCATCCGGAATACCAGGCCTGCGGTGGCCCGAACGGGCTTCGTGAATCGCTGCTGTGGCCCCTCCTTCGAGACGGGCCTTAGTACTGATCTCATCGTCGCGGAAACGCGAAAATCGCGCCACGACGGCCCGTACGCTGCGACGACATTTTCTCGATAGGTGGCTACCAAATTCGTCGTTTGGCCAGTGCGCAACCCGCTATCGGGCGTCATTCGGGGCGAAGTGTTGTCCGCGATCGTCCGCTCCTCGACCGTCGACAATTCGTATCCGCCGGTAATGTAATGCGAGTCGGAATGCTGTGGCCATCCGCTGCTGCGGTCCGAGAAATCATCGCGATAAACCGCACCACCCGGGCCGTTTGTTACGTGAGATTCGTACGGGTATGGATGCAACTCAGGCGATACAGTGCATGTCCCTTCCAAGAAATGGACGATGTCGGCTGAATCTGGATTAGCTACAACAAACCGGCTGGCGAGCACGCGCGCCCCGCTTCGGTCCGCTTTGACCTCGATCTTCCGGAGTTTGCGTGAAGTTGCTGGAGGGTAGTAAGCCAGCGTGTATTCCGAGTCCAGCAGATTCGAAACAGCCTTCAGCGCATCCTGGAGAGCCGTCTCCGATTCCGGAATGAATGTCTCCGCGGCCGCTTCTTTCGCAAGCCGTTCGAACGCCACGGCCGGATTATTGATATCGTGGCCCGAAACCAGCGTCACCCTTGCCTCGGCGTGCTTTTGGAGATCGAACTCAGGTCTGCTCGGCAATCCAATCAGGAACAACTGCGCGCGCTGTGACCGCACGACATCAATCAGCTGATCGAGGCTGATGCGGCTGTGTTCGTCAACGCCGTCCGTTATCACGATGATCGCTTGCCTGGCGTTCTTGGAATTGCGCAAATGGCACACCGCGCTGGCGATCGCGTCGTGTACAGAGGACCCCGACCCCCCTGCGGGTGGCACGGTCGCCGGCCCGGGATTGGATAGCTGTGCGGCAGTGAGCCGTTCGAACGGGCCCAACCAGTCGGTGAAATCCATCGCCCAGATTTGATCGCCCGGCCGGGCAATTCGCATGAATCGGGCCGCGATTTCTTGTGCGGAGCCAAGATGCCACTTGCCGACCATCGAGCCGGACGAATCGACCAGCACGGCCACGTCAACCGGACCGTTCCCCGCATCGAAGAACGCAATCCTCTGCGCGTTGCCGTCTTCGCGCACGATGAAGTCGCTCGCCGTAAGCCCCTTTACGTCATTTCCCTTCTTGTCCCTCACCTGCACATTAACTGTCTGAAGCTGCACTTCGGAGCGGATGGGTCTGCCAGATTGGACTGGGGATGCCTGCTGGCCGCAGAAAGACGCGCTGTCGGAGCCGCGTGCGAGGCAGATGAACGCGCAGCCTGCGGTGATCGCGAACGCAATGAAAAATCGGCAGGAAATGCGGCGGACGGAGAGCACCGAATGAGTCGCTCCCGCGAAGACCACGTATTGATGCATGCTGCACCGCCGCTTACATGCGCGTGTCTCGTAACCTTGCCAAGTGTATCTGCGGTTTAACTGAAACTCCAGCCCGAATTGGGCGATTAGCGCGGTAATCGGAGAAGTGAAATCGGGGCAAAACCACTTGTATGCCGCCCGCGTGAAATTACTCCCGGCATCCCTCGTTCAGGAAGAAATCCCGCGAAGTCCTTTGGTGTAGAATCGGCCCTCACTCTCGGGGGTATCGTTGCGGCACATCGTCCGATGGTACGGCGACGGAGGGCGATGGAGGGACAACAGATGGATTGGAAACGGTTGGTCGAGTTTGCGCTGCAGGGTAACAATGGTTTGGAACAATATGCCATCCTGCTGGTGCGCGTTGCGATCGGGCTGTTCTTCGCCATCTCCGGGGGAAACAAATTGTTTGTCGCCGGCGGGACGAAACCTGTTTACGATACGCTCGTTAAGGCCAAAGTCCCGTTTCCCCGCCAGACGGCTTATTTCGTGGCGAGTGTCGAGTTCGTTGGCGGATCCCTGGTGGCTGTGGGGTTTCTTTCGAGCCCGGCCAGCGCGGCTTTGATGATCGATATGATTGTCGCTACCCTGACCAGCTCGCTTGCCACCCTGCCTAAAGGACTTTCGCCTCTCAGCTGGCTCGACGATTTTCTCTACCTTCCGGAAGTCCTCTACGTGCTCTTCTTTATCTGGCTGATCTTCGCTGGTCCGGGAAGGTTCAGCGTCGATTACTGGCTCGCCGGCAAGTTACTGAGGTGATCGATCGACGAAGCAGCTTGTTGCTAGACAGGCCAGAGTCATCAAGGTTTTGTTTCCCGGCATCAGGGTGCGTACCGAGTAAACACCAAGTCGCGAGCTGTCTCCTTCGCGTGGCAGGGGTCGCAGGGTTTCTGAGCTGTACCTCGGTGGCAGGTGTACCGTCCTGGAAGTGACCGAATCCCCAGCCGCCCGTCGCGGCATCTTTTTGGAGTCCTTGACCATAAACTGAACGTTCGTCGGCGGTCCGGCCACGAACGATTGCGGCTCGCCAAAGACTTTATCGTTTTCCGTCCGACGCGACATGTTTGAATGCAACGCGGCAAGCATGGTGCCGTCCGGAAACGGAAGCTTCCCTTCGCGGTAGGCCTTGATCGCCACATCATTGCCCAAATGGCGCCGAAACTGTGCAGGTTGCCTTCCTCGTGAGCCGTGAGATCAATCTCCAGTCACGATATCCGGACGGAATCTTAATTACGAAAACCGGGACGACCTCTCCACCGCCTTGTCCTGATGCAGGAATTGTTAAGACAAAAATGCCAGAACCCGTTGCAACCACGATAAGCAAGAAAGCGATCCATTTCATAGGGTTCTCCTTTCTAAAGGCACCTGCCGGCTTCGCGTGACCGGCGACATCCGGGAACCCGGGCCACATGCTACTACCGGGCAACATCGCCAAAAAGCGACAAACCTCAGTTACCAAATAAGCGAAGTGATCGAGTCCGGAGGAAGCACCAGACCTCAACGCGCGAGTTCCGAGCGTACACTGCACCTGCTGTTCGAGACCGCTGTTGCTGTTGGTAACCGCCAGCACGCGGCTGCCATCGGTATTCTCGGCCGCGACATGGTCAATGCCGGGCAAGTCGCCCGAAGAGGCGAAAATGCGGCCCCTCTTTGAATTAGTTTTGAGTAATGAGGAAAGGCATAGTAATTCCCGCTGTACGTGAGTTGTTGTGATTTGGAATTGATAGAGACCAGCCCGCCCAACCTCAAGGGACGCGGTGGACTTGTGATGTCAGGCCGTCCGGTTTTCATCCAGCAGAAGGTTCCAGACGCAAATGAATCGGGCCCAGTTGCGAAGCATATTCGTGAAAGCACTCGACCATCGGGCCCAGTCCGTCCCGTACTCGGGACGAGTAAACTGCTGTTGTTTTGCTGGCTCAAAGAGGTGCGCAGGAGGTCCCCCCTCGGTAAAGTACATGTGCTTTTCAGGAAACATGTCATGCACGCGGCTCATTGCATCTGGCGTTCCGGCGTAGGAGTGCCAGGCGACACCGTCCACGTACTTATACACTGCGGGGTTGCTCAGCTCGTCGACGACGCGGCCCCAAAGGTCGTAGTTGTGATCGAGAATCCATATTTTAGTGTCCAGTTGGGCTTGTTCTAAGGCAGGGCCCAGATGATTCGCCACGAAGCCCATTTCATATTGCTGTCCCCATAGCGTGGCGGGAAAATGCCCATCCTGGTCCGTATCCACTTCGTTGTTGACGGTGATCGCCTGAACCTTCACTCCGGCGGCGGCATAAGCCTGAAGAAACTTGATGAAATATTGCGCGTGGGAGGGGAACCAGTGCTCGCGCATGGAGCCGCCCCACATTGATCCCCCTGCTTTCATCCATCCGGGAGGACTCCAAACGCACGAGAGGAGGTAAAGATCCGAATTGAGTTCCCTGGCCTCTCGCAGCGTGGGAAGGATCCACGCACGGTCGTGTTCAATGGTGAACTGCTTCAACTCAGGATCAGGCTCGGGGGTATCGTCGTAGCTGTACAGCTTTGTCGAGTAATCACTCGCCCCCATGCAGGTTCTCCCCACGGACAGGCGTAGTCCGGTTGGTCCATAAAGGTCGGCCAAGAACGCATGCCGGGCGTCCGGGGCCATCTGATGAAGGAGATAACAAGAGGCATCGGTGAAGGCGCCTCCGAATCCAATCATTTCCTGGCGCTGCGTGCCGGGTTCGAGATGAATGCCCAGGGCGGACACACCCTCCCAGGCTTCCCATTGGGGAGGCGATTGAATCGGCTGAAACTTCTCATATCGTGTCGTTCTCCAGGCTCGTACGGGTCCCGGAACGCCTTGGGGGTCGGCGTGCAGTGATGTAGCTTCACCGGCGGCTACGGCGACACCGGCCGACGCAGCCAGCTTTAGAAAGTCGCGGCGATTTGTCTTGTGCATGAACACTCTCCGTAGCAAGTCGTATAACCGCTTCTGCCGTATTGTAAAAATCTGTCGACTTGTATTGCAATCTCTTAAGTTTACTAGGCCCGTCGCGAGGCCGACGTCGGTATGGCATCAATCGGACAGCGGCGTTCTAATACGGCAAATGGGTGGAGTCGAGGTGTGGCGCGGTGGTTTAGGTGGAACCTATCGGTTGCCGGCTCTTTCGTTTGCCGGTGCCTCACTATTCCCACCATGCTTCCGTTTCCACACCCCGCTCATCGAACCGGACGTGCGGATTTGCCGCATCCGGCTCTCGGAGAAGACTCACGCAATCGCCGAGGCCATTGCATGTGACGCTGTCTGCAACTTCTGAAAACAATGCGGGAGTTGCTAGGCTTATCGCCATTCTCCCTCTCCGTCGTCGCTTCTTGCGTCCGCCTTCAACTGAGGCCCCTTCCCTCCACCGGAATTACCCGGCTTCGTCGGTACTACGAGCCTCTCCGCCATCCCAAACGGCCCGGCCGATCTCTCGCGAGTTGCCAGTTGATCCACACCGCGATCACCGCTGGGACTTCCCGTGTTGCGCATGGTCCCCTTTGCTTGCATGCCGTCGCCAATACCCCGGCAGGTCGGATGGAACTTGTTCGCTCGTACGATTCCACCAACTTCGGCCTTCCCACGAACCGGGGCGGGTCGGCTCCTGCATTGTCGGTTTCGGGGCCTGCTCAGCGTTTACTCACGTTACGGCCTGCACGCTCGCCAAGTCGCCTAGCGACTCTCTGCACCAGAGGCTTCAACAGTTTCGTTGCCTCCACTGTTGCTCTGATTGCTACCGGGTGGAGCGAACCAGTTCCCGGGCGGGTTTAACCCCCGCTGTGGACCACCACCTTTTCACGGCGCACCCGGTTATCCGACTACACGTCCACTCGGAATTATTTTCCGGGCAGCCCGTAATCCGTCCAGGATCGATGCGAAGCGCGGACATCACTTCCTACAAGCCGACTTCCGGGTACTAATCCGAACGTTTTCGGGTCGAACGCTGGCCCTGGTTTGCGAGGGTGTAGTTCAGTTGGCTAGGTCGCCTGGCTGTCAAGCAGGGCCGCAAATGAGAGGAGGAGCGTCTGCCTCGTGAGCAGATGCTTAAACATCCACCCTCGAATTGGCTCCACCGCTTCGTTGGATTGTCGTCGTCCGAGGAACAGGAGAGCGCCGAGGCCCGGTTTTCGAAAACCGCGACATCCGCGCCATAACGCTGGCGCATCAGTCACCAAATGATGACCCTCGGACGGTAGACTCGACGAGCTCAGGGCCGCTTGTCGAAAAACATATAAAGCGCTACGATCCGGCCGTCCCGCGCGATAACGAAGTCCCTCCCGGAGTAAGCCGGCACTTCACCAGGGCGTCCCGATATCCATGGAACCATCCCTGCATCGCAATATTCCTGAGGAGCGGCAGTCACTTGATATCGAAAGTCAGGATGAGTCGCCTTGACCGCGCCCGCGATGCGATCGATCGCGTCGCGGCCACGGATGGCGCCCTTGTTCGGATCGTAGAACACGCCATCTTCGGCCCAGAGCTCGTCGATGGCCGCGCGCCGACGCGCGGGATCGTTTTCACCGAACACGTCGCGTAGATTCCGGATCAGTAAGTCCGATATGCTGTAGGACATGGCTCGTCTCCTCTCGGCATCGAGTGCGGCTTGCGATATCTCGGTCCGGAACGGATATATTAGCTCGGCGAGGCTGCGCATCGCCACACCGTGACTAGGTCTCAAGCAGCGTGCCGAGTACTTCGGGCCAGCGAGTTTCGAAATCGCTGTCTCGTTGGAGTCCGCATTGCGACAAATTCTGGATTCGCTGCTGCGTTTCGGGCAAAGTCAGCGCGGTCTCAAAAGAAGTGATGGCGGCGAGCCCCCGCGTCCTGCACGTGGACTTTAAGCGAGTGTTGCGTCGGCCCATTGAGACCGCCGCCGCAATCGGAAACTTGCCGTCCGCGGAGGCTGGCCCTGCATTGCGTGCGTCTCGCAAACTGGGCTACACTCCGCGCTCCCTTGATCCACCTCCAATGACACGAATCTTCTCGAATTCTTCGCAACGTTGTCGCGGGCCTGCTTGTCCTGCTTGGAATTGCGCTACTGCTCGTCTGGTGGGTGGTGCGGCGGTCGCTTCCGGCAATCGACGAAAGCGCCACGCTGCCCGCCTTGAAGGAAGGCGTGATCGTCGACCGCGATCGGTGGGGACGCCCCTGGATTCGCGCCAAGTCGGTGGAAGACTTGGTCACGGCGCAGGGCTACGTGATGGCGCAGGACCGCCTCTGGCAGATGGACCTGATGCGGCGCGCGGCCGGCGGGGAACTCGCGGAAATCTTTGGCGAGGTCGCGCTCGATGTGGACAAGGAGAATCGTACACTGGGGATGCGCGCTGCCGCCAGAGCGGGCTGCAGCCGATTCGTCGCCGGAGATTCGCGCGCTCCTCGATTCCTACGCGCAGGGCGTGAACCAATATATCGAGGAGCGCTCGAAGCGCCTGCCCATCGAGTTCATCGCGCTCGGCTACAAACCGCGTCCGTGGACGCCCGCGGACACCTATCTCATCAGCTTGTACATGTACAAGACGCTCACTTCCACATGGAAGGAAAAGCTCAACCGGCAGTGGATCGTAGAGAAAGTTGGACCCGAGCGCGCGCTCGACCTTTTCGCGGAGGATTCACCGCTGGATCATTTCATCGTCGGAGGCGCAACTCCGGGGTCGCCACCTCCGAAACAGAAAGCGTCCGCCCAGGCTGCGGCTCCAGCACTCACGGTCGCCGCTGACGCCCCGCCGTTTCCGCCGCGCGAATGGGATGCGGCGCGAGCCTTCCTCGCCCAATTGATCAGGAAACGTCAGAAATCATCGGCAGCAATAATTTCGTCGTCAGCGGCGCGCACACGGCGTCGGGCAAGCCGCTCCTCGCGAACGACACGCATCTCGGCCTGGGCGTGCCCTGCATCTGGTATCTCGTCCATCTCACGGCGCCGGGATGGAACGTCGAAGGTTTCGCGCTGCCCGGCGCGCCGCTCGTAATCATCGGCCACAACGACCGCATCGCATGGGGATTCACGAACAGCAACGCCGACGTGCAGGATCTCTACATCGAAACTTTCGACCCATCGAACGCGCTCGCGTATCGAGTGAATGGCGAATGGCGGGGGATGAGCGACGTGCGGCGCGAAACGATTCACGTGCGCGGCAAGCCGGACGTCGCACTCGACGTGGTCGTCACGCGGCACGGGCCCATCGTCCATCGCGATCCGCCGGACGAAGGCGGCCGGGCCTACGCGCTGCGTTGGACGGCGCTCGAACCCGGCGGACTTGATTTCGGCTTTCCGCTGCTCGGCCGCGCGTCCAACTGGAACGAGTTCATCGAAACCACGCGGCACATTGGAGACCCGGGCAGAACCGCGATTTACGCGGACGTTGACGGCAACATCGCGTTCACGATTCCCGCCCGCATTCCCATTCGCGCTAGCGGCAACGGCGCCTTGCCCGTGCCGGGCGACATCGACGCCTACGAGTGGAAAAGTTATATCCCGTTTTGAAGAGTTGCCTCGCACGTTGAATCCGCCGGACGGAATCATCGCGACGGCCAATGCGCGAACCGTCGGTCCCGCGTACAAATATTATTTGTCCGACCGCCAAGCCGGCCCGTACCGAACGGAACGAATTTACGAATTGCTTTCCGGTCGGACCAATTTGGATCCCCGGTTCTGGGATGACATAGCCAGGCGAGAGGCCCGCGAGCCGCTGCAGCACATTACCGGGCGTGCTTATTTCCGCTATCTCGAGCTTGCTGTCGGGCCGGGTGTGTTCGTGCCCAGGCAAGAGACCGAGGTGATGACGGGTTGGGCGATCGACAAGCTGGCTGCGATGGACGTGGCCGAGCCGGTCGTGGCCGACCTCGGCACCGGCTCGGGAGCGATCGCGTTGTCGATAGCCCAGGAGGTGCCGCGAGCCAGGGTGCACGCGGTTGAAGCGGACCCGCTGGCGCGGCAGTGGACCGAGCGGAATATCGCCGCCTGCGCCGCGGCCTCGCCGCACACCGCGGGCCGCGTGACACTGCATGCCGACGACTTTGCGACGACGCTGACCGAGCTGAACGGAGCGGTG
>CAWBGW010000022.1:0-21711 GCA_963788345.1 uncultured Acidobacteriota bacterium | reverse complement strand
AGGTGGGACGCACGCGCCCGGGATTCGACTCGGAAGGGTCGAAGAGCGAAAGGATGTTCATGCGATAGAAGCGGGCGAGGCGGCGAAGCGTGGAAACGGAAGCGCTCATGTGGCCCCGCTCGAGAGCGCTCAGGAATCCCACGGAAACGCCGGCGGCTTTCGCCACTCGCGCCAGCGGATAGCCGCGCGCGAGGCGAAGCTTCCGCAAGCGTTCGCCCACCGGGCTGGCTTTGGCGCGATGGGCCGTTCGCTTCAGCAAACCCTGGGTCCGGAGCAGGTGAACGACCGCAGGAATGTTCATGCGGCGGTTGCGGTGCAGGAACTGGGCTCGTTTGAGCAAACGAACATCGGCGTTGGTGTAGAGGCGGTATCTGCTTCGCGTGCGCGCCGGGAAAATCAGGCCGAGATTTTCCCACGAGCGGAGGATGGAAGCAGACACTCCGACCATGCGCGCGACATCGCTGATGCGCAAAAAGCCGTGGGCGCGGGAATTCTTCGGCGAATTCTTGGCAGAAGATTTGCGGATGACTCTCATCACGAGTTTCCCCTTGACAACGCAGGGGGCATCTTCGTAAGGTTCCGAGATTATAGTAAGGTTGTTTCGAGGCCTGCAACTGAAAAGTCACGGGGGAGGCGTCAGGGGTGGCGCCAGCTTTTCCAAAGGAGCGGCGATGAAAATGACGCGATGGGGACGCGTGTTTCTGTTGGTGTGCCTGGGGCTGCTCGGGCCTGGGTTGACGTGGGGTCAGACGACCGGCCAGATTCGCGGCGTCGCGAAGGACTCTTCCGGTGCGGTAGTTCCCGGCGCGAACATAACCGCGATCCTGACAGGAACGGACACGACGCGCACCGTTTCGACCGACGCCGATGGAGCGTTCGACATCCCCGAACTCTCGGTGGGCACGTACGCCGTGAGCGCTGAAGCACAGGGCTTCAAGAAGTTCGTCGCCAATACAGTAGCGGTGAGCATCGGGCACGTGACGGTGGTCGATATCGCGTTGCAAGTGGGTGGCTCGACGGACACGGTGACGGTGGAAGCGAACTCCGTGCAGGTGGAAACGACCAGCACGCAAATCGGCGCGGTGATGACGGACACCGCGATTCGCGAACTTCCGCTCAGTACCCGAAACACGTATCAGCTGTTGCAGCTTCAGCCCGGCGTACAGTCGCAGTTGGGTTCGGACCTTTTCTACGGCAGCGACAATCCCGGCGCCGTGTCGGTAAATGGGGGCCGCGGCCGCGCGAACAACTACATGGTAAACGGCGGCGACGGCAACGATATTTTCGTCAACGCGCCCGCCATCCAGCCCTCGCCCGACGCGATCGAAGAGTTTCGCGTCATCACGAATACCTTCGACGCCGAATACGGCCGGAACTCTGGGTCGGTGGTCAACGTCGTGACGAAGTCGGGAACCAATCAGATTCATGGCGACACGTTTGAGTTTCTTCGCAACGAGAAGTTAGATAGCAGAGGCTACTTCGATCCGTCACTCCCCGACTACAAGCAAAACCAGTTCGGCGGGACGCTGGGCGGTCCGATCAAGAAGGACCGCACCTTTATCTTTGGCTCTTACGAGGGCGATCGTCTGCGCCAGGGAGTCTCTTCCGGCAAAGTGGTTCTGCCGACCAGCGCCAACGCGACCGGAGACTTTTCGGGAGCCTACAACGCCGATCCCGTCGACAACGTGTTCATGGGAGCTCTCACAGATCAGCCCTTCGCGAACATCATGGCAGCGCGCAACACGGGTGGTGCTGCCACGAACTGCGGCGCCGCCATCTTGGCGAATTCCGGCGTCGACATTACGAATCTGCCGGCGAACGGCGCCCCTTACGCGCAGATATTTCCCAGCAACGTGATCCCCAGCCAGTGCATCGATCCGACGGCACAGGCTTTGTATCAGGCCTACGTTGGGCCGTATACGCCGAGCAGCGGATGCGATGCTGTAGTCGGCTGCTCGACGAGCACGGTTCCCGTTCGCGACGATCGCAGCGATCAGTTCACGCTCCGGCTGGACCACAAGATCAATAGCGCGCAGCAATTCACGGCCTACTACTATTTCAACGACGATAGCCGCGAGGATCCTTTCTCCACCTTCCAGTTGGAAACGCCGGGTGGCCTCCTACCGGGATTCGGCGCAGCGTACGCGACGCGCGTCCAGCAGTGGAACCTTAGCCACACCTGGACGATTGGGTCCACGGCCGTCAACGAGTTTCGCTTCAATTATTTCCGCGAGGGACAGTCCAAGTTGGACCACCCATTGAATCTTCTGCCGAGCATCCACGACGCCTGCGGAAATGCCGTTCCCGCTTCGGAATGCTTTCAGGATCTGAACGGCGTGGTTTCCTCTCAACCGAACCTTGGCATCACGACGAACCTGCCCGGTCACGAAGGAGTGCCGGAGATTAATGTGTTGGGCGGGTTCACCATCGGGAATAACTTCGAGGGAGAGCTGCCGCAAGTCGGGAATACCTTCCAGTGGACCGACAATTTCACGAAGATCGTCGGCAAGCACACCGTCAAATTCGGCGGTGACGTGCGGCGGCAGCGGTTCGATCAGTTCGTCTACTTCGAGACGAACGGCTACTTTCAGTACGTTTCCGGCGGTCCAGACGACGTAGCTTTTCCGCTCAACTCATATCCCGATTTCCTCCTCGGCCTGCCAAACTCCTACAATCAGGGCGCCGCGCAGCGCGAGGATCTTCGCAACACCGCGCTGTACCTTTTCGCGCAAGACAGCTTCAAGCTGAAGCCCAATCTGACGCTGAATTACGGCCTAAGATGGGAACTGAACACTCCATACTTCGACACGGGCAATCGCATGCAGACGTTTCGTCCCGGAGTCGCGACAACCGAATTTCCTTGTCAACTGGGCGCAAACAATCCGCTCGCTGCCACCTACGGAAGCACCGATTGCAGCCCTACGGGTCCGGCAAACGCGCTCTTTCCATTGGGGTTGGTATTCCCCGGAGAACCGGGAGTCCCGCGAGGATTGACCTCGACCTATTACAACGCATTCGCACCGAGAATCGGTTTGGCGTGGAGTCCAGGCGCCACCGAGGGCTGGCTCGCGAAGCTCACGGGCGGGCCTGGGAAGAGCAGCATCCGAGCCGGTTTCGGCATGTTTTACAATCCGATCGAGCAGCTCGTCTTGGAGCAGTTTGGTGCAGAGCCCCCGTTTGGCGGCAGCATCTTTCTGTCAGGCACTAACTTCAATTTGCCTTTCCTGCCGCTTTCGAGCGATCCAGTGGCCGGTCCTTTTACGCCAAACGTCTTCCAGGGCGTCATCACCACAACGCCGTCGACGTCCACCGATTGGTCGCAGTTCCGGCCCATGCTGCTTTTCGGCGAGTTCCAACCTCACCTGAAGGCGCAGTACGCCGATCAATACAACCTGACGGTCGAGCGCCAACTCGGCAAGGATATGGTCGCTCGCGTCGCTTACGTCGGCACCGAAGGGCATCGGTTGTTGGCGACGCATGATCTCAATTACGGGCACGCGGAAACGTGCCTGCAGCTGAACAACATTGTCGACGGAAATCCGCTCAGCGGAAACACATGTGGTCCTTTCGGTTCCGATAACGAGTATTACCTTCCGGCGGGTACCTCAATTCCCATGTACACGCCACCTCCGGGTACGCCTGCGACGTCGTGCACCGGCTTAACGCTGCCGTACAATGCTGGCAGCGGCGGGAATTGCGTGCCGGGAGGGACGGTTGTCGGCGGGAACGGAATCGACCTGGTCGGCTTGCGCGCGTATTCATCGCCGCTCTGCCAGCCGCTGAATGTGCAGATGCTGATGGTCAGCGGCGCCCCGAAGCCAGTCGGCGTGGGATGCCCGGCAGACGGAATCCCCACCTTCAGCAACATCTTCGCTGAAGACACGATCGTCAATTCCAGCTACAACGCGTTGCAACTGTCGCTCGATCGAAACCTATCGCACGGACTGATGTTCCAGGCGTCCTATACGTTCAGCAAAGCGATCGACCAGGGCGCTTCCTTCGAAAACGCGCTCGATCCGCTGGATTACAATTTCACGCGCGGGCTCTCGCTGAACGACGCGCGAAATCGTTTCGTTTTCAGCCCCTACTGGCAGATTCCGGTCCCCGAGTACAGCGGATTCGCGGGCAAAGTGGCGGATGGCTGGGGAGTCTCAGCGATCATCACCTATCAGAGCGGATTCCCAATCCGCATGCAGACGCAAGACGACCAGGAGTTGATGAGCAGCTTCAACTTCGAAGACCCGAACACGCCGTTCATTACCGGCCCCGTCCAGTATCAAAGTCCGAAGACGAGCACGAACAATCCCAATAACCTGTATCTCACACAGAACACCTACAACAACATCTCGGACCCCGGGCTCGGAACGTTTGGCAATATGCCCCATGCGCTGTGCTGCGGTCCGGCGCTAAGCAACACCGACCTCTCGATCGAGAAGCGCACGCGCATCAACGAAAGGTTCGACACGGAGTTTCGTGCGGAGTTTTACAACGCTTGGAACCACACGCAGTTCGCGAATCCAGACGGAAACTTCTCCGACCTGACCTTCGGCGAAGTGGTCAAGACCCGCGAAGGACCGCGCGTGATTCAATTCGGATTGAAATTGCTGTTTTAAGGGCGGACTACGACACCTAGGGCTGGGAGGAGGTCGTCATGCACGAAGGGCTGCAGAAGGAAATTGCCATCTACGAGAAGCGCACGCCGAAATCGCGCGAGGCTCACAAACGCGCCACCGCGCGGCTGCCTCTGGGAGTGGCCAGCAATTATCGTGCGTACGATCCCTATCCGATTTTCGCGCGCGACGGGCAGGGCGGACATCTTCACGACATCGACGGCAACGAATATATCGACTTCAATCTCTGCTTCGGCGCGCTGATGGCGGGGCACCGGCATCCGGCGGTGATTCGGGCGGTGCAGGAAAAACTCGGAACCGGGACGATGTACGGCATGCCGCACGATCTCGAGTGGGAACTTGCGGAGGAAATCTGCAAGCGGTTTCCGGTGGAAATGGTTCGGTTCAGCAACAGCGGCACCGAATCGACGATGCACGCCGTGCGCCTGGCGCGGGCGGCCACCGGACGCGACCGTATCATCAAGATGGAGGGCGGATACCACGGCCTGCACGATTCGGCGCTGGTTTCCGTGAAGCCGAAAGCGAGCGAAGTGGGCGACCCGAGATTTCCGACGGCGGTTCCTGGCGGCGAGGGCGTCACGAAAGCGACGCTGCAAAACACGCTGGTGGCGCAGTTCAACGACGCGGAAGGCGTCGAGCGGCTGTTCGCGAAATATCCGGGAGAAATTGCCGCGGTGATCGTCGAGCCGATCATGATGAACGTGGGAATCCTGATGCCCGAGCCCGGCTATCTCCAAGCTCTGCGGGAAATCACGAAGAAGAATGGCGCGCTGCTGATTTTCGACGAGGTGAAAACGGGCGCGAAGCTGGCGTACGGCGGAGCCTGCGAATACTTCGGCGTCAAGCCAGACATCGTGTGCCTGGCAAAGTCGATTGGAGGCGGGTTTTCGCTGGCCGCTTTTGGGTCGACGCGCGCGGTGATGGGGCTGATTTCCGACCATCGCGTTTTCCATGGCGGTACGTACAACACGAACCCGGTGGCGATGGCCGCGGGGCTTGCGACGTTCCGCGAAGTGCTCACGCCGGCGGCCTACGAGCACGTCAACCGCCTGAACAAGAAACTGGTGGACGGCTACAACAAGGAAGTGGCCAAGACCGGGCTCGATTCTTACGTGATCGCTGCCGGCGCGAACGGGGCTCTGATGTTTTTCCCGAAGCCGATTCGCAATTACCGCGACTGGTTGACGATCGATAGCGACCTCTGGCGGCACTACTGGTTTGCGATGACGAATCGCGGCGTGATTCCGCAGCCGTATTGGTGGGACGAGCAATGGACGATTTCGGTGGCGCATACGGACGCGGACATCGATCACCATCTGGCGGCATTTGCGGAAGTGGCGCCGGCGCTGGCGGCCGCGCAAAAGGAGCCGCGCGTGGCATCGAGCGTGGCTCATTAGCCGGCATTTAGTCTGGAGTCTAGTCTGGCTGAGAATCAAACCTCGCAGGATTCCGCCGCACACCTGAAGCGGGCGCTGGGGCGCTGGGACCTGGTGGCGCTCTTCGTTGTCGCCGTATTCAATCTCAACGTGGTGCCCAGCATCGCGGCGAACGGCGGCGTCACCGTTTGGCTCTGGCTGATTGCGCTGGTTCTTTTTTTCTGGCCGCAGGGAATTGCCGTGATTGAGCTCGCTCATCGCTATCCGGGAGAAGGCGGCGTGTATTTGTGGGCCAAGCGGGAATTCGGCGATTTCCACGGCTTCCTCTCCGGCTGGTGCTACTGGACGAACAACATGATGTACGTCCCAACGGTGATGCTCTATTTCGTGGGCGTGTCGGTGTTCGCGCTGGGGCCAGGTCACGAGGCGCTGGCTGACAATCGATGGTTCACGGTGGCCGCGTCGCTGGGGCTGTTCGCGATTCTGGTGGTGCTGAACATCGTTGGCCTCGGCGTGGGGAAATGGATCAACAACATCGGCGGAATCGGCACGGCAATCGCCGCGGCCACGCTGGTCGGCTTGGGCGTGATCGTGTGTTTTCGATTCGGCACGAGCGTGACGGTGGCGGACTTTCGCATCCCCGCCGACTCGCGTTTTTTGATGAACGCGTTCGGCGTGATTTGCTTTGGGCTGGTCGGGCTGGAACTGGCCTCGGTGATGGGCGACGAAATCAAGGATCCAGAAAAAAATCTTCCGGGGGCGGTTGCGTGGGGCGGAGTCCTTTCCGGCCTGCTCTATATTGCGACGACGCTCACGCTGCTGGTGGCGATCAGCAAGAACGACATCAATGTGCTGCAGGGGATCGTGCAGGCGGTGAGCCACATGTCGGCCCGCGTGGGCGCGTCGTGGATCGTGGCGCCGTTTGCGGTGATGCTGAGCGTCTCGATCGCGGGAATTGGATCCGCGTGGCTGGCGGGCTCGGCGCGCATTCCGTTCGTCGCGGGCCTCGACTCGTATTTGCCCTCGTGGCTCGGAAAAGTTCATCCGCGGTACGGCACACCGTATGCGGCGCTGATCGTGCACGCGACGGTGTCCGCGATTCTGGTGGCGGTGAACTTTCTCCGTTCCGGCGTGCAGGAGACGTTCCAGAGTTTGCTTTCGCTCGCCGTAGTTCTCCAGCTTGTTCCGTTCCTCTATATGTTCGCGGCGCTGATCCGGATTGCCATGAATCCCGCCGCAGGGAAGGGGCGCTATAGCCGGGGCGTTCTCCTGTGGGCAGGGTACAGCGGGCTGCTGACGACGATTCTGGGAACCGCGCTAGCTTTCTTTCCGGCGAAACAGATTACTTCGGTGTGGAGATACGAGACTTGGATGTTCGGCGGGACCGCGGGGTTTATCGGACTCGCGGTATTTTTCTTTTATGTTTACGCGCGGCGCAAGGGGCGGCAGGCGGCGGTTCTGGCGGGCCCGGCGCCGACACGAGGGAACTCCTGATGCATCGCTATCAGATGTATATCAACGGAGAGTTCGTCGAAAGCCTCAGCGGAGCGTATTTTCCCGTTGTCGATCCATCGACGGAAGAGATTATCGCCGAAGTTCCCGAGGCGGACGAGAAAGACGTGAATCGCGCGGTGGCTGCGGCGAAGGCGGCGTTCGAGTCGGGCGCATGGCCGCAAACGACGGCGCAGGAACGCGGCCGGATTCTCTTCCGTCTGGCCGAGCGAGTGCGAAAAGAGGCTGCGAAGCTGGCGGAACTCGAAGCGCGTAATTCGGGGAAGCCGATTGTGGAAGCGGAATACGACATCGCGGACGTGGCAACCTGCTTCGAATACTACGGCGGGATGGCCACGAAAGTTCTGGGCCATGTGAATCCGGTGCCGGACAATGCGCTGAGCCTTTCGTTGCGCGAGCCGATTGGCGTGGCCGGGCAAATCATTCCGTGGAACTACCCGCTGCTGATGGCCGCGTGGAAGCTTGCGCCGGCAATTGCCGCGGGCTGCGCGTGCGTGCTGAAGCCGGCCGAGCAGACGCCGCTGACGGGGCTGGTGTTTGCGGGCTTCTTAGCTGACGCGGGGCTACCGCCGGGCGTGGTGAATATCATTACGGGTTTCGGCGAGGCGGCGGGTGCTCCGTTGGTGAAGCATAAGGATGTGAGCAAAATTGCGTTCACGGGAAGCGCGGCGGTGGGAAAAGCGATCGTGAAAATGGCGGCAGACACCGTGAAGCGAGTGACGCTGGAGCTCGGCGGAAAATCGCCGAACATATTTTTTGCGGACGCGGACTTCGAGGCAGCGATCGACGGCGCGCTTTTCGGCGTCTTCATCAATCAGGGTGAAGTGTGCTCGGCGGGCAGCCGCATTCTGGTGGAGAAGCCGATCTATTCGAAGTTTGTCGATGCGATGTCGGCGAAGGCGAAGACGATTCGCCTGGGGCCGCCGCTCGAGCGCGAAACGAAGATGGGCCCGCTTGTGAGCAAGGAGCAATTCGAGCGCGTGCGGTCATATCAGGAGCTGGGCAAGAAAGAAGCGAAACTGGCGGCGGGAGGCGGACGGCCGTCGTCTGTCTCGCGCGGCTACTACGTGGAGCCGACGATTTTCTACGATGTGGACAATTCGCTCGCGTATCGCGCAGGAAGAAATCTTCGGTCCGGTGGCGGCCGTGATTCCGTTCGCGAACGAAGCGGACGCGATCCGCATCGCGAACGAAACGCCGTACGGTCTGGCCGCAGCGGTGTGGTCGCGCGACATCTTCAAGGCGTTTCGCGTGGTGAAAGCGCTGCGCGCGGGAATCGTGTGGGTGAATCACATGCAGCCGACGTACGTCGAAGCGCCGTGGGGCGGCTACAAGCAGTCCGGATTCGGGCGCGAGCTGGGTCCGTGGGGAATCGAAGAGTATCTCGAGACGAAGCAGGTTTACATCAATCTGAACGAACAACCGATCGGGTGGTACTGACATGCCGACCATTCAACTGCGAACTTCCGTTCCCGGACCGAAATCACAGGAGTTGATGAAGCGCCGCGAGGCTGCCGTACCTCGAGGCATCGCGCACGGCACGCCGATCTTCGCGGCGCGCGCCGAGGGCGCCGTGCTGGAAGACGTCGACGGGAACCGGTTCCTCGATTTCGCCGGCGGAATCGGTTGCTTGAACGCGGGGCATCGCGCGCCGAGCGTGGTGGCCGCGATTCGAGAGCAGGTGGACGCATTCCTACACACGTGTTTCAGCGTCGCGCCGTATGAGAAATACATCGCGGTGGCGGAGAAGCTGAACGCGATTACGCCCGGCAAGTTCGCGAAGAAAACGATCCTCGTGAACAGCGGCGCCGAGGCGATCGAAAACGCGATCAAGATCGCGCGGTTCTACACGACGGCGACCGGCGAGTCGTCTGCTTCGAAGATGCGTTTCATGGCCGCACGATGCTGACGATGTCACTGACCAGCAAGACGCATCCTTACAAAGCGGGCTTCGAGCCGTTCGCGGCAGACATTTACCGCATACCGTACGCCTACTGCTATCGCTGCTCGTATTCGCTGAAGTATCCCGTCGTGCGATATGTTCTGCGCGCGACATCTGGAGGATGCGTTCAAGCGCGTGGTTGCGGCGGAAGCTGTGGCCGCGGTGATAGCGGAGCCGGTGCTGGGCGAGGGAGGATTCGTCGCGCCGCCGCCGGAGTTTTTCGGCGTCGTTCAGGATATTTGCCGGCAACACGAGATCCTGTTCATCGCGGACGAAATACAAACGGGATTCGGCCGCACGGGAGCGATGTTCGCGAGCGAACGCTACGGAGTCATCACCGGACATTCTGGTTTCGGCAAAATCGATCGCCGGCGGGCTGCCGCTGGCGGCGGTGACGGGCCGCGCGGAAATCATGGATGCGCCGGGCGTGGGAGGACTGGGCGGAACGTTCGGCGGCAATCCGGTGGCGTGCGCGGCAGCGCTGGCCGCGATCGAAACGATCGAGCGCGAGAATCTTTCTGCGCGGGCGATCAAGCTCGGGGAAAAATTCGAGGCGCGGGCTCGAGATTGGAAGTCGCGGTTTCCGCTGGTAGGCGAGGCGCGAGGACTAGGCGCGATGCGCGCGATCGAATTGGTCCGCTCAGGCGAAACTTGCGAGCCTGCGAAACAGGAAACCGAACAAGTCATACGGCACTGCTATCAGCACGGGCTGATTGTGCTGTCGGCCGGAACCTACGGCAACGTCGTGCGCTTGCTGGTGCCGCTCGTGGTGACAGACGAGCAATTTGACGAGGGGCTCGACATCCTGGAAGCGGCTATTGCGGCGGTGGCGGAGTCGAGTGTCGAGGCGGTGCCGCGAAGCGCGTAGAATTGGACGAAGAGGTCAAGCTCAATGGCGACCGCAACAGAAGACGCCAGCACGGCAGTGGGGATTGTTTCTCGATGGCAAGTGGGTGGAGGAGGGAGAGCCGGTCGATATTCATTCGCCGTACGACGGCTCGGTCGTCGGCACAATCCATCGCGCGACGGCCGCGCATGCCGAGGCTGCCGTAGTCGCAGCACAGCGCGCATTCGAAGTCACTCGCAAGTCACCCTCGTACGAACGCCAGCGAATCCTACGTGAAATTTCCGCGGGCATTCAGGCACGGCGCGAAGAGTTCGCGCGCGTAATGGCGCTGGAGGCCGGCAAGCCTTTGCGAACCGCTCGCGTGGAAGTGGACCGGGCTGTACTCACATTCTCCGTGGCGGCTGAGGAAGCGACGCGGATCGGCGGCGAGTGGCTGCCGCTCGACTTGCAGCCCTCGACCGCGGGACGAGCGGGTATCGTTCGCAGATTCGCGCTCGGGCCGATTCTGGGGATCACGCCTTTCAACTTTCCGCTGAACCTGGTGGCGCACAAGGTGGCGCCCGCGATCGCTGCGGGATGCAGCGTCGTGCTGAAGCCGGCGCCGCAGACTCCGCTGTGCTCGTTCATGCTTGCGGAAGTCGTGGAGAAGGCGGGATTGACGCCGGGCGCTTTGAACGTACTTGCCACTGGCGAATGCCGACGCGGAGCGACTGGTGGCCGACGACCGGCTGAAGCTACTTTCCTTCACGGGCAGCGGTCCGGTGGGATGGTCGCTGAAGTCGAAATCGGGGAAAAAGAAGGTGGTGCTCGAACTCGGCGGAAACGCCGCCGTGATCGTGCATTCAGACGCGGACGTGGAAGATGCCGCTCGAAAGTGCGTTCGGCGGCGGATTTTCTTACGCGGGGCAGAGCTGCATTTCGGTGCAGCGGATTTTCGTGCAGCGGAATGTTCAGCCGAAGTTCCTGGAGACGCTGGTGGCGGGCGTGAAGAAACTCAAGGTAGGCGACCCGTTGGATGAGGCCACCGACGTTGGGCCGATGATCAGCGAGGATGCGGCGCGCCGCGCGGCTGCGTGGATCGAGGAAGCCACGGCAAACGGAGCGAAGCTGCTGTGCGGAGGCAAGCGAACCGGTTCGATTCTCGAACCGGCTGTGCTGACGGACACGCGGCCGAACATGAAGGTAAATTGCCAGGAGATTTTCGCGCCGGTGGTGGTCGTGGAGCCGTACGACGAATTCGAGGACGCGATTCGCCGCGTCAACGATTCTCCGTACGGCTTGCAGGCGGGCGTCTTCACACGCGACGCGAAGCTATTGTTCAAGGCGTTCGACGAACTCGAGGTAGGCGGCGTGATCGCCGGGGATATGTCGGCATTCCGGATCGATTCCATGCCGTACGGGGGCGTTAAGGATTCCGGGCTCGGCCGCGAAGGTCTTCGTTATGCGATTGAGGAGATGACGGAGCCGCCGCTTGCTCGTTTTGAATTTGGGATGATGGCGGCTGCGGAAATCTAGCTGTGGGCTCCGCGCGGATTTTTGGGCGCCGCGGCGAAAGAGGCGACGATCGCGAGCGCGACAATTCCGGCGATCACGATGAGCGAAACCGGCGTCGAAACCGTAAATTGTTCGCTAAGCGCCATTTTCAGGCCCACGAAGATCAGAATCGCAGCAACACCTTGATGCAAAAAGCGAAAACGCGGAAATACGTCGGCCACTGCGAAATACAGTGCGCGCAGCCCGAGTATCGCGAAGGCGTTCGACGAGTAGGCAATCAACGTGTCGCGCGTGATGGCGAGAACAGCGGGCACGGAATCCACCGCAAAAACGATGTCCATCGCCTCGATGGCGACGAGCGCGAGAAGCAGCGGCGTCGCGCTCCACCGATTGCCCACCTTAATCCAGAATTTGTTCCCTTCGAAGCGGTCGGCGACCGGAAAGATCTTCTGCGTGGCGCGCACCAGCCAATTTCGTTCAGGGCGCGCCACGCGTTCACGCGAGAACAGCATTTGGAGTCCGATGAGCACCAGCAAGCCGCCAAAAATATATGTGAGCGCGTGGAAGAGATTGAGCAGCTCGATTCCCGCAACGACAAAAATGGCGCGCAGGAGCAACGCGCCAATCACACCGCCAAACAGAACCTTGTACTGCGATTGCGGCGGCACGCGAAAGGTTTGAAAAATGATCAGAAACACGAAGATGTTGTCGAGACTCAGCGATTTCTCCACCACGTAGGCGGTGAGGAAATCGAGTCCGGCTCGGGGAGCCAAGGAAAAGTAGAGCCAGGCATCGAAGGCCAGAGCCAGGGCGATCCAGCAGGCGCTCTCGATGAAGGCGCGCCTCAGGCTGACGGCGCGGGGCTTGCGGTGAAATGCAAGGAGGTCAACCGCGAAGGCCGCTGTAATCACGGTTCCGAAAACGATCCAGGCGTGCAGGGGAGCAGGGTTCATTCGCTTGAGCGCAAACCACTCCCGCGCGAGTGTATAACGCCCTCCCTATTGCGCAAAGGGACCACCGGAGAGAGTTACGGATTGCACTGGTTTCGGTGGATGCCGGATAATCCGAGTAACTGGGGGAATTGCGGCGCTCTGGCGGGAAGGCGCGAAGGTACCCATCGCGAGACCATCGAACGTGCCGGGCAAACCCGGAACTCCGCGGTTTTTCTCGTAGTGGCTCGCGCGGCCCAATTGGCTGACGTGAAGGGTGAAACGAAACTGGTCGTAACATCACTACCATTACGGGGAGTATTCCGCCTGGGCCATTGAGAATTGCGAGTTAACAGTTGCAGGTGTTGCGCTGATGCCCGATAATTTCGCGAACTTCGAACGCAGGCTTGAGCCGATCTGGCGGCTTCTGCGATGAATTGCCCGCACTGTAGCACCGTCAATCCCGACTACGCCGAATCCTGTTCGCGCTGCGGCACACCCATGCCGGTGGGCGAATCCGAAACGATGATAATGACGGATGCGGCGCTGCTCACTCCGGGCCAAGACTTTGGTCCGCGATACCGGATTGAGGCGCTTCTCGGACAAGGCGGCATGGGGCGTGTCTACAAGGCCTACGACAAGGACCTGGACCGACTCGTTGCGATCAAAGTAGTCCGCCAGGGCGCGCTCAGTGAATCGGACGCGCTGAAGCGCTTCAAGCAGGAGTTGTTGCTCGCCAGCAAAATTTCTCACAAGAATATCCTCCGGATCCACGACATGGGAGACGTGGGAGGCGTCAGGTTCATCTCCATGGCCTACGTGGAGGGCCCGGACCTCCATCACATTATTTCGGACAATCCGAAGATGCCGCTGGAGCGGGTGCTGAATTTCGCGCGGCAATTTGCGGACGCCCTGGCCGCAGCCCACGCCGAAGGCGTGATCCATCGCGACCTGAAACCGCAAAATATCCTGGTCGGCAAAGACGACCAAGTCTACGTGTCCGATTTCGGGCTGGCGAAGTCGTTCGAGGAAGGCGCCGTAGCGATGACCAAGACGGGCGCTTTTATCGGCACGCCTCGCTACATGTCGCCCGAACAGGTGGAAGGCAAGCCCGCGGACCATCGCAGCGACCTCTACGCGTACGGGCTGATCCTCTATGAAATGGTGACGGGCGACGTGCCGTTCACCGGCGAATCCACGCTGAAGGTGATGTACCAGCGGGTGCAGGAGAAACCGAAAAGCCCGAAACTTGTCAATCCGGAACTGCCGAACTGGCTGGTTCGCGTGATTCTGCACTGTCTCGAAAGAGCGCCCGAGGCCCGCTACCAAAACGCGTACGAGATTCTGGCGGATTTGCAGGGAGGATCGAGATCTGGGAGCGCGGTTTCGCGAGGCGGCTCGCAGACTGTGGTGATACAGATCCCGGAGTTTGCGCAGCGGCGGTGGACTTGGTGGGTGGGGGGAGGAGTTGCTCTGTTGTTGCTGTTGCTGGTGATTCCGCCGGTGCGTCACTTGATCTTCCGGACGGCGGAGGTGGTGGCGCGGGAACGTCCGCGGTTTCAGGCGTGCCGCCGCTTTCGAGCGGCAAATATGTGGCCGTGCTTCCGTTTCGAATTATCGGCGACGAACAGGCGATGGGCTTTGTGGCCGACGGATTGGGCGAAGCGCTGACGACCAAGCTCTTTCAGTTCAAGCAGCTTCATCTGGCGTCAGACTCGGAAGTAGCAACGGTCTCAAACAAGGACCCGTTGGAAAAGACGGCCCGAAAGCTGGGCGTGAACATGGTGGTGGACGGGGTGATCCAAGGCACTCCCGACAAGATGGCCATCATCGTCAATCTGAAGGACGTGGCGAACGGCAAAAAACTGTGGACGCAGTCGTTCTCGGGCGTTTCGAACGACTTGCTGACGATCGAGGATCAGATTTCGGGCCAGCTCGTTACTGCGCTTGATCTGAGTCCGACGAACGAAGAGCTCGCCCTTTCGAGCGCGCACCCTACCGAGAACGTCGCGGCATACGACCTGTATTTGCGCGGCAGGAACGCCCTGCGCGGACAGCAGGACGTGAAAAATGACCAGATTGCGGCGGACTTTTTCGCCCAGGCCGTTCAGAAGGATCCAAGTTTCGCGCTGGCATACTCGGGATTGGCGGACGCGAGCCTGGCGATTTATTTGTCTAAGAAGGATCCAGTCTCGTCGGCGCGCGCCGTTTCAGCTGCGTTGCAGGCCCAGCGCTTGAATGACAACGCCGCCGAGGTCCACTTCTCGCTCGGAAAGGTGTACCAGGCCACCGGCAAGAACGCCGAGGCGATCGCCGAATTGCAGCGCGCCCTGAAGATCGAGCCGAATTCCGACGAAGGTTATCGCGCGCTGGGCGCGGTGTACCTTGGGACGAACCGCGTGTCGGAGGCGATCGCCGCCTACCAGAAAGCCATCGACATCAACCCGTACTACTGGATGAACTATAACGCACTCGGGAGCGCCTATTACCAGATCGGTGATCTCGACAAGGCGCTGGCCGCGTTTCGCAAAATCGTTGAGCTCGAACCGGACAATTCTGCCGGGTACAACAATGCTGGACTGACCCTCCTGCAACAGGGGAAGTATGAAGAGAGCATCCCGGAGTTTCAGAAGGCAATCGCGCTGACGGGAGCCAACGACGATGCCTATTCGAATCTGGGATATGCCTACTTCGATTTGAAGCGATACGACGACGCCGTGACAAACTTCGCGAAGGCCGTGGAGTTGAATCCAAACGAGCAGGCCAACATGGGAAACCTGGCGGATGCCTACCGCTGGTCCGGCCAAAAAGACAAGGCGAACGCGACCTACGATCAGGCTATCAAACTTGCCTACAACGATCTGCAGGTAAATCCTCGAAGCGCGACCGCTTTGGCATCCCTCGCCGTGTATCATGCGAAAAAGGGTGAGTCCACCCAAGCTCTGGGCTTCATCGAACGGGCGCGCTCCCTTAGTAAGGACAACGTCGATATCATGTACAACGAAGCCCAGGTGGACGCGCTGGCCAACCGTCCGGATGACGCTCTGAAGGCGCTCCGACAAGCGCTGGAGAAGGGCCACTCGTTCAAAGACGCGAAGAACGATCCTGAACTTGGAAGCTTGCAAAACCGACCGGAATTCGCCCAACTTGCCAAAGAGTTCGGCGGACGGAAATTAGGCAATTCCGGCAAGAGCCCATAGGCCCGAATCGTTCCAGCCGGATCGTCCTTAGCATCCCCTCCAGTCTGCTCTAAGACCGTGAAGACAAGCCTCGTGGGCACAACGAGAGGTTCTGGATGTACCTTCAGACCCAATGTTGACCTGTCGAGTGGGCAATCCGAGAGGGGCCTATCGAGGGTGGTCGGAGTGGAGCGCGCAAAACCACCTAGACTGAGCGGTGAATTGCTCGAAGTGGCGGATTGGTCTGCGCTGAGACGAGCACGTCACTGGGAGCTGGGAAGCGCCGAAAGAGAGAAAAAAAGGGTGGAACCTGGGTTCCACCCTTGCAAACTCAGAAGATGGCGTTCTTACGCGGAGACCACTGACTTTCGGCGCCGGAGGGCGAATGGCAAGCCGACGAGGCCGGCCAGCAACATCCCGAACGTCGACGGTTCCGGAGCGATTCCCACAAAAGTAGTACCTGCCGTCCAGTTACTGCCATCCGGACCAGGCCCCAGCAGGAACTCGAAGTCGCAGCCAACGAGCACTCCGGGTATTGAGCCGTTACCGGGCTGGCAGTTCGAAGAAAAAGCAGCGAGTGCGAGTATCGCGGTCTGAACAGCCGGAAGCGTGCAGCCGCCACCGTCCACTGGAACGCACCCGATCAGGGAATCTTGCTCGTCACCCAGAAACTCCGAGAGCGCGCTACTATAGACCGTGCCGTTGAAATTGAGGACGGCATAGCCGGCGTCATTGTTCGTGCAATAGGCGTTCTGGAACAGGTTCGTGGTGACCGTGAAGTTCGGGTTGCCCTCGTCGTCGAAGCACTGAAGTTTTTCGTTAGACGTCAAAGTCACCCACGTCCAGTTGTTGCTGCTCTGGTTCTTGAGGGTGCAATCTTCGACTCCGGTCATAGCGATCGTAAAGGCAGCCTACGCTCGCGTCGGTCACGCCGAATGGGGCGAGAGTAAAATCGTTGTCGACGCTGGGGGTGCCGCCGCCGTTCGGAGCCTGCAACCTGCCTCCGGGATCGCCGTCGGCCTTAGCCACCGCCGCGGACATTCCCACTACGAGTCCCATCAACAGCCAAACACATGAACAGCCGACGAATGCGCATCTCAACATCCTCCCGTACTTATGCCACGCCGGATATCGCAAGTGTGACGCCAAATCTTCACATTTCTGCAAACTGCACTAAATCCTTTGTTTTCAATACCAAATACCTGAGCTAAAGAGTGGCGTATGACATAGGTGTGAAAGGGTTTGCATATGTCTGGCACTCATCCTTCCCTTTGGTCTAGTGCCGGCTTGGGGGTCAGATTTCGCTGGGGGCGCTCCGTCTGCTGGGAGAGGGACGAAAACGCTAAGAGGTGCAGTTTGTATAAATTATGGGATCGTGCGCCCGAAGGTCCCTCTGCCTTGCGCTGCGCCGTTGCTCTTCGAAAATTGAGCGTTTCAGGAGGTCCATTCTGGTGCTACCTTTCGTGGCCGCGTGCATCGAAAAACGCGGAGGCCAACGAATATGCAAGGTCATGAGCTACCGGTGAGTGTGAGCGGCACCGTTACCCTGGGGAGGGAATTGACGGTGCACCGTCTGGGATTCGGCGCGATGCGAATTACGGGCGACGGAGTGTGGGGCCCGCCGAAGGATCCCAATGAGGCGGTTCGAGTTCTGCGCCGCGCGGTGGAACTCGGCGTGAATTTCATCGACACCGCCGATTCCTACGGCCCCGATGTGAGCGAAGAGCTGATCGCCGAAGCGCTGGCGCCGTATCCGAAAGGCGTGGTGGTGGCGACGAAGGGCGGATGGAGACGCCCAGGCCCAGGGCAGTGGACGCACGACGCGAGCCCCCAGCACTTGCGGGAAGCCGTCGACGGCAGCTTGAAAAAGCTGCGGCTGAAACAGATCGATCTCTACCAACTGCACATTCCCGATCCGGTGATACCGTTCGAGCAGTCAATGGAAACGCTGGCGCAACTGCGCGACCAAGGGCTGATTCGCTTGATCGGCTTGTCGAATGTGACCCAGGAACACATCGAGCGCGCCCGGAAGATAACGCCGATTGCGTCCGTGCAGAACCGCTACAGCTTTGCCGACCGGGAGTGGGACTACGTTGTGGATTATTGCGAGCAGAATGGGATCGCGTTCATTCCGTGGGCTCCGCTGAGGACAACGAAGGACGCGGGCGACGCGCCGGAAAGAATCGCGAAGGCGCACAACGCCACGCTCCGGCAAGTGGCGATTGCGTGGCTGCTGCAGAGGTCGCCGATCATGCTGCCGATTCCGGGGACTTCGTCGGTGCAGCACCTGGAGGAAAATATTGCTGCGGCGGGCCTGCGGCTGACGGACGAGGAATTCAAGGAACTGTCGCGCGTGCCCGCAAAGGTTCTTACCGCTCGCCCCTGATACTTCGCGAAAGTACTACGACACTGACGGGCGGAGCTCCACCTTTCGGGTGGTGATGGTGAGCTTGGCACCGGACAACTTGTGCCGGTCTTCGCTGTGTGGCCTCGACCGTGATTGTGCCGGGAGTCTTGGTGGCCTGCACGATGACCTGCGCGAGGCCGTTGAAGAGGCTGCGCTTCGGTTCCTTGTCGGACTCCTGGCAATTGGGATCGCCGTTGCCGACGCCGATCAAGGCGCCGTCGCCGGTCACCTTGAAGCTAATCAGATTGCCGGCCGTCGGGATGGGACGGCCAGCCTCGTCGAGCACCTCGACGCGAAGAACTGCGATATCCTCGCCGTTGGCGTCGATCTCCGTGCGATCAGCGGTGAGCCTGACGGATTTCGGATCGCCGGTGGTTTCGCGCTTTTCCGTGAGGACGACTTTTCCGTCCTTCTTTCCGCGGGCCTCAATCACGCCGGGCATGTACTTAACCTTCCATTCGAGATGAGTCAGTGGCTGCACTTTCTGGCTGCCCTGGCTCTGGCCGTTCAGAAACAGCTCGACTTCGTCGAGGTTCGAGTGGACCCAAACCGAGATGGGTTCGCCTTCGCGCTGTTCCCAATTCCAGTGCGGGAATAGATGCAGGACCGGTTCCTGGCCCCACCATGCCTTGTAATAGTAGAAGTTGTCCTTGGGAAAGCCGCACATGTCGACGATGCCGAACTGCGAGTTGATCGAAGGCCAGCCGTACGGCGTGGGCTCCCCGCGGTAGTCGAAGCCGGTCCAGGCGAAGCCGCCCGCGAGCCAGTCGCGCGCGGCGTAGAACTTCCACCACTCTTCGGCTAGCTCCGCCCATGGGGGATGGTTCACATCGTACGCGCTCACCCAATTGCGCAGCTTGTCTGTCGAGTAAATGCCGCGCGTCGAGACGGTGCTCGCGGTCTCCGAGCCGATCGAGGGCTGCTTCGGGTGCGCCTTGTGGTAGTTGTCGGGCGCATCGAGGTTGTAATTGAAGCCCATGACGTCGAGCGCTCCCGAAAGGCTCTTTGCCGATAGTCGCCGTTGACCGCGGCCGTGCACAGGCGCGTGGGGTCGAGCTCATGAGTTCGCTGCGACCATGTCCTCACGACGCGCTCGCCCTGTCGGTGGTTCTGCAATTCCCACTCCTCGTTGCCCATGGACCAGAGGATGATCGACGGCGAGTTCCTGTAGCGCTTCACCATCACTTCGAGTTGCGCCATGCCTTCGGCGCGTGGAACTCATCATGCGGGTCTCGCACATCATCATCATGCCGAGACGGTCGCACGCCTCCACCCATTCGGGAGTGGGCATATTGTGCGACGTGCGCACGGCGTTCGAGCCCATCTCCTTCAGCACAGCCACGCGGTAAAACTGCAAGCGGTCGGGCAGGGCAGCGCCCACGCCGGCGTGATCCTGATGATTGCAGGTGCCCTTCACCTTTACGGACTTGCCATTCAGGAAGAAACCTTTGTCGACGTCGAAGAGCAGGGTGCGGACGCCGAAGCTCACGCGCTCGGCGTCGCGCGTCTTGCCGTTCGGACTCCACCGTAACGATCGCCGAGTAGAGAGTCGGCGTTTCGGGCGACCAGAGCGCGGGATTCGAGAACTTGGCCGTTGACGTGAAGGTTGCGGCAGAGTCCGGAGCAACGGATTGCGGGGCGGATTCGGCGGTCGCCACCGTTTTTCCCGCCGCATCGAGAATCTGCCAGCGCACGCGACAACTCTCGGCCTGCTTGCCCTGGTTCTGCACCACCGTCCCGAGGTTCAGAGCGGCTTCACTGCCTTTCACGTCCGCGCGAACGTAGCTTTCCCATTTGCCGAGATGAAGCGCGTCGGTCTTCGTGAGCCACACGTGGCGATAGATGCCGGCGCCTTCGTAAAACCAGCCGTCGCCGAAACTCGCATCCAAGCGCACGACGAGATAGTTCTTGTCGCCGTAGTTCAGAAAGTCGGTGAGATCGAAACGGAAGGGCGCGTAGCCGTTGTCGTTGCGGCCCGAGAAAGTAGCCGTTCAGGAAGACAAGCGCGCTGCGGAACGCGCCGTCGAATTCGAGCACGACGCGGCGGCCGAGATCGCTCTGCGGAATTTCGAAAACGCGGCGATACCAGCCGACGCTGGTTTCGGGATAGCGGCGGCCGAGCGGCTTGTAGCCGTGGCCCTGGAGCAGTTCGTCGTGCACAAAAGGGAGTTCGACGGCCCAGTCGTGCGGCAAATTCAGCGGACGCCATTTCGAGTCGTCGAATTTCTCGCGGGCGAATTCGAATTCGCCGGACTTGGCGAAATCGCCCTGATCTTTGCCGAAGTCAAGATCGCGGCTCGGGTCGCTGCCGTGACCCTGGAAGAACTTCCACCCAAAATCAAACAGCAGATGCTCCCGCGGAGACACGGCCGAGTCAGCGTCTGCGGATGCAACGCCGGGATAGCGCGCCAGCAGCGCGTTGGCGCGAGCCAAGGCCGAGTTCGCGACGAGCGATGAGGCCGAGAGCGCAAGTCCAGTGCGAAGCAAATCGCGGCGGGTAATGTCAGACATTCGAGGTCCTCACGAATCAATCGTAAATTGAAATCATCGGCGGAATCATCCGACTTCAGGATGACGCCGCACTATATCACTTCCGGTGGGACTCACGGAGTTGCTGGAGGCGTACGTATCTAAGGGAAACTCTCTAGGAACATTTTGAATCCGCTGTGAAGAAATCGCTAGTTCCAGTACTCAAGTCGCGATTTCTCGCCGGTTCTTGCCGTGATCGCAAGTCCAATATTCGAAAGGCGATACGAGTTTATCTCACGGGAACTGTGAATGGCTCCTGTATTGCACAGTCATTCTTGACAGCCCAAACCTAACGGAGGCTTGAGAAAAAATGAGAAAGGGAATTCGAATCGGAGTATCAACCCTAGCTAGTTTGGTCCTCATACCCGTGTTCTGGGCGCGACCCGTGACCCACGGCGTTGCGGCGCAGAGCGAGCAGGCTGCGCCGCAAACCCAGTCAGTTTCCGGAAACATTGCTGCTGTAGATAAGAACTCCTTCACTCTGACGGTTAACGCCAGTGGAGGACAGCAGTTCGAGCAAACCGCACCAGCGACCATGACCTTTGCCACTGACAAGAACACCACGATAGACGGGACGCTCGCAGTCGGTTCCAGCGCGGATGTCACCTACCGGATCCTTGAGAACGGGACGAACCTCGCGGTTAGCGTTCACGTAACTCAGTAGGGCCCGCTTTGGTTGGCTGGGCGGAGTCCGTCGAATAGCAATGGAACAGCAATAGCTAGGCTGAGGGGATGCAGAGAGCTTGCTTTAAGACGCTCGGCGCTACTCAGACGCGAGGCGTGAAAACGTGACGCGACCTTCTCGGAGATCCTTCATAACCTCATCCCGGTGTCTCCGAGAAGGCGGAGGAAGTTGTGGATCTGA
>CAWBGW010000021.1:0-73485 GCA_963788345.1 uncultured Acidobacteriota bacterium | reverse complement strand
TTTTTTAAGATTGTTGAAACCAAACCTGTCCGGAATAAAAATTTTTTTCTTTCCTTTTGTTGTTGCCAGTTGTAAGTCAGAGTCAAACTGAATCCAATTTGTTCGCTCCGCCGCGCGAGCCGCGACACATAATCCCATGTCGCCTCCATCTGCTCATCTTCCACGTTGCGCAGCCAGCCGCCAAAGACAGGAAGCCAATAGCCGTAGCGCACTACCGTGCCTCCTGGACCAGGTAATCCACCAATCGTTCGAACGGATCGAAACCAACCACCCGTGGCCCGTCCGAAACAAAATTGGAAAGCGCGTTCACATCGTAGAAATAAAGCTGGCCGTCGCGATCGTCCACCATATACTCGGCGCCGCCGACTTCGATTTTGGCGGCGCTGAAGATCCGTTCCACGGCCGCGGCGATATCCGGCGGGGGCTGGTAGCCCTCGACGCGCAATCCGCTCTTCGCGCCCTCAACCACGCACGTCGTCGCCAGTTCCGCTCCATCGGTCGTCTTGCAAATGTCCATGGGGCAGAGATCGAAAGTGTCGCCCGACGTGAAAACTTTGATCCCGTAGAGATATTTATAGCCCAGCGTCTCGACGCGCACGATGTGGCCGCCGCGGGCGGGGATGTACTCCTGCACGATCCCGGTGGAATCGAGACCCAGCGCAATCGCGTTGTTCCGAGCCGCCGTCTCGAGCTGCTCCGGAGTGTCGAATCGGACGATGCCGACCCCGCTCCCGCCAATATTCGGTTTCACCACGATAGGGAAGCGCAGCCCGCGCGCCGCCGCCGGCGCCTCCAGTGCGTGATTGATCACTCGCGAACGCGGGTAGGGTAATCCCAGGGACTGTAGCATCGAGAGTTGGAGCGCCTTCGAAGTCTCCACGCGGAAGGCATGGCTGCCGTTCACTACGCGCGTGCCCAGCTGTTCCAGATGCGCCAGATAGTTGATGGTGTAGAAGATGCTGTGGGCTTTTCCGCGCGTCCACGCGGACGGGCTCATCCGGTTGAACACCAGCCCGTATTCCTGGTCTCCGTTGGGGGATAGATCGAAGTGGTGCCGACCCGCGTCCAGCCGAACGTACGAGATGCCGCGCCGGTCAAGCTCCGCGAAAACCGGCTGAAACCATCGCGGATGCTCGTAATAAACCGCAATTGGCCGCACCGTCTTCGACACTGCCGCTCTCGCTTTCGCCTCGAGTGATTAGCTGGTCGACGTCGTTACTGCTTCGCCTCGCGCAGGAAACGCGCTGCCTCTTCCGGCGGCGTGGGATTGATGTAGAAGCCCGTCCCCCACTCGAATCCGGCCACCTTCGTCAGCTTCGGCATCATCTCGATGTGCCAGTGGTAGTGATCGTTGATCTCTTCCCCAATCGGCGAGGTGTGGATCACGTGATTGTACGAGGGGAAACCGAGCGTCGTATCGAGCCGGCCCAGAAAATCGCGCAATACTTTCGCCAGATTCCCGTAATAGGGCGTCGGCATGTTCTCGAAGGCGGAGCTATGCTGGCGCGGCAAGATCCAGCTCTCGAACGGAAACCGCGGCGCGTAAGGAGCCAGCGCAATGAAATAGTCATTTTCAATGATGACGCGAGTGCCCGTCTCCACTTCCTGTCGGATCATGTCGCAGAAAATGCACCGCTCTTTTTCATCGTAGTAGCGCTTGGCGTTGTCCACTTCTTCCCGCACGCGCTTCGGTACGATCGGTAGCGCAATCAACTGCGAGTGAGTGTGTTCCAGAGACGCGCCCGCGGGCTCCCCATGATTCTTGAACAGCAATATATAGCGGAATCGCCGGTCGTTCTTCAGGTCCAGGATGCGGTCGCGGTACGCCCAGAGCACTTCCTCAACGGCTTTGTCCGATATCGTCGCCAGTGTCTTCTGGTGATCCGGAGTCTCGATGATCACTTCGTGTGCGCCGACTCCGTTCATACGGTCGAACAGGCCCTCGCCCTCTCGGTCGAGCCCGCCTTCAATACCCAGCGCCGGAAACTTGTTCGGCACCACCCGCAACGACCATCCCGTTGTGTCCTTCCCAGTCCCGTTCCTGCCATACGCAAGAACCTCCGGGGGCGTCTTTCCCTCATTTCCAGGGCAAAACGGACACGACGGGCTCCCCTTGATCTGCACACTCTCTCTCGCAAAATCCATCGGGCGCTTGGCCCGGTCCGTCGAGATAATCACCCAGCGTCCTGTAATCGGGTCCTTACGAAGTTCCGGCAAACTTTCCTCCTCAGCCCATCACAAGGCGGGCCGCGGCGCACATTTGAATCCCACTATTCTACTACGCCGCACAAGCAGAGATTGACTGAATCAGCGGCCTTGTTTGCGAATGTAAGGCGTCAGCACGGCCTCTAGGTCGGTGCGGATCCAATCCGCCGCTGTCCCTTCCCGGTAGAATGCCCACGTGATCAGCGACCCGCTCAGGACTGCTTCTATCGTACGTGCCAACTGTGCAGGCTTCGCATTCGGCGAGAGCTCGCCCGCATCCGAGGCTGCTTCCACCAATCGGCGGAGACCGCTACGCGTCGCCTGCGCCTGCTTGACCAAGTGCCTGCGAAAGTCCTCATCCGTGAGGTCGATTTGAAGATAGGCGAGGCTGCGGGCCAGTGCCGCCGGCGACGCCGCCATCCCCGCCATGCAGTCCGCATACGCGCGCAGAGCCGCCAGGGGAGAGGCGTGCTGCTTGGCGAGGGCGTCAATGAATCCCCCAGCCCCGTCGGCGTACTTTTCAGCAAGCGCCAGCAGCAAGGCGCGTTTGGACCCAAAGCGCTGTACCAGCACCGCCGCCGTCACGCCCGCCTCTTTGGCAATGGCGGTCAGCGTCAGCTCACGGGGTCCCACTTTGCTCATCGCCCCGTGCGCCGCAGCAAAGAGCTGAGTGTTCGTGACCTTTCTGGGACGAGGGCTCATGGGTCTTGACGATTTCTCAACAGCCGTATAGTATCATTTCTAAACGGGCGTTTAGTTTTAATCCTCGTCGCCCAAAATGAAAGGAGCTAAACGATGCGCACGGTCACCTATGGAGGAGCCGTTAGCCTGGACGGATTTCTCGCAGGCATAGATGGCTCAATCGACTGGCTACACTTCAGCAAAGACGCGCAGGAGATCATGACCTCCTACTGGAAGGGCATCGACACTATTCTGATGGGACGCAAGACCTACGCCGTGTCGGTGAGTCAAAATCGCACGGCAGAAAAGAATCCGAAAAAGACGAAGCGCAGCGCGCGCAAAAAGCCCGCCATGCGCAGCTACGTTTTCTCTCGCACACTCAAGTCTATCGACGACCCAAACGTCGAGCTGGTGACGGGCAACGCAGTGGAGTTTGTCCGCGACCTCAAACGACAATCGGGAAAGGGAATCTGCCTGATGGGAGGCGGCGAACTGGCGCAATCGCTTCTGGCCGCGGACTTGGTGGATGAAATCGGCCTGAATATCCACCCGATTCTGCTCGGTTCTGGAATTCCCACATTTCGCGATCCCCGGCATCGCGTGAAATTGACGCTAACTGAATGCCGCACCATCGAAGGCGGCTGCGTCCTGGCGAACTATAAGGTCGTGCACGCGCGGTAACGGAACATTCCTGGCCGATATGGCCTAACTTGTCCCGAACGCTCCCTTGTGCAACCTCACTTCGGGCCGTGCCCCCGTGCGATTCTCGATCGCCATCACATCGAACCGGCACTCGGCAGACTCGATCCGCCGCGCCCGCAAAAACTGCCGCGCCATTCGCGTCAGGTTTCGCCGCTTCTCCCAATTGACCGCTTCCTCCGGACGAGCCTGCGGCTTCGCCGAATCCTTCTGCGCATCCGCCGACCGCGTTTTCACCTCGACAAACGCCAGCACTTGCCCGTCGTAGCCGACCATATCGATCTCGCCCTTCATGCCGGGCGAGCGGTAATTTCGCGCGACGAGCACGTACCCGTGCCGCCGCAGATACCAATACGCGTATGTCTCCCCGCGAATTCCGGTGCGTCGCGCCTGTTCCTTCGCGGACTCGCCCTGCTCGGCCTCCGCCAACCCTTTCCGCGCCGCAAAATCCACAATCGCGAACATCAGCCGCGCAATCATTTTGTCCCGGCTCCATTCGGCTTCACGACCTCAAGTTCCCACTCCACCGTTTTCCCGCGAATCACGAAAGACAAATACTGCTCCCAGAATTTCCGAAACGTCCGAAACCGGTTCACGAAAAACTGAAATCCCAGCCCCCTCCACACGCGCAGCAATTCCACGTGCACTTTTCGCTCGCGATATTGCGCGGGAGCGTAGTAGTCGTATTCCATGGGACGATCGCTGAAGAACCAGAGCGAAAAGCTCGAAAGGTGCCACCGGTGCGCCGGGCTGCAATAGGACGCGTGATCGGTGTAATGTGGCGTGACGATCACCACTCGCGCGCCCGGTTTCGCCACGCGATGCGCCTCGCCGAGCACGCGAAAAATATCGTCCACTTCCTCGATGATGTGAATCATGCGCACCTGGTCGAAGCTGCTGTCCGCGAATGGCAGCGTTTTCGTCCAGTCGCAAAGCACATCCGCCTGCCCGGCCGGACTCATATCGACGCCGATCGATCCCGGATATTTCTTGCGCCCGCAGCCGATGTCGAGAATCCGCGCCATCGGCTTACTTGATCACCTCGAAGGTGAACTCCATCAGTTTTCCGCGAATGACGAAACTCAGGTAGTGTTCCCAGAATTGCCGGAACATCTTGCTGTGGTTGACGCAAAACTCGAACCCGAGCGCCCGCCACAGCCGCAGCAACGACACGTAGTTTCTCACTTCTTTCACGCGCACTTTCGTATACCACATGTCGCGCCCGTGCATCCCGCCCGGATAGAAATAGAGGAACGAGTAGGTATTCAAGTGCCAGCGGTGGGTGGGGTCGCGGAACGAGCTGTAGTCCGTGTAGTGCGGCGTCGCCAGGAAAATCGTTCCGCCCGCGCGCGTGACGCGATGAAACTCTTCCATCGTGCCGATGATATCCGCAACGTGCTCGATCACGTGCTCCGCGCGCACCTGATCGAACGAGTTATCGCGAAAGGGCAGGCCGCCCTTATCGAGGTTGCAAAGGACATCGGCGGCGGTGTCCGGGTTCATGTCCAGCCCGATTGAGCCAGGAAATTTCGTCGGTCCGCAACCAACGTCCAGAATTCGCGCCAACCAATCCTCCGCGTGGAATGGAAAACTGGCCTGAGATTATCTGCAAGCCTCCGTTTTCTGTCACTCAAAATATGCCGCTGGTTTTCTCTGTGCCCTCAGTCCTTCTTCTGTGTCCCGAAGCTTCGGGATCTGTGTTTCGCTTCGACGTTCCATTACATCTCCCGCTCAATTTCGCTAATCGATGCCATCGAGCGTTCGCAGCGCAAACTCCGCCTGTTCCTCATCGATCAGCAGTGGCGGGCACAACCTTAGCGTTGTATCGCCCGATCCGAGGACCAGCAGTCCCTTGTAAAACGATCGCTCGACGATCTGGTTCCGCAGCTCCGGCGCTTTCTCCTTCGTCTTCTGATCGCGCACGAGCTCGATCCCGATCATCAACCCTCGTCCGCGAATGTCGCCGACGATCTTGTGTTTCTCCCGCCAATCGGCCGTCTTCCGCATGATGAACTCGCCCATGCGCGCGGCGTTGGCCATGTACTGCTTCTCGATCAGCCGAATCGTCGCGAGCGATGCCGCAATGCACACCGGATTGCCGCCAAACGTCGATGCGTGCGCGCCGGGCTTCCAATCCATCACGCTGGCGCGAGCGATCATCGCGCTCAACGGCATGCCCGAGGCGATTCCCTTCGCAGTGCAAATGATGTCGGGCTCGATGCCGGCGTGGTCGCCCGCCCACCATTTTCCGGTGCGTCCCATCCCGGACTGGACTTCGTCCAACACCAGCATGATTCCGTACTTGCGGCAGATGCGCTGCAACCCGTGCAGAAAATCCGCCGGCGCCGGCAAGTAGCCGCCTTCGCCCTGAATCGGTTCGATGAAAATCCCC
Source organism: uncultured Acidobacteriota bacterium (assembly GCA_963788345.1). Lineage (GTDB taxonomy): Bacteria > Acidobacteriota > Terriglobia > Acidiferrales > UBA7541 > Palsa-295. The sequence continues at coordinate 67,508 of CAWBGW010000021.1, read as the reverse complement.
GCCACCTCTTCCGGATCGACACGACGCCGGAAAAGCTCATTCTCGAGATAGCTCAAGCAATCGGCAGACGCTGTTTCCGGCCGCACGCCGTACGTTCCTCGATAGGTGTCCGGAAAGGGCATGTGGAACACGCCCGAAAGCAGCGTGCCAAAGCCCTTGCGCTGGACAGCGCGGCTCGCGGTCAAGGAAAGCGCGCCGATCGTGCGTCCGTGAAACGCGCCGTGAAATGCCACTAGCTTGTCGCGCTTCGTGTGATATTTCGCGAGCTTGATCGCCGCTTCCACCGCTTCCGCGCCCGAATTCCCGAAATAAACGCGCTTCGGTTCCTTGCCTGGCGCGATCGATGCGAGCTTCTCCGCCAGCTCGACCATATTTGGATAGTAGAAGTCCGTGCCAGACATGTGAATCAACTCGGAGGCTTGCTTCTGAATCGCGGCAACCACCTCCGGGTGACAGTGTCCTGTCGCGACAACGGCGATGCCCGCCGCAAAATCCAAAAAGGTATTTCCGTCCACGTCCTCGATCATCGCGCCGTGTCCCGTTTTCGCGACGAGCGGATAATCCCGCGTGTACGACGGCGACACGAATTCGCTGTCGCGCTTCACGATTTGCTGTGCCTTCGGGCCGGGCAGCGCGGTTACAAGATGCGGTAGCTTGGTCTCAATCGCTTGCATGTCTTCCTCCCAGAATGGAATTTGGATCCACGCGCGCGGGCCGGTTTCCTCGGGTCCACGTCGTACGCAGCAATTAGAGGAAGGGAGACTTAGTCAACGCCAAAAAGGTTGGGACGATCGCAGCAAGGCTGGCTATGCGGACAGAACGCGAAAATGGGGGAAAAGGTCATTTATATTTCCAACGGACGCTGCCGTCCTTCGTATCCTCAACTATGATACCAGACTCCGCAAGCTGCTGCCGGATCTCGTCCGACCGTTTGAAGTCGCGGCGCTTTCGCGCGGCATTGCGTTCTTCGATGAGCGCATCCACTTCGCCGGAGCTCATGCGCGGCCTCGACGGGCCAAACCCGAGCTTGGCGAGCCTCTCGTCATCCTCATCCACTAGGAGATTCAGGATCTGATCGAACATCTCCATCGTCGCCACCAGACGCGTCGCGTCCTGCTGCCGGAACTCGCCCCGGTCCATCGCGCTGTTCGCGTCGCGAATCAGATCAAACACCGCCGCAAGCGCCACCGCGGTGTTCAGATCGTCGGCAAGCCCAGCGTCGAACTCCTTCTCCCCTTCCACCGCCCGCGCCTGAATGGCTGGATTCGAGCCCGCTGGAAAGTTCTCGGTCTTGAGCCGCGTCATGAAATTGCGCATCCGCTCGGTGGAATTTGCAGCCTGCTGCAAGCCATCTTGCGTGAAGTTCAGTTGCCGCCGGTAGGGAACCGAGAGCAGCAGGAATCGAATCGTCGACGGTTTCTGCCCTTTCGCGAACAGGTCACGCAGCGTGAAGAAATTGCCCAAGCGACTTCGACATCTTCTCGCCGTCGATGATCAAGTGCTCCGCGTGCAGCCATAGCCGCACGAACCGGTGCCCCGTGGCCGCCTCGCTCTGCGCGATTTCGTTTTCGTGATGGGGAAACGCGAGGTCGATCCCGCCGGTGTGTATGTCCAACGTGTCGCCGAGATACTTCATCGCCATGGTCGAACATTCGATGTGCCATCCCGGACGTCCCGGACCGATGCGCGTATCCCAAAAATGTTCGCCCGGTTTCGGCGCTTTCCACAACGCGAAGTCGCGCGCATCCGCCTTCTCGTAGCGATCCATATCGACGCGCGCGCCGGCCTGAAGTCCGCTCATGTCGATTTTCGAAAGCCGCCCATATTGTGGAAATTTCGCGATGCTGTAATAGATCGAGCCGTCGCTCTCGTACGTCACGCCCTTCTGCTGCAGGCGTTCGATCAGCGCGACCATGTCTTCGACGTGATCCGTCGCCCGCACCATCTCTTCCGGCATCTCCAGGTGCAGCGCGTCCATGTCCTCGAGGAACGCCTGGATGTATTTTTCGGTGTATTCCCGGATGCTGATCTTCGCCGCTGCCGCATTCTGAATGATGCGGTCATCCACATCGGTCAGGTTCATCACCTGCAGCACGCGATACCCGCGCTGCCGCAGGAATCGCCGCAGAACGTCCTGAAACATGAACGTGCGGAAATTTCCGATGTGCGCGAAATCGTAGACGGTCGGCCCGCACGTGTAGATGCGCACCTCACCGGGATGCAGCGGCTCGAGCGGCTCCAGCCGGTTCGTCAGCGTGTTGTGCAGCAGAATGTCGCCCATTTTTGACACGGCGCAAACGTCCAATTCTATCCGACAACTTTGCCTCGCAGCAAACTCGGCGCGTGAAGGCTCTCCACACCACGTGGCACTGATCGGCTCGCTCGATTTGCAATTAGCGAAGGCGGACGACCACGAGGGGTGGGTCCCTGGTGGCGGATCTTTCCGGCCGGAAACGCGCCGATTCTAGGGATTCAACTGCACGCGGCGGCTCACGAGCGTCACGTCCCCGTCTTGCGATGGTATTGCGGTCAGCGGGCGAGACTTCAGCAGAAAGCTTCCTTCCTCCGGCAAGCGGAACGTCTGATCGACTGCGTACACCTCGATCGGTTTTCCTTCCGCCAGAGTAAAGTCGATGGCGATGCCCTTCGGAGTCATCGTGACGCAATTGAAGATGGACCATCCATTCAAATAATTTCGCACCAGTCGTGATTCGGGCGGTACCGGCAAGTCTTCAGCTCGTACATCCTCAATTCCCGAATTGGGGGGAAAAAAGACCATTGCCTGAGTGGCGCCGCGTTCCGAGCGCAGTAGCGCACGATACGTCCGTTTCCCGTTTACTTCCGAAGAATTCAAAATCGTGAAAGTCGGCGGAGCGACGCTGAGATTCGGCGCGTCAGCAAGAAACGCCTGCCGTAGATTCCACGGAAAAGGTCCGTGGTCGACCAGATGAAACTTTGCGGCAAGTCGAATTGGTTCCGGCAAACGCCCGGAATCGGGATGGACGATCCATTGTCCTTTCCCGGAGTCTGCATCCTGCCAATATTCGATATTCACTCGCTCAGGCGCCTTCGCCGAAAAAGCGGGGACTACCGCAGCCACAAAAGCGGCCGCCAGAGTCAGAGCGATGGGAATTCCGGGTACCGCCAAAGCGGGAACTCCGCTCGCGTCCCGCAAGTCCCTACACAGTGGAATCAACGGCGTCAGCAATAGGGCCACCTCGATCGCGACCAGTGGCAACCATTGCACGCCGAGCGTGTCGTACAACATCAGCGCGAGACCAAATCCGGCGATCGTCCCCGTCGCGAGCGGCACAGCCGCGAGAAGTGGCGAGCCTTGTTCGTCTTCGCCACGCTGGAACGTGAACGCCAATCCCGAGAGTGCCGCTGCGCACGAGTTCAAGACCAATAGATAGCTCACCCCCGGAAGGAAGTACGCAAGCGCCACCGATAGAAGCGAAATCCACGTCCACGTGCCGGCCCACAATCCCCAGAAGCCTGCTTTCTTTGCAAAGAACATCCCAAACGTCACCACCACCGCAACTGCCAGCGACCACATCGCCACTTCCAGTGGCAGCGGGTGCGCTACCCAATTCACGGGTAGCGCTCCCGTCAGGCGGATAATGCGCACCACGATCCACGCCAGCGCCGCCGTCGAAAGAATCACCACGATCCAGGCAAGAATTCCCCAAAGATACTCGCTCACGCGTAGGCGCTTTACGCGCATCAGCCAGAAGATTTGAACGCCGATCAGGAGCATCGCAAGTATCGACACTGGCACGCTTGACCTTGCCGGCCAACGCGCCACCCAATGCTCGAACACGTCGAAGTACGCGGCCTCGCTCTGCGGCGGAGCTTCTACGGCTGCGTTCGCCAGCGCCACGAGCGAGGGCAGCGCGTTGTCCCCGTGGTGTTGCAAGCTCGCTGCGTTCGCATTCTCGAAACTATCGAGCGGAGTGTGGTAGTGAACCACATTGCTCAAGTATGCGAAATTCAGCCCCTGGTAGCCTGCAGCCTTGAAGACGGTAAAATCCGTGTCGTTCGGCAACGTCTTGTAGATCGTGTAGAAGATTGAGCTCGTTGCCGGATGCTTGACACTTCTCGCAAACAGGCGGACCACCCACTCGTTCGCGCTGCCTGTTTCAAACATCAGACTTGGTCCCGACGATCCGCGCGCCTCGATATTTACCGCCGCGCCCACTTCCTTAGCCCACGGGTGGCCGTCGACAAACGCGTGCGCACCAAGCAGCCCGGCCTCTTCTCCATCATCGATCATCAGGATGATTGAATTGCGCGTCTGGGGCATCGCCTTCAGCGCCCGCGCAATCTCAAGCACCGTCGCCACTCCCGCGCCGTCATCCGACGCACCCGGGCCTGCGGGGACAGAGTCGTAGTGCGCCGCCAGTAGGACGGCTTGCCCTGGTTGTGTTCCCGGTAGTCGCGCAAGCACATTTTTTACCGTGCCGCACGTTCCGAACTCATCGCAGGCAAATCCTGTTTGCACGTCGGGTTGGTAGCCGAGCCGGGTCAACTGATCGACGATCCGTCCGCGCACGACGTCGTTCTGCGGCACTGCCGATCGGATGCGGAAGGTCATCGCCTACAAGCTGGTACAGCACATTTCGCGCACGAGAGGCGGAGAACTCATTGGCAGGTGCGTCGGGAGGCTTCGGAGCGGGCGGACGGGTTGCGGCCAACGAGAGGCACAAAATCGCCGCGGGAACAGCCAGCGCGAACAGGATTCTGCGAACCCCCGGGGAATCTTCCCGTTCCAAACCACACCCCTCCTAGCTCGGGCCATGCTAGGCTGCGCTCCCTCCCAAGTCAAACGAAAGCTTCGACCTGCGGAGCAGCCCGGCCCTCCACGGTGAGGAGGTGAATCCGTCAAACCGTACGACAAAAATGTTAAAAAACGGATATCCGGAGCGCGCGATTTCTCGAATAAATTCAATCGAAAATGCGAATTGGTTCTTGACACAAAAATTCTTCAATCTATAACTGTTCGCACTAAAATCTCGTCAAGCAAAACTCTTTGCATTGACGCTTTTGTTCTGGAGGTATCACATGAGGCTGTCGAGATTCGGTGTCGTGACTCTATTGCTGGCGATCGGCTCCCTCCCGTGCCGGGCCCAGAATTCGATGACGTCTCTGCACGGAAGGGTCACGGACCAAACTTCTGCCGCGGTGGCAGGCGCTCACGTCACGCTCGAGGACAAGGCCAAAGGATATAAGCAGGAGCGGGTGACCACCGAACAGGGCGAATACTCGTTTCCTCAGGTTTTGCCGGGCACGTACACGATCTCGGTCACGGCTTCTGGCTTCGGCGCGCAAAACAAGAGCGCTGAATTACTCGTCAATCTACCCGCTACCGTTGATTTCACGCTTTCGATCCACGAAGTATCCGAGACGGTTAACGTAACGGGAACCGTCGCGACCCTGAACACCACGGATGCGACGATCGGCAACGCGGTCGACAATCAGGAGATTCAGGCGCTTCCCATGGAAGGCCGCAACGTCCCCGATCTGCTCAGCCTGCAGCCCGGCGTCCTCTACCTCGGGCGAAACGTGATCCTCGATTACGCGACAGCCGCAGCGGCACAGTAAACGGCGCGCGCTCGGACCAGAGCAACCTCACGTTGGATGGCGTGGACAACAACGACCAGCTTAGCGGTCGCGCCTTCTTCGGCGTCCTGCGCTCCACGCTCGACTCGGTGGAGGAATTCCGCGTGACCACCAGCAACTCGAACGCGGATAGCGGGCGCTCCTCCGGCGCGCAGATTTCCCTGATCACCAAGAGCGGCACCAACAGCTTTCACGGTTCAGCGTATGAATTCAATCGCACCAACTTTGGCTTGGCCAATGATTGGTTCAACAAGCAGGCGGAGGGAGAGTCCGGCGAGCCCAACCGTCCCGGACAGTTGATTCGCAATACGTACGGCGCCACTCTCGGCGGTCCAATTAAGAAAGGACAAACTCTTCTTCTTCCTGAACTACGAAGCGCAGCGCACGCAGGAAAGTGCAGAGCAATTCCGGACTGTGCCGACGGATTCTTTAAGACAAGGCAACGTCAAATATATCGATTTGAACGACAATACGCAGACATTGACTCCTGCGAATATCGCCGAGATGGATCCGAATTGCTCCGCTAACAACACCTGCCCCTGGGGTGCTGGAGTCAATCCTAATGCGCTGCAGCTTTACAACCAATATCCCGAACCGAATGGGACCCTTTTCGGCGACGGTTTGAACTTCGAATCGTTTGCCTTCTCGGCTGCCGCTCCGGCTCATCTAACCACCTACATCGCGAAGTTGGATTACAACGCCTCCAGCCGGAACACTGTATTTGTGCGCGGGAATTTACAGGGCGATGGTTCTTCCGGCTGCACCGCAATTCCCGGGTGGAATTCCGGCATCGACGACCACCGACAACACCAAAGGCATTGCGGCTGGGGATACCTGGACGATTTCGAGTAATTGGATCAATAGCGTTCGCTACCAGCTCTCGCGACAGGGATACTCAAGCGTAGCGGGCGTGTCGGGCAACTTCTCCTTTCTGGGTGGCACTCCGCCCCTACCAACAGGACCTGCTTCGGCCACCTTCGTTCCGGTCCACAATTTCGTTGATGACGTAAGCTGGGCCAAGGGGAGGCATACTATTCAGTTTGGCGCGAATTATCGGAGAGTCGACGTTCAATCGACCACGAACGCATCGTCTTTTAACTCCGCCCTGAACAATTGGGCTTGGCTTTCTGGCGATGGAATCGCAGGCAGGAATGTCAGTCTTGATCCTGGAAACCCGGCCTTTGCAGCCTTTAATTTCACACCCGTTGCCAACGGCAGTAACGACCCTCAACAAATAGATTTTCAAGGCCACTACAACGGCGCAATTTCGACCGTCACTGGCCTCCTTCCGGAGGAGTCTTACTACTTTAACTATGCCGTGGCGAAAGACGGACAGTCCGCCAATGTGATCCCTGGCGGAACCTCGCGTAAAGCGACACTTCCGGGACAATGAATTTGAATACTACATACAAGACTCGTGGCGAATCCAACCGAACCTGACACTCACATTTGGGATTCGCCACTCTTTCCTTCAGCCGCCCTACGAGGTCAACGGGCAGCAAGAGCCGCCCACCTTCAGTATGTACGACTGGTACAGACTCGCGAGCAGCAGGCTCTTCTTGGAAACATCTACGAGCCCGCGGTTACGCTAGCACCTTCAGGACAGGTCCACAACGCGAAAGCCCTACTGGGATATGGCAAAGCTAAACATTGCTCCGCGCTTTGCCATCGCTTACTCCCCGAATTTTTCGAATGGCCTTTTGGGTTCGATTTTTGGTGGTCCGGGGAAAACGTCGATTCGAGCCGGTTACGGGATCTACTACGACCATTTCGGACAAGCGATTGCCTATGCCTACAACGTGTGCCGGGTACACCTGGATTGCTGACTCTCAGCCAGCCACCCGTAAACGCTTGCCGACCGTGGATGACTCACCTCGTTTCACCTCATTCTACGCCGTTCCGCCAATCGCGGTCACAACTTCGCCTGTACCGCCTTCTGAGGTGAACTATCCGTTTACGCCGCTCCGTTCGGTTTCGCGATTGCCGAAACGGCCGACGACAAGATGAAGACGCCGTATTCAGAAGCTGTGCCGATTTCTCCATTCAGCGCGAGTTGAAGGGCGGCTTTGCGCTTGAGATCGCGTACGTCGGGCGTTTCGGCCGCCACACGATCGAGAATCTGGATTACTCGGAGCCGACAAACTTCGTAGACCCAAAGTCCCACATGAGCTACCTTACGGCTGCGAAAATCCTGTCCCAGCAGGTTGATGCGCGGGAGGTGCACCGCTTTCCTCGGGGCCAGCCATCACGCCGATTCCATTTTTTGAGGATCTGTTTCCGGGGACTCAAGGAACGTATCCTTCAGCCACGGCGAGTATCTACGATCAGGAGTGGCGCTTCCATCGCGGCGACGAGATGTCCGCCCTTGCCGACCTCGATATCTTCTGTGCATATACTCCCGAGGGTTGCGGCGCTGCGCAGACGGGGATGATCTGGAACAATCAATACTCCTCGCTTTGGAAGCGCAATCCTCGATTGGGAACACTGCACTATAACTCCGCACAAATCACGCTGCGCCACCCATGCGCCACGGTCTGCAGACGGACCTAAGCTATACATTCGGGCATTCCATCGATCTCGATTCCACTGCGGAGCGATTCGACACAGGTGGTGTGCAGGCTGGCCTTCTGGGCCTACTAAACTCGGGAGCCTTCAGTGTTCTCCAGAATTCGTATGACCTGCGGTTGAATCGTGCGTCCTCCGATTTCGATACCAGGCACCTGATCACCGCGGATTGGGTATATCAACTCCCGTTTGGGCACGGAAAGCCTTCGGCGGCCAGGCAGATCGGCTCGCGGATGCCGTCATCGGCGGCTGGCAGTTGTCTGGGATTGGGACGTTGGACCAGCGGATTGCCGTTCCAGGTAAGTGACGGTTCAGGGTGGACCACCGAATGGGACTACCCTGCTTACATGGTGCAAACCGGGCCGATCACACAAAAGAGGACGATCATTGACGGCAATGCAAATGCATTCGCTGAACCGGCCGCTGCACTAGCTAATATGCGGCTTCCGTATGCCGGCGAAGCGGGGCAACGAAACCAATTCCGCGGTGACGGCTATTTCGGAATTGATGCGGCGCTGTCAAAGTCTTGGAACACATTCGAAAACCAGAAGCTGGAGTTCAGGTGGGAAGTCTTCAACGTCACCAATGCGATTCGGTTTGACGTGACATCAATAAACAAATTCTCGACAAATTCAGTAACTCCAGGGGCGGTCGCCTTCGGGAACTATATCAAGCCCGCTGTACGACTCCTCGCGTGATGCAGTTTTCGTTGCGCTATAGCTTTTAGCGTTCGATGCCAACGGTGTCGGCGAGACTTGAATGTCTGCAGAGGCGCTTTCGCTGCTCGCCGAGCTTGCCACCTTGCCAAGTTGGACGCAGAATGTGCGCGCGTCTGATGTGGAGTTGCGTCAAACGGAGGAGCGGAATGAAGACTCGTCGAGTCGTACTTGGTGTCTGGCATCGTCTTTGCGATCGACGGTAACTCCTGCAATCGCGCGCGCGGACGAACCCGCGAAAAAGCAGCTGACACCGGAAATGGCGAGTCACGCTGCGCTCCGAATCCGACCTGCGCTTCTCGCCCGATGGCCGCCGCGTCGCTTTCGTCGTTAACGATCCGCTCAAAGGCACCGGCCGCAAGCGTCACATCTGGGTTCTCGACGTTTCCACGCGCCAGGTCCGCCAGTTCACCTTCTCGGAGAAATCCGAGTACTCGCCGCGCTGGTCGCCCGACGGACACACGCTCGCGTTCCTCTCGAATCGCGGCGAAGAAACGCAAATCTACTTCCTCTCGATCGATGGCGGCGAAGCGCAAGCCATCACCGAAGGGCAAGCGCAGCGTCGCATCCTTCGCTTGGTCGCCCGACGGCAAGCAAATCGCGTTCGTCGCCCCGGAAGCCAAGACCGACGACGAGGAGAAAAAAAGGAAAAGGATAAAGACGACGCCCACGTCGTCGACAAAGACGACAAGCCCGCCGGGCTGTGGCTTCTCGATGTCGATTCCCACAAGGTGCGCTCGCTGATTGCGCGTCCATGGCAAGTAGACGAAGTTGTATGGCTTCCGTCGGACGATCGTCTAATTGTTTCCGCCACGGACCATCCCGAATCGGACGAAGACACCAACCGAATTTATTGCGTCAACGTGACCGACGGAAAAATGGCCGAGCTTTTCGCACCTCGAGGCCCTTTCGGCCACTTGCGTGTCTCGAAAGACGGCAAATGGCTCGCCTACGTTGGCTCTCGCGTCGATGGACCCCAACCTCACGATCTTTACCTGCTTCCTATCGTGGGTGGTGCGCCGACGAATCTCACAGCAGAGAGTCTCGACCGCCCCATCTCGGGTTACGTGTGGCAGCCCGACAACTCGATCGTTGGAATCTTCGAAGACGGATTTCACTCGAAGCTTTACGAGATCCGGCTCGACGGCAAAGGCGATCCATTTCCCGCGCTACCGGTCAATCCGAGCAGCTTCGACGTTTCGCCGAACGAAGATGGCATGCTTGTTTTTGCGGGTGGCACGGCAAGTCAGCCAAACGAAATCTGGCTCGCGAGTGGCTCTTCCCCTGCGGTTCGCGTTTCGGATTTCAACAAGGAATGGCAGTCAGTCCAGTTGATCAAGCCTGAATTCTTCCACTACAAGAGTTTCGACGGCACCGAAATCGAAGGCGCGCTGCTGCTGCCTGCGAACTACGATGGCCACTCGAAGCTTCCTCTCATCACACTCGTGCACGGTGGCCCAACCGGCAAGTGGTCGGACTCCGTGGAAAATTGGGGCCAACTCCTCGTCGGCCACGGCTACGCAATTTTCTATCCCAATATTCGCGGCTCGGTTGGCTACGGCGAAAAATTCGTCGAGACGAACCGCGCCGATTGGGGCGGTGCGGATTTCAAGGACGTCATGGCGGGGGTCGACGCGCTCATTGCGCGTGGCGTCGCTGATCCCGACCGACCTCGGCATCGGCGGCTGGTCGTACGGCGGCTACATGTCCGAATGGGCCATCACGCAGACCACCCGATTCAAGGCGGCCGTTTCCGGCGCTGGCATGGCCGACCTGATCGCTGAATTCGGCACGGAAAGTCATCCCTCCTACGACGAATGGTTCTTCGGCCAGCCGTACGAAAAGCCTGAAGGCTTTCTCCACAGTTCGCCCTTCATGTACATGAAGAACGCGAAGACGCCCACGCTCATCCTGCAGGGCGAGAACGACACCACCGATCCGCTCGGTCAGAGCCAGCAGCTTTATCGAGGACTGAAGCACTACGGCGTGAAGGCGGAGTTCGTCGAGTATCCGCGCGAGCCGCACGGCCCGCAGGAAGAAAAGCACAATCTCGACATCCTGAATCGCATCGTCCGCTGGTACGACGAAAACATGAAATAGCGCCCGCTATCGGGCGAGCAAAAAATGGCCGATCCGTTGCCGGACCGGCCATCTGAGACTCAAGCCAAGCCTAAAAGCACGCCATAAGGTGTTGCTACGCGTGTTGCTACGCCTCTGCAGTCAAGTTCGTTCTAAAGGCCGCTAACCTGCTCCCACGCATGCCGGGCCGCCGCTTTGACAACGCGCCCCGAATGGCCAATTCTATAAGGGATGATCTGGGGATTGTCCCACCTCTTCTATCCTTGGGGATTTCTGCTGCAGATTCTTGCGTTGGTTCACGTCGCGCGCAGACGTCCCGACAACTACTGGATATGGATCATCCTCTTCGGTGGATTTCTCGGAGCTGCCGTTTACATCGTGGCGGAAGTGATCCCAGACACGCAACTGCTGGGCGGCTTCATCAAAGGATTCGGCCGCCGTTCGCGTATCCAACAACTCGAAGCAATCGTTCTAGATAATCCCGCCGCCGGCAATTACGAAGAACTCGCCGACCTCCTGCTTGACCAGAAGCGGTACGAGCGTGCCCGGGAATGCTACGACAAAGCCATTGCTGCGAGGGCCGATTCCCTCGACGCCTTTTACCGGCGCGGCCTGTGTTCACTCGCCCTGGACGATTTGCCGCGCGCCATCGACGATCTGGAGTTCGTTACCCGAAGCGATCCGCGCTACGACCACGACCATGCCGCCGGGCTGTTGGCGCATGCCTACGCCCTGAGCGGCAGAGCTGATCAAGCTGAAGCGCTCTTCGCACAAGTAACCCAATTATCTAACCTTAACGAAACCCACTACAACTACGCCTGCTTCCTGAAATCGCAGGGGCGCGCCGCCGAAGCCCGTGCCGTCGCACAGCGCATGCTCGACCGTAAACGCGGCATGCCGCGATACCTGCAGCGTCTCGAAAGGCCTTGGTTCCGCAAAGCCAAGGCTGTCCTTAAAGAGACCTGATCTTTGCCTCTCGACCCCTCCCTTGGAAAGCAAAAAATGGCCGATCCGTTGCCGGACCGGCCATCTCCAAACTTAAGCTAACACCAAAAGCACGGATCGAAGTTATCGCTACAGCAAACCGGCCGCTACGGCTGGCTCTTCTTCGGCACCGGCTTGTGTTTCCCGGTGTTTCCCTTTTCCGGGATGATCGTTGGATCCACCTTCACCTGATCCCAGTGCAGCATCAGCGGCGAAGGATCGTAGCTGACGAGCGTCCCCGAGAAGCGGATCCGATCATCCTTCTGCAAACGCGCCACATCCGGCTGCGGTGGAACCGGCGTGGTGCCGGCTGCTCCCGCCGGCGTGCTGCCTGCGGGCGGCGCTGCCGTCCATACCTTCACGTCCATGTTGGCCGTCGTTGCGTTCTGCATGTCGTCCGCGCTCGCTCCCGTGTAAACCATGAAATCGATGAACGCCGTCGCCCGGCTTCGCATCGATGATCTTTCCCACCACTTCCGGAAACTCCGCGCCGCAGATCGCCAGCCACGTCATCTTCGCTTTGTCGCCGCCACCGCCTAGATCCGTGATCACGCTGAGGATGTTGCTCGCCTGCCGAATCGTGTTGAGGTCCGCCTGGCTCGGCAACGTCCACGTCGCAGGACGCTCCGGTGAATTCTGCGCAAGCTGCAGCAGCTCGTTCAGCTGATCGGTGGCCTGGCTATCGCACCCGGGCTGCTCGTACGCCAGAATCTGCTTTTGCAAATAGTCCTTTATTTTGTCCGCGTCGGAAACCTTCAAATCAATCGCCCGCGCCACCGCCCAGAACCCGTCGAGATACTGCGGCGGACTCATCCCAAGGTACGCGACCCCCAGACGATACGCGGACACCGCATCATCCGGCTTGTTCGCCAGCGCATTCTTGAACGCCTGCACGGCGCCGGGAAAATCCTTCAACTGAAGATCCGCAAATCCGGCGGCCGCATAGAAAAAAGCGAGCCCCGGCATCTTCTGCTTTTTCCAGTCGTCGTCCGTCCCCGTTACAGAGTGCTGGTTTCGGAAGCTGGTCCAGCAGGCTTGCGCCTTCGAGCGAAGCATCTCGTTCTTTCGTAAGCTGCGCCGGAAGATCGGTCTTCGGTATCGTGGAGTAGGTCGCGGTGAACACCGCGACGCGTGCCTGAATCGCCTGCAGGCGCGTTTGCGCGTCCACTTTATCGCCGAGCGCGACAAGCTTGTCCGCCCACTCGATCGTTTTCGGATAGTTCTTTAGCTGGCTGTAGGTCTGATAGTAGAGAGTATCGACGTACGGCATCAGCGTCGAATTCGGGTACTTCGCGACGAAATCGTCCAGCAGCTTCAGCCGCGCCTGCGGGTCCTTCTCCGAGTTCGCCGCCTGGAACGCGTTGTACTCGGGCAGCGTGTACGTGGTTTTCGACTGGTCCTGCGCGGCTGCGGCCGGTGCGGCGGCTCCCTGCGCGGCGGCAGGCCGGGAAGGCGCGCCAACCAGGACGATAGCCGTTACAAACATCGCCAGCCTGTTGAAACACTTTCGCGTCATCACTTCCCTGCCTCCTGGGCCAAAATCAAATTCATCAAATTGACCTTTTCAAATTGGGCTTGCAGTCGAGCCGAGTGCCAAATACCTGCGGGCTAACGGGACCAACGAATCCACGGGATTATAGGGAAAGCGTCCCCGGCACGCAAGGCTAAATCCAATTATGACTTCATTTTGAATAATCGTTTCCCGTTTCTGCCAACCGTCTTTCCGTTCCAGGCCCGCTGGCTTCTTCCCCGCCCGCTTCCTGATGATAACATGCAGAAACGAGGCAAAGTGTTGCCTCGGCGCAACAGATAAATAAGTCGTCAGACGCGGAGCCGACGAAAATGCCCACTCAAAAGGCGCTCGAAGGAAAGACGTCACTCATCACCGGAGCAAGCCGCGGCATCGGTTTTGCCATCGCGCGAAAGCTCGGCGAACTCGGCAGCCGTGTCAGCATCTGCTCGCGCGACCCGCAAAAACTCGAAAGCGCCGCCACCGAACTCAAGCGCCTCGGAATCAATGTATTCGCGATGCCCGCCGACGTGACACGTCCCGCGGACATTGATTCCTTCGTGCGGCGCACGGAGAGTTCCCTCGGTCCCATCGAGATCGTCGTCAACAATGCCGGCGTGGGCTACTTCGGCCCCTCGCAGGATGCGTCCGTGGCCGATTGGGACCAGGTATTAGACACCAATTTGAAATCCGTGTTCCTGATGACCAAGGCAGTCGCCCCCGGGCTCATCCAGCGCCGCGCCGGGCACATCATCAATATCGCATCCCTCGCTGGGAAGAACGCGTTCGCGGGCGGCGGCATCTACTGCGCGTCGAAGTGGGGCCTGCTCGGCTTGACTCAGTGCGTGGCGGAGGACCTGCGCGCCTACGGCATTCGCGTCAGCGCCGTGTGTCCCGGCTCCGTGGCAACGGAGTTCTCGCCGCAAGGCGCGCACGCCGGAAAGGACGCCGGCAAGATGCTCCAGCCGGACGACGTAGCCCACGCCGTCGAAATGCTCGTCACACAAGCCCCGCAAAGCTTCATCAGCGAAGTGGTGATGCGGCCGACGCAAAAACCGTGAGAAGCAGTGATCCCGAAGCTTCGGTAGTGATTGGGCGTGTCAGGCTTGACGTGGCCCCCAAATCCCTTCCTCCGCCAAAATCGCCTGCAACATATCTTTAAGCCGATAGGCCGTGAACTCAAGATACTTCACTTCAAGGCTCTTTTCGGCGGTACACTTTTTGCATGGCTGTGCGAGACCACTTCCAGCAAAAAACCGAAGCAACGCACGTGTTTCTGGTCTTATGGAAGGCCTATCGTGTGATGTTTGCAAAATCTAACGAAAGCAGAAAGAACCTGGAGCTCTGTGACTCGGATTTCCGCGTGCTCGAGGTGCTTTTGCACAAAGGCCCCTTGCCGGTCAACGTAATTGGCGACAAAGTGGAATTGACGACAGGTTCGATTACTACCGCAGTCGACCGCATGGAAGCCAAGTGGTTAGTCGCCAGGAAAAACCATCCCGAGGATCGGCGCGTCCGGCTCGTCGAGTTGACCGTGAAAGGGCGGCGGCTGATTGAGAAGGCTTACGCGCAGCACTCGATCGAGATGGAGAAAGCGATGAGCGTTCTTTCTCGTGAAGAGCGCGCTGATTTAGTGGAACTGCTGAAGCGTCTCGGAAAAGGGAAAGAGGTGCCTGCCGTGCAACGTCTTCGCGTGGCGCGCTGAAAACTCCCGGCAAGACCACAGAGAAGCATCTTCGAGCGTCGGACGTCTCGCCCATCTACGAGGAAGTCTCCAGATACTCACAGCACAACGACAACCCGCCCAGGCCGCACCGGGTGTTCCACAAGCTCGTGCGCGCGAGCGATGTCCGCGAGCGGGATTCGTTCGGCAATCTCGAAGCCTGGCCACTTCGCCTCAAGCGCAGCATTCAAATCCCGCGCTGCTTGCAGTTTCGCTTCCTTCGGGAAATCGTCGCTCCCCAGAAAGAACACACGAATGTTCTTAAATACCATTTGCCAGAAGGGAATCTTGGGAGCGGCGTTGTCGGTGGCGTAGCTCGCGATTGAACCTCCCTGCTTCAGGAGTTCTACGTCGGCTTCGATGTTGGCCCCAAACGCCACTTCGACGATGTGATCGATGCCGTCGGGAGCCAGGGCTTTCACCCGCGAAGTCAGTTCCTTATCGCTGATAAGCACTTCGTGAGCGCCGGCGTTCTTTGCGGTGGCTTCGTCCGCAGGTGACCTGACCGTTCCGATCACGCGCGCTCCCGCGCGACGCGCGAGCTGGACCGCACAAGCGCCCACGGAACCTGCCGCACCTTGCACTAAGACGGTGCGTCCATTCACGGAACCTGCAACGTGAACGGCTCGGTGCGACGTGATGCCGGGTATGCCAAGGCACGCGCCTTGCTCCATCGAGACGCCTTCCGGCAGGGGAGCAACCTGATCCGCGGGCACCACTGTAAACTCCGCGGCCGTACCAAACGGGCGATACGACTGCGCTCCGTAACACCACACGGGACGGCCCATCCACTCAGAGGGAACGCCGGTGCCAAGCTGATCCACGCGGCCGGCGCCATCGCTATGCGGAATAACACGAGGATACGGCATGCCATAGCCAAAGGCGTTCTCGCGCTTCTTGATGTCGCCCGGGTTGACACCGGAGGCAGCCATGCGAATGCGAATTTCACCGGCCGCTGGAATCGGGTCCGCCATCTCGCCGACCACTAGCACTTCACGAGCCGGTCCCTGCTTTTCGTACCATGCCGCCTTCATTTAGCCTCCTTCAAGCTTCAGAACGTCTCTCAAAGCGTTGCGCGTACAAGTCCAGGGGACCCGCGGTCATGGTCGTTTGTCCCACTTCAATGAGGTACCCGTCCGGGTCGCGCATGTAACACCGCAATTCCGTTGCATGGATTTTGGGCTCAGTGACGAATTTCGCGCCCCTCGAAGACCAAAGGTCGTAGTAGCGCCTGATATTAGCCACCCGGAGGTTCAGAAAAATGCTCAGAACGTTTTGATCGCGCGGCGGCGAAGCGACGACCTCAGGCTTGTCGTCAGTCGGGCCGCCTCCGCCGTTGATGGTGAGCCAAATGTTCCCGAGCCGCAAAAACGTCGGCTCGCCCTCGCGCAGCACCGTAGCGCCGAGGACGTCGCGATAGAATGCGACTGAGCGCTGTACGTCCGCAACGATGAGGGTATTCGTCACCACAAACTTCAGTTCAGCGCTCTGATCCGGTCGGGATATCATGAACACCTTCTCTTCGAGCGGAGACGCTCGGTTTGCCCGGTAAGTTCGCAGACCTCGCGCCAGAACTCCCAGATTAACTTCAGCCGCTTCTCGAGTGTAAGTGTCAAGTATCTTGATGTCAAGACATAAAGTTCGCGCCACAACTATCGATGCCGCCCCAAAGCAAGTTCACTTGGGCAGGTGATACATCGGCGCAAGAAAATTGGCGGGAGCGACGGGACTCGGGACCGCGACCTCCCGCTCCTCAACTGATCATCAGCTGCTGCCAGCGTGGCGCGCGAGTTCAGGCATCACCGCGCGGTACTCGCCATCGGAAGGCGCCGCGGGGCAACGCGTCGGCCACTCCTCTCACTCTAACGGACATGCCTTCCGCAATCGCAACCGCTGTCGCGAGCATCGGCTTGCTCTGTGCTTCGGCGGCCGTTGCGCAAACTAGTGAGCAATCATCGGGTGCCTCCCAGGCCCCCGCTATCACGGTGCGTTCGAATTTGGTGCTGGTGCCCGCGCTGGTGAAAACCAAGACCGGCGAGACTGTCTTCTCGCTGACCGCCGACGATTTCATCCTTACCGATAACGGCGTTCCGCAGTCGTTGCGGCTAGAGCTCGATACCGACTCGCAGCCCTTGGCGCTGGCCGTCATCGTGCAGACCGGGGGCCTGGGTGCAGAACACCTGCCTGACTATCGCCATCTGGGGGCGGTGCTGGATGCCGTTATCGGCAACGTGCCGCATCGGGTCGCTGTGATCAGCTTTGATAGCTCGCCTCGCCTGGAACAGGACTTCAGCGCCGATACGGATGCGGCGGCCAAAACGATTGCGACCCTTCAGTACGGTGACCCGGGCGCGGCCATTCTTGACGCGCTCAACTTCGGCATCAATCTTTTGCGCAAGCAGCCGCCAGCCTATCGCCGTGCTGTGCTGCTCTTCAGCGAGACGATCGACAGCGGCAGCCAAACGAGCTTCGAGGATGCCCTGCGCGCAGTGGACGACACAAACACCACGATTTATAGCTTCGGCTTTTCGAGCACGAAAGCGGCGGTGGAGCATGAGGCGTCGAAGCTGCCGCTGCCGGGAGGAAGCTCCTTACTCCGACGTGCCCTACGCACCTGGCGGCTGCATGAGCAAAGATCCAAATGCCGACCCGGACGCGCACGGAAAGCGCAGCGTTCAGGCACTGGACTGCGCGAGTGATCTGCTCCCACCGTTGCGGCTGGCGCGGATGGCATTCCTCGCCGCGAAGGACGGTTTCAGGCGCAACGTGCCCGAGTCTGTGGCGCAACTGACAGGCGGCGAGTACTTTGCCTTCAAAGACGCAACAACGCTCAGCCGGCACCTGATAACCATCTCGAACGACGTGCCCAACTACTACATCCTGAGCTTTCGTCCACAATCGCCAACCCCAGGGCTCCATGCGCTGGAGCTGAGGCTCAAGGACAGACCGGAGCTTCAAGTGAGTGCGCGCAACGCATACTGGGTGGACGCCGAGGCGCCAGCGAACAACAAGTAGGTGGGCCGCGTCCGGCCAAGGATGTCAACAGGGCCCCACTCGTCGTAGAAACCGTGACGAGTGAGGGCCCGGGATCATACACGGCAGATCAAAGCATGGTAGCTCAGACCTGAGCCGTGCCTCCGTCGACGAACAGCTCGACGCCGGTAATAAAACTGGCATCGGGAGAAGCGAGGAAGGACGACAGCCTTCGCGATTTCTTCCGGGCGGCCAACTCGGCCCATGGGGACGGTGGAGGCCAAGGCCTTCATGTCGTCTCCCTCAGAAGGTTGCATTAAGGAGCGGAGTCTCGATCGGACCTGGACTGACGACGTTGACCCGGATGTCGCCGGTCCTTGAGGTCCGTGGTCCACGTGCGAGCAAAGGAGCGTACGGCAGCCTTGGTAGCAGAGTAGACGCTGAAGGCGGGGAAGCCCTTGACGGACACGATGGAGGCGTTCAAGATAATCGTTCCGCCGTCGGGCATCAGCGGAAGGGCTTTCTGCACGGTGAATACGACGGCCCTTTACGTTGACGTTCCGAAGAGCTTGTCGAAATGCTCTTCGGTGATGGAGCCGAGTGGAACCATTTCCCCGAGGCCGGCGTTTGCGAAGACGATGTCGACGCGTCCCTTTTCTTTCTTGATCTGCGCGTAGATCCGGTCAAGGTCGGCAAGCTTGGAGACGTCGCCCTGGATGGCTTTGATGTTAGAACCGATGGAGGCCACGGCGGCTTCAAGCTCGGGCTTGCCGGCGGCCGGTGATGTAGACGTAGGCGCCTTCTTCGACGAACTGCTTTGCCGTGGCGAGGCCGATGCCGGTACTCCCGCCCGTGATGAGAGCAATCTTGCCTTCGAGTTTCTTGGACATTGATTTTTCTCCGTTCGTTGCTGAGTTGTGACCACCTCTTGATCTAGCTCCAGCATTTGATGCGGAGCGTTAGCTCGGGGTCGCGGCGTTTGATTTTGGCGGGAGCTACCTTTCCGCAAACCTACGGCGCTAATCGCAGCATCTAAGGATGCTATGCGGCGAGGAAACGCTCGACGCTTCGCCAAATCGTGGCACGTCAATATACGGAGGAACCATGCGATTCAATTCGTCCCGAGTGCGCTTTGTTCACGTGATCCTGGGCCTTGTGGCCCTATTCCTTGTTGCAGCGGCGCAGCCGGTCCGGGCTGCGACAGACGTCATCACCGGTACGCTTGATAAAGTCGATTCCGGCGCGAAGACGATTGCGGTGAAGACTGCCGACGGCACCGTCGAAACACTGAAGTTCACCGACAAGACGACCGTTCACGGCCTGAAAGATGTGGCAAAAGGGGCTGACCTTGCCGGCAAGGAAGGCGGCCATGTGATCGTCCACACGGTTGGAGAGGGTGCCGACAAGACGGTTCACTCGGTGGAATGGTTCGGCGACAAGACAGTCCAGACGACCGAGGGAACGGTGGACGATGTAGGCGAAGGCTCCAAAACCGTCGCCGTAAAGACCGCTGATGGAACCAAGGAAACGTTCGTTGTCGCGGATCATGCGACGGTGGACACGGGGAAGGACGTCGCGCGGTACTCGGAGCGGGGCGCCAAGAAAGGCGAGCACGTCACCGTGTATTACACCGAAGAAGCGGGGAAGAAAGTCGCGCACGTCTTCAAGCATCTGTAGCATCTCTGATTGGCCGGTTCACCTCTGATTCGTTCGTAGGGGCGGGTCTCAGACCCGCCCCCCGCGATCCCGAAGGTTCGGGAGGTGTTCGCGGCTATTTGTGGGCGGGCAGGGCGTCCCAGATGGCAGGGTCTTCGGTGCCGAGGACCCAGGAGCAGAAACCGCCGAGGTTGCGTTCTTTGGCGAGTGTGTAGCGCTCGCGAAACGCGTGCGCGTCGGTGTAGAAAATCCACTCGCGCATATCGTCGCGATAAAAATAAAACCAGGCTGTGCGATCCACCGGATCCCACTCGGTGTGGCCGCCGTAGGCACGCGCTAAATCGAGCGCGTCGGGCGCGGAGATATAAGCGGCGGAGGGATTTGGTTTTTCGTCAGGCTTGACGGGCGTTCCCGCGAACCAGTGATAGCCGTAGAGCGGAATGCCGATGAAGAGTTTTTCGCGCGGGACAAACTGAATCGCGTAATCGAGATTGTGAACTGTCCAGTTCCAGCCGGCGACGGGACCGGGCGCGGTCCAGCGGGTGTGCTGGTCGTAGGTCATCAAGCAGATGAAATCGACGGATTGCGCAAGCGACTTGAGGTCGTAGGCGCCGCGCCAGTTCTCGAAGATCCAAGCCGAAAAACCTGTCTCGCCGGCCTCGCCGGGAGCGTTCGGGACCGTCGCGATGCTGAGCTGGAGATTCTGCGCGTGAAAAGCGGCGCCCGCGTCGCGAACCATCGCGGAGAACGCGTCGCGGTCGGACCAATTCACGTTTTCGAAATCCAGCTGAATACCCACGTAGCTGCTCTCCTTGCAGACACGGATGAGTTCCGCGGACATTTCGTGATAGGCGGCGGGGTTCCCGAGGAGCTTGTGAAAATCCGCCTGAACGAAGCCGCTGTTGGCAACAATCGGCATAACGGGCACGTGACGCTCGCGCGCGGCATCGAGAACCAGAGGATTCGGGCCGCCCGAAACCAGTCCGTTCGAATCCACCGAATACCAGGCCGGGACGAGGATGTCGATCTTGTCGGCGTGGGCGAGAAACGAGCGCACGGAATCGGGATCGCGAGTCATGTAGAAGAGAGACTTCGGTTGCTGCGCGGATGCGGTGATGGCGAGCGCCAACGCAGCGAAAGATAGGCACGTCAGGCGTCGAATCATGGCCGGTAGTGTAGCGGCTGGCGAGGAGAACGCGCAACGGGCACGGCCCTCCGCTGCCGATTTTCAAGATGCCGTGCCCCTACGGGAGCAAAGGCAAATCGCCGGCGAGCCGCCGACGCTACAGCCCAGGCTGCGTCAGCTGCTGCCGGCGCGACGCGCGAGTTCAGTCATCACCGCGCGGTATTCGCCATCCGAATGCAAGCTTTCCACTGCCTGGCGCAGAGCTGCATTGACGCTGGGGTCCTTCGAGTAGCGGTTAGCCGCGTCGAGCAGCACGCGGCCCTTGTCGCCATCGGACGAAATGCCGGTTGCGGAGTGAATCGCAGCGATCACCATGGCAGTGGAAATTCCCGGCTTGTCGAGAAGCGCGAGCAGAACGCCGGCGCGATCGCCGTCCGAATTGATACTGTCTGCGGCTGCGAAGAAAGCGTCGTGAAACGGTTCGACATTCGCGTTCGCGAGTTCCACAAGCACGTGCGCCTTGTCTCCATCCGACGAAATGCGCTGTGCCGAACTCGCGATTCCGCCGAGCGTAGCTGTCCCGATTCCCTGGCGGTGGACCAGCGCCACGAGCACGCGCTGGTGATCGCCGTCGTTTGAAATCGAGTTCGCCGCGTCGAGGAAAGCCTTCCGCTCGGAGTCGTCTTCGGTGTACGACGAAACGGCTTCGATCAGCACGCGGGCCTTATCGCCATCCGAGGAAATATGCTCGAGCCGAGCGCAGCGCGCGAACCATCGTGTCGCGATCGCTCCCATGTGCTGCCAGCAGTTTCGAAAGAACGCGCGCATGATCCCCGTCGGATGAAATTGAGTCCACCGCGTCGAAATACGCGCCGCGAAGTGCGTCGCTCGCCCCATAGTGGTCAGCAATCTCGATCAGAACTTCTGCCTTGTCGCCGTCGGACGAGATATGGTGCGCGGCCCTGGCCACGCCCAGCAGCGTTTCGGGGCTGCCAGCGTCCTTCTGGGCGATGTCGGAAAGCACTCTGCGTTTGTCGCCATCCGAGCTGATCGACTCGGCTGTCTTGAAAAGGTACGGCCGCAGGTCCGGGGTGAAGTACTTCGAATCCACAGCAAGGAGTACCTGGGCCTTGTCGCCATCCGAGGAAATTCCTTGAATCAATTTGGCGGCATCTTCGAGCTGCGCCGTGTTGAGTTGTGCCTGCGAAAACAGCTGCTCGAGATAAATGCGCTTCGAGCCGTCGCTGTGAATCAAGCCGATCTCGGTCAGCACCGCTTGCGGGCCCCCTTGCCGAAGTATCCGCGCGACACGTGCCGGCGCTCCGATGCCTGATTCGCGAATGATCTGCGGGAGCAGACGTCCCAGCCACCGCGGCCTTCGTCATCCAGTGGTTTCGTGGTTCTGCCGACCGAGTAGCTTTTCGTCAGATTGCCCGACGAGTCGGCCTTCGCGTCGTACGCGCGCCCTGAAAACCATCCGCCTTCTTCCAGGCGAAAATGGCCGTTGGGCGAAAGTGATTTGACGTCGCTGTCGTCGTCGGTGAATTCGATTGTGCCGTCGAGCTGCACATCGAACGAGGTCATCCCGTTCCGTTCGGTCATGTGCATGTGAGTCTCGCCGCCTTGTTGCGAGGCGACACCCTCCAATGGCGCGAGCGGCGCCATAGGAGCAAGCGGGGCGCTCGGTGCGACCGGCGAGGGTGGGGCCAATGGCGCCAACGGCGCGGCCGATGCGGCGATTGGCGTCATTGGTGCTTGCGGACTAAGCGGCGCGACGGGAGCTAAAGGCGATGGCGGCACAATAGTCTGGCCGTATTCCTGAGACGGGTCCTGCGCGAACGCGATGACTTGCGGCGCACGCGCAGCCTCATAAATCAGAGCGATCACCGCAATCAACGCGAAAGCAACGGGAGCGAATGAAAGCCTCGGGGCTGCGTTGCGCGTCCTATCCAGCATGTGATGAACGCGCCGGAACAATTGCGAGCGGTTCCCGGCAGCGCCCGCAGCCAGGATGCCTGCGTGTTCCCAGTGCGAGAGTTCGGCGACCTTCGCAAGGCAAACGGCATAAGGCTTGGGCTTGCCCGTCGCCGCGATCACCCAGTCATCGCAAGCCATCTCCCGCTCGAGCGACATCCGGCGGCCAAGCCAAAATATCGCCGGCTGGATCGGCAGCAGCGCTTCGATCAATTTCTGCGCAAGGTTCGTCCAATCGTCATAGCGGAGCAGGTGCGCGAGTTCGTGAAGCACAACGTGGTCAACTTCCGATTCGGAAAGAGTTTCGAGCAGCGATCGAGGAATCAGGATAGCCGGATGGAAGAAGCCCAGAGACATCGGCGCAGCAACGTCGTCAGAAACAAGCAACCTTGTCTGCCTGCGGACGCCGTTCATCGCGCACAGGCCTGTCAATCTCACCTGCCAGGCTTTCGGACACGGCGTGGCGCCTGATTTCAAACGCCGCAACAAGAGGTAGCTGGCGCCAAGCCGCGCGAGCAAGAGCAGGGTCAAAACCATCCACAAAATTCCGAACCCAGCCATCACTCCCCGGGATCGGATTTGAATCGGAGAGTGCCCAGCCGCGGAGATCTCTGCCGGTGGAATCTGCGCACCGCCGGCCAGCTTCGGTCTCGGTTCAGACAGGGATTCGGGATTCGATCCAGACGTTGACCCCGGCGCAAGTTCCGGCTGCCGAAGCTCGACGGGCACGAATGTCGTCGTGGCGGCCGTATGGGTGGCCGCAATCGGCGCCGAAGCGTGCGGCAGGCCGGTTGCAGGCTCCGTCAGCGCCAGCGGCCCGACGGGCAGTATCGCGACGGCAAGCAACGTGAGCCAAAGGACCGTGAAACGCGTCGTTGGGTTCACACGTGGAAATAGTTTCAGAGCAATCCACATCGCCGCCGCAAGCAGCGCCCCCTGCCAGATGCCGTTCAGAAGAGTTGTCATCGCAAAGTTCAGATGCGTCATTTCTTCTCTCCTTGCTCGCTCGCAGCGATCATCTTCTTGATGCGCCGCAGTTCGTCCCGGTCGATCATTTTTTCTTCCAGAAGATTTATGACCAACTGTTCGCGCGAACCGCCAAAGAAGCGGTTCACCAGGTGGCGGAGCGCCTTGCGGCTGGCCTCCTCGCGCGCGACCACGGGTTCGTAGACGAAGGCGCGTCCCTTCTTCGTGTGCCGCAAGTACCCTTTGGTTTCGAGGATCCGTAGCGTGGTCAGCACCGTGGTGTACGCAAGCGGCGGATCCGCCGGCAACGACTCCGCCACGTCTCCTACCGTGGCCTGCCCCTTCTTCCACAGGACATCCATGAGCCGAAGCTCGCCTTCGGTCAGGTTTGGCGTCTTTCTACGGGCCACGCTTGCCTCCACTCCGCAACAATTAAGCAATTAATAGTTCCCATTTTATACGCCACGCGGAGCTGGCTGTCAACTATTAAATTAATAGTTCGGGCCGCCGGTACAAAGGGGAGACGCACCCGGAATCACTATCTTCTCTGTGCTCTCTCGGCCGGTCTCGGTGCCCTCTGTGTTTCGCTCTTGAGGTTTGCCCTTCTCTGAAATCCCGAATCCCAAATTTCAAATGTGGGATTTGACATCCCCCCCGGTGCCAGTCACTCCCGCAAGCCTCGGGATCACTGCTCCTCAACTTCCTCCATCGTGATCTCTTTGAACCATTTCATCACATCGCGTTTGCGCAGCTTCTGGCACAACCGGCTCAACGTCTGCTGCTCCCGCCCTTCGAGCATCTTCATCTCCGCCTTCACCACCTTCGCGTGCTTCGGGAAAACCCTCGCAATCAGTTGTTTCCCTTGCGGCGTCAGCCGCACCAGAACAATTCGCCTTCCTGTCGTAGCGCCCGCGGGTGCCTTGGCGACTGCGGAACCTCGCCTCGGAAGCGTCGTCGACTCGCGGCTGATCCAACCCGATTGCTCCATTCGGTCGATCACCGCCGAGACGTTCTGCTTGCTGCATCCGAATTTTCGGCTGATGGCCTGCTGGTACATCGGCCCGTCGTGGAAAACCGTCTGAAGCACTCGAAACTGCAACATCGTCAAATCAAACACCTCAAGGTGCCGGGCTCATCCTGTCCTGCAGCGAATCCGCCGTGTCCATCAGGTCCACGTACGCGCGGAACGCCCGGCTCGTCTTGCCCCGCTCGCTCACATATCGTCGCGTCATACGGCCCCCGAGATGGTTCTAGAACCCCCTAGCGCCGGACTTTTTACCCTGACAGCGGAAGGGCAGCCCGGCAATTTGGGCCCTCGTCTCCACCCTCGTCCCTCACTCCTCGCCCCTAATCCCCGCCGTGCAATTCGTGGTTTTTTTGGCATTTTAAGGTCACTTAAGCCCGGCTTAGGGGTCAATCTCATTGACCAACCTAACTACCCATTTTGAAGCCCTAGTTCCGCCGTTCTCTGTGACCTCTCGGCCGTTCTCGGTGCCCTCTGTGGTCCGCTTTTGAAGTTTGCCCTTCTCTGAAATTTCAAATCGCCTTAAGCCTATCTTCTTTCGCAGCCGCAGGCTGCTTTGGGAGTGCGGTAGCTTGCTACCGCTTTCTCTTCGCCGAAGCTTGCGTCGGCGGCCTTTCGCGGCCCTGCTTCTGACTCCATTTCAAATATGAAATCGGGCGGCCTCCCGACACCAACCACTCCCGAAGCTTCGGGATCGGTCAGGATAAGAGGCGGGCGCGGAGACTTGGCGTCTGGGCGATGTCGATCGCGGTCCAGGCCATGGCGAGCGAGCCATCGAGGACGGCTTTGTCGGCTTCGGCTTTCACGCAGTGTGCAGTGAATTCGGGCTGATGATTCGACGCGGGCGTGGAATTGATTCCAATCATGGGATGAATCGACGGAATCGCGTGAGAAACGTTGCCCATGTCCGTGGAAGCGGCCAAGCGCTGCGCGATCGGGCCCAGGTCTGGAAACGCGCGCCCGAGCGCTTCGGCGTTCTTCTTGTAGAGCAGGCTGATTTCGTGATCGTAGCGCACGTCGGCGTAGGGCTTGTCGCCGCCGCGAATTTCGAGTTTCGCGCCCGTGGCGATCGCGCCCGCTTCAAAGCAGCGGTAGACCTTCGCGCGCACGTCGCCTAGCTCATCGAGATTTTCCGCGCGCACCAGGTAGCGCGCCGAAGTGTGCGCGGGGACGACGTTGGGCGCGTCTCCGCCATGCGTGGTGATTCCGTGAACGCGGTCCGTCTGGCGAATGTGCTGGCGGAGCAGGCCGATGGCGGTCTGCGCGACGGTGAGAGCGTCAGCCGCGTTGATGCCGAGTTCCGGAAACGCGGAAGCGTGCGCTTCCTTGCCGGTGTAGTGAACGTCGAACATGGAGGCGGCGATCAGGTGCGCCTCGAGCATTTCGAAAGGAGCGGGATGAACCATCATCGCCGCGTGCACGCCGTCGAACGCGTTGCGCTCGAGCATCAGAACTTTGCCGCTGGCGTTGCCCACTTCTTCGGCGGGCGTGCCGAAGACGCTGATGGTCAATCCGGCGTCGTCGGCAACACTGGGCGGCGGCAATCGCGGCGCCGACGGCCATCGCGGCAATCATGTTGTGTCCGCAGGCGTGGCCGATCTCGGGCAGGGAATCGTATTCGGCGCAGATGCCGATGTGCAGCGGTCCGCGGCCGGCTTTCGCGATGAAGGCGGTCTCCAGGCCGCTCGCTCCGCGCTGGACCTGGAAGCCCGCGCCGTCGAGAGCGTCGGCGAGCCAGCCGCAGGCCTTCTCTTCTTCAAAGCCGAGCTCGGGATGCGCGTGAATGCGGTGGCTCAGGGCGAGAATGTCCTGCTGAATGGTTTTGAACTTTTCCTGCGCGCCCGACTTTGCGTCCATGAAGGTGCCTCCACGAGCTGGAGAGATTGTACTCTCGAACGCGGTGGAAGGCGGCGATTGCAAATCGTCTGACCTAAAGGCGGCCGCTACAAAAGCAAGACAAGCATTACCGGCCGTACCCACGACGAGAGAGCATCTCGTCGTGGGTGCAGCAAAAGCTCGAAAGCAGATCCCTCACCCCATCCGCAAGGACGCGGCTGGGTTCAGTTCGGGATGACGGCGCAAGCGCCGTCAGTTACAGGCGCTGGAGTCGTCGTTGCAATTGAAAAGGCCGGTGACGCTGGCCTGGTCGATAACGTGGTTGATCATGCGCGCGATAAAGTCCATCGGCGTACGGCGGAAAAGCCGGCGCAGGAATCAGGTCGAGTTTCGTATCAAGCGCATAGACCGTGAACACGTAATGGTGGATGCCATCCGTATTGCTTTCAGAACCTGGCGGCGGGCACGGACCGGTGTAGCCCAGATTGAAGGCGTCGTTGTAGACCTGCAGGCCCGGGCCGTTGCCGGCGGCGCCTGCGCCTGCCGAAAGCATGGTGCGTGTCGGCGGGGATGTTGTACTGGCCCCAGTGCGCGAAGTTTGCCGAGACGTCAAACAGCGTCACGACATAACTGCGCGTGTTCCACGGGCCGTGCTTCCACTCTAGATCGGGCGACGTGTTGGTGCCGGTGCAGAGTGCTGCCGAGCTGGCCGTTGAAAACCATCGATGGGGGAATTTGGCCATCGTTCTCGAACGTATCGCTGGTGAGCCGGAATTTATGCTCCCAATCGTTAGCGATCTGGAGCGCGTGGTGATCGAGCGGATGCGCGGCGAGTGAAGCCGAGAGCGGTTGCGCAGCCCGGCTGTGGCTGACGGAAACGACTAATCCCAGGAAAACCGCGACAAATAGAAGAAGCAGGAGGAAACGAGTGTTCATGTGTGGCTCCTTTTCGACAGCACTCTCAGCGGGGACTGGGGAGTACTTCGCAGTAACGTAAAGCTGGGCAGGATTCTAGGCGCGGGCCCGCGCGCAGGGTCAAGGAGATCGTGGTTCAGCCAGCAGGGAGAGCCGCAGGTGCACCCGAAAATCGGTTGAATCCTTGGGAGGGGGAGGAACATCTATTCGTTTAAGCTTAAAGTAGTTCGTTTGAGCTTAAAGTAAAGTGAGTGGGAGCCGCATGCCGACGCATTTCAAAGGTAGCGAAGAGCAGGTGAGGGCGCTGAACGCGTTCATCAATTTGGTGCGCGGGTCGGACTCCCTGACTGCGAAGGCTGGCGGCTCAACTTGAACCGCTGCCGTTGACGATGGGCCAGTTTGCGGTGCTCGAGGCGCTCTATCACCTGGGCCCGATGTGCCAGAAAACGCTGGGAGAAAAGCTCCTTCGCAGCGGCGGGAACATCACGCTGGTGGTGGACAATCTTTCGAAGCATGGCTGGGTGCGGCGGGAGCGGCAGGCGGACGATCGGCGCATGATGCAGATTCATCTGACCCCGCGAGGACGCGCGCTGATCACGCGCGTCTTGCCCAAGCACGTGGAAGCCATTGTGAAGGAAATGAGCGCGCTCGAGCCGCGCGAGCAAGAGGCTCTGCGGCGCATTTGCCGGAAGCTCGGCAAAGGCGGCGAGGAATTGTGTGCGGAACGAAGGAAGAAAGCGCCCGGAAACAAAATTGAAGAAAGAAGGAGACAAAACATGCTGCAAGTTCGACCGAGTGACGAACGAGGCCACAACAAAATCTCGTGGCTCGATTCAAGATTCACATTTTCGTTTGACCAATACTACGATCCCGAGCACGTTCAGTTTCGCGCGCTGCGCGTGATGAACGAGGACGTGATCGCGCCGGG
The DNA here is from genome assembly GCA_963788345.1 of uncultured Acidobacteriota bacterium. GTDB lineage: Bacteria > Acidobacteriota > Terriglobia > Acidiferrales > UBA7541 > Palsa-295. The sequence continues at coordinate 38,914 of CAWBGW010000021.1, read as the reverse complement.
GCAGGGATTCGGAATGCATCCGCACCGCGACATGGAAATTCTGACGTGGGTTCTGGACGGCGCGATCGAGCATCGCGACAGCACGGGCGGCAGCGGCGTGATCCGTCCCGGGGAGCTGCAGCACATGACCGCCGGCACGGGCGTGATGCACAGCGAGTTCAATCCGTCGCCGAAGACCCGACGCACCTGCTGCAAATTTGGCTGCTGCCGGACCGCAAGGGCTTGAAACCCGAGTACGAGCAGCTTTCGTTTTCCGACGCGGAACTGCGCGGGAAATTCCATCACGTGGCGGGTCCGAATGCGCCAGTGACGATTCATCAGGACGCGGACCTTTACATCGCGCGGCTCGACAAAGGCGGCGGAAGCGAAACATACGCTCGAGCGCGGTCACGGATGGTTGCAAGTGGCGAAGGGCGCGGTTCGCGTGAATGGCAAGGAACTCGCGGCCGGCGACGGCGTGGCGATTTCGAAGGAACCGGAAGTTCGCGTGGAAGCTAAGGGCCCATCGGAAGTTCTGCTTTTTGACCTGGCGTAAAACATTTCACGAGAGGAGAAATCCACATGGCGAATTCATCGAGCAGCGTTGTTCCGTTGATCGGCAGAATCCTGATGTCGGCGGTTTTTCTGATCAGCGGATTTTTCAAAGTTGCGGGCTACTCGCAAGTGGTCGGATACGCGGCCGCAAAGGGGCTTCCGCTCGCGGGCGTTGCGATTGCGTGCGCGGCTGCGGTGGAGCTCCTGGGAGGCATCGCTATTCTGATTGGTTTCAAGACGCGGATCGTGCCCTGGGTGCTGTTCTTGTATCTGGTTCCGGCTACTGTGATCTTCCATAACTTCTGGGCTCTGCACGGAATGGAACAGCAGGACAACATGATCCACTTCATGAAGAACCTGGCGATCATGGGCGGGCTGCTGATTCTGGCGGCGAACGGTCCGGGCGCATACTCGGTGGATGAGCGTTCGGCGAGAGCGTGATGGGTCCGAAGAGTTTGCGTTAGAACTGTTAGATCGACCCCTGAGCGGCCGAAGCCGCTCTGATCTTGAAACCCTTACGGCACGGCTGAAGCCGCGCCCTGACGCAATAACCAGGAGGAATTATGAGTGCACATACGAGGAAAGCAGAGACGTCCACGCCGATACACGACTTGTTGAGCATGCGATGGAGTCCGCGCGCGTTTGACACCCGGCCCGTGGAGCCGGAAAAATTGCGGGCCTTGTTCGAGGCGGCGCGCTGGGCGGCGTCGTCGTACAACGCGCAGCCATGGTATTTCATCGTCGCGACGAAAGACGATCCGAAAAACTTCCAGCGGATACTCGATTCGTTCGTCGAGTTCAATCAAGCCTGGGCCAAAGGCGCGCCTGTACTGGCGGTGAGCGTGGCCGGAATAAAGTTCGCACACAACGGGGAGCAGAATCGCCACGCGCTGCACGATGTGGGACAAGCCGCGGCGAATCTGGCGCTGCAGGCTGCGGCGCTCGGCCTCCAAGTGCACCAAATGGCCGGGATTCTGCCGCACAAGGCGCGCGAACTGTTTTCTATTCCCGAAGGATACGAGCCCGTTGCGGGCATCGCGATCGGTTACCCGGGCGATGCCTCGTCGTTGCCCGACCAGTTGCGGGAGCGCGAGAACGCGCCACGCGAGCGGAAGCCGCTGAAGTCGTTCGTGTTCACGGGGAAGTGGGGCGAGACGTCGCCGCTTGTCAAGTAAAGAGCTGAGATCTGGAAACGACAAATGTGTCGCGTCTACAGCTTGACGTCATCGACCAACTGGCAACCCGAGGTCTGACCTGACACATCTCATTGTGACAAAGCGCGAGCGCGGAGATTCGATCATCTAGGGGGATGAACAGATGCGAAGACTCCTGTTAGCTGTCGCGGTGATTTGTTTCGGCTCCATTTTTGCCAGCGTAGCAAGCGCGCAGGATACCTTCCAAGTCTTCGGCGGGTACTCATACCTCCGGCCGACGGTTGCTTTGGAGGCGACCATCGTCTGCCCGGTGGGGACACTGCCGCCGTGTCCCGTGACGACGGCCGATTTCCATCCAAACTTGAATGGGTGGGAGCTTTCGGGCACCTACAACCCTTTGAAGTGGCTTGGCGCCACGGCCGATTTCAGCGGTCACTACGGGACCCTTGAAGGCTCGAGCGTTCACGTTCAAACGTACTTGTTTGGGCCACAGGTCCACCTTCCGGGTCCAGTTTCGCCATTCGCGCACGTCTTGTTCGGCGGCGCACACGAAACGATCGGAGCCAGCGGAACCATCCCGGTGATTCCCTTCTCGGGCAACGCCTTCGCGGTGGCGGTGGGCGCGGGCATCGACATCAAAGTGGTGTCGTTTGTCTCGTTCCGTCCTATCCAACTTGATTATCTGATGACGCGATTTGGTTCGAGCACACAGAACCAGCCACGCGCGTCCGCGGGCGTCGTTTTTCATTTCTGATCGGGCCCGACCTCCCAGACTGCATCCGTTTCAAAAATCGAGTAGACACCTCCCTCAAAAATGCCCTGTTCATTCGCCAGACATAGCGAAATGGTATTATCTCGGCCGCGCAGATTAAGGGGGGGACATGGTAGGCACCGTCGTTCTGTTCCTGTTCGCCATTGCTGTAATCCTCGTTTTGAGCATCGTCCTGGGTTCGTTCTTCACGGTTGAGACGGCGCAGGTAGCCATCGTGCAGCGGCTGGGAAAGTTCGCGCGCGTTGCCGGCCCGGGCCTGAATTGGAAGACGCCGTATCTCGAGACCGTGGTTCGCCGCCTGAGCATGAAGGTGCAGCAGTTCGACGTTCAGGTGGAGACGAAAACGCAGGACAACGTGTTCGTGCAGATCCCCGTCTCGATCCAGTACAAGATAATCCCGGAAGGTGTCGAAGCCGCGTTCTACAAACTGTCGGACCCGGTGAAGCAGATCGAGTCCATGGTCTACAACGTGGTTCTGGGCCACGTTCCGAAAATGAAGCTGGACGATACGTTCCTGAACCAGGCGGACATTGCGAGCGACCTGAGAGACAACCTGGACGCGTCGATGAAGGAGTACGGCTACTCGATCGTCAAAGTGCTGATCTCCGACATCGTGCCCGACCAGAAGGTGAAGGCCGCGATGAACGACATCAACGCGGCGCAGCGCGAAAGGGAAGCCACCGTCTCGCGCGCGGAGACGAACAAGATGCTGCTCGTGAAGCAGGCGGAAGCCGAGGCTGAATCGAAACGCCTGCAGGGAGAAGGCATCGCCAATCAAAGGAAGGCGATCATCACAGGGCTGAAAGATTCGGTGGAAGACTTCGCGAAAACCGTTCCGGGTTCCACTCCGCAGGACGTGATGCAACTGGTGCTGATGACGCAGTACTTCGACACGCTGAAGGACATTGCCGCAAACGATCACAGCAACACGATTTTGATTCCCCACACGCCGAACACGCTCACCGACCTCTTCAGCCAGATTCGGAATGCGATCATCACGGGGACCGAGCTTACGAGCCATGCCTCGATCTCGCCGATCGGACCGCCCGCGGCTGAGAAATGAGTGTAAGGGCGCCGGTTCTTTCGCCGGCTGGCGTAAAGTCTTATAATCCCGGCAGACAGTCCCAGGGAATACTGGAGGCAGTGACATGGAAGAAATGATGCATGCGAACGTAGATGTCTCATGGGATCCCGAGAAGTCGAAATGGCTGGCTCGAATCACGAGCGGTGAAGAAGTGATTCGCCGGCACCTCGATGCGCCGAAGAATGCGGACGAGAAGACGTTGCAGTCTGCGGCAAAGCAGACCGCGACGGACGAAGGCTACGACGCGGACGCTATCAGCATTCGGCGGTAGCGGAGCTCCGTAATCCGCGAGAGCCGTTTAGACCGACGAGATCTCGGAACGAACGAAGAGCCGGGGCTAGATCTTCGGCAGGACGATTCCCTGCTGCGCCTGGTATTTCCCCTTTTTGTCTTTGTAGGAAACTTCGCAGATTTCGTCCGATTCGAAGAAGACCACCTGGCAGAGGCCTTCGTTGGCGTAAATCTTCGCGGGAAGCGGAGTGGTGTTGCTGATTTCGAGAGTGACGAAGCCTTCCCACTCGGGCTCGAACGGCGTGACGTTGACGATGATGCCGCAGCGCGCGTAGGTGGATTTGCCGACGCAGATCGTCAACACGCTGCGCGGAATGCGAAAATATTCGACCGAGCGTCCGAGCGCGAAGGAATTCGGCGGCACGATGCAGACGGGGCCTTTGAATTCGACAAAGGATTTCGCGTCGAAGTGCTTGGGATCGACGATCGAGGAATTCACGTTCGTGAAGATGCGGAATTCGTCGGCGACGCGCATGTCGTAGCCGTAGGATGAAACGCCGTAACTGATCACGCCGTCGCGCACCTGACGGTCTTCGTAAGGCTCGATCATTTTGTGTTCGAGAGACATCCTGCGAATCCATTTGTCAGACTTCACCGACATTCGAATACCTCCATTGCGAGAAGAGTATCGCGGCCAAGGCGGGCACGGCATGCCGTGCCCCTACGAACAACGGGAGTGCGGCCCGGCTACGCGATGCGCGTTGGGACGCGGTGCGCGAGCGAAGAGTTGCGCAGTGTATTATATGGAGCGCGGCTTGACAACCCGCAAGCCACTGACTAGCATGGGTTTCCGCTTTGTGGGAGGCGCTGTGATCAAGCTCGACATCGTGAACGCGATCGTGCAGAAGACGAGCATTACTCGAACGAAAGCCGAGCAGGCGGTGGAAACGGTTTTCGAGGCGATGAAGAACGCGCTGGGCCGCGGCGAACGGATTGAGCTGCGGCGCTTCGGCGTGTTCAACGTCAAGCCGCGAAAGACCGGCATTGGGCGCAACCCGCGCACGGGACAGCAGGTGAGCATCCCTCCCGGAAAAGCTGTCCGCTTCAAACCCGGCAAGGAACTGCAGACGCTCCCGGCTCCGAAATCCTGAAACGAGCAGCAAAAAATCGATCGATTCGCGATGGCGTAGCTCTTCGTCGCGCTGAGGCATCCAAAGACTTCGGGATGTGAGGCATGAGCGACGGAAACGGTCACGGGCACGGAAGGCTTCCGCTCGAAGTACTCGAAATGAGATTTCCGCCGCCGCTCGGATCTTCCTCCTACGGCCCGCGACCTCGCCCGCTGTGGCCCGCGCTGGTTCTGTTTCTCCTCACGGTGGTTTCGACGCTGGCGGTGGGCTCCGAGTTCGCGATGTCGTACGCGCAGAATCGCGAGCCATTTTCGGGCGGCGGCGATCCGTTCACAACGACGATCGAGGTCTTTCAAGCATCCGCAATTGCTCGCGCTGGGCATGCCGTTTTCGTTCACGCTGCTGGCGATCCTGATGGCGCACGAAATGGGGCACTATTTCGCGTGCAGGATCTACGGCATCGACGTGAGCTATCCGTATTTCATTCCCGCGCCGACTCTCTTCGGCACGTTCGGCGCGTTCATTCGAATTCGCTCGCCGATTACGACGCGGCGCGCGCTGTTTGACGTCGGCCTCGCGGGGCCGATGGTGGGATTTGCGCTGGCGGCTCCGGCGATGGCGTATTGCAGTCGCATGCGTCGAAAATCGTTCCGGACGTGCAGGCGACGGGCGACATGCTGCTTGGCGTGCCGCCGCTGATGCAGATTTTCGTGTCGTGGTTTCATCCGCACGTGAACCCGGCGTGGATTCTGCTGCATCCGGTGGGGCGCGCGGCGTGGGTGGGACTATTTGCGACGGCGCTGAATCTGCTGCCGGTGTGGCAGCTCGACGGCGGGCACATCGTGTACAGCCTCGCGAGCAAGTTTCACTCGGCGAATTTCGCTGGTGGTGTCGCTGTCGCTGGTGGCACTTGGGATTCTCGGCGGCGATCCTTTCCGCGGAGCCACTTGGGTATTTTGGGGCGTGCTGCTGACTGTGCTGTCGCTGCGATTCAAGCATCCGCCGGTGTATGACCCGTGGGAACGTCTCGATCCGGCGCGGCGGCTGTGGGCGGTGGTGGCGCTGGCGATTTTTGTTTTGTGCTTCATGGTTTGGCCCATCGCGAGACCGTAGGAACAAAACTTCAGGAGAGGGTGGCTGGATCGACGTCCACGATGACGGCTGTGTCCGGGATTTCCTTTTTGGCGCAGAAATCGAGGCGCCGCTGAGGGCCTGGGCCAGCGCGGAACGCTTTGGCGATTTCAGGACGAACTGAAAGCGGTAGTCGCGGCGCAGGCGAGCGAGCGGAGCGGCGGCTGGTCCCAGGATTTTCACGCCGCGATCTTCGAATGGAGCGAAATATCCGGCGAGGGCGCGCGACCAGCGAATCGCGTTTTCGATCTTGCGGTCGCGAATCAGCACGTTTGCGAGCGCGGTGAACGGCGGATAGTGCAGCATGCGGCGGAAGTGCGCTTCCTTTTCGTAGAACGAAGCGTAGTCCTGTTGCGCCGCGCACTGAATCGCGTAGTGCTCGGGGTAATAGGTTTCGACGAGGACTTCGCCGGAAAGTTCGCCGCGGCCGGCGCGGCCCGCAACCTGCGTGAGGAGCTGAAACGTGCGTTCGGCGGCGCGAAAATCGGGGCGGCCCAGCGCGAGGTCGGCGGCAACCACTCCGACGAGAGTGACGCGCTGGAAGTCGTGGCCCTTGGCCACCATTTGCGTGCCCACCAGGACGTCAATCTCGCCGTTCGCGAACGCGCCGAGCACTTGCTGATACTCGCGCTTCGTGCGGACCGTGTCGCGGTCGAGGCGCGCGATGCGGGCCTGCGGGAATTGCTCGCGGAGATATTCCTCGACGCGTTCGGCGCCGTCGCCGACGAAATACATGTATTCGGCCTGGCACTTCGGGCATTGCTTCGGCGGACGAATCGAATAGCCGCAGTAGTGGCACTCGAGGCGCTGGCGGCTCTTGTGGTAGGTCAGCGCGATGCTGCAATTTTCGCATTGCACCACGGCGCCGCAGCTTCGGCACAACATCGACCAAGAATAGCCGCGGCGATTGATCAGGATCATGGCCTGCGTTTTTTCCTCGAGGCGAAGCGCGATGGCGGCGCGCAGCGATTCGGAGACAGGCGTGGCCTTGTGCTGGCGGCGAAAATCTTCGCGAAGATCGACCACGCGAACTTCGGCGAGCGGCCGGTTGGCGACGCGTTGCGTGAGTTCGAGCAAGTGATACTTTCCAGCGCGGGCGTTGTGGTAGGTCTCGAGCGAAGGCGTAGCGGAGCCGAGCAGCGCGACCGCGCCCTCGATTCGCGCGCGATAGACGGCGATATCGCGGCCGTTGTAGCGTGGCGTTTCCTCCTGTTTGTAGCTGGACTCCTGCTCTTCGTCCACGATGATCAGGCCGAGATTTTCGAGCGGCGCGAAAACGGCGGAGCGCGTGCCGACCACGACGCGCGCGTCTCCATTGCGGACGCGCCACCATTCGCGCGCGCGTTCGATATCCGGCAGGCCGCTGTGAAGGACCGCGACAGTTGCGCCAAAGCGGGCGCGCACCAGGCGGCCGAGCCAAAGCGTGAGCGCGATTTCCGGGACGAGCACGATCGCCGATTTGCCGCGCGAGAGTGCCGCTTCGATCGCGCCGAGATAAACTTCCGTCTTGCCGCTGCCCGTGACGCCGTGAAGCAGCCCCGCCGCGAATTTCTCCGCCACGAGCCAACGCCAGATTTCGGCGAGCGCCTGTTTCTGCTCCGCATTCAGGACGTTCGCGGGCGGAGTGAAATCGGTGTCCCAGGGATCTTCGTCCGGAGTGATCGGTTCTTCCCAGGTGATCAGCCGGCCGGCTTTTTCGAGGCGCTGAATCACCGCGCGCGAGACGTTTGCTCTTTCGATGAGATGCGCGAGAGGAAGCGGACCGCTTGTGGCCGTGAGGATTTCGCGGATTCGGTCTTCTGGAGAATCTACGGTCCGATTCAGCACACGGTTGCTGCGTCTCCGGGGAAACTTGAGGCGCCGCCGCATTCCAGGCGACGATTCTCTGCATGCGCAATTTTCGGTGGTGGACCACATCGCGAGCGGCGAGCAAGCCACGCCGAACAAGCCTTTCGACAGCGGCTTCACCTCCGGGCCAACGGCGGACCCCCGCCGAAGGCGACCGCTTTGCCGAGGGCAGAGAACTCGCGCAGGAGCGCGATCTCGTCTGCCTGACCGGTGGCGCCTTCGGTGCCGGCGAGGAACTGCGAGAGGTAAGCCTCGCCGGCGTCGTCAGCGAGTATTCGCGATCGTGGCGCAGCTCGATTTCGGGCGGCAGCATCGCGCGAAACGCCTCACCAATCGGCGCGAGATAGTAGCGGCTGATCCATTCGCCCAGCTCGATTAGCTTCGGCGGGAGAGCCGGGCGCGGGTCCATCAGCTCGGCAATTTCCCTGATGCGAACCTGCGGCGTGTTTTCCGGCGGCCGATTCGATTCGGCCAGCGCGATGCCGACCACGGCACGATTGCGAAACGGGACGACGACGCGTCGCCCGACAATCGGTTCGCCGTTCAGCGACGCGGGGACAGCGTAGGTGAACGTCGACCGCAACGGGACTGGGAGCGCTACTTCGCAATAACGCGGGGACACGGGCGAGTAGTTTAACAGTGAAAGCCAAGGATTCGGATTCGCGATCGCGGCGGTATGAATAGTTGCCGAGAAAGCACGATGGTTGGGGAGCAGTCTTCGGTGTGGATGGTGATTTGATATTCTGGCTTGAGTCAGGAACTGAGACTTGATGGTCCGCTTGGGCGCATCGGTTAAGGGTGATCGATGCCGGAGCCGTAACGTCCGCCGGAGTTCGTTCGTCAATCATTCAGATATGAGTTCGTTATCGCGCGTGCAAGCAGTGAGGCAACCGTGGCTCCGGTTCTAGTCTGGCTCATTCTGTTCCTCTGCCTGGTGATCTCGATCATTAAATACACGCTCGCGCTCATCCTGAAGTGGTCGGTTCCAAAAGCGACGGTCAAAAAAGACTACACGTACCAGCCGACGGTGAGCGTCCTCATGCCCTGCTTCAACGAGGGCAAGACGGTGTACGAAACCATCGAAAGCATCAGCAAGAGCAATTATCCAAACGACAAGTTTGAAGTGATCGCGCAAGACGACTGCTCGGTGGACGACAGTTACGAGTGGATGCTCAAGGCGCAGCGCGACTTCAGCAACATAAGCGTGAGGGTGGGACGGAATACCGCTAACAGCGGGAAGGCGCGGACGGTGTGCAACGCGCTGCACCATTCCACGGCAGACATGATCATCTCCATCGACTCCGATTGCATCTTTCATCCGGACGCGATCCGGGAGCTCGCGGCCTGCTTCTCGGAGCCGAAGATCGGCTCTGTGGGCGGCCGAGTGGGAGTCAGAAATCCCAACGAAAGCGCGATCACCGCGATCCAGACGTTCATCTACTACGCGGCCTTTCAGCTCTACAAAGTGCCCGAGAATTGGACGCGCAGCGTAGGCTGCATCAGCGGATGCCTGTTCGCCATCCGGCGCGAGCTGCTGCTTGAGATCGAGCCCAAGATTCGCAGCCGTCACTGGTTCGGCATTCCCGTGAATCAGGGCGAAGACCGATTCCTTACGCATCAGACGCTCCTGCGCGGGCTACGGGACCTATATCAACAATGATGCCCTCTGCTGGACCACCGTGCCTGTCACGCTGACTGAATTGTTCAAGCAGCAGCTTCGCTGGCGGCGCAGCATCGTGCGCGATCTTTTCTACACGCTGAGGACGCTGCCCCAAGCACGTCTGGACATTGCACCCCAACACGGTGCTTACGCTCGTGCTGACGCCGCTCGGCGCGCTACTTGGCCTCTTGGTGGCACTCACCATGCTTTCCGGCGGTCCGATGGCGTTGGCTGGTCCAGCACCGCTTGTTTTGTACCTCGGCATGGGAGCGATTCTCGGCTGGGTAATCCGGAAATACAGCGCGAGGGAGGCTGTGAACCACCCGCTCGCCTTCGGCGCCTACCTGGCGTGGTCTCTTGTGAGCAGTTTGTTCATCACTACGCTGGCTCTGTGCACGCTGGACTCGAAGGATTGGGGCACGCGCACCAAGGAACAGGAGGCCACCGATGGCGACGACGCCGGTCAAGAAAGTGCTGTCTGATCCAAAACCATCCGTGATCCAACCGCTGCTGTACAAGTCGGTGGTCACGATCTACCGGGTCTTTGCCATCGTAACGCTGTACGTCGTGCTGCTTGGCGTCCTCGCGTACGGTTTCGTCATGGGCTTTTATGCCCTGAACACATCGTGGGCCGCGCCCGTGATTCTTTCTCCGTCCGACGACAAGAGTCTGGATTTCACCGAGAAGCTGGTGACCAGCAGGCAGACCCTGGAAGATCTGAACGTAGACACGCAGCGCCTCGAGGACGGCGTCAAGGAAATGAACAAGCACAAGGCTGCGCTGCTGGCGCTCGAGCCCGAACTTCAGACCGCGATCACCCGCGAAGCGGAACACAACAAGCGCACCGGCCCGCAGCTCTTAGATCTCGAGAAACAGAAACAGGCCGACAACCAGAAAACGCAAACCGTGATGGCTCAAGTGAAAGAAGTGGAAGCTGCGATCGACAAAGACCTAGCGGCGGGCCTCATCACCAAAGGGGACGCAGCCACAGAGCGAGCGGCGTTGAATCAGGCCGAGACGTCATATACGGACAGCAAGATCAACCAGGTCCTGCTTACGGACGAGGTCCTTCAGAAGAACACCACGGACACCAAGTCGCTGGACGTGCTCGACAAACAGGCGGAGCTGATTTCGGAGATTGCGCAGCTCGACATCGCAATCAGCGTCGCGCAAAAGCAGATCCACGAAGAGACGCAACAGGTCGATCGGCTGAGGCAGGCGCTCGACACGGCGAAACAGACGCCGTACTACCTCAGTGTGTCGGGAGACAGCAGCGTGTACTTCGCCTTTGTCCCGTACGACAACCAGCGCCATGTCGCCATTGGCACAGGCGTCTACGACTGTTACCTGAACATGGTGATATGCCAGAAAGTAGGCACGGTGAAGCAGATTTTTATCGGAGAAGAACATGCCACGCACCCAATCTTCAAGACGGACATCCGCGGCTTCCTGATCCAGCTGCAGCTAGACCATCCCGAATCCGCGAAGTCGAAAACCGTATTCTTGAACAGCAAACCGCTTCTCTTCTGAGGAGACGCCCAGATGCCTTCGATTCAAGCAAAGTTCAAAGCCTCGCAGACAAAATTCACTGCGGGCTTCGCCATTGCAATGCTTCTAATCCCAGCTGCTTATGGGGCCGACGACAAGGACCGACAGGCCTATTGCCGGTACGTAACCGAGCAGGCCACGGCGCAGCGGGACCTTTTGCTGGTTCCGGATGCGGTGGCGGGCGTGACTCAGCCCAACACCGGCTTGCCCATGCAGTCGGTATGGGGAGCGTCCAGCAGCCTTTCCAACGTGCGGAAAGCCGGATTGGCGGTGGATGCGGCGCGCAAGGACTGCGAGCTTTACGGCGCGGCTTCTTCCGCCCAGCAATATATGCAATATGCCCTGCCGAGCCTGGAGAAGCAGGCACTGCAACATCGGCTGGACCTGATACAACACGCGTCAGAAAGCCTCGAGGCGCTTCTCGCCACAAACACAAAGATGCTGGACGCGCAGAACGTGACGCGGCCCATGGCCTTCGCGTTGCAAACCACCAAGATCAAGCTGGAAGCGGACCGAGCCGATACGCAGTCGAAGATTGTCGGCCTCTATGCGCCGCCACTGAGCGACAAGCCAGTGAAGGAGCTGGTAGCCGAAAAGCAGAACGGCGAAGTGAACGAGCGGCGCGCCCTGGACAAACTGAATCGCCAGAATAACTGGGACGTGCAGCTTTCGGTGGGCGCGCACCAGCAGATCAATCCGCTGGTTGGGAACCCGGCACCCTACGGCGAGGTGACGGTGACCTACAATCTCGCGAATTGGGCCATCAACAAACACCTGGACCGGGCTGCGGATGCCTATGACGACTGGAAGAAAGTTCAAGAAGGTGATGTCATCCGCAACGCCGAAGTGCTCAGGCAGCAGGTGGTAGACAGCATTTCGGTTCAGGACAGCAGGCTCAAAGCTTTGCAACAGGAGCAGAAGCAAATCGAGAGCAGCCTTCAGCTCCTTGGGAGTGCGGACACCACGGCTGCCATGGACTTTCGCAACCAACTGACCACCGCGCAATTGCTGCTCGATATCGAGATCGGCGATGCCACCTTTCGGCTCGACCGGCTGAAAGAGTTTCTGGGTAAGAACTTCTAACAAGTGGGTCTGGGCTGGGCCCGCCGGCCGCCGACGAAATTGTCGATGGGTGGGCCTATGTGCCGGCCGGCGGGGTCCCCGTGAAAACTTGCTGAACGATTAGCCACGTGCCGCTTGGCTGGCGTTTGAAGATGAGTATGTAGCTGCCTTTGGAGGTGATTTTGGCGCCGGTGGCGATAGTGGTCAGGCTTTCCTGGAAGTCACCGCTGTCGTAGGCGAGATCGCCGGATGCTTCCAGGTTCTGGCTGTGGAGGGTGAGGTCGCTGTTGAAGTTGGCCATGATTGTCACGAACAGGGTGCGGAGGGCGGCGGAGCCGGTGAGGCGATCGCCCGAAGGTTGGAGGAAGGCGGCGTCCGGGGCATAGAACTTCAGGATGGGCTCGAGCTGTTTGGTGTGAAGGTCCTGGGCCCATGCTTCGCGGATTTTGGCGAGGGTCGCGAGAGTCGAGTTTTGAGGGGCGGCGGTGGTAGTGGAAAAGGTGGGCGCGAAAATGGCGGCGAAGGCCAGGAACGCCACGGCGACGCGGCCCGTGCGTGGGAATAGCGGCGATTCAGTCGGCGGTTCAGAAGCGACGTTCATAGCGGCTCCTATTGACGTAGATAGCGTCCGAAGAGGTCAGCGGCGGCCGCGGTGGTCGAGTTTGTAAGCATCGACTTTGCGGCTGAGCGTGTTGCGGTGGATACCCAGAACTTTGGCGGCGCGAGACTGATTGCCGTTGGCGCGATCGAGAACGCGCTTGATGAATTTTTTCTCGAATTCGGTGACGGCTTCCTCGAGAAGGATGCCGCGCTCGACCATCCATCCCACCAAAGTTTCGAGTTGATCTTTCACGATAGCACGCTCCGCAAAGCCGCTTGTCCGCTGCCATGAAAGCGGCGCGCTGAATCTAATCGAGTGAATGGCCGGTAACGCTTCGATAGGCTTCCCGATATTTGTCACGCGTGGCGGCGACGACGTCAGACGGGAGAGCCGGGGCCGGGGGCCGTTTGTTCCAACCGATGCGTTCGAGATAGTCGCGAACGTATTGCTTGTCGAAGGAGGGCTGCGCTTTGCCGGGCGAATACTGGTCGGCGGGCCAGAAACGCGAAGAGTCCGGTGTGAGCGCTTCGTCAATCCAGATCAGTTCGCCATTGAGCAAGCCGAATTCGAACTTGGTGTCGGCGATGATGATGCCGCGGGCAGCGGCGTGCTCCGAAGCCTTGCGGTAAATCGTCAGGCTGACGTCGCGCAGCTTCCCGGCGAGGGGAAGGCCGACGCGCGCGACCGTCTCATCGAACGAAATATTTTCGTCGTGGCCGGTGGTCGCCTTCGTTGACGGCGTGAAAATCAGTTCGGGGAGCTTGTCCGATTCGTGCAGGCCGTCCGGCAGCGGGATGCCGCAGACCGCACCCGATTTCTGGTATTCCTTCCAGCCAGAGCCAGAAATGTAGCCGCGCACGACACACTCGATGGGCACTGGATCGGTGCGGCGCACGAGCATGGCGCGGCCCTCGAGCTGCTGGGCGAAGGGAGCGAGCTCTCCGGAGAAATTGCTTGCGGAGATTACGTGGTTGGGGACGACGTCCGCGAGCTTCTCGAACCAGAAAAGCGAGAGCTGCGTCAGCACCCGGCCCTTATCCGGAATCGGCGTGGGTAGAACGACGTCGAACGCCGAGAGGCGATCAGTGGCGACGATCAGCAGACGGTCGCCAAGCTCGTAGATATCGCGCACCTTGCCTCTGGCGCGAAGGTTGAGGCCGGGAAAATTCGTCTGTGCTATGACAGCATTCATTTGTGGAGAAGCCACGGAGTCGGTGTCCTCGATTACTGGGAGGCGGGTATTCTAGCGCAGCGAACAATGATGTCAATCGGGAAGAAAGGGCAAATTTGAGGAACGGCTGTTGAAATTTTCAGCGGCTAGCGACCAGTGCATCCCTTGCTTCGGGTTTTCTCTGCGTGCTCGGCGTCTCTGCGGTCAAATTCTTGCCTCGTTTTGGCCATCCATGAGCGAACCACAGAGGGCACCCGGGCGAAAACAACCCCTGAGACACAGAGAAAGCGAATAGAGAATATTCCGATCCGCCGGTTAGGCGGCGGTGGCGGCTTTTTGTTCGGTTGCGGCGGCGGCTTCTTCCCACTTCACCGAGACCAATTTCGAGACGCCCGGCTCCTGCATCGTGACGCCGTACATGACGGAACCCATTTCCATCGTCTTGCGATTGTGCGTGACGACGATGAATTGCGTCTGGCCGCACATGTCCGCAAGCATTTTGTTGAAGCGGCCGACGTTTGCCTCGTCGAGGGGCGCGTCCACTTCGTCCAGGATGCAGAACGGGCTCGGCTGATATTTGAAAACGGCAATGAGCAGCGCGAGAGCCGTGAGAGCCTTTTCGCCGCCCGAGAGCAGCAGGATGTTCTGCAGGCGTTTGCCGGGCGGCTGCGCGACGATGTCGATGCCGGCGTCGCCGGAGCTGTCGGGCTCGCTCAGGCGCATTTCGCCGTGTCCGCCGCCGAATAGCGACTGGAACGCAATCGCGAAGTGCGTGTTGATGAAGTTGAAAGCTTCCTCGAATTTCTGGCGCGAAACCTGGTCGAGCTCCGTGATGGTGAGTTGCGTGTTCTGGATCGATTGAACCAGGTCATCGCGCTCGCGGCGCAGGAATTGTTCGCGCTGCTCGCATTCCTGAAACTCTTCGAGCGCCATCATATTGACCGGGCCCATCGCTTCGACCCGCGCTTTCATTTCGTTGTAATTCGTTTCGGCGGCGACAAGCTCTTCGCCGACGAGCAATTGCGAGGCCTGCGCCATCAAGTCTTCGGGATGCGCGTTCAGTTCGGCGACGCACGTTTGGCGCAGGTAATCGCGGTCGGCGTCGTTGCGCGCCTTTTCGATCTGGCGCTGGCTGCGCAGGCTGCGAAGCTCCTCGAGCGATTGCCGCTTGCCGCGAAGCGATTCATCCAGATGGCCGGCGCGGGACCGCGCGTCTTCCCATTCCTTTTCGAGCGCCACTTGCTGCGCTTCGAGACGCGTTTTTTCCACGCGCAGCGATTCCGCCTGTTGCGCGAGCTGCTCGCAGGAGGCTTCGAGTTCCGCCTTTTTCCTGAAGCAGAGCCGCGTGCTGTTGCTGGAGCGAAGCAACTCGTTCGTTCGCCTGGGCGATTTCGCCTGCCAGGCGCTGCTCGATCGATTCGGCGCTCGCGAGGCGTTCGGAAATGGTGGCGAGCTCCTCGCGGCGGGCGATCACGCGCTCCTGCAGGACTGCTGAAAGTCCCGGCGGAGCGTCGACGAGCCTTTCCGCGGCTTCCGCAGCCTCGGATTCGGCCGCGGCACGTGAACGAGTGGCCTCTTCATGTTCCTGGCGTGCCTGCACGGCGCGCTGGCGAGCCGATTCGGCGGCGGAGTGGAGGCGCGCGATTTCTTCGCGCTCGGCGGCGAGAGTCGTCTCGACCCGGTGGAGCTCGCTGCGCGTCTGTTCCCGCTGGTGCGTGGCAGTGACGAGCGCTTTCTCGGCTTCCAGGTGGTGCGCGATGGCTGCGGCGACGTGTTGTTCGCCGGCTACAATTTCGGATTCGAGGCGCGTTAGCTCGGACTGCTGCTCCTCGGCGATGTGGTCGAGTCGCACCGCTTCCGTTTCGTGGTGGCGGAGTTCGCGTTTCAACGCGAGCGGGCCTGCCTCGCCCTTCCGTCCACCGGAGACGGTGCGGCCGTGGTAACAGGTTCCGTCGAGCGTCAGGAAATAGCTGTGCGGGTTGTCGTAGGCCATCCGCTCGGCCACTTCAGGTGTCGCAACGATGTAGGCCGTCCGCAGCTTCCTCAGGAAGTACTTGGTGGCGGGGCCGAGCGGGTCGCGAAACTCCACGATGCGGTCGAGCCGCGCAATGAAATCGCCCGGCATGGAACCGCCGGTTTCCATCTTGTCCGTGTCGAGGCCGGGCGCAGAGTCGATGAAGAATGTGGCGCGGCCGCCCATCTCGTCGCGCAGCAGCGCGATGCCCGTGCGCGCCTGGTCGAACGATTCGACGACGACGTACTGGAGTTCATCGCGCAAGAATTGTTCCACAGCGCCTTCGTATTCTTCCTGCACTTCGGCAAAGTCGGCGAGCAACCCGACGGCCCGGAATCCGCGCGCTCCCGAATCGCCGGCGTTGAAGAGTTTCTGGACGGCGTCGGCCGTGTAGGCGCGGTCGCTGAGAATTTTCTCGATCGAGGCGTGGCGCGCGCGCTCCGCGGAAAGCGACTGGCGCGTTTGCTCGAGCTGCTGGGACGTTTGCTGCTGCGCGCGGCGGAGAGTCGACGAGGCGCGCCTGCGCATCGCGAACGGCCGCGTCCAGTTCCCGCGAGCGGAGTTCGGCGGCCTGGAAAACAAAATCAGCCGTATCGACGCGCTGCGCGAGCGCCGAGAATTCGCTTTCAATGCCGCGGATCGCGGCGGCCCGGTCCTGCTCGGTGGCGGCGTGATGCGCAGCCGCTTCCTCGGCTTGCTGCGATTCGGCCTGTTCGCGGGCGGATTCCTCTACAAGGCGTCCCGCAATCTGGCGGAGCTGTTCGATGCGCGCCTCAAGCTGCTGCTGTTCGGCGACGCTCGACGCGGATTCTTCGGTGGACTGGCGCAAGGCCATTTCGAGAGCCGTTGCCTGCCCGCGAAGAGCGCTCGCCGCGTCGCGCTGCACGGTGATTCGCGCGGAAAGGTCAGTGGCCTGGCGTTCGGCCTGTTCGATTTCAATCGAGAGCCGCAAGGCGCGCGAATCGAACTGAGCGGCCTGTTCGCGATTGAAGGTGATGCGATTCTCGGCGCGGTCGAGATCGAGGGCGGTCTGGCCAAGCAGGTTCTGCGTCTGGCGAAGCGCGGCATCGAGCTCGTACGTGCGCGCGCTGAGCCGCTCCTGCTCGGACTCCATCTCGTGGACGGAGCGCGATTCGCGCTCTTCGGCGGCATCCATGTCGCGGAGCAGGTTTTCGAGTCGCGCGGCCTCGATATCGAGGTGTTGCGCTTTGCTCGCGAGAACGACGCGCAGCAGGCCGCGCATCTGTTCGCGCAGCTCGGCGTAGCGGCGGGCTTTCGAAGCCTGGCGCTTGAGCGACGCGAGCTGCTTCTCGACTTCGACGAGAATGTCGTTGACGCGGGAGAGATTGAGCTTTGAGGCTTCGAGCTTAGCTTCGGCAAGCCGTCGCTTCGTTTTGTACATGGTGATACCGGCGGCTTCCTCGATGATGGCGCGCCGGTCCATCGGCTTCGAGTTCAGGATCTGACCGATACGGCCCTGCTCGATGATGGCGTAGCTGTCCGGACCGAGGCCCATGCCCATGAAGATTTCCTGGATGTCACGGAGGCGGGCGACACGGCCGTTGATGAGATATTCGCTCTGGCCGGAGCGGTACAGGCGGCGAGCGACGACAACCTCGCCGGGTTTCAGAGTAATTGCCGGCTTGTCGGTGCCGCGTTTCTTCCACGGTTTTTTCTTTTCGGAGGCGCCGCTCTAAGACAGCGGGATCTTCCGCACCCGGCTCGCTCGGTGTCTCTGCGGTGGACAAGTCGACGGTAGGGTTGGCGCCCATGCCTTCGTCGCTGGGCTCGACAGCCTGAGGCCCGTCAAGCACCTTCGCCACCGCATCGGCGAGTTCGGGATCGGTCAGCGTGAGCGTCACTTCGGCGAGACCCAGTGGTGGACGCTTGGCCGTGCCGTTGAAAATGCAATCGGACATGCGCTCGGCGCGGAGCATCTTGTGGCTCTGCTCGCCCAGCACCCAGGAGATCGCGTCCACTACGTTGGACTTGCCGCACCCGTTGGGGCCGACGATGCAGGTGATCCCGCTGCCGCTGAAGGTGATCGGCGTCTTCTCGCAGAACGACTTGAAGCCCAACAATTCGACTTTACGTAGTTTTAGCACCCAGACCTCGCGTCATAGTTTTGTCCATGCGATTTGCATGACGTTTCTTGCATGCCCAAATCGAGAAGAAGCTGCTGTCTGAGTTTTCTGGGAAGAAGACAGAGACAAAAACTGTGGCGGGTCAATAGTCAATGGCCCTGCCGCCTGGCGCTGACGGATCGGCGGTACGGGAAAACAAGCTAGCATGGCAACCGGAAGGTGTAAAGCGTGGTTTTGCAAGTTGTTCAAAATGAGACGGTAAGGGAGTTGAAGTTCCTTTCACAAAAGGGCCTGCGGATTTCGCATTGGGTCCGCCCGCGGGTGTACCGCCGTCTGGGTAAGTCACAGAAAAATAAAGGGATGGACTCTTGGCCGCCGTGGCATCGGGATTGCGCTTGTAGTAGGTCGGCAGTCCTGCACGAAAGGGGGACAGATGAAACTTCTCGTCGGACTTGGGGCATCAATCCTGCTGTTCAGCTTGCCTGCGCACGCGCAGTTGGCTACCGTGGGCGGCAGCTCTTCGTCCTACAGCGGTGGCTCGCTGAATAGCTCGAACGCCAGTTCTGTGGCGCCGGTTGTGTTTCCGCAGATCACTCCTTTGCCGGCAACGCGCTTCGGAATGTCGATCACGAGCGGGTCGAGCTTCGAGTTCGTGCCCTCGACGTTCATGGCCTTCGACAAAGCGGTAGTGCAGGGCGTGGCCGATCTGGCAGCCAAACCGAAGTCGGTGGCCCAGGTTGCGCAGGAAAACCGGAATAAGGAACGAGCGAAGGCGCAGATCAGCTTCGTTCAGGACGGGAAGGGCAAGCCTGTGAAGGCGCCGGAGTAATCGAGGCGGATTCTCCGGTTCAGTTCTCCGCTTTCTATTTCCCCTCTTTCACCTTCTACTTTGAGGCGAGGTAGCCGCGAGCTTCTTGAAGCTCAGGGCGGTCCGCGCCAGGGCCGCTGACCTCTACGAGCTTCGCGTAATAACTCTTGGCTGCACCGGCGTCGCCGGCAGATTGAGCAGCCTGCGCGGCTCCCCAGAGCGCGTCGAAACGATTCGGCGATTCCTTCAGCGAGGTTCGATAGGCGGCCAGCGACTCGGACGGGCGCTTCAATTCCAGAAGCAGGTCTGCCAGCATTTCGCGCGCGGGTATCGATAAGGAATCGACGCCCGAGGCATCTTCGCGATCGGCGGCGGCGCGCAGAATCTTCACGGCCTGTTCCGATTTCCCCTCCGCGAATTTCAGCCACGCTTGCGCCTCTTGCTGCTCTACCGATTCTCCCGAAGAGCTGCCGTAACCCATATGCTTTGCATGGGTGCGCTGAACGGAAATCGCTTCGTTCAGTTTCTTGATCGCCGCTCGAGCGCCCTGGACGTCGCCACTGCGTGCGGAGCCAACGGCACGCGCGAAATAGGTCGAGCCCTGGGGCTCGCCTTTCACGTCGTGAGGAGTCAGTGCGGCGGCTTCCTTCCAGTGGCGCGACTCGACAGCGGTGCGTGCAGAGAACCAGCTTTCGTGCTCCGCCATGTCATCGGCGCTGGCGCCTGTCACATTCTTGATGTCCGCGACAACCTGCCGAGCCTTCCCTTCCTGGCCGCTTTGAAGATAGGCGTAGTTGAGGAAATCCATGGCGTGTAACTGATAATCGGCATCCGCCTGGTGCGCTTCCGTGGCTTTCGCGGCCGCTGCCGAAGCGGCGATGTTCGAATCGATGGACTCCTGCCACAAGCCGAGTCGCGTGAAGATGTGCGAGGGCATGTGAATCGCGTGCGACGAATCGGGAGCAATTTCCGCGTATTGGCGCGCGGCGGCCAGTCCTTGCGGCGCGAGCTCAGGCGTATCGGTGGCGTGGATCAGATAGTGGGCGACGCCTGGATTCTCCGGATACTGCTCGAAGAGCGGATTGAGAATGGCGATAGCTTTCTTGCGATTGACGAGCTCGTCTTCGTCGTACGCAAGGTTAACGAGGGCGAGCGCGTAGAACGCCGAGCCTTCCGTATCCGTCGGAAAATCCCGGTGCAGCTTTTCCATCGCGGCCACATAGGCTTCGACGCGCGCGGTGTGGCTCAGCTTCGAATTGTCCTGATAGAACGCCGCAGCCGCCGGCGACGTAGTCGGCCTCGCGAGCCGTTTTCGCAGCGAGCTTCTGTGCTTCTGCGACGTCGCGCGGCCTTTCGCGAGAGTGTCCGCGTCCGGAAAATCCCACAATTGATGGTAGAGCGACATCGCGCGGCCCCACTGCGCGATGGCGCACTGCGAATCGCTTTGCGAGGCTTCGGTGAAGGTGGCCTCCGACTGCTGATATTGGAACGAGTGCAACTGCGCCACGCCTTTCTCGATGGCGGGCTGCGCTTGCGCGCGAGCAGGACGTGGGGAAATCCACTTTGCCGAACTGATCGCTCGACGCGGCGCTCGCGTTCGCGCGCGACGCGCTGTGCGCAAGACTTACGAGGGTAAGTGCCGCGAGCAAACTCACAGCAATGAGAGCCGCAAAGAACGTAGCTATTCGTCGCATCGGTTCACCTCACGATTGGAAGGCCTGATGCTAGCAAAAGCGAAGTCGAAAAGCAGGAAATTTGAGCCTACGACATCGCTCTTGGTATTTCAGAGGCTCACCAGGACGATGCCCGTGAAGATGAGAACGATGCCGAGCCATTGAGTGCGGTCGAGGCGTTCGCGCAGGAAAATCCACGACAGGATCACCGTCACGGCGCCATAGAGCGAGGCCAGGACGCTGACCACCGCCACCTGGCCGAAGTGAAGGGCGGCGTTGTTGGAAACGAAAGCGACGGTGTCCATCACGCCCACGGCGATGAGCAGCCACCAGATGTTCCCAAGAGGCGGGCGAAGCGTTTGGCGAGCGGGAGCGGCGAACAGAGCGAGCGTCGAGAACGTGGAAAGACGAATCATCCAAACGGAGAACGCGCTGCCCGCGACCGGCACAACGTGGAATCCGAGAAACCAAAAAAGAACGCCGAATCCGATCGCCGAAAGGATCGCCCAGCCGACCCCTTTCGTCAGGTGCGCTCGCGACGAAGTGCCGGCGACGGAAGACTCGCCCTTTGACTCTGGAGGGGCGAAGGAGGTGGCCGCGAGAACGACACCTATGAGAGTGATCGCGAGTCCGGCGCCGCGAAGGGCTTGGATGCGCTCGCCGCTCAGCAGCGACAACACCACCGTGAGCGCGGGATAGGCAGACGAAATTGGCGCGACGACGCTCATCACTCCGATTTGAAATGCATAGTAGAGCGAAAGCGACGAGATTGTGTTGAGCACTCCGGCGAATGCAGCCAGCGCCCAGGGGTGCCAGCCCGACGCGACTCCGCGGGAAATTCCGCCAGACGATTCGAGATAGGCAGTGAGCACAAGAAACCCGATGCACTGCATGTAGAAGAGCGTCCGGTAAGCGCCGATGCGACGCGCGGCGAATCGCGCGGCAAAATCGGCGATGCCCCAGGAGATGGCGCCGGTGAGTCCGAGGAGGATTCCCATTAGCGCGGAGTTAATGGCGCGGCTTCGGCTGGAGACCGAGGACGGACATCACTTTTTGCAGGTCTTTCCAGACCTCGCCTTTGGCGGCCGGGTTGCGCAGCAGATACGCGGGGTGGTAAGTGGCGATAAGTTTTGATCCGCGATAATCGAACCACTCGCCGCGAAAGCGCGAGATGCCCTGATTGGTTTCGAGCACCGTCTGCGCGGCGCAGGCGCCAAGGCAGCAGATCACTTTCGGATTGATCACCGCAAGTTGTCGCGCGAGAAACGGCGAACAGGTGGCGATTTCGTCTTTTTCGGGAAGACGATTTTCAGGCGGGCGGCATTTGACGACGTTGCAGATGTAGACGTCGCTGCGCTTCAGCCCCATGGCCTCGATCATCTGCGTCAGAAGTTTCCCGGCGCGCCCGACAAAAGGTTCGCCCTGAATGTCTTCGTCGTGGCCGGGGCCTTCGCCGACGAACACAAGTTCCGCCTTGGGATTGCCCACGCCGAAGACGATGTTGGTGCGCGCTTTGTGCAGTCTGCAGCGCGTGCAATCGCCGATGTCGGCGCGGATGCGCTCGAGCGAGTCGTTTTCGATGCGCTCCTCGAAGAGCGACGGGCCGGCGGGGCCCTGGATGAGCGGAATCATCTTGGCCGGCGCCGCTGCCGGCAACGGAGACGACGGCGAACGGCGCGGCGCGGCTGCCGAAAATTGCGGAGACGCGGTGGCGGACGCAGCGGGAGCCGAAAGTGCGGGCGCGGCGGCCTCCGCCGATGGCAACAATGACGGAAACGATTTTGATGCGGTGCGGTCGCGGTAGTACGGGCCGAGGCCGAGTTCGTCCGCGTAGCGAAACCAGGACTCGAGGTCGGCGCGCGTGTTTTCTGTCATTCGGTTTGGGATTATCGCGGACGGCGCGGGAAATCACAAGGCCGAGAATCGGGCGCTAGCGGGGGCGTTGAAGGTCGATTGCGGCGTCGAGGATGCGCTGCGCCACTTCGAGTTTGCTGAGCTTGGGCAGCGCGATTTCGCGGCCGTCGCGGAGGAACAGCGTGACGATGTTGGTGTCGGTGTCGAAGCCGGCGCCTTCCTGCGTCACATCGTTTGCGACGATCATGTCGGCGCCTTTGCGCGCGAGCTTGGCGCGCGCGTTTTCCGCGAGGCGGTCGGTTTCAGCGGCAAAGCCGATCAGGAGGCGATTGCCTTTGTCGCGCGAGAGCTCGGCGAGAATGTCGGGCGTCGGTTCGAGTTCGAGCGTGAGATGTTCGCTGCCGCGCTTGATTTTTGTCGCGGAGGTTGCGGCGGCGCGATAGTCGGCCACAGCCGCGGCCATGACGACGATATTCGCTTCGGCGGCGCGATCGTGAACCGCGCGGCGCATTTCTTCCGTGGTGCGCACCGGAACCCAGTCCACGCCCTCTGGCGCGTGAAGATCCGTGGGCCCGCTGACCAGAATCACGTGCGCGCCGCGGCGAACGGCAGCCTCGGCGAGCGCGTAGCCCATCTTGCCGGACGAACGGTTCGTGATAAAGCGCACCGGATCGAGGTCCTCGCAGGTGGGGCCGGCGGTGACGAGAACCGTCTGGCCGGCGAGATCGGCGCGGAGGCCGAGGACGTCGCAAACTTTGCGGGCGATCGTTTCCGTGGCGGCCAGGCGGCCCGCGCCGGTCATGCCGCAGGCGAGATAGCCTTCGTCGGGATCGACGACGTGAACGCCGCGAGCGCGCAAGCGTGGCGAGATTCTCCTGCGTCGCCGGATGTTCCCACATGTTCACGTTCATCGCGGGCGCGACCATCGACGGGAGCTTTCGTCGCGAGATAAAGCGTCGAGAGAAAATCATCGGCGATTCCGTGCGCGAATTTTCCCAGCATGTCGGCAGTGGCGGGCGCTACCAGCAGGAGATCGATGCGCTGCGCGACGGCGATGTGCTCGATGGCGCTTTCCACATTGGCGGGCGATGAGTCGTCCGCGCCGAACATTTCCGTGATCACTTTCTTGCCGGTGAGCGCGGCGAACGTGAGCGGAGTGATAAATTCCTGCGCGGCGCGCGTCATGACGACCTGCACGTCGAGCTTTTCCTGCTGAAGGCGGCGAACGAGCTCAGCGGCCTTGTAGGCTGCCACACCGCCGGTTACGCCGAGCGCGATTTTCATGGGAGTGACTTGGCGCGCATCATTTGCGCCGCTTGCCGTCCTTCTCTTCGGCCGTCTCTGGGAGCTCGGGCGTTTGGTATTCGAGGAGGCCTTTCAGCAATTCTTCCTCGGCGATGCGCGTGGTCTTGCGCGATCTTGGGTTGTCCACCATGGCCCTGCCGCCGATCATCAACTGGCGCGCGCGGCGCGCCACCACCACCACGTAGGCGAACTGGCTTTCCGGTGCCTCTCTAGAAACAGCCATGAGAAATTCAGCCTCCAAAGGACTTCAAAATTTGGCGAATTCTATCCTCGTTCCGTGCCACACGGCAACGCGACCCGAGCGCAATCGCCTGCACTTCTTTGCCGGCGCGCTCGAGGTCGTCGTTGATGACCGCAAAATCGTAACTGCTGTAGTTCAACATCTCCTGCCGCGCGCGTTCGAGACGCCGGCGAATTTCGTCTTCCGAATCCTGGCCGCGAGCGCGGATGCGACTCTCGAGGTCCGCGCGCGAAGGCGGCACCACGAAAACGGCGATTGCTCCGGGCAGCTTCTGCTTCACCTGAAGCGCGCCCTGCACGTCGATTTCGAGAACGAGATCTTTTTGCTGCGCCAGCGCTTCGTCCAGCCACTTGCTCGGCGTCCCGTACCAATTCTTTCCGAAGACCTGCGCGTACTCGAGGAATTCGCCCCGTTCCACCATCTGCTGGAACTCGGTTTCTGACACGAAATTGTACCATTTGCCGTCGCTCTCCGTCTTGCGCGGAGGGCGCGTGGTGCACGAAACAGACAGCATCGTGCCCGGGAAGCTGCAGGATCTTCTTCACGAGCGTCGACTTTCCCGAACCCGACGGGCCGGAAACGATCAGAACAAGCGGCTCCGGTGAGCTCATTCGATGTTCTGTACCTGTTCGCGCAACTTTTCGATTTCGGACTTGATTTCCAGAGCGCCGCGCGTGATTTCGAGGCCCTCGGCTTCGTTGCCCGGCGTTTTCGAGAGCAGCGTGTTCGTTTCGCGCTGCATTTCCTGCAAAAGGAAGTCGAGCTTCTTGCCGACGTCGGCCCCGCCAGCAAGCAATGTTTCGTACTGCTGCACGTGGCTGCCGAGGCGGGCGAGTTCCTCGGAAACATCGCTGCGCTCGGCGGCAATCGCCGCTTCCTGCGCGAGACGCGCGGGATCGAGCTGCGCTTCGCCGAGAAGCTCCTTCAGCCGCGTTTCGAGGCGGCGAGCAAACGCCGGACGCGCGCGCTCGGCAAGGACTGCGATCGTGGAAGCAAGAGCGGCGATCGTTCGCAGGCGCTCGGACATTTCCTCGCGCAAATGATTTGCCTCGCCTTCGCGCATGCGATCGAGTTTGTCGAGGGCCTCGACGAGGCAGCGCGACACGACGCCCTCGAGCTTGGCCATCTCTTCCTCGAGCGATGCCGCCGGCGGACCGATCACGCCCGGCAAGCGAAGAATCGCGGCCACGTCCGGTTCCGATGCGAGCGCGAATTGCGCGCGAAGGGAATTCGCCGCTTTGAGATATGCAGCGGCAACTTCGTGATTGACGCCGACGGCCGCCGGACCTTCGATTTCGTAGTGAAGCGTGACGTCGAGATGGCCGCGCCGAACGCGTTCGCGGACGATCTGCCGAATGCCCGGCTCGACCGGCTCGAATCCTTCCGGCACGCGCAAGTGCAGATCGAGAAAACGATGATTGACGCTGCGAATCGAAACGCGCAGGCTCCATCCATTCTCGACGGCGCGAGCCTGCGCGTAGCCCGTCATCGACTTGAGGCCGGCCGCACGAGCCTTCGACGGAGGCGCGGAAGCGGGTTGCGAACCGGTGCCGGACATGATCAGGAACTCACCGTTCGCGAAACCGGTTCGGCATCGCGAAATTGGATTTCGTATAGCCGCGCGTAAACGCCGCCGCGAGCCAGCAGGTCTTCGTGAGTGCCGCGCTCGGAAATGGAGCCGTTGTCGAGAACCGCGATCACGTCGGCGCGGCGAATCGTCGAGAGGCGGTGCGCAATCACGAAGACGGTGCGGCCCGTCATCAGGTTGTTGAGCGCGCTTTGAACGAGCGACTCGGATTCCGAATCGAGCTCGGAAGTGGCTTCGTCGAGAATGAGGATGGGCGCATCCTTCAGAAGGGCGCGCGCGATGGCGAGCCGCTGGCGCTGGCCTCCGGAGAGGCGCTGGCCCCGGTCGCCGATGACGGTTTGATAGCCATGCGGCAACTGCGTGATGAAGTCGTGCGCGAGCGCCGCTTTCGCCGCGGCAATCACTTTTTCCTCAGGCATGTTCGGCCGGCCATAGCACAAATTGTTCCAGATCGTATCATTGAACAGGATCGTTTCCTGCGTCACGATCGCCATTTGTTCCCGCAAGGAGCGCAGGGTGACGTCGCGCACATCGAAGCCGTCGATGCGAACCGACCCGGAACTGGCCGCGTAAAAGCGCGGAAGCAGATTCACGAGCGTCGTCTTTCCCGCGCCGCTCGAGCCCACGATGGCCACCACCGTCCCTGCCCGCACCTTCAGATCGATGCCTTTCAGGATCAGCGGACCGCCGTCGTAAGAGAAGCTGGCGTTTTCAAATTCGATTGCGCCTGAAAAACGCGGCAGGGCCTTCGCACCGGGAGTTTCAAGCACTTCTTCGGGCATGTCGATGAACGCGAAAACCTGCGCGGAAGTGCCGGCCGCCTGCAGGAAGAGCTGGTAGATGGTGCCGAGGCGCTTGAGGGGCTCGTAGGCTTTGAAAAGAGCGAAGATAAATACGCCAAATAAGCCGACGGTCATGCGGCCAAGCTTGATTTCGTCGCGCGCAAAGAAGAGAACGCCCGAAATGACGACCGCTCCCAGGATGTCCATCAGCGGAGACGAGATCGCAAAGGCTCTGATCCAGCGCATGTTTTCGCGCAAGAGGTTTCGCGCAGCCTCGCGGAATTTGCGGATTTCGAAACCTTCCATGCCAAACGCCTTCACCACGCGGTTGCCGCTGATCGTTTCCTGCAGGATCTGGCTGATGTCGGCGAGGCGCGACCGGCTCTTCTCCGAGGAACGCCGGATCTTGCGGCCGAGTTTGCCGACGGGCCAGACGACCAGGGGAATCATCACCGCGGACCCGATGGCCATGCGCCAATCGACGCAAAGCAGAACAAGAACGAAACAAATGAGGTTGAAAATCTGGCGGAAGAAATCAGCGAAGTATTCGGAAAAGGCCGAGCGCATCTGCTCGATGTCCGTAACGACGGCGGACATCACGCGCCCGACGGGATTGTGCTCGAAAAACCCGACCGGCTGCTGAACGACTTTGCTGTAGGCCTGGTTGCGGAGGTCCGTGACGCTCGAAAGGCCTGCGTACTGAATGAGCGTGACGCCGAAAAACTCGGCAGCCGCCTTGATCAGGAACAAGAAAACGAGCGCGAGCGCAAACACCGACCACACGTGATGGACGCGGGAAGGTACGAACGAGTTCAGGTAGACGATATGATTGGTGCCGGGAACGGTAAACAGCGCGAGCTTCTGCACCTGCGACGCCGGATTCAAGATGACGTCGAGCGCCGGTTTGATGGCAAAAGCTGTGAGGCCTTCGATCGCGCCCATGACCGCCATCAGCATGACGCCGAGCACCATGAGCGGGGTGTAGGGGCGCACGTAGGCCAGCAGTCGAGCAAGCTCTTCACGTTCAGTCTTGCGGGGAGGAGTTAGCATGGTCAGGCGGCCGACTTATCGAGGTCGCGATGGACGACCTTCGTTGCGAATCCCTTTTTCTGCAAGTCGCTGCGGACCACTTCAGCGAGAGCGACGGAACGATGCCTTCCGCCCGTGCACCCGAACGCGACGGTCAAGTAACTTTTTCCTTCGCTGATGTAGTGCGGAATCAAGAAGCGAAGGAGGCTTTCGATCCGTTTCAGGAATTGGCCCGTCTGCGGGAACGACCGAATGTAGCGGGCCACGCGCCGGTCTTTGCCGGTGAGCGCCCGGAGTTTCGGAACGAAATGCGGATTCGGAAGAAAGCGCACGTCGAAAACGAGATCGGCATCCGCCGGAGTGCCATACCGAAAGCCAAAGCTGACCACCGAAACGAGCAACGGGCGCTGGCCGGGTTTCTGAAAGCGATCGATGATGAATTGGCGCAGCTCGTGGACGTTGAATTTCGTGGTGTCGATGATCACGTCGGCGAGACGGCGAATCGGCGCCATGCGGCGGCGCTCCTCGCGAATGCCCTCGGCCACCGAGAGCTCTTGTCCGAGAGGATGCGGTCGGCGAGTCTCGCTGAAGCGGCGCATCAGCGCTTCATCGCTCGCTTCGATGAATACAAGCGTGGCCTGGTGATTGCTGGCAAGCTCGCGGTAAAAAACCGGCAGCTTTTCGATCTGCTCGCCTTCGCGCGCGTCGACGAGAAGCGCGGCTCGTTCGATCTCGCCGCGGCCTTCGTCGTAAAGCTCGCTGAAAACGGGAATCAGCGCCACCGGAAGATTATCGACGCAATAGAAGCCCAGATCCTCGAAGGTATTCAGGACCGAGCCTTTGCCGGAGCCGGAGAGACCGGTGAGGATGACAAGCTGGCGAGGGTCGCGTTTCTTTTGAGGGCGGCGGGCCACGGTGTGAGGCGCTAACCCTTCACGCGCCGGCGATGAGTGCTTGGGATGCGCAGGTCTTCGCGGTATTTGGCGACGGTGCGGCGCGTGACGTGGATGCCTTCGTCGCTGAGTTTCTTCGTGATCTGCTCGTCGGTGAGCGGGTGCGAAGTGTCTTCTTCTTCGATCATCTGCTTCACGCGGCGCTTCAGCGAAAGCAGCGACATATCGGCGCCCTGCGGGCCATTCACCGATTCCGAGAAGAAGCTTCGGAGCTCGAGAACGCCCTGCGGCGTGTGCACGTATTTGTTGGCCACCGCGCGGCTCACCGTGGAGGGATGGACGCCCACTTCCTCAGCGACTTCCTTGATCATCATCGGCTTCAAATGATCGGGGCCGTAGTCGAGGTAGTCCCCCTGGCGGCGCAGGATCGACTGGCAAACACGGAGAATCGTGTGCTTGCGCTGCTCGATATTTTTCATCAGCTGAATGGCCGCCGTGAAACGCTCTTTCACGTAATTGCGAACGTCGCGATCGGCGGCGTCGCGGGCCAGCAGGCGGCGGTACGTCGGATTCAAGCGAAGCTGCGGCAAGTCGTCTTCATTCATGAAGACCTGCCATTCGCCCTCGACTTTGCGGAACTGGACGTCCGGCTCCACCAGGCGCGGCTCGATCTTGTTGTAGCGCAGCCCGGGTTTGGGATCGAGGTGCTTAATCACGTCCACGGCGCGTTTCACGAGCTCCACGGGACGATTCAGCGCGCGCGCCACTTCCTTCAGCTGATTGTTCTGCAAGAGCTTCAGATGCTCGGCGATGATCTGCTGCGCCAGCGTGTTCTGCGGGTCAACCACTTTCAGTTGCATCAAAAGGCATTCCTGCAAATCGCGAGCGCCGATGCCCGGCGGGTCGAATTCCTGCACCATCGCGAGCGCTTCCTCCACGTCTTCCATCGAATATTCGGCGGATTGCGCGATTTCGTCGAGCGTCGCCGTCAGGTAGCCGTTTTCGTCGAGGTTGCCGATGATGGCTTCGGCTATTTTGCGGACCGTTTCCGTGCAGATGCTGACGCTGAGCTGCCACGTCAGATGATCGGCCAGGCTGGCGGGCGAAGACAGGAATTTGTCGAACGAAGGCTTCTCGATTTCCTCGTGCTCGCTGCCGGCGGCGCGTTCGGCGCCTGTATCGAGATACTGTGTGAAGAACGAGCCGAAATCGAATTCGTCGAACGGATTGGCGGCTTCGGTCTCAGGAACTTTTTCGGTTTCCTTCTTGAGGAACGCCTCGTCGGTGTAGCTTTCGGCGACGACGCCTTCTTCGGGGAGCTCTTCAAGGACCGGATTCGCCATGATCTCCTGATTGATCATCTCGCGGAGCTCGAGACGATTCAGGGCCAGCACGCTGACCATCTGCACGAGGCCCGGCGTCAGAATCTGCTTCTGGGCCACGCGGAGATGAAGTTTAGGCTGAAGCCAGTTCATAAGACTCAGTGCAACCGAAAGCTTTCTCCCAGGTAAATCCGGCGCACTTCGGCGTTGGTCGATAACGCCGCGGGTGTGCCGGCAAACAATATCTTCCCTTCGGTGATGATATAGGCGCGGTTCGTGACGGCCAGCGTCTCGCGAACGTTGTGATCGGTCACCAGAACGCCGATGCCCGCCGCGCTCAAGTCCGCGATGATCTTCTGGATGTCCACCACCGTAAGCGGATCGATGCCGGAGAACGGCTCGTCGAGCAGCACGAACGAGGGCGAGAGCACCAATGACCGCGCAATTTCCAGCCTTCGCCGCTCGCCACCCGACAGAACGTACGCCTGGCTATTCCGCACTCCTTCAAGGCCCATCTGCGCCAGCAACTCCTCCACCCGGTCGCGCCTCTGCTCCGGAGTGAGGGGCAAAGTCTCCAACACCGCCAGCAAATTCTCTTCTACCGTAAGTTTCCGAAAGACCGAAGGCTCTTGGGGAAGGTAGCTGATGCCGCTGCGGGCCCGCAGATACATCGGGAGGTCGGTTATGTCCTCGCCGTCCAGCAAAACACGCCCGTAGTCCGGACGCGCGAGGCCGACCAGGATGTAGAAGGTCGTGGTCTTTCCTGCGCCGTTCGGCCCGAGCAGCCCAACCACTTCGCCCTGTTGAATTTCCAAGCTGACGTCGTCCACAACTTTACGGCCACGATACGATTTCCTAAGATCGGCCGCTTGGAATTTCAACATGCCGGTTCATTTCTCAACCCGGTGCCTGGTAAGAGTGCGCGAACCTGCTTGCGAATCAATCAAAATCGTATCACTCGCAACAAAGAAGGTCAACGAGCGCCCAGCAGTTGTGTTGCCAGAACCATCGGTAAGAGTGGGCTTGCCGCCGGAAAGAACGAATTTTTGGTCACTCGGAGGTGTATTCGGCCTGGTCGGCCATGCCTCGGCGATCCCCCTGCCGGACCACCGCGCCACCCTGAGCCAAGATGCGGGTCAGTTGCCCGGTGCCGGCGGTACCTGCCCGCGTCGGCTGGGCGTTGTCCGGAGGCGGGATTTGAGGCCGCCGGACTCGTCGCGGGACCCAGAAACACGTCCAGAGTCGGCGATTCGAGCGAGCCCTGCTGCGAAGTCGCGAGGACGCCGCCCTCGAGCCGCGCTTTGTTTTGGTCGTTCCAATATGTCAGTGAGGGCGCGCGGACTTGCCACAAAGTTGGCCCTGACGCGCTGCCCGGGGCCTTGCCCGACGCATTGCCGACTGCGACACTGGCCTCAGCGCCGGTCCCGAAGTCTGCGGGAAGACGGCGACGACGTTTCCGGTCGCCTGCATTTTCTTTTCGTCGCGCCACACAGCGATCTGGTCAGCCTCGAGGACGGATTCGCCCTGCCAGAGCCGCGAATGACCCGAATACACGACGTGTCCCGAGGATGTGGAGCCCGAGAGCGCATCGGCCGTAACGTGAGCCGGGCCCGAACCCAGGTTCACGGAGTCGGCTTGCCCCGGAAGGCATGTAAGTGGAAACGACGCCGCCTTGGGCGTCGATAAGGCCGGACTTCTGGCCGATCGTCACCGTGCGGGCGGTAGTGCGGCTCATCGCATCCGACGAGCACCGGCGAGCCGCTGAGCGCAATTTGATCCGCCGCGCGATCGATCCTGGCGTGAGCGGCGGTCGCCTGCCGGTCGGCCTGTTGGAAGTGAACGTTGCCGCTTTCTTCCACCGTCGTCCACTGGCCGTCCGGGGAGAACGTCGCGTTCAGGGTCTGGGCCGTGCTGACTTGCGGGGACGAGTTTCCATTTTGACTCCGCACTTCCACGCCGCCCGAGCCGAACAGCCGGTTGAGGCGGCCGTCTTGCGCGAATTGCGTGCTGAACTTCGGCGCGCGGAGCTGCGTTGTCTCCGTGCCATTTTTCGATTCGATCGTGGCTGGTGCCAGGGTCTCAGCGGAGTCGATTCGCTGCTGGTCGGCCTGGCTCGCCTGGCGCGAATTTCACGCGCAAGGCGGCCGTGTTCAGAAGCTGCGAAACGGCGCCTTTCTGCGATTGCGCGGTAACGCCGCCGGTGGCCGTCATTTCGCGGAGGATATTGTGCTGCGGTTCGAGCGCGAATTCGACGTGGCCGCTTGAGAAATTATCCGTCCCGGCGGGGCTCTTCCGCGTTCCGGTCACGCCTCCGTCGGCGATAATGCGTTCGACCCATCCGTCCGGGCCGAGGTAGCCCTCGAACCTGTCGGCCGCGACGGTGAAACGTACCGGTGTCGCGCGAGCCGCGAATGGCGGGATGGCCTTCGGCGACAGCATGGCGCGCGTGGAAGTCTTCATCGAGCTCGATCGAGGATTTTGTCGGCCGAAAGTTCGCGGTCGCCTTGCCGCACAATGGCCGGGCCGGCGAGGGTGACGGTGCGATTGTCGCGGCGAACCTCAAGGCTGCTGCCGGTCACTTTGATCGGGCAATTCGTCGGTGCGATCCGCAGGCGTCATTTCAAATTCGACGGCGTGCTCCACGTGAATCATCGCCGTTTGCGTGCTGTAGACGACTCCCACGCCGCGGCCATGTCCCTGCGGAAACGAAAAATCCACGGGGGCGGGCGTCGAGGCCTCGCCCGTTTGCCCGTCGAAGGTGAGGTTGCTCGTTTTCACCTGCATGGGTTTCGGAGGCGCGGCGTTCGCCCGGGTGGCGTTCGAAGGTGTGACGGCATCTTGAATGTCGATCGTCAACTCGCCTTTGCACTGGACGCCGCCGGTCTTCTGGTCGTAGCTGCATTCGCGCGTGTGAATGTTGTCGTTGCGGTTTCCTTCGCGGCCGTAGACGGTGATCCAAACGTCCTCGAGCAGCGCAGGAGTTCCTTCCTTGAACTGCGTGGTGCGCGAGGCGCGAATCGTGAAAATCGTGCGGTCCTTTTCCACGCGCTTGTAGGCGAAAGTTTGCGTTTCCTGCTGAACGGCGGCCGGAACGACGGCGGGAGTCGCGTGCCGGCGGCGAGCGGCGCTGATCGCGCGCTCGGCGTAAACGCCGATCACGAGCAACGCGAGTCGAGCCGGCGGCAATCGCCGACCAGCGAGCGTAACGCGCTGCCTCCTGATTCCGCACCAAGTCTCCCTGACGTACCCTGGAATGTTTAGAAGCTGAGTATAGGGAAGTGGTTTGCAGCGTACAACTTTCCCGGGTGTACGCTTTTCGGAGCAAGAACTTACCTCGGAGTGAAAAACATTGCACAATCGTACCGAGTTGCCGTCCCAGTGGAGCAGGCAAGTCTAGCTTGCTCATATACTTAGCGCCCATAGGTGAGTCGCCAAATTGGCCTTCCAAGTGCCAAAGGATTTGTATAAAAGTAGCTCTCTCCCGTCGATCGCGACAAGGAGCGTTTGATGAACATGAAGCGGACTTTGGCCGTTCTCGGATTATCTCTGCTGCTCTCTGCTGCGGCCATGGCCGACGCTACAGCCAGCTTCTCATTCGTCTCGCCGGTAGGCCCCGGCGTCTATCAGTTCAATTACAGCATTACGTTGGGAGCTACGGATGAATTGAATCCGGCTGCGATCACGGGAGCCAACTGTACGACTGGTAGCGGCACGGTCCCCTGCTCGCCGAGCGATACGTTCGTGACGATCTATGACGTTCCTAACCTGGTGGATAACCTAACCACGCCAAGCACCGGAGCTAACGTTGGATGGGGAGTCATTGTTCAGCCCGTGGGCGTGACGCCGGTCACCAGCGGCGGAACCGACGTCAACCCGCCGACTGGCGACAGCGGGAGCCTGGAGAACGTCACCTTCTACTACACCGGGAGCACAGTCTACTGTGGCGGCAATCCCGTCACCGATCCCGGTTGCACTGGAACATATCAATCCACGTTCTCTGGGTTCTCTCTTCAAAGCTCGGATTCGTCCACTCAGACAGGCTCTTTCACTTCTTCGGTTACCGACACGGCATCAGCCGACGTGGGCATTTTGGGAATCGACGCTGTCGATTATGGTTCCGGAAATGTGCTCGTTCCTGCGGGCAGCACCGTACCCACACCCGAACCCGTCGGCATTTGGTTGCTGGCTCTGGGTTTGATCGCGGTGATCTTTTATGATTTTCGACGTGGCATGAACGATCGTCGCGTCGCAAAGTAGATTTGTGGTCCTCGTAGCTTCTGCGCCTCGCAGCATCCTAGTTAATTACGACGTTTTCGCGTTGGCGTGGGGATGATGTCCGTGACGACGAAAAGATCGTTCGAGTTGCCGAAATCGCGGGCGGAGGGTGTGACGATCGTCTTTGGGCCGAGGAAGATTTTTTGGTTGTGCGCCAGGGCCGAGCGAGCGTCATCTTCGCACACGAATTCGGCCACTTCGATTCTTGGTGGGGCTGGGGCGACGCCACTTGAAGCAGGAATTGGCGGCCGCGGCTCTTCAGCTTTTGCGGGCGCGGGGGCAGGCGCGGGAATAGGGGCCGGAACCGGAGCGACCGCCGCTCCAGCTTCGAGCGGGGCGGGCGAAGGCGCCGGATTATCCGGTTTCGGTGTGCCGCCGCGAGAGATGCCGCGCGCGGCGAACACCTGTTCCACGATGCGCGCGATTGTTTGCCGGTCGGGAACTACTGCGCGGGCCGCTGCGTCCGGCGCGGAACCGCTCGGAGCTTCTGGTTTATCCACGCTCGATGTCTCCTCAGGTGGCGCCGATTCCGCCCTCGACGGCTGAAGTCGCTGCGAACCGGACGATGCATCGGCACGACCCGAGTAATGTTCCGACGAACCCGACAGACGTTGCCCAGCTGGGATGGTGCGGTGCTCCACCGGCCGCGATTCCCAGGCGACACGCTTGATGTTCATCAAGTGCTGCGGACCGATATTGTCTGACGTGATGTTGCCGCCGTGCGAACCGCAACCGAGTGTCATTGCGGGGAAAAGATTCGTCGAGTAACCGATCGAGCCATGCACCGCCGAAGTATTCACGACGATGCGGAACGCCGGAATCGCCAGCCCGAATTGTTTCACCGCCGCTTCGTTCTGCGAGTGAATGGAAGCGGTGTGGCCCAGCCCGCCGTACTGCAAGAGCTTCGTGCAAATCTCGATTCCCGCCGCGAGATTCGCCGCGGAATAGAAAGCGAGAATCGGCGAGAGTTTTTCGCCGGAGAGCGGAACCTCGCGGCCAACGCCGTCGAGCTTCGCGATCAGAACGCGCGTTGACGCGGGCACTTTCAGCCCAGCCATTTCCGCGATCACCGTGGCGGCACGTCCGACGATTTTCGGGCTGGGCGTAGTCGAGCCGCCCGGAAAAACGATTTCGCCGAGCCGGCGGATTTCGTCGGGCGCCAGAAAATAGCCGCCCTGCTGGAGGCATTCGTCGAGCACCTGCTCGCGCACTGCTTCATCGGCAACGATGGATTGTTCGGACGAGCAGATCGTGCCGTAGTCGAAAGTCTTTCCCGCGAAAATATCGGCCACAGCTTTGCGAACGTTGGCGGTACGCTCGATGAATGAAGGAACATTGCCCGGGCCGACTCCAAACGCGGGGCGTCCGGAGCTGTACGCGGCGCGGACCAGGCCCGTCCCGCCCGTGGCCAGAATCACGCCCGTCTCGCGGCTCTTCATCAGCTCTTGCGTTCCCTGCATCGTGGGATGCGCCAGACAGATGATCAGGCCCTCGGGCGCGCCCATCTTCAGAGCGGCGCGTTCGAGGACGCCCGCCGTTTCGCAGATGCAGCGCATCGCGGTGGGATGAGGGCTCAGGATCACAGCGTTCCGCGCCTTCAGCGAGATGAGCGTTTTGTAGATCGTGGTAGAGGTGGGATTCGTCGAGGGAATCACCGCGGCCACCACGCCCACCGGCTCGGCAATCTCGATGATTCCTTTTTCCCGGTCCTCGCGCAGGATCCCCACTGTTTTCATGCCGCGAATCGCGCGCGGGACGTCCACCGAGGCCAGCCGGTTCTTGATGATCTTGTCGGGAACGTTGCCGTAGCCGGTTTCTTCCACGGCCGTGCGCGCGAGTTGTTCGCCGGCGACTGTGGCCGCTTCGGCGCAGGCTTCGACAACGGCATCAACCTCGTTTTGGGAAAATGCGGCGAACTTCTTTTGGGCTTCGGCGGCCCGCGCAAGAGCCTGGCGGGCTTCCTGGATCGAAATCAGGTCGCGGTCAAGGAGAGTCAAAGAATCCCGAGACACGGTTCACTTTTTCGCTGCGCGAAGCGCAGCTTTGGGAGTGCGGTAGCTTGCTACCGCTTTCTCTTCGTCGAAGCTTGCCTCGGCGCTGCGTTCCTCGCTTTCGGTCTTCGGTCCTGTCCGCCTCAAGCCTTCCTCTGTGCCTCTGTGTCTCTGTTGCCAATTCCTACCGAGGCGCCGGTGACTGCGCCACCATCACACCGTTCTTTTTGCTTTTAGAGTCCCAACAGCGCCGCAGCTATTTCTTCGGCGCTGGTGGTTGGCCGCCGCCGGGCAGAATCTTCTCCACGAGTTCATGCGGGCGAGGGATCACATGGACGGCGACAAGCTCCCCCACGCGGCGAGCCGCGGCTGCTCCCGCATCCGTAGCGGCCTTAACGGCGCCCACGTCGCCACGCACCATCACCGTGACAAACCCCGCGCCGATGTATTCCTTGCCGATCAGGATTACGTTCGCGGCCTTCACCATCGCGTCCGCAGCTTCGATCGAGCCCACCAATCCCTTCGTCTCGATCATTCCCAGCGCTTCGTAGGACATTCGTTCTCACCCAGCCGCGACGTTGCGCCGCGGACGCCCCAGTTTTGCTGTCCGAAAATTTCGTGCGCAGACTAACACGCCAGTCAGACCGAAGCAAGCTTCCGCGCCTCGGCTCGACTCGGAATCTTCTGTCGCCGGGAAGCGCCTGAAAGTGTAGCGAACAAATTTTGTGATGTCATTGAGTGGCATCGGTTTGCGCCAGTTTTTGTTCGTCGTGTGTAGCGAACAATTCGGGCTCCGATTTCGGGGTGGCAGGCGGCCTCTCGACGTTTTCAGCGGGTGACGATGAGGCGGCGGTTGGGTTCGTGCCAGCGGCCGTTTTCGTCGAGGCAGCTATAGGCGCGAACGGCTCGAACGATTGCGTCGGCGGAGGGCTCAACGATGCTGGATTGTTCGAGAATGAAGTTGAGGGCGTGGCGCGTATGGGCAGCTCTTTTTTCGAAGAGGCCGAGGGCGTGAGCGTGGCGGTAAATTGCAGTGCGGTGGCTGAGCTTGAATTTTTACGCGGTACCGGGTCTTGAAAATCGGCAGTCTACTATGCTGTAAAGGGGCTTCTTAAAATAAGAATAATGAGACGGTGCATGGACGCGTGATATCGGGCGGGCTGGTTTGCGTTGACGGATGGGCGCTCTGGCGGCGGTTTGTCCTGCCTGGGTTTCCCGTTTCGGGAGACTCTTGAGATTTGGCCCGGGATTGAAACGATTTTGGTGGTTTAATTCCTGTTCGATGACCCGTTCTAATCGACGGTAGGGTCAGAGGGGATGTCTTGCCCAGGCATGAACAGGCGAACTCCAAGATGCTCTTTCTGCCCCCGATGGCGGCCAACGCAAAAACGCAACATGGTCGCTGCCTACTGAGTGAGTCAATGGTAAAATTTAATGAGTACTAACGTCACATTCAAAACTCGCCGCAATCCAGGGAACAACAGCAGAAGATCATCTTCTAATCAGACAAACGCCGGTTCCGGTTTGCCTTACTCTCGCCAGTCGCGAAAGAGAGAGTCGCTCGCAGAGGCAGAACGTCGAAATGAGGGGGTAGGAGCCGTTGGGGAGAACGCCCATGCTCGCGGCGGCGACGCTGTCGCGCGACGTCTGTTTGACGAGGTACATCGCCTCGTCGGCCAGGTGCAGCAGCTCGGCCTTCGTTCGCGAATCCGTCGGGTACGCGGCGACGCCGACGCTCGCGGTGATATTCACGTTGATGCCAGGCTCCTTCAGCCAAACCGTTTCGCGAATCAGCTTATGCAGCCGGCGGGCGACGCCGAGGGCATTTTCCTTCGACGTTTGCGGGAGCAGTACAACGAATTCGTCGCCCCCATAGCGGAAGGCGAGGTCGATCAGCCGGCACTTGTCTTTGATGGCCTGGCCGATTTCGCCGAGCAGCTTCGAGCCCATCAAGTGGCCGTACGTATCGTTGATGTTTTTGAAGTGATCGAGGTCGATGAAGATCAGCGAAAACTCGAACGCGTAGCGATGCGAGCGGTAGATTTCGGTGTCGAGCATGAAATTCAAATGACGCGCGTTGTAGAGGGTGGTGCAATCGTCCGTAATCGTCAGCTCGTGAATCCGCTGGACGTGCCGGGCATTCTCGATGGCGATGGCAGCGTAGTCGGCCAGGGCTTCGAGAAGCGCCAGGTCGCGCTGGCTGAATCCATTTTCGCCGAAGCAGTTGATGAGTTCGATCACGCCGAGGCACTGATCGCGAAAGCGAACAGGAACGGCGACGATCGAGCGCGTCTCCATCTTGGTCCGTTCGTCCACCTGGGAGAAGAAGCGGGAATCCTTGGTCGTGTCCGGAACCACCACCACTTCTCCGGTCTCCGCCACCCAGCCGGCCAGTCCCTGGCCAACCTTTATGCGGACATCCTTCAGCGCATCCGCCCCTTTGCCAGTGGCGATCTGGAAGTAGAGCTCGTTCTTATCGATGTCCATCAGCAGAAGAGACCATGTGTCCGGCCGGAGAACTTCGTTGATCTTCTCCATGATGGTACGGAGGACCTGATCGAGTTGGAGCGAAGAAGTAAGGGCTTTGCCAAGCTCGTGAAAAACAGTGACTTCGTTGCTTTCGGCCACGTCAGGCGACTGCGCCCGGATTGTGGCGGCGCTCTACGCCGTCGAAGGGCTGGGAGGGAGTCCTTCGCACCTGCCGTTCGGCCGGGCTAGGCTTCGCGTCTCTGGTGTCGGGAGTCAACGTTATCATTATAGTGAACGACTTTTGCGCACTGCAACGGTGCTTCGCGGACCGATTGCCGAAAGGCCAATACCGCAAGCCCGGCAATCCAGGCGGCTCGAGGGCCGGCGGACGGTGGTTGATATTGCTCGACATTCATTGACACGGGTAGGACCCGCGCCTATATTTTTCATTGGTTGTGGGTTCCAGCGGATGGCATCGACTTCACCTTTTGGCGAACACCTAAAACGCGAACGAGAAATGCGCGGCGTTTCCCTGGAGGAAGTTTCTTCGGCCACGCGCATCAGCACCAAATTCCTGGAAGCAATTGAAAGCGGGCAGTGGAACCAGCTTCCCGGAGGTGCGTTCAATCGGGGCTTCATCCGGTCGGCATCGAGGTACCT
>CAWBGW010000020.1:0-6412 GCA_963788345.1 uncultured Acidobacteriota bacterium | reverse complement strand
CGCGGCTTGACGCGCGTTGAATGGGCGATGCGATTGAAGGCTCCGCGCGTTCCGCCCGCGGCTTCCGCCGCTTTCGAGGCCGCGCAGGGACCGCGGGTCCTCCCCGGCACCTACACCGTGAAGATGACGCGGGGCGACCAGGTCTACACGACGCAGCTTGTGATCGGGCTCGACAATCGCGCCAAGTTCAACGCCGAGGACCGCAAGCTGCAGTTCGATGCCTCGATGCGCGTCTACAATCTTCTCGCGCGACATGAGTTTCGACGTGGATCGCATCAATAGCGTCCGGCAAGGGCTGGCGCAGAGTGCCGCGCAGCTTCCCGCTGGCGATCCCCTGCAGAAGCGTCTCGCGAGTCTCGCCGATCAAACCGACCAGATGCGGAAGAAAATCGTGGCCACGAAAGAAGGCGGCGCGATCACGGGCGAGGAGCGAATTCGCGAAAAAACCACGGGACTATACGCAGCCATCGTGTACTACGAGGGCCGTCCGGGAGACTACCAGGTCGCTCGCATCGATTCGCTGAAGCACGACCTCGACGACGTCATGAAGGAATTCGACGCTTTTGCGGCGAAGGATCTGACGGAAGCGAACGCGTCGCTCGCGAAGAAAAAGCTGCCACCGGTTCAACCCATCACGCGCGACGACTGGGACAAAGCCAACGGCGGGTCAGGCGGCAGCGCCTCGCCGGCGGCCATGTCGGCCACTCTTTCTCACGCGTTCGGGCTCGCAGGCCAACTGACCCTGCATCTCGCGCTAGCCAGTTTGCGCCGGCCGCTGGATGTGCATCGCCTCCGCGACCACGTCCACGTATTTCAGCCCGGCGCCGGTATTGAACAGAACCACGCGATCTTCCGGCTTCAGGAATCCGGTCGAGAGCAGATGCTCGTAGGCTGCGGTTGCCGTGGCCCCTTCCGGCGAGAGGAATATCCCCTCATGCTGCGCCCAATCTTTCAGCGACGCCAGAATCTGCTCGTCGGTGAACGCCAGCGCCATCCCGCCTGATTCGCGCACGATTTCCAGAATGATGTAGTCGCCATAGGCCTTCGGCACGCGCAAGCCCGACGCAAACGTCGCCGCGTTCTGCCACGCCTCGCTTGCCTTGCCGCCCTGCTCGAACGCGCGAACGATGGGAGCGCATCCCGCCGACTGAATCGCGATCATGCGCGGCCGTTTGCCCGGACGCACCCAACCAAGCTCTTCCATCTCCTCGAACGCCTTCCACATCCCGATCAAGCCGACGCCTCCGCCCGTCGGATAGAAGACCGCGTCGGGATATTCCCAGCCAAGCTGCTCCACCAGTTCGTACCCCATCGTCTTCTTGCCTTCCACGCGAAACGGCTCTTTCAGCGTGGAGATGTCGAACCATCCTTCTTGCTCCTTGCGCTCCGCCACCATGCGCGCGCAATCCGAGATCAGCCCGTTGACCAAAGTGACCTTTGCGCCGTAGGCTACCGCCTCGACGTAATTGGCGAACGGCACATCGCGCGGAACGAAAATATGCGCCTCGATTCCGGCCGCTGCGCAGTAAGCTGCCAGCGCCCCGGCGGCATTGCCGGCGGACGGCACCGCGAGTTTGCGCAGGCCATAGTGGCGCGCCATCGTCACGGCGAGGGCCAGTCCGCGCGCTTTGAACGAGCCGGTGGGATTGGCGCCCTCTTCTTTCACGTACGCGTTCGGGTAGCGCCGGCTGCGCAGCATCGGCGTCCAGCCCTCGCCGAGCGTCACCGGCTTGACGTCGGGAAGCACCGAGCGATAGCGCCACATGCCCGCCCACGGCGAGCGCGCGAGCTTCCGTCGCAATCGCATCGCGCGAAGTGGCGCCTTTGAGCGGGCCCAGATCGTAGCGGACGTACAGCGAGCCCGCGCATTTCGGGCAGAGCGTCTGCGGCGCGCCCGCGGGAACCGCGGCCTTGCACTTGGAGCATTCGAAGTGAGCGATCGCTGGCATATGAATGACCATAGCAAATCGCGCGAACGCCGAACAAGCGATGTGAGCCGCATGCCGAGATTCCGCAAGGCAGTGCGAGGATTTCTCAGCGGCCTCTGCGTCTCGGCGGTAGATTGTCTTTGGGCTCTATTTCAAATTTCAAATTTGAGATCGCACTCTCTGGTGACTAACTCAACTCAAAATCCGGCGCAGAACCAGCCAACTCCGGGGCTCCGCTCGCTCTCAGCTCTGGGCCTCGCCCTCTTCCTCGTCGGAGCCGTGCTCCCAATCTTCTTCGGTCCGCACGCTTGGATTGCCGCCGTTCGCTGGGCCGGCCTCGCCGCGATCGCCGCCGGAGGCTGGCGCCGCTCGCTCACGTACTGGATTTTCTTCTCGATGCTTCTCGGAGCCGAGATCGGCCTCGACCGTCCGGCAGTCGCCGAGCACCTGCGCCTGCTGAGCGACATTTTCTTGCGCCTGATCAAAGTAATTGTCGCGCCGCTGATTTTGGGCACCCTCATCACGGGAATCGCGGGCCACGGCAATCTGCGCAGCGTCGGCCGCATCGGCCTGAAAAGCCTCGTCTACTTCGAGGTGGTCACCACGATCGCGCTCTTCATCGGCCTGGCGGCGATCAATATCAGCCGCGCGGGCGAAGGCCTCTCGATGACGCCTCCCTCCGCTGCCGTGCCAGCGCAGCACCAATTGCCGCGCCCGCCGCCGCTCCCATGCACTGGGACGACTTCGTCCTCCACATCTTTCCCGAGAACATCGCGAAATCCATCGCCGAGAACCAAATCCTGCAGGTCGCCGTCTTCGCCGTGCTGTTCGGCATCGCGCTCGCGCGCATTTCCGAAGCGAAGCGCAAGCCGATTCTGAATTTCTGCGAATCGCTCACCGACACAATGTTCTCGTTCACGAACCTCGTGATGTACTTCGCGCCGTTCGGAGTCGGCGCGGCGATGGCCTACACCGTCGGACACCTCGGCATCAGCGTTCTGCTGCCGCTGCTCAAGCTGCTGCTCACCGGCTACGTCGCGTTGATCGTGTTTCTGCTGGCCGTGCTGCTTCCCATCGCGCTCGATCGCGCGCGTGCCGTTGCGCCGTTTCCTGAAAGCCATCGCCGAGCCGGCCACCATCGCATTCGCCACCAGCACGTCGGAAGCAGCGTTGCCGCGCGCGATGGAGGAAATGGAAGCCTTCGGCGTGCCGCGGCGAATCGTCGCGTTCGTGATTCCCGCGGGCTACAGCTTCAATCTCGACGGTTCCACGCTCTACCTTGCGGTCGCGTCCATCTTTGTGGCGCAAGTGGCGGGAATTCACATGTCGTGGTCAGAGCAATTGTTCATGGTTTTCGCGCTGATGCTGACGAGCAAAGGAGTGGCCGGCGTCCCTCGCGCGGTGCTGGTCGTCCTGCTGGCCACAGCCGCAACGTTTCATCTCCCCACCGAGCCCATCTTCATCATCCTCGGCATCGACGCCCTGATGGACATGGCCCGCACGTCCGTAAACGTGATCGGCAACTGCCTCGCCTGCGCCGTGATCGCCCGCTGGGAAGGCGAACTCGCGCCAGAGCCGCCGTCTGCGCAATCCGCCGTCTCCTAGCGATTCAGGTAATACTCCACAGATGTCACTACCCGCACGGTTTTCATTAGACTGCTGTCCGAGCCCGCAACCTCACCGCCTCCACTCTCCTCACCTGTGTCGCCGCCCGAGTTCGCGGCCAGGATCGAGAAGACGCCCTGCGTTGCTTGTCTAATGGATCCGACAGTGCTTCCCGCGTCCGAGGCGAAGCGATCGGCCACGGGCTCGTTGCCGTTTCGCGGCGATACTTCCGGCATCATTTTCGAAGCCATCCTGAATCGAGCGCCGGTGGCGCCGGTCCGGCTGAATCCGGACTTGCCCGCGAAACTCGAAGAACTGATCAACCGCGCGCTCGAAAAAGACCGCAATCTGCGTTACCAACACGCGGCCGACCTGCGCGTGGAATTGCAAAGACTCAAGCGGGACACTGAGTCCGCCCGATATATATCGGCAGTAGACGCCGACGGGGCCTCTGGCGCGCGGAAGTCGAAGGTCCTGCGGCGGCGCGTCATCCTTGGAACGGCGCTCGCGGCTGTTCTTATTGCGCTTGGCTTCGGATGGCGTTGGTACGAGGGCCCGCAGATCGCTCCTTCCCCCACGAGTGAGCAGCAATTGAC
Organism: uncultured Acidobacteriota bacterium; assembly: GCA_963788345.1. GTDB lineage: Bacteria > Acidobacteriota > Terriglobia > Acidiferrales > UBA7541 > Palsa-295. Next base: position 2,283 of record CAWBGW010000020.1, on the reverse strand, counting down.
TCATAACGCCTCGGAGAACCGTCTCCTGTTTGACGCGATCTCGCCCGATGGCAAGCATCTCGCCTATGCGGATACAAAGGGGCTTCACTTAAGCGTGGTCGAAACTGGAGAGGTTCACGAAATTCCGCTTCCCGACGAATTGCGAACCAGACTCGCGTATGTTGGTTGGTTCCCTGACGGCGAGGAGTTGTTATTTTCTACTCGCTCGCAAGCAGAAGGATATCGTTTTCTTATCGGCTTCGGTTTTCGAGTATGCCGACGGTAAATCGTCTCCAACTTCCCTGTAGTCGAGCGGCCAAATCGCCAGATCGGACTTGACGGTGCGTTCAGCCAGGCCTCTGACTGATACATAGCGGTCTCCCAGCCGGATCGCCTTGATCTGCGCGCCCAATACCCAGCAGCCCACAATGAAACCGATTGCGACCATCAGCCCCAGCACAGCCACTTCGCCACGATTAGTTTGCTTGTCACCCATGCGTCCACCCCCGTGAACACACACGTTGGCACCGCCACGGCCAACCAATGCCCGTTGATGGCATGAGAGTTATCACGCGTTCGGACTTGCGCGACGTCTTCGCAACGACACAACGTATGTGTCCTTTGACATGAACGATCGCCCAGAAGCTCCAGGTCGCCGCGTCAGCCGCAGAAAGCAATTCGCTCCGCTTGCAACTGCCGGGGTAGAATTCGCCGGATACAATTCCGCAGGTAACGCGTGGAGGTGTCTCGATGTGGTCGGGCAGACGATTATTGAAGCTGAGTTGCATTCTTCTCGCGATGCTGGCGTTTGCGTTCACCGCCGGCGCGCAAACGCTTTCGAAGGATTCGCTTGCGGGCATGAAGTATCGGCTCGTCGGGCCGTTTCGCGGCGGACGCGTCGAAGCCGTGGTCGGCATCCCGGGCAATCCCTACGTCTACTACTTCGGTGCGGCGGCCGGCGGCGTGTGGAAATCGACGAACGGCGGACTGAGCTGGACGCCCATCTTCGACCACGAGTCGAACCCCTCGATTGGCGCGATCGCAATCGCTCCCTCCGACGCGAACGTGATTTACGTCGGCACGGGCGAGCCGTGCCTCCGCGGCGACATCACGCAGGGCAACGGCATGTACAAATCGGTCGACGCCGGCAAGACCTGGACGCACATCGGGCTCGAGGACACGCACCACATCGCCAAGGTGCTGATCGATCCGCGGAATCCGGACGTGGTTTTCGTCGCGGCGATCGGCCACGCGTTTGGACCGAACGAAGAGCGCGGAGTGTTTCGCACCACCGACGGCGGCAAGACCTGGCAGAAGGTCCTATATAAGGACGACAAGACCGGCGCCGTGGACCTGACGTTTGCCGGCGGCAATTCCCACGTTTTGTATGCCGCCATGTACGAGGAAGTGCGAAAGCCGTGGGACATCGTCAGCGGCGGGCCCGGCAGCGGCCTTTACAAGTCGAACGACGGCGGCTCCACGTGGCACCAGCTCAAAGGCCACGGCTTGCCGGAAGTTCTGCTTGGGCGCATTGGCGTTGCCACTTCGCTGTCGGATTCCGAGCGCGTGTACGCGCTGATCGAAGCGGAAAAAGACAAGGGCGGAATCTACATGTCGAATGACGCCGGCGAATCGTGGCAGTTGGTCACCGGCGATCATCGATTTCTGCAGCGCGCCTTCTACTACACGCACATCTTCGCCGATCCGAAGGACGAGGACCGCATCTACATCCAGAACGTCGGCTCCTACCGCTCCACCGACGCCGGAAAAACCTGGCAGACCTTGCGTCCGCCGCACGGCGACAATCACGCGCTGTGGATTGACTCCGAGAATCCGAATCGCATCATCGCGGGCGACGATGGCGGCGCGGCGATTTCCGTCGACGGAGCAAATACTTGGACGGCGGAAGACAATCAGCCCACCGCGCAGTTCTATCACGTCGCCGCGGACAATCAGTTTCACTACTTCCTCTATGGCGCGCAGCAGGACAACTCCACCGTCGGCATCGCGAGCAGCACCGACCATGGCTACATCGGCCGGCAGGACTGGTATGACGTGGGAGGCGGCGAAAGCGGCTACATCGTGCCCGATCCCACCGACGCCGGAATTGTCTACGCCGGAGGAAACTACGGAATCATCACGCGCTGGAACAAGGAGACAGACGAAGCTCACCTGATTACGCCCGCGCCGGTGATCATGGACGGTTCAGGCGCGGCCGATCAGAAATACCGTTTCCAATGGACCGCTCCGATCGCGATTTCGCCGTTGATCCTCACACGCTGTACATCGCCGCGCAGGTGCTTT
>CAWBGW010000019.1:0-9066 GCA_963788345.1 uncultured Acidobacteriota bacterium | reverse complement strand
TTGCGGAACGGTCAGGCTCACACGTTGTAACGGTCCCTGTTTTTCGATTGTTTGACTCATAAGTTCGCCGTGGCCATATCGCGGCGAAAACGTTGTTGCTCTGCTTGGTTCAGATGGTTGAGTAGAAAGTCATTCTGAGCGCGTTTGCTGAGCCCTCACAAGCGCGCCAAAGGGAGGCAATCAATGCAGTCCAGTGCCATTCGCAAACTGACCCTCTTCCTGGGCCTCATCGGATTAGCGCTATTTGCCGGAGGCTGCAAAAAGCAGGCTGCAGCTCCACCGCCGGCCGCAACCCCAGCTCCGCCGGCTGCGCAACCCACCGTCACTCTGAACGCGTCGCCCACTTCCATCAACGCCGGCCAGACGGTCACGTTGTCGTGGTCGTCGACGAACGCCACCGATCTCAGCATCGACGGAGGCGTCGGAAAAGTCGCGCCGGAAGGTTCGACGCCGGTTACGCCCACTCAATCGACGACGTACACCATCACAGCGTCAGGCCCCGGAGGCACCGCGAGCGCCACCGCGCACGTCGACGTCAATGCGCCGCCGCCCCGCCGCCGCAAACCATGGCTCAGCCGAACATCAGCGATCTCTTCGCGCAGAATATCCGCGACGCATTCTTCGATCTCGATAAGTCCGAGATTCGTCCCGATGCGCGCGACGCCCTAACCAAAGACGCGGAATTCCTGCGCTCGTACCCGGACGTTCGCATCTCGCTCGAAGGTCACTGCGACGAGCGCGGATCCACCGAGTACAACCTGGGGCTCGGCGAACGCCGCGCCGATGCCGCGAAGAACTTCCTCATCTCGCTCGGCATCGCTGCGGGTCGCATCGACACTGTGAGCTGGGGGAAAGAGCGCCCATTCTGCAGCGAGCACGACGAGTCCTGCTGGCAGCAGAACCGCCGCGCCCACTTCGTCATGGCCAAATAGACGCGGTTCACGACGAGGTCACTAATTAAGGTTCACGTTCGCGAGGAGCGGCGGCACAGACAGTCGCCGCTCCGTGATTCGCGCACACGTGAGGAGGTTCCAAATGCGGCGTGCATCTTTCTTCGCGCTTGCGCTTTTCGGCATCGCACTTCTAGGATTCCCGGCAGCCACTTTCGGCCAGGCGCCGTCCTCTGATTCGCAGACCCTCCAGGCTCTGCTAACCGAAGTCCGCGCACTTCGTCAGGACTTGCGGATTTCGCTGGCACGCGTGCAAAGCGCCCAGATTCTGCTTTCCCGCCTGCAAATCCAACAAGCGGCGGTTACGCGCGCGTCGGAACACTTGGACGACGCTCGCTCAAAGCTCGCCGAAGTGCAAGTCGTCCAGAAGAGCGAAGCGGCCGAACTCAAACGTTTTCAGGACGCGCTAAGCGCCGCCGACAGCCCGGAGCAACAAAAGGAAATCCAAGATTCGATCGGCCGCGCGCAATCCGACCTCGACGCCTCGGCGAGCGTGGAGCAGCAACGCGAGACCACGCAAACTGAGGCCGAGCAACAACTGCGAACCGAACAGGACAAGCTCGACGCGCTCGAAACCCAATTGGACGATCTCGCGAAAAAGCTGGACGAGCCCAGCGAGCAACCTGGCCGCGCTCCGCACTGAGCTGTGGAGATCTGTCAATTCGGCATCACTCTCGCGTCCGTGTCATAATGTTTCGGATGGTTCGATTTGAATTTTCGCGAACGCGCTTTCGCGCATCGTTCCCCACCCTCATGTTGAAAGCGCTTCGGCATCTCACGTCGGGTCTCAGGGTTTGCACTTGCAAACCCTGACATAACAAAGGTTCAGGGTTTGTCCCGAGGCTTCGGGATGCAGACCCTGACCGAAAAGGAGGCGTCCCCTTGCGCACACGATGGATTGTGCTAGCACTTTCAGTTTTAGTTCTCGGCGCGATCGGCGGAGCCATGCTCTCGCCGCAGCCCGCCAGCGCGGTCAACCGCGATATGGTCCAACTCCAGGAACAGGTCGCACAGCTCTTGCAAGGCCAGCAGGACCTGCGCAGCGCGGTCGACACCAACAACGCTTCGTTGAAGACGCTGGTCCAGCAGCAGGTGGACTCCGTGAATCACCTGGCCACGCAAATGAGTTCGGTCGAGAAAGCCGTCCAGGAAGTCCAGGCCAATAGCGGCTCGCGCATCGATGCGATGGCGCAGCAGACGCAAGGTCTCTCGGACAATCTCCAGGATGTTCAGGCGCGCGTCGGCAAGCTCTCGCAACAGTTGACCGATATGCAGAACCTGCTGCAGAGCATCGACGGCAAAGTTTCAGGCGGCGCGCCCGCTGTCGCTCCCGGCGGAATGAATCCGGGGGGAACGAATCCAGGCAATGGACCAGGGCCGGGCGCCGGAGGTCAGGTGCCGCCGGGCAACGGCTCCGTGCCCGCGATGTCGCCCATCTCCGCCGACACGCTCTATCAAAACGCGTTGCGCGACTACAACACGGGCAAGTACGACCTCGCCCATCAAGAATTCAGCGATTACATTCGCAATTTCCCGACGAACGATCTCGCGTCCAACGCCCAGTTCTATCTTGGTGAAATCTCCTACGCTCAGGGCGACTACAAAGACGCGATCCCCGCGTACGACACCGTGCTTACGAACTTCCCCCACAGTTTTAAGCTCGCGGATTCGCTGCTGAAAAAAGGAATGGCGGAACAGGAACTGGGCCTAAAGACTTCGGCGATACGCGATTTTCGCGATGTCTTGCGCCGATTCCCGGGCTCCGACGCATCGCGCCGCGCCCAGGCGAAGCTTCACGAAATGGGCGCCCCAGCCACGGCTGCGGCGCGCACTTCGCCTCACTAGGCGGTTCGTGGTCTCTTCACGCGCGCAAATAATCGGGCTCCCACTTCTGAATCATCTTCTTGATGGCCTTGCGGTCGGTTAGCTTCTCGTCGAGCACCTTGCGAGCCAGCGCCGGCAATTCCGCGTCGCTCGCGAATCGCAACGAAACCAGCTGGCTGACCGTAAATTCGGGAATCCGCCCGCGCAACTCCGGCGGCAGCACCTGTTGCATTCGCAGCCGCATTTCCAGGCGTATCACGCGGTCTTGCACTGCCAGCGCAAACAACCGCGCATAAAGAGCTCCCAGAAGAAGCGCAAGAGCCACGAGCACCGCAACCATCGAGTTAAACGAAAAAAATCGCACGCAGTGTTCAATTGACGATACCAAGTTCAACGCGAACACCGGCAGCACAAAAAGATGAAATGCCGGCACGATCTTGGTGTGATTCCCAAAATTCTGAGTTTCGCTCATAGAGGCATCTCCAAGAAAAATAGAATTTCATTCGCGGAATTCTACCAGAGTCGTGCGCTCATCGCTCTGTCCCCGTCTCGCCTTGCTCCCAGTGTTGCTTTCTCTGTGCCCTCCAGTCTTTCTCTGGGTGCTCTGTGGTAATCCCTTTGTAGTTTCGGCTTTTTCTTCCCGCTCCGCGCGACTTCGGCTATACTCACCAGCCATGGTTAACAAAGTGATCCTCGTCGGACGCCTGGGGCGCGACCCGGAAACGCGCTACATCTCGAGCGGCCAAGCCGTCTGCAACTTCACGATGGCCACCGACGAGTCCTTCAAGAACCGCGCCGGCGAACGCCAGAAGCGCACGGAATGGCACCGCATCGTGATGTGGGGCAAGCTCGCCGAAATCGCGCAGCAATACTTGAAAAAAGGGCAGCTCGTCTATATCGAAGGCCGTCTGCAAACCCGCCAATGGGACGACAAGCGAGACGGTTCGAAGAAGACAAGCGTCGATATCGTTGCCAACGAAATGAAGATGCTCACGCCGCGCGGCGAAAGCGCCGCGGCAGGCGCTGGTGCAGCTCCGGGGGGCGGTGGCGGCACCAGCCGTCCGCACGACGACTTCGAAGCCGGCCCCGCACCCGACGAAGGACCGTCCGCCGGTCCCGGCCCCGAAATCTCCGACGAAGACATCCCGTTCTAAGAGCTGCCTCGGTGGCCAGCTAGCCCCAAGCTAAGGGCCGATACCTTTGACCAACTGTGACTTCTACGTGTCTCTGCGCTTGCCGCGCCGGCCTGTTGGCGAGTCTCAGCGGCGATCCTATCTCATTTCTCTGTATTTTTGGACTATAAGAGCGCGGGCGCCGATCGGACGAAGCTGGAGACGAGTCGAAGGGTGCGTGAGATTGCTGGCTAGTGTTGGCCGGCGGCGTCTCTCTTCTTCTGTTGGTCGATGCGCTGCAAGAATTGATCGAACTTCGGCTGCTGTTCCGGCGTCAGGACGGCGCGAATGCGCGCGCGGCCTTGCTGCCGGATCTTGTCGTGCTCCGCGTCGACCGGTTCATAGAGAGCCCGTATCTGCGCACGCGTGTCGTCGATAATCGGCCCGATTTGCCTCTGCTGATCCGGCGTGAGCTGAAGCTCCGACGTAAGTTTGTTCACGGCCTGTTCGCGCGACGGCGGACCCACGTGCGGACCGGGTTGCTGCCGGCCCCAAACGCGCTCACCCCACAGGTGATTGCCCAAACCGCCGACGAGCAGCCCCAGCAGAAACACCACGAACACCAGGAGAGCCGCCTCACGCCGCGTCTTGTTTGAATTAGTTGCTTCCATGATTGTCTTCCGTCGCCGGGATCAAAACGTCGTCGGGGTTGGCGGCCCCACGATCGGCGTCCGTCGTAAATAAGTCGCGGATGTCGCTTTGCTGCACGCTCGCGCCGCCTGCCGCCGCGCCCGCTTGGTGGAGCCTTACGTCGTACGTCACCATCACCACTAACGCCAGGGCTGCCGTCGCGGCGAACCGCCATGCTAGCGAAACGAACGGCTGCCAAAAGCCTCGCGACTCCCGCGCACCCTCGTCGGACCGGATCCGCGCCATCACAATTCGCGCAAACGCCGGTCCCGGATCAGCCGAAGCGTCCATGAAACTCAGCAGGCGAGAACTTGCTCCGGCCTCTTCCACCGCCGACTTACAAGCCGGACAACTCTGGAGGTGCTCCGTCACTTCCCTCTTCTCCGCTCCTGAGAGCCCTCCGCCGAGAAAGTCCTCTAGCCTTGCTTCGTATTCCGTACACGCTCCACTGTGAAATTCAGAGTTCATGATCTCGCGCCTTTCTTCTTCCCCGCCTCCGAGGAACCCGCCACACGCCCGCTCGAACCCAACCGCTTGCGATAGACGTCCATGATTCTGCCGCGCGCCCTAAACAGCCGGACCTTCACGGTGTTCACGTTGAGATTGAGAATCTCCGCCAGTTCCTGCACCGAAAACCCTTCCACTTCCTTCAGTAGCAGCAACTCCCGGTCCTGATCCGGCAGCTTCTCAAGCATTCGTTCGAGCAAGTCCCTCACTTCCGCGCGCTCGCCAGGGCCTACCGGCGGCCGGTCGTGGGAAACAATTCCATCCAGACGCGAAACCTGCTCTTCCGACAAATCCGCCTCGTACATCAGCGGCCGCACTTTCTTCTTTCTCAGGTAATCCCAGCACTCATTCACCGTGATCTTGTAGAGCCATGTGGAAAACGCAGCCCGCTGGTCAAAGCGCTTCAGGGAAACAAACGCCTTCAGGAAAACCTGCTGCGCGACGTCTTCCACATCCTCGCGCCGCCGCAAAATGCCACCCACCAGCGCGAGCACGCGCTGCTGATGGTGCCGGACCAGCTCCTCAAAAGCGGGCTCATTCCCGTTTTGGGCCTGCCGGACCAGCTCCCTGTCTTCTTCGCCCCTGCTCCGCCGAGTCAGGGGAATTGGGAGTGCGGAAGCCTGTGCTGCCACGTCTTTTGGGACGTCACTCATCGGGTTTAGGTTACATCCGGATTGTCATGCGACGAAACAGTTTAGCCTTGCGGGCGTCGATGGTCCATGCAACAATACCCGCCATGATAATTGGAGAACGCATTCGCCTGTTACGTGAAACAAAGAAGCTTTCCCAGGGCGACATCGAAAAGCGCACTGGGCTTCTTCGCTGCTACATCTCGCGCGTCGAGAATGGTCACACCGTTCCGGCGATCGAGACGCTCGAGAAGCTGGCGCGGGCCATGGAAATCCCGCTCTACCAGCTATTCTACGACGGCGAAGAACCGCCCGTGCTGCCCAATCTTCCCAAGCGGAAGAGCGCCGATGATATCGCCTGGGGAAGCACGGGGAAAGAGGCGCGTTTGCTGGGCCGCTTCCGCCGGTTGCTGGGCCGCATCGAAGACGGCGACCGACGGCTGCTCCTTTACATGGCCCAGAAGATGGCCAACCGCTAACTTCCATCTCCTCGGCGCCGGATGATGCTCTTCGGCACGCTCTCTGCCGCTGGAGCGCCTCTCCTCCGGAAGGCCGTGTTTATGGATGTTTGTGTGTCCTGGACGTTTTCTTTGCGCTCTTTGGGGAAAGAGACAAAGAGGCGGTCGGCAGCCTTATTCCCATTCGATCGTGCTCGGAGGCTTCGAACTGATGTCGTAGACGACCCGGTTTACTCCGGCCACCTCGTTTACGATTCGCGCCGAAATTCTCTCGAGTACTTCACGCGGCAGCCGCGACCAATCTGCTGTCATCGCGTCGAGCGAGTCCACGACGCGCACGGCGATAGTGTATCCGTACGTTCGGTCGTCGCCCATCACCCCCACGCTCTGCACCGGCAACAGTACCGCGAACGCCTGCCAAACTTTGTCGTACAAGCCCGCGCGCCGAATTTCTTCCACCACCACGGCGTCGGCACCTCGCAAGATCTCCAGCCTGTCTCGCGTCACTTCGCCGAGTAATCGCACGGCTAGTCCGGGCCCGGGAAACGGATGTTTCACTAGTATCTCCTGAGGCAACCCCAGCTCCCGGCCCGATCTGCCGCACTTCATCTTTGAACAGATCCCGGAGCGGCTCGATCAGCCCGAACGGCATGTTCTCCGGCAGCCCGCCCACGTTGTGGTGCGACTTGATGACGGCCGACGGCCCCTTCACGGACACGGACTCGATCACGTCCGGATACAGCGTACCCTGCACGAGGAACTTGATCGGCCCCGATTGCGAATCGCCCGCCAGCTTCGCCGCCTCGTCCGCGAACACCGAAATAAACTCCGCGCCGATCCTCTTCCGCTTCTCTTCGGGATCGGTGATTCCCTTCAACCGGCCCAGAAAACGTTCGGAGGCATCGACGCCGATCACGTTCAGTCCGAGCCGCTTGCGCAGCAATTCGAGCGTGTCGTGAAATTCGTTGCGCCGCAGCAGGCCGGTGTCGACGAAAACGTTCGTCAGGCGATCGCCGATCGCCCGATGCACCAGCGCCGCCGCCACGGCCGAATCCACGCCTCCGCTCAGCGCGCAAATCGCGCGCGCGCCTTCGGCCTGCTTCCGGATCGCCGCCACCGTCGCGGCGATAAAGCCGGCCCGGTCCCAGTTCTCTTTCGCGCCGGAAATCTCGAAAACAAAGTTCCGCAGAATCTCGGTTCCGCTGTCCGTGTGATTCACTTCGGGGTGAAACTCGACTCCGTAAAACTTCTTGGCGCGATTCTCCACGGCCGCGACCGCGTTTTCCGTTCGCCCGGTAATATCAAATCCTTCCGGCAGGCTCACCACATGGTCGCCATGACTTTCCCAAACCTTCAGTCGGTTCGGCACGTCCTTGAATAGCGCCGAGTCCTTCTGGATGTCGAGGTCCGCCGGCCCGTACTCGCGGCGTTCCGCGCGTTCCACTTTTCCGCCGAGCGTGCGCGCCATCCACTGCATTCCGTAGCAAATTCCGAGCACCGGCACGCCAAGCTGCAAGACTCCGGCGTCGCACACGGGCGCAGCGGCGTCGTAGACCGAACTCGGACCACCCGACAGAACGATGCCCGCTGGATCGAGCGCACGAATTTCGTCGAGCTTCGCGGTACAAGGCAGAATCGCCGAGAATACCTCCTGCTCGCGAATTCGCCGCGCAATCAGTTGCGTATACTGCCCGCCGAAATCCAGCACCACGATTCCGCGCTTCGTGCTCACCGTACCTCCACTCTCTTCCCGAGCGGCCATCACTTTCGTTCCACTCATCCCTTATTGCCTCCGTGATGCGTCGTGGAAGGCGAATTACCGTCGGCTTTCGCCCTCCAGTATTTCGCTTTGAGACGAGAAGATTCAACAGCGTTATAGAGTATCTCGCAGTCGCAAAACCCGCCTCGCTTCCTCAGAACTCCCAAAATGTCGTCCAGTTCGCCATCGTCAAAACCGAGTCTCCGCAGGATAAGCCTTGAATTCTCGTAATCCCCCCGACATGGGAGAGGTGCTCGCGACTCTTCGACAGGAGAAAGAACGTCGTCGAGGGCTTCGAAAAATCGTTTCGTCGTTAGACACCGCATCACCTCCGGCGTGATCGAGGAGATAAGCTCTTCGTCCGGCCCGGTGTCGCTTGTCATCGCAGCACGATATTCACCAGCTTCTTCGGCACCACAATCGTCTTCACCACGTGCTTCCCGTCGAGCAGCACCGAAATTCGAGGATCCTTCAGCGCGCGCTCGAGGGTTTCGTCTTCGCTCATGGCCTCGTCGACCAGAATCTTCCCGCGCAGCCGCCCGTTGATCTGAATGATCACCTCAAGCTGCTCTTCCTTGGTCAAGTCTTCGCGGAACACGGGCCACTTCGCGTGCGAGAGCCCGCCCGTATTTCCGAGCATCTCGAAAAGCTCTTCCGCCAGGTGCGGCGCGATCGGCGACAGCATCATCACAAACGCGGTCAGCACGCGCTTCAAAATCACGGGCGAGACGTCAACGTCGAGCGGCTCCTGCTCCTGAATGGCGTTCAGCAATTCCATCAGCGACGACACCGACGTATTGAAGTGCCAACGCGACTCGAAATCGTTCGTCACGCGCTTGAGCGTCTGATGCGACCTGCGTACCAGAATCTTTTCCTTCGCGCTGGCCGTCACTATATTGGTCTGCTTATCGAAATCGATCGCGACGTCCCGCAAGCGGTCCGCATGCTTTGCCACCAGCCGGTAAAGCTTATTCAGGAATCGCGACGAGCCTTCAATCGCCTCTTCGCTCCACTCCAAATCCTTTTCCGGCGGCGCGGCAAACAGCGTGTACATCCGCCCCGTGTCGCATCCATATTTTTCGGCCATCTCGATGGCGCCCACCACATTGCCGCGCGATTTCGACATCGCAACTCCAC
>CAWBGW010000018.1:0-36507 GCA_963788345.1 uncultured Acidobacteriota bacterium | reverse complement strand
TTCGTATGGAAGAAGGAGCGCGTCGAAGCCACGGCGCAACGCGTCGCCGAACTCGAAAGATTCGCAGGCGAACTCGGCGACGCTCTGTTACCGCCCATTTGAACTGCTCTCGGCAGACGGGGCAGCGCAACGATCACTGATTGGGAGTTACGCCCGAACTGCCCGTTGAGCCTAGCACCCGCAGAACGATCTCGGTGCCGCCGTCCAGCTTGACGTCATTCTTGGAAGACTTGAGCATCGAGCCGGTTGCAGCGTCGGCTGATTCCGTCAAAGTCAGGTCCGGGAGTCCAATCGCACCATGGTCGCTCGCGTCCAAAAGGGGATGCCGAGCGGCCTGGTCGTCAGTATCGGGGCGAGGTGCCTGCGGCGGTTCACCCGGCTGAGGGCGTGGAAAAGAGGGTTGCTGCCTCGGGGCCGATCCGCTAGGAGTGGCGCGGCCGATTGCCAAGTCGGGATTGTCATTTCCCTGATCTAAGACCGCGGCTGCGAGCGGCGAGGGCCCGCGGATGGCCTGTACGGTGAGGGAAAGTGGCAGTTCGGTGCCATCCTTGAGCAGAGCATGGTCAAACAAGATTGCGAGTTCCGATTCGGCTTTGGTGCGCGAGCGAGGCCGCGCCAGGGTCACACGACCGATAATCTTTGCGTCGTTGGGAATGAGCACCTTGCCGTGAGACAAGACAGGCAGGGTGACCCTGGCCGCGACTGCTTCACCCAGCTTGACTTTCCTCGAGTCAATCGGTTTTGTGAGCGTGGCGCAAATCGTCGTGCCGGCAGCAATATCGGCGCCCGAAGGAGTGCCTTGCGGAGTTGAAGCCGAGGATTGCCCGGCCGCCGCGTCAGGACGCCCCAGGCTCCAGGCCAAGACCGGGATGACGAGCAATAGCCCAATCGATCTCATGATGTCCGTCCCGCCCAATCCCTTGCCTGAAATTCTACACCCGCGCACGCAAGAGCCGCCGCGCGGAATTTGGCCTGATTCAGAATCTGGTGTCGGCCCAGCGGCCGTTTGCATCTAACGCCGCATTCGGCTTAGAGTGAAATCGGAGCGAGCACGAACATCCAGTGATGAGCCCGGCAAATCCCGATTCGTTTGACGTGATCGGCATCGGCGCCGGCCCTACGGGCCTGGCGTGCGCCATTGAGGCCAAGCGCGAGGGGATGCGTTCGCTGGTGATCGACAAGGGCTGCCTTTGCAACTCGTTGTATCACTATCCCACCAACATGCTTTTTTTCACCACGCCCGAGCGCATGGAAATCGGCGACCTTCCCATGACGATAGCCGGCGGCAAGCCCACGCGCGTCGAGGCCCTGAAATACTATCGCCGCGCGGTGGAGCACTACGGAGTGGAGACGCGGCTATACGAGCGGGTCGAGCGCGTGGAAGGCCATGACGAGGCGTTTGTGGTTCACACGCGCGAAGAATCGGGCCGGCAAAAGCAATATCATGGGCGCAAGATCATCATTGCTACGGGCTATTACGACCTGCCCAACAAACTGAATATTCCCGGGGAGGATTTAACTCACGTTTCACACTATTTTACGGATGCGCATCCGTATTGGCACCAAGAGGTGGTCGTCATCGGGGGCAAGAACTCCGCGGCTGAAGCAGCCCTGGATTTGTTTCGCGCGGGCGCTCACGTGACGCTGGTCCATCGAGGCAGCGAAATGGGCAAGAGCCTGAAATACTGGGTCAAACCCGATATCGAAAATCGCATCCGCGCCGGAGAGGTGCGCGCGCTGTTCAACACTCACGTCACGCGGTTCGAACCCGGCAAAGTTTTTGTGAAAGACTCAGGCGATGAGAAAGCCCTGCCAGCCGATCAAGTGTTCGCGATGACCGGTTACCACCCGGATTTCGGATTTCTCGAGCGGCAGGGAATCCGGCTGGATCCGGAGACGCTGAGGCCGGAGACCAATCCCGAGACCCTTGAGACCAATGTGCCCGGGATCTACATCGCGGGGGTGGTGGTTGGGGGCAAGAACACCTCGGAAATCTTCATCGAGAATGGCCGGTTCCACGGCAGGGAAATCATCGCCGCCATAGCAGGGAAAGGCCGCATCAAGGAAGCGCCGCCAGTGGCCCCGCCCGGGGAATAGGCGCGGGCGGATCATCTGTCATTGACTTTTTGCTGCACGGCTTACTTTTCCTTCCAAAGTATTCAAATTCCGGAACCAATTTGAGCTCGTCAGCGTATATCGCGCTATGAGACCACTTGAACATTTGCGGCAAGACGTGAGGCATGCGTTTCGCGCGCTGCGGAAGGAACGCAGCTTCGCGCTAACGGCCATCGTGATTCTAGCGCTAGGGATCGGCGCGCAGGCGGCGGTGTTTTCGCTCGTGAACGGAATCCTCCTGCGGCCGCTGGCGTATCGCGATCCAGGGCGACTCTATGCCATCCAGGAAGTGATTCCGCAGTTGAGCAATGTCTATCCGGTGCTGCCTGCGAACGGACGGCATTACTTCGAATGGACGCGGCACTGCGGGTCGTGTGAGTCGATTGCGCTGATCAATACCGATGACGCGGGTCTGAACCTGGCGGGCACGGGCGAGCCAGAGCGCATCTCCGACGAGAGGGTGACGGCGAATTATTTCTCCGTATTGGGAGTCGGCGCGCAGATTGGGCGAACATTCGAGCCCGAAAACGGCCAGGCAGGACACGACAACGTCGTGGTGCTCAGCGATTCGCTGTGGCGGCGGAAGTTCGGGGCTGATCCGTCCGTGATTGGGAGGTCGATCACGCTGAACGACACACCCATGACGGTAATCGGGGTGCTTCCTGCGTGGTTTCGCGCGCCCGCGTGGCAATCGCTGGGGATACCGATGAAGGAGAAAGTCGACATCTTCCGGCCGTGGGTAATCAAGGAGAGCGACTGGGACGCGATGGGAGACTTTGATTTTGGCGCTGTCGTGCGGCTGAGGCCGGGCGCCACCGTGAGTCAGGCCGGCGCAGAACTGAATGTAATTCAAGCTCAGATCGCATCGACCTTCAAAGGAGAAGACCGTTTCGACTTGCTCGCGCGGCTTTCGCCATTGCAGGAGAGAATCACGTCGCAAGAGCGCAGCGGACTATGGCTCTTGCTGGGCTCTGTGGGGGCCGTGCTGCTGATCGTGTGCGTGAACCTGGGCAACTTGACGCTGTCGCGCGCGATCGGGCGGACGCGCGAAACCGCGGTGCGAATCGCGCTCGGCGCATCGCGCGGAAGAATCGTCCGGGGGATTCTTGTGGAATGCCTGGTGCTGGCGTTCGCGGGAGGTCTGCTGGGAGTTGCGTTGGCAGTGACGCTGGTGCGGCTGCTTGTGTCCGTGGCGCCGGTTGATTTGCCGCGGCTGTCGGAAGTTCACGTTGACTGGCGCGTGCTGCTTTTTGCGCTCGCGGCGGCCGCGATTTCTGGATTGTTCTTTGGCGTCTTCCCTGCATGGCGTCTGACGCGAGTGGACCCGCAGGATGCGATGAGGTCGGGTTCGCGGGGATCGACTGAATCGGGCGGCAGAATGCGGGTACGTGAGCTTCTGGTGAGCGTGGAGGTGGGACTGAGTTGCTTGCTTCTGATTGTCGCGGGACTGTTGCTGACGAGTTTCGTGCGGTTGATGGGTGTCGACCGCGGATTCGAGGTACAACACATTCTGACAGCGGAGATTGCGCCGTCGCGACCGCGGTATGACGACGATGCCAAACGGCAGAGGCTGTATCACGACGTCGTCGCGAAGCTGCAGACTGAGCCTGGGGTGATGTCGGCGGGAGTGATTTCGGTGCTTCCGCTCAACGGGCAATTGTGGGCGGATGTGATTTCCGTGCCTGGAGACACGCGGCCGATCGTGGAACGGCCCATTTCGGCTTTTCGGCCGGTGACTCCCGACTACTTTCGCACGATGGGGATTCGGATGATTGCGGGGCGAGCTATCGCGGAAAGCGATCAGCCTCGCAAGCTGGTGATCGTCTCGAAGCACACGGCGGAGACGGTCTGGCCTGGGCAAGACCCCATCGGGAAGGAATTCCGGCGAGGGGACCCGAAGGACCCGCCGTACGAAATCGTGGGAGTGGTGGCGGACGTCCGCGCGACGAGTTTGCAGGACGCTCCCGGGCTGATGGTTTACGTTCCGTACTGGGATCGCGCGCCGTGGTCGGCGGCAATTGCCGTGCGAACGGCGGGTAATCCTGTCGTTGCCGCTGGAGCCATACGCGAGGCGGTGTGGTCGGTAGATTCGCAATTGCCGGTTTCGGATATCGAGACGATGGAGCAGATCGAGACTCGGTCGGTATCGCCGCGGCGGTTCCAGATCGCGCTACTTGCGGTATTCGCCGGCTCGGCATTGCTGCTGGCGGCGCTGGGGACTTACGGCGTGCTCGCGTTTAGCGTCGCGCGGAGGACGAACGAAATAGGGATTCGCATGGCGCTTGGCGCGCAGCCGAAGAATATTTTGTCGATGGTGATGCGGCGGGGGCTTCTGCCCGTGGCTTTCGGACTTGTCACGGGAGTAGCGGGTGCGCTGGCGCTGGGAAGGGTGCTTTCGAGTTTGCTCTTTGCGGTGACCCCGTATGATTGGCGGACGATTCTGGGCGTAATTGCGCTGACGTCGATTTGCGCGCTGGCGGCGTGCTGGATTCCGGCGCGGCGGGCGACGCGCGTGGATCCTCTCGATGCGCTGCGCTACGAGTGATCCGCCGAAGCAGGCTTCTGCTCCCAAGAAGTGCGGGCGGCAGCGAAAGTTGTCTTGCTACGAGGTGACGGGGTTTGGCTTGTCCGTGTTGATGTTGAGATCGGCGATGGCTTTGTCGACGACGCTGCGGTCGATTTTGCCGTCAGTGAAAAGCTCGTGCAGGGTGGCGAGGACGATGAAGCGCGAATCCACTTCGAAGAAATCGCGCAGCGCCTCGCGCGAATCGCTGCGGCCGAAACCGTCGGTGCCCAGCGAGGCCAGACGGCGCGGCATCCACTTGCTGACGATGTTCGGTAGCGTCTTCAGGTAGTCGGTGGCGGCGACGAGCACGCCCTGCGTGCCGGCCAGCGCTTCGGCCACGTACGGGACGCGTGGCTTTTCGCCGGGATGCAGGCGATTCCAGCGCTCGGTTTCGATGCCGTCGGCGTAGAGCGCCTTGTAGCTGGTGACGCTCCAGACGTCCGCGGCAACTCCGTAGTCGTGCGCGAGAACTTCCTGGGCGAGCAAAGCTTCGTTCAAAATTGCGCCGCTGCCAAAGAGCTGGGCGCGCAACGGCGAATCCGGATTGGAGGCCGGGCTGTAGCGGTACATGCCCTTGAGGATCCCTTCCTTGGCGCCGGCGGGCATGGGAGGCATGGCGTAGGGCTCGTTCATGACGGTGATGTAGTAGAAGATGCTTTCGCCGTCCTTGTACATGCGGCGGATGCCGTCCTCGATGATGACCGCAATTTCGTAGGCGAAGGCCGGATCGTAGGCGCGAAGATTCGGCACGGGCAATGCGAGGACGTGGCTGTTGCCGTCCTGGTGCTGGAGGCCTTCGCCATTCAGCGTGGTGCGGCCGGCAGTGCCGCCGAGCAGGAAGCCACGCACGCGCATGTCCGCGGCGGCCCAGATGAAATCGGCGATGCGCTGGAATCCGAACATCGAGTAGTAAATGAAGAACGGAATCGTGTTGATGCCGTGAGTGGCGTAGGCGGTGCCGGCGGCGATGAAGGAAGCCATCGAGCCCGCTTCGGTGATGCCTTCCTCGAGAATCTGGCCGTTCTGAGCTTCCTTGTAGTAAAGCAGGGTATTGACGTCGACCGGCTCGTAACGCTGTCCAACGCTGGAATAGATTCCGGCCGTGCGGAAGAGCGATTCCATGCCGAATGTGCGGGCTTCGTCCGGGACGATGGGCACGACAATCTGGCCGATCTCGGGGTCCTTGAGCATCTTTCGCAGCATCGCGACGTAGGCCATCGTGGTGGAAACTTCGCGGCCGTCGCTGCCGGTGAGGAATTCCTTGAAAAGTTCTTCGTAATCGCCGGTTAGAGGCTTCGCGCGTACACTGCGTTTCGGCACATAGCCGCCGAGCTCAGCGCGCCGAGCATGCAGATACTGACTTTCTTCGCTGTTCTCAGGCGGCTTGTAGAAAGGGACGTCAGTAATCTGTTCGTCGCTGAGAGGGATGTCGAACCGCGCGCGGAATTCGCGCAGCTCGTCTTCGTTGAGTTTCTTCTGCTGGTGCGTGACGTTCTTGCCTTCACCCGCTTCGCCAAGGCCGTAGCCCTTGATTGTGCGAGCGAGAATGACGGTGGGCGAGCCCCGATGCTCGACAGCCGCTTTATACGCGGCGTAAACCTTGCGCGGGTCGTGGCCTCCGAGGCGCAAGCGGCGGAGCTGTTCGTCGGAGAGAGGCTTGACCAGTTCCAGCAGCCTGGGGTCAGAACCGAAGAAGTGCTCGCGGACGTAGGCGCCAGATGAAACGACGAGTTTCTGATATTCGCCATCCACCGTCTCGCCCATGCGCTTGACGAGAAGCCCTTCGGTGTCGCGCTCGAGAATCGGGTCCCACTCGCTGCCCCACAGAACCTTGATGACGTTCCAGCCCGCGCCACGGAACGCAGATTCGAGCTCCTGGATGATCTGGCCGTTGCCGCGCACCGGGCCGTCGAGACGCTGGAGGTTGCAGTTCACGACGAAGATCAGGTTGTCGAGCTTCTCGCGCGCGGCCAGCGTGATCGCGCCGAGCGATTCGGGCTCGTCGGTTTCGCCGTCGCCGAGGAACGTCCAGACCTTCGCGTCGGTCACCGGCTTGAGGCCGCGGTTTTCGAGGTAACGATTGAATCGCGCCTGATAGATCGACATCAGCGGGCCGAGGCCCATCGAGACAGTGGGGAACTCCCAGAAATTCGGCATCAGCCAGGGATGCGGGTAGGAGGAAAGGCCGCCACCCGGTTTCAGCTCGCGGCGAAAGTTCTCGAGTTGCTGCGTCGAAAGGCGGCCCTCGAGAAATGCGCGAGCATACATGCCGGGAGAAGCGTGGCCCTGAAAATAAATGGTGTCGCCTTCAAACTCTTCGGTTCGCGCGCGAAAGAAATGGTTGAAGCCAACTTCGTACAGCGTGGCGGCGGAGGCATACGTGGAGATGTGGCCGCCGATATTGTGTTCGACTTTGTTCGCGCGAACGACCATGGCCAGCGCGTTCCAGCGCACAAGGCTCTTGATCTTGCGTTCGAGTTCCTGGTCGCCGGGAAAGGCCGGCTGAAGGCTTAGCGGAATCGTGTTTGCGTACGGCGTGTTCGCGGAGAAGGGAAGGTCGATGCCGACCACTTCCGCGTGGGCGCGCAGGCGCTCGAGGATTTCCATCGCGACGTCGGGCCCGCTTGACTCGAGGACCGAATCGAGCGACTCAAGCCATTCTTGAATTTCAACATCTTCCAAGCCTTGCAGTGACGTAAGGGTTTTCTTGTCCATAGCCTCGTTGTTGGCCGGTCCCGTGTATCTGAGAGGAGCACTCATATTCGATCATCTCTGACCGTACTGCTTGATCTTTGCGCGCGTCCCAGAACGCCAGGTGCGTATATCTTCGCGACGCCCATGAAAAGCGCATCTCTAATGAACGCGACACTCTAGGATACACCCCAACGTCAACTCGCGCACACCAAAGGCTGGAAATTTTGTGCATCCCGTGGCATTTCGGCGACGCCCTGTCAGGTAACGCTCACGCCCCTGCCGATTCGAAGATGGCGGCGAAGAAGCCGTCTGCTGGTTGCTGGCCGGGGACCGTGCGGAAATGGCCCGCGGAGTCGAACAAGGACGCAGGCGCGACGCCGGGATCGAGATAGGGGGCGAGCACTTGTGCCGCCTTGGTGCCTGGCACGGAGCGGAGATCGTGCACACTGGTCTGCTTGGCTTCGGCGATTACTTCTTCGTTTTCCTCTGACTCCAGAGAGCATGTGGAGTAGACGAGGCGTCCGCCGGGCGCGAGTGCTGCGAGCGCGGACGTGAGGATTGCCACTTGCAGGTGATGAAGCTCGGCAAGCTGCTCGGGCTTGAGGCGCCATCGAATTTCCGGGTGGCGAGCGAGCGTGCCGGTTCCGGAGCAGGGCGCGTCGACTAGGATGCGATCGAATTTGGCGAGGAAGGGAAGCGGCCGCTGCGCGTCGAGCTCGACAAGTTCGACAGGCGCGATTCCCGAGAGATGCAGGCGCTCGAATTGAGCGCGCATGGCGCGCAGGCGATGCGCGTGGCGGTCGGCGGCAATGACGAGGCCGCTTTCTCCAGCGGCGCGAACCAGTGGCGGCGTCTTTCCGCCGGGCGCGGCGCAGAGATCGAGGACGCGCTGGCCTGGATGTACTGCAAGGAGCGGGGGTACCGCTTGCGAAGCTTCGTCTTGAATTGAGATCGCGCCCCGGCGAAAGGCGTCCGTGCGAATCGGGCTGCCGCCGCTGACCGCAAAAGCTGTTTTCAGAAGTTGCCCGGGTTCAACGCGCAGGCCGGATCTTGCGAGTTCGGTGAGGATGTCGTCGCGGTGAGCTGCGTCATGCACGGAGCAAGCGAGACGCGGCGCGCGATTGTTGGCTTCGAGCAGAGCCATAGTGCGCGGCTCTCCGAACTGCGCGAGCCATCGTTCGACCAACCACGTGGGATGCGAATGCAGGATGGCGATTCGTTCGCTGGGCGAGGTGTTCGGCGGCAGAAACTTCTCGGCCGGGTCTTTTGCTTCGGTGCTGGCGCGGCGAAGCACTGCGTTGACGAGCGTAGCTGCGGAGGCTTTTCGCGCGCGTTTAACAAGCTCGACTGACTCGTTCACGGCGGCGCGCGCGGGAATGCGTTCGAGGAAGCGAATCTGATACAGGCCGAGGCGCAGCGCGAGCGCGACCGGAAGATCGAGTTTGTCGAATTTAGACTCAGGGTTTGCAAGTGCAAACCCTGAAACCCGACGCTTACCTAGCAGTCGTTCAAGGAGAAAATCGAGCAGGCGACGCCAGCGCAGGACGCCGAGCGTGAGCTCGGTGGCGAGCGCGGCGTCTTCAGGCTTGACGCCAGCCGTAAGTTCGGCGTGCAAGACGTCGCTGGCGTAGGCACCTTCGGCTTCGACGCGGCGAAGGGCGTCAAAAGCGATCGTTCTTGCCGGCGAAATGGGCATGTTCAAATGAAATCACAGTCGCGGTCGAGAGAGATAGCACTTCTGCTTTAAGTCGAAACGAAATTCGTCTTTGTGAGCAAAAAGTTGCAAAATAAAGGGCGCGGACGCCACGGGAGCCCAGCCGGGGGCGTCTGATTCTAGTAGAGGCGGCGTCACCGTCGGAGTTTTCGGCTGGCGTGGCGTCGCTACGTCAACTTAGAAGAACCATTCAGGAGGCAAGCGTATGGCACTGACACTCAACAAGCGGGCATTCAGTTACGCGAAAAAGCTGGTCGAAGAGGGAAAAGTTGTGCATGACAACCGTAACGCTTGGAGCGGAGATCAACCTTCGACGTCGCAGGAGAATGAATTCATCGAGCGGCAGGGCTTCGGCAAGTACGGTGACTGGCATTTGGCAATCAACGACGAGGAACCAGAGGAGACGAAGAAGAGGTATGAGTTTCCGTATGGTGATTTCGAGAAGGTTCACCGATGCGCAGTGCTGGCCGCGGAAAGCCGCGCCGGACAATACAAGCACGCGGACATCGAAGAGGCTGCAGCTCAGCTGCTCGCGATGATCGACCAAGCGAAACCCAAAGCGGCCGGGGCATAGGCTGCGAGGGTAGATCAGCCTTGAATCCGAAATGGGCGCGCGCCCCTCGGCTTGAATCTAGTTCGAGGCGAGGACGTCGTGGTTGTAGTTAATCAGGGCCCGCTTTGGCGGGTCCTTGATGCCCTTGAGCGCAACCTTGCCTTGGGCGGTGTGATTACCTTTGACTTGAATGCGGCCGAGCGAAATCGTGCGGCCGTCGGCCAGCTCGAAATAGACGGGCACAGGCATGATGAAGTTGTCGTCGACCCCTGACTGCTTGAGGCTGTAACTGAAGACGACTTCCCCTGCCGGATTTCTGTCGAAGGTGCCGGCGAAGTCATAGGTGGGAAGAGCCGTGCCATAGACGTACTCGTTGAAGAACCAATCCATTTTGCCGTTGCCGCCCGCATTCATGTCCCGCGTCATGTGTTTTTCCAGGGTGGACTTGAAATCCTCGGTGGTGGCGGCGCGTCCGGCGTAGGTTTTCACGAAGTCCTGCATGGTCGCTTTGAAATCCTGATCACCTGTTTGGCCGTTCCACATCATCATGCGAACCATTTGGAGAATGTAGGCACCCTTGGGGTAGATCAGGTACCGGCCAATTTCGCCAGTTTTGCTGTTATCGAGCCGGTAGCCCATGGTGACCGGGCCGACGTCAATGGCCCGGAAACCAAACTGGTTCCTCTCGACAATCAACTTGTGTTCATCGTTCCAGAATTTCTCATACATCTTCGGGCTCTGTTTTCCGTAAGCGCTCTGCAAAAAAAGCGAGGCCGAGAAATCGGCGAAGCCCTCGCTCATCCACTGATCGCGATAGGAGCCGAAGCCGACAAGCTGTCCCCACCACTGATGCGACACTTCGTGCGGGGTGACAACATCCCAATAGCCGTTATCGCCCCAGTCGAGACCCAGTTGGTGGCGCACGGTCGTGTCATAGAACGAGCAAATCGGCAGCCAGACCAAGTCGGGCCAGGATTGGCCGTAATCGCATCTGGTCTGCTGCGTCATCGAAAGGCGTTTGAAGGGCAGCGGGCCGAAATAGTTCGTATAGAGGCGGATCGCGATCTGCGCCTCCTGCAGCGGTTGCTTCATCATGCTGATGGTGCTGAGGCTGCCCATCGTGCCGCCCTCCATACCTTTTGTCCAATCCGGCGGTTCTTCATTGGCGTAGGCAGCAACGAGAAAGTCGGGCGAGGTGAGCTTGGCTTCTTCTATCTTCATTCTGCCGAATTGAAAACCAGCCAAAGGTTGCGGGGTGTCGCTCTTCCAAACCGAGACACTCTTGCCGCCTTCTTCCTTTTCGCTGATCAAGCTGCCGGACGCCGCCATCTTCATTCCCTTGGGGATGCGGAAGATCATGTCGAAATTCGAATAATCCCCAAGACTGGCGCCCGCGTTCGCGGGATACCAATTTTCGCGTGCGACGGGATAGTAGTTGCCGTTTCCCGTATTTTGCACGGCGTCCTTGCCGTCATAGCTTGTCATAATTGTGTATTTTTCGCCGACAGCAAGCGCCTTAGGAAAGACGACATAGAAATCAGGGTCGTCATTCTTCTCCTCCTGGATGAACGAAATCGGCTGCCCGTCCGGGCCGATGACATTTTGCACTCGCAAGGTGTGGAAGAGATCAAAGGGCAAGACACGCGAGTCGGCCGAGAACGGAACGAAGGTGGTCTTGGCCTTTGCGGAAAGGTGCGCGCTGCCTTCGATCGTCGTGTCCAGATCCTGATCCTCGATATGAATCCGCGAACTCGGGCTAGCGGCTTTTCCGAGTTTCGACCTGGAATCATTGGAGAGCCGGGAGCCGCTCCAGATGCCTTCTTTGTTCTCGTCGTAGGTCATCAGACCCACTTGCTCCTCGGCGATTTCCGGGCCGCCGTTGGGATCAACGATGTACAGCAGTTTGTCGTCATAGTGTCTGCCGTGGACGAATGCCACAAACAGCCCTCCGGGCTCGGGGCGAAGGACGTCTTCAAGAATGCGGCCATCGAGATTGTAGTGGATCCTGTGGCGCATCGCGTTCTGGCTATCTTTGAGAAGACCGGCATCGCAACCGCCTTGCCCTTTGCCGCCGGACTTTTTCAGTTCTTCGTAGGTCGAGTCGGTAAAGCGGAGAAGGAGGTGGCCAAAGTCTTCAGCGAACTCATCCGACTTCGTGAGGAACTTGAGGCTGCGACGTTCGTCCCCATTGGGTGGGTCAAAACTCATGCTGCCTTCGCCGACAAAAACGGCTCCGGTGACTTTGCCCTGCACGGGTGCGGTGAAGCAAATGTAACCGGATTTCAGGTGGAAAGTTGCCGCGTCGCGCTTGAGGTCGACGGCTTCGACGGAGATGGACTCGCTGCCGAGCGTGATATTCCGGAGCTGTTGGTAGGTCGGGTCAGAATTGGGGCCGGACGGAGCTGCGGGGACAGGCGCTTGCGCCGGGGAGCTCTGCTGTGCCGCAAAGGAGGTTCCCAAAAGCAGCGTCGCGACGGCAAGCTGGGACAATCGTGCGGAAAATGACATGAAGCCTCCCAAGAGAAGCGCCAGTTATCAGGAAGTACGTTCGATTGTGAGGCAACCGGAGAGAAAGTCAAGACGGAAACTGGCGCGGTTTTGTGCGTTGAGCTGGAAATCAGGCCTACGACGGACGACAACCCGCCGAAGCAAGCTTCGGGGAAGAGAAAGCGGGAGCGAGCTCCCGAACTCCCAAAGCGGCCTGCGGCCGAGAAGCGCCTCCTTCTAAGCACCGAAGTGGTCGGAGGGGGCGATGCGGGCGCCGCTTGCAAATTCGCGGGCGGTGACGCGCTTGCGGCCTTCGAGTTGTACGAACTCGACGCGAAGGGCCGTGTTGCCGCCGCACGCGACCGTTAATTTCCCGTCGCTGGCGATGATAGCGCCTCGAGGAGCAGGTGGCCGGGCGTGGATCGCGTCGGGCGAGGGCTTGCCCCAGATGTGGCAATTCTTTCCGCGGAAGGCGGTGAAGGCTCCGGGCCAGGGTTGCAAGCCACGGATGCGATTGTAAATTGTTTGCGCGGGCTGCGACCAATCGATGCGGCCGTCCTCTCTTTTCAGTAGCGGCGCGAGACTGGCCCGTGAATCGTCCTGCGGTGCCGGCGTCACCTCGCCACGATCAAGTTTCCGTAGCGTTTCCGCGATCAGCGGCGCGCCGGCTTCGGCCAGCCGGGCGGCCAGTTGCGGGGCGGTTTCATCGGGGGCAATCTCGGTTTCGTATTTCAGCAGAATCGGCCCGGTATCGAGGCCTGCGTTTACCTGCATGGTGGTGACGCCGGTGCGAGTTTCGCCGTTGACGAGCGCCCAGTTGATGGGCGCCGCGCCGCGATATTTCGGCAGCAACGAGCCGTGCAGATTGATCCAGCCGAGGCGGGGAATGTCGAGCAAAGTCTGCGAGATGATCTGCCCGTAGGCGATGATGACCACCGCGTCGGGCGCGACGCGCTTGAAGAAGTTTTGGGCGGACTCCGATTTGATTTTCTCGGGCTGGTAGACGGCGATGCCAGCGTCGAGCGCGGCGTCCTTTACAGGCGAGTTGGAGACTTCGTGCCTGCGGCCGCGAGGACGGTCCGGCTGAGTGACGGCGGCTTCGACCTGAAAATCCGGCTGAGCGAGCAGATGATTCAGAGTGGGGAGCGCAAAAGCAGGTGTGCCACAGAAGACGATGCGCAGGGGCACGGCTCGCCTACCAGTTGCCGGCTTTTTTCAGCTTGCGGATCTTGCGTTTGATCAAATCGCGTTTCAGAAGGCTCAAATGAGTGATGAAGAGGGTCCCCTCGAGATGGTCGATCTCATGGCAGAAGGCGCGGGCAAGCAATCCTTCGCCGCGCATTTCGAATTCAGTTCCGGTGGCGTCCTGGGCGCGAACGGTGACGTATGTGGGGCGTCCTACATAGCCTCGGAAGCCGGGAACCGAGAGGCAGCCCTCCTCTTCGCGCTGCTCGCCTTCCGAGTGGATGATTTCGGGATTCGCGCAGACGATCTTCGCGTCGGGATTCTTGCCGTTACTCACGTCGATCACTGCCAAGCGCAGACTGATCCCGATCTGCGGCGCGGCCAAGCCCACTCCCGAGGCCGCGTACATCGATTCGAACATGTCGGCGACGAGGGTTTTGAGCTCGTCATCGAACTTTTCGACGGGCTTGGCGGGAGTCTCGAGGACCGGATCGCCGAACTTTACGATGGGATGGATCATAGTAGTGGTTGGCGCGAAAGAGAGATTCCTCGGCCCGACGAATCGGGTCCAGGGAACGCACGCAATGCCTTTTGAATCTCCATGAATGCCGAACGCTAAAACGAGTCCAATTGCTTCTGGTAGCCGTCGAAATTTCGACGCGTCTCTTCGAGCGAGTCTCCGCCGAACTTTTCCAGGAACGCGCTCGCCAGCTCAAACGCGACCATCGCTTCGCCGGCCACGCCGCCCGCCGGCACCACGCACACGTCCGAGCGCTCGTATGCCGCCTTCACGGCCTCCTTGGTTTTCATGTCGGCCGTCAGCAAGGGGCGCCGGAGCGTCGAAATCGGTTTCAAATAGCCGCGTACGACGACGTTCTCGCCATTCGTGATCCCGCCTTCTAAGCCTCCCGCGCGATTCGACAAACGCTCGAATCGCTTGCGCGTCGAATCGTAGCGAATTTCGTCCTGCACTTCGGAGCCGTAGCTGCCCGCATTCGTTACGCCCGTACCTATCTCGACAGCTTTTACGGCTTGAATCGACATGACCGCGCGAGCAATCTTCGCGTCGAGTTTTTCGTCCCATTGCGCGTGGCTGCCGAGGCCCGGCGGAACGCCGTGCGCAACCACTTCGAATATCCCGCCGACCGAATCGCCGGCGCGGAGGACATGGTCGACTTCCGCCTTCATTTTCGCTTCGGTGGCCGCGTCGACGCAACGCAGCGGAGATTCCAGATTGTTGCAGACCGTTTCAATCTCGGCCCAAGTGGCTTCGCGATCGAGGCGCGCGTGACCTACCGCGATCGTATGGCTCAGTACCGTAATTCCAAACTGTTGGAGCAGCAATTTCGCGAAAGCGCCGGCGGCCACGCGCGCTGCCGTCTCGCGGGCGGAGGCGCGCTCGAGGACGTAACGAGCGTCGTGAAAATTCAATTTCTGCGAGCCAGCCAGATCCGCGTGGCCGGGCCGCGGCGCCGTCAAAGCGCGCTGCTGGTCGTCCGCGCCTTCTGTATCCTCGACGGGAAGCGCCTTCTCCCAATTGGCCCAGTCGCGGTTCTCGATGCGGATGGCGATGGGCGCGCCAATCGTTTTCCCGTGCCGCACTCCGGCAAGGATGTCCGCGTGGTCCTTCTCGATTCGCTGGCGTCCGCCACGGCCATATCCAAGTTGCCGCCGATGCAAATCGCGCGCAACGAACTCAAGATCGATCGGGACGGCTGCGGGCAGGCCCGAAATCCAGGCGACCAGCGCCTGTCCGTGAGATTCTCCGGCTGTGACGAATCGCAGCATGTTCAGTCGAGTTCGATAACGCGGAACAAACGCACGATTGTACCGAACGCGCCGCGACGCGTAAAGCGCGGCGGTTCGGGGAGGCATTGCTTTCGCGCGACATTTGCGCACTTCGCTCGATATGGCACAATCACACCAACCACGGGAGCGGCATAGTGGATTTTCCTAGCACCTGGAAATGGCTCTCAATATCCGCCGGCGCGACGGTGGTCGTATTCCTGTTCCTACGCATGCGCAGGCCGGGAAGGATAGCGAATGGTCTGCTCGTAGTAGCTGTTATTTTTCTCCTCTTCTGTCTGGTGCAATGGGTTTCTTGGTACAAGTAAGGGCCGGTCCGAATTCCGAATAGAGTCTAGCCGGTGATTCGTTTGCTTGACGCGACCGCAAGCGGACGTTACGCTTGCGAAGACTCGCCTGCGCGGGGGTGCGGGCAACGCCCATGTTCGAGGCTACTGAGACTCCATCGGTGCCGTCCGTGCTTGGGGAAGCGCTCAAACGCCAGCTCTTCGTCTTCCAGGACTACCTGCAGCTTTCGATCGAATCGATCGCAGACATATTCACGCCGCCGCGGTATTGGGCCGACACCATCGAACAGATGGACCTGATGGGTGTGGGTTCGCTTCCGATTGTGGCGATCGCCGCGGTTTTTATCGGCGGCGTGATGGTGCTGAACACGGCGTCGCAGTTCGAGCGATTCGGCATGACGGCGCTAACGGGCGACATTGTGTCGCTCGCGCTCGTGCGAGAGCTGGGTCCCGCGATTACGGCGCTGCTCGTTGCGGGGCGCAACGCGTCCGGGATTGCTTCGGAACTAGGGTCGATGGTGGTGACGGAGCAGGTGGATGCCATGCGGGCGCTGGGCACCGACCCGATCCGAAAGCTGATGGCGCCGCGGGTGGCTGCGATGGTTTTCGTACTGCCTTTGCTGGTTGCGGTCGCCGATTTTCTTGGTCTCGTCGGCGGATTCATCGTGTCGTACTTCACGCTGCGCGTCGGGGCGGTGGAGTTCTGGACGCGTGCCGTGAATATCCTCCAATTCGGCGACCTCGTGATGGGAATGGGGAAGCCGGTGTTCTTCGCGGTGATCATTGCAACCGTGGGTTGCTATCAGGGTCTGCGCGTGAGGGGAGGAACGCAGGGAGTGGGGCGCGCGACGACAAGCGCGGTGGTGATCTCTTCGGTCGTTGTCCTCGTGGTGGATTTCTTCCTGACGCGTGTGTTTCTCTTTCTCTTCAATCTGTAGCCCCCCGTCCTCAGATATCCTCCGAAGAAGGCGGAGGCAAGTCGGCACCGAAGGCTCACCGCAGAGGCCCGCCTAGCAAGATGGCGGGCAGGCGCAGAGGGCGCGGAGAACGGCATGGGCGGGTTTGAAACCCGCCCCTACGAGAACCGAAGTCGATAGCATCCCGTCCGCTCGTTGTGCCAACGGCTGGGTCCACACGTTAGCTGCCTCAGGCGTCGAATTTGCATCTATAATCTCACCATGAAGCGCCCCGCGCGTCCTCGTGCCGGTGCTGGCGATGAATGAAATCGTTGCGGGCGAACCGCTGATTTCATTCAAAGACGTGCACATCGGCTTTGACGAGGGTGAGATACTGCGCGGCATTTCCTTCGACGTCTTGCCTGGCGAAACCAAGGTTCTCTTCGGCGAGAGCGGCTCCGGCAAAACCGTGATCATGAAACTGGCGGCGGGACTCCTTCGCCCGGACGAGGGACGCATCAGGGTGATGGGCCGCGACATCGGGCAAATGCAGGAGCGGGAGCTGCTCGACTTCCGGCGGCACTTGGGATTTGTATTTCAAGAGAGTGCGCTGTTTGACTCGATGACGGTGGCGGACAACGTGGCGTTTCGCCTTCGCGAGGAAAAGGTGGCGGAAAACGAGATTGAATCGCGCGTGCGCCAGGCGCTGCGATTCGTGGAACTTGAGGCTACGATCGACAAATATCCGGCCGAGCTTTCGGGCGGCATGCGGCGCCGCGTTTCGATCGCGCGCGCCCTGGTGGACAATCCGAAGGTGGTTTTCTACGACTCGCCGACGGGCGGCCTCGATCCCGTGACGTCGCAAACGATCATCACGTTGATCATGCGAGGGCGGGATTTGCAGAATGTTACGTCCTTGCTGGCGACGCAGCGCGTTCAAGACGCATTCGGTCTCGCAAAGTTTCGGTTTGACAAGGCGACCAGCCAGGTCGTCCCGGTAGGCAAGTAACGGGAATCGCGGCGACAGCACCGGTGACGAACATCCTCGTCCTGCGGGATGGCCAGGTGTATTTCGACGGCTCAGCCGATTCCGTGCTGCATTCGTCCGACGAGTATCTGAAGAAGTTCCTGGTTTCCGCGGAATAGATTTGAAAACGATCGAGGGCGCGCTGGAAGCGCAACTGAGGAGGGAAGGCAATGGCGCAACGCAAACTGTCGTGGTCGGAACTGCGAGTGGGGCTGTTCGTTCTTGTGGCTCTGATCATCGTGGCCGTGGGGATCTTTTACGTCACTGGCGGACAGGGATTCTGGGTGACAAAGTATCGCTTGATCACCTATCTGCCCGAGGTCGAGAGCCTGCAAACGGGTGCGCCTGTTTCTCTCGATGGCCTGCAGGTGGGGAACGTCGAGTCCATTCGCCTGACTCCGCAGCCGCCCGACAAGCGACATAACATCACCGTTGTCATGCGAATCAATCGCACGTATCACGACCAAATTCGCTCCGACTCGACTGCAAGCCTGGTGACGGAAGGCCTGCTGGGGAATCGCTACGTGGATATCACGCGAGGATCGACCGGGCAGGAGATACCGTCGGGCGGCGTCGTGCAGGGAGGGGAAGTTCCCGAGATCAAGGACGTGGTCGAGCGCGGCTACGACGTGGTGCAGAACCTGAGCGTGCTTTCCAATCAGATCGGCGACATCGTCGCGAAGGTGAGCAAGGGCGAGGGCTCGATCGGAAAGGTGGTAAATGATCCTTCGCTGTACAACCACTTAAACGGGAGCGCAGCGAAACTGGAAGCGATGATTACGTCGATTCAGGAAGGGAACGGAAGCGCGGGCAAGTTGATTGCGTCCGACGAGCTCTACAACAAGGCGAATAGCGCGGTGGGCAAAATCGACGACGCCCTCGAGCGCGGTACGCGACCAGAAGGGCACGTTAGGCAAGCTGGTGTACGATCCTGCCGTGGCCGATAACGTGAAGGGAATCGCAGAAAAAGGCAACGCGCTGCTCGAGGACGTCCGCGCCGGCAAAGGCTCGCTCGGGAAGTTTGCGACGGATGATACGGCATACAACTATCTGCGCGATGCCTCGGCAAATGTCCGCGACGCCACCGCGAAGCTCAACGCGAACCAAGGAACGCTCGGGAAAATGTTCAGCGATCCCGCGCTGTACGACAACATGACCGGGCTGACGGGGGATATGCGCCTGCTGATCAGCGACTTCCGGCAGAACCCGAAGAAGTTTTTGCAGATTAAGCTGGGAATCTTCTAGGCAGGACTGGCCACGGAGAGCCGAAGCTCGACAAAGAGAGACTTGAAGATAAGGAAGGGGCGAGGCGTGACGTTCATCGAAATCAACAAACTGCCGGCTGTCGAACCGTTGCCGGGCTGGAAAGGCCGTTATTTCGATTCTGTCCACATGACGTTCGCGCATTACGAGTTTGAAGCGGAGGCGTCGATACATGAACACTTCCATCCTGAGGAAGAAGTTTACGTCGTCATGGAGGGCGAACTGGAACTCACGGTCAGTGGAGTTGCCGAGCGATTGGGCCCTGGTTTTGCAAAAGTAGTTCCGTCCAACGCGCCGCATGCAGTCAAAGCTATCTCACGCGGGAAGGTCATCGTCGTAGATCATCCAGTGCGCAAGGTTCGTCCGGGAAGCCACGGTTAGGTCACTCGAAGCGCGTCCGTCCGCGACATCCAGGAACTTGCCGAGGCAGGTTCCGCCGCGCGACTGGCTAGCACCGACTGCGTCGCGCAGCGAGAACCTGCACACCCAAGTGCGCCTCGACAAGATCATGGCGAGCCACCAAGGCTTCGGAGTCATTCGTCACCACGATCACTTCTCATGATCGAGAATCAGCTCGACTTCGTCCGTTTTCTTGCGGAGCTCGTTGGCCCGAATGAAGCCGGCCTCGCGCTTGCTGCCTCGCGGAGCCAGAACCCACGCTACCTGTTCCATTTCCCACAGGCTTTGCCGCGTTTTGTCCCGATAGCTCGTACACTCAAGCATCGCGAAAGGCACCGCATGTGAGGGTTCATGCGCCGCGCAAAACACCAGTTTCTCGCTTGCGCGGTAGCCCTTCTCGATGTGAGCGTGCGTGCACGTTTCGCACAACGACGGGCCATGGAACGGTGTGCCGTTCTTCACGTTGGCAGTCATGGTCCCACCCTTTCTAAGAGCGCCTCTGAGCGCTCCGGTTGCGCACACCATCGCCTTGAGCCGAGTGAGCGGTATTTGGCTGAGAAAACCAGCAAACCGCAAACAAATGCACGGGCCTGGATGTGCGTTTACAGCAAGTTGTTTGGCAAAGAACTGAACAGCAGCGAGATAACTACTGCGCGGGACCGAAGCCCGTTCGGCCACAATCCCGGCGCAGCGTGACCGCCGCCAGCCTTCGCAACGAGTTGTGTGTGTAACTATGGGTCATGCCGAATGTTCTCCAGCGTCTCGCAGTTTATGCAGAGCCGATGATTCATGCAAGCGAAAACGTGCGAACGGCCGAAAAGTTATGCTGAACTGTTGCGCAGCGGGGCTGGAATGCGATTTTGGCGGTGGACACTATTCGGATGGCGAGAACTGGGTGGCGACCTCGCGGATACGGCGAAGGTCGAGTTTGCCGGTGCCGAGGTGGGGAAGCTCGTCGACGTGGAAGAATTGGTTGGCGCGCGGCGTCCAGAGGTTCGGCAGGCCGGATTCGCCCAGTCTGTCGGTGGTGGCTTTGAGTTCGTCCGGCGTGAGCGTGTGCAGCACGACGAGCCGCTCGCCTTTTTTTCCGTCGGGCACGCCCGTGACGACGAATTTCTGTTCGGTGACGCCGGCGAGTTCGTGCAGCTTTTCCTCGACTTTGATGTGAGGCACCATCTCGCCGCCGATTTTGCTGAAGCGGCTGAGGCGGTCGGTGATCGTGAGGAAGCCGTCTTCGTCTTCCGTGGCAATGTCGCCGGTGACGTACCAGCCGTCCTGCAGAGCCTCGGCGGTCTTTTCGGGCCTGCCCAGGTAGCCTTTCATTACGTTCGGACCACGCACGAGCAGCAGCCCTGGCGTGCCGATGGCTGTGGGCGTGCCCGCTTCGGGATCGACGATGCGAACGCTGATGCCTGGCAAGCGGATGGCCGATGTGGCCGCGCTTCGCGCCGACCTGGCGAAACCCAGGCGCGCGAAAATCACGCGTGTTGACGGCGACCACGGGCGAACATTCCGTGGCGCCGTAGCCTTCGAGCGGGCGGATGCCGAAGCGGTCCTCGAACGCGACCGCGACGCGCTCGGGAAGCTTTTCGGCGCCGACGACCACGAATTGCAGGCTGCCGAAGTCTTCCGGCGAGCAGCGCCGCATGTACGCCTGCAGGAACGTGGGCGTGGCGAGCAGGAACGTGACGCGATAGTCGCGGACGAGTTCGCTGACGGCCGCGAGATCGAGGGGGCTGGGGTGGTACGCGACGCCGACGCCGAGCACCGCGGGCAGCCACAGCGTCACCGTGAAGCCGAAGGAATGGAAGAACGGGAGGACGCCGAGGAGGGTGTCTTTGCGGTCGAGCATGAACGTTTGCCCGACCTGCTCGATGTTGGACGCGATGTTGTAGTGCGTCAGCATGACGCCCTTGGGTTCGCCCGTGCTGCCGCTCGAGAAAATCACCGTGGCGAGATCGTCGAGGGTGCGAGTTTTGCCGCCGCTCAGGACGCGTTCGAGCAACCCTCCCGGCAGAAACCATAGAACGAGCGCCAGGATCTTTTCGCCGAGACGCGGCGAAGCGGCTGCTTCTTCGAGGAAGATCGTTTTCCCCGGAATCTGCAGCGGAATCTTTTCGAGCAGGAGCTTGGTGGTGATCACGGTTTCGAGTTTGCATTGCGCGGCGCAGGAGGCGAGCGTCTCGTTGGACGACGTGTAGTTCAAATTGACCGGAATTTTTCCGGCCAGCGTGGCGGCAAAATTCACGAGCGCGCCTGGGACGGACGGCGGCAGCAGGATGCCGACCATTTCCTGTCCGGCCCAGGTGGCGCGCAATCGTCGCGCGAGAAGAATCGACGCAAGCAGCGCGCTGCTCCCCATTTCATGCGCGGGCGGCGCTTGTCGCCCATCGCGAAGCGGAAGGGATGACGATGCGCCGTATTGATCAAGCTGCGATGCAGGGTTCGCAAGCGCTTCTTGTGGTGGCGATACGCCTCGGTGTGAAGGTTCTGCACGGCGTGGCGCACTTCAACTGGCGTCGAGGTAGGCGGCATGGGCTTCCCGAAGCTGACCGTGACGGGGTAGGGAATCGAGCGCGGCAGTTTCCACAGGAAGCGGCCGCGTTCGAAACTGAAGATGCTGCCCCACACGCCGTCGAGATTCACCGGGACGATGGGAGCATCGACGCCCTTCATGATGCGTTCCATGCCGCGGCGGAAGGGAAGCAACTGGCCGATGCGGGTGATTTGGCCTTCGGCGAAGATGCAAACGACTTCGCCGGAGCGGATCGCGTTGGTGGCTTCGCGGAGCGATTGCAGCATCTCGCGGGGCCGAAGCTCGGATGAGATCGGGATCGCGCGAATCATTTTCGCGAACGGCTTGATGTACGGCAGGTCGTAGATGCCCTTGAACATGAGGAAGCGGATGGGGCGGTCGGTGGACGCGATCAGCAGCACCGCGTCGATGAGCGACATGTGGTTCGAGACGAAGAGCGCGCCGCCGGTTTCGGGGATGTTGTCGCGGCCTTCCACGCGGATGCGATACAGCGAATGCGTCAGCATCCAGAGAACCAGGCGCAACAACGAATCAGGAAGCAGATAGATCGAGTATGCCGTGGCGACCAACGTCAGGATCGCGCCGTCGAGGAAAATCCCGGCGGGTGTCTGATGAAAGCCGCTCGAAAAAAGCCAGTACGCGCCCGCCGCAAGGAAAATACCCACGAACGAGAGCAGGTTCGCGGCTGCGATCACGCCGCCTTTGTGTTCGGGCGCGGGCCGATGCTGAATCAGGGCGCCTACTGGAACGACGAAAAATCCGCCGAAGAACCCCAGCAGCGAAAGATGAATCAAGGAGCTGAGGACTGTCTGCCCGGGATGATAAAGCAGGGCGGAAAAGACGGTCAGGCCAATGGCGCCGAGCGGAATGAGTCCATATTCGATCTTTCCGCCCGAGAGATAGCCCGCCGCAAAGCTGCCGAGACCGATTCCGATGCCGACGGCGGCCTGCAAATAGCTGATGTGAGTGTCGTCAACGCGCAGGACGTCGTGGCCGTAGAGAATGATCGTGAACTGCAAAAGGGCGGCGAGGAAAAACAGGTAGGAATTGCCCAGGACGGCCCATCCGAGAACGCGGTCGGCGCGGATGGTCTTGAGCTGGGCGGCAAAATCGCCCAATGGATTCCCGCGAAACTTCTTGGTTGGGTCGGCGGCTGGGACTCGCGAAATTCCGAAGCTCGTGACGAATCCGAAGCACGTGAACGCGAGGAGCAGAAAACCTGCAATCGCTTCGCGCCCGTGATACCGCACAGCCAAATATCCCGCGCCCATCGTCCCTGCAATCGAGGCCACGAACGTGCCGAGTTCGATGATGCCGTTGCCCCAGGAAAGCCGCTTTTCCGGCAGAAGCTCGGGTAGCAAACCGTACTTCGAGGGCCCGAACAGGGCGGCCTCCGAGCTGATCAGGAATACGCTGGCACACTCCATGGGCAGGTTGTGAAGATAGAGGGCAACGACCGCGAAACCCATCACGCCGAATTCGAGGAGCTTGGTGCCGATCGTCGCGGTGCGCTTGCTGTAACGGTCGGCCAGGAAACCACCCGCCATGGAAAAGAAGATGAACGGAAGGGCGAACAGCGCGCCGACCAGCGGAATCAGGCGATCGCGCAACGCGGGCGCCAAGTCCATCCCGATAATGATGTAGATCACGAGAAACTTCAGCGCGTTGTCGTTGAACGCGGTCTGAAACTGCGTAGCGATGAGGCTCCAGAATCCACGCCGCCAGTTCCGCGGCTCCTTTGACGCGGAAGGATGTACAGCCGGCACGGGCGACGCAGCTGTCACGCCTGCGTCAGTGGCCATGGCGAAGCCCCGGCTGCGATGGGAGGGAAGGGATCATGATTCGTCGGGCGAAGCTCTCGACCAAGATTCGCTGAGTCTATCGCAGAATCGGCGGTTTGCAGCCTGCGGAGGGCAGTGTGTTGCGTATGATGCGATGACTTATGCGATGACGCGCAAAGAGGATTTCTTGGCGCCGTTCGAATGGGGTGCGGTGGTGGCAGGCAGAGGCGATTCGCGCTTGTGGTATTTCGTGGAAACGTAGTCGTCGAGCAGCGCTTGAAATGCGGCGGAGAGTTCGTCGTAGGTACCTTCGAGTGTGGTGAATTTCTGGCCGTCGATGTAGACGGGGCAGCGCGGCGCCTCGCCCGTTCCGGGCAGGCTGATGCCGATGTTCGCGGCTTTCGACTCGCCGGGGCCGTTGACGATGCAGCCCATCACCGCGAGCTTCAGCTCCTCCACACCTTCGTAATAGCGCTTCCATTCCGGCATTTGGTCGCGGATGTAGTCCTGAATACTCTCGGCAAGTTCCTGGAACGTCGTGCTGGTGGTGCGGCCGCAGCCCGGGCACGCCGTGACGCTGGGCGCAAACGTCCGCAGGCCGAGCGATTGCAGCAGCTCGCACGCGGCGTAGACTTCCTCGCGCCGGTCGCCGCCAGGTCGCGGCGTGAGAGAAATCCGGATCGTGTCGCCAATGCCTTCGCCCAGCAGAATACCCATCGACGCAGCGGACCAGACGAGACCCTTCGCGCCCATGCCGGCTTCGGTGAGGCCCAGGTGCAGCGGCTGATCGGTCTTGCGAGCGAGGTCGCGATAAATTTCGAGTAGATCGCTGGGCCGCGAAACCTTGCACGAGATGATGATTTGGTCCTTGCGCAAGCCGGACTCGAGGGCGAGTTCGGTGGATTCGAGGGCCGAGAGAACCATGCACTCGTTGATGATCTCCTCGGATGTCTTGCCGAGGTCGTGATCCGTGTTTTCCTGCATTTTGCGCATCACGAGCTCTTGGTTGAGCGAGCCGCCGTTGACGCCGATGCGGACGGGCTTGCCGTGATCGCGAGCGACTTTGCAAATCGTGGAGAACTGCTCGTCGCGACGCTGTCCGGCCCCGACGTTTCCGGGATTGATGCGGTATTTGTCGAGCGCGACGGCGCAATCTGGATACTTCGTCAGCAGGACGTGGCCGTTGTAGTGAAAGTCGCCGATGATGGGGACGTCGCAGCCGGCATCGAGAAGACGTTTCTTGATCTCCGCCACTGCCGCCGCTGCTTCGGGGACGTTTACCGTGATCCGCACCAACTCCGAACCCGCCTGAGCCAGCTCGAAGCACTGCTGAGTAGTGGAGGCGATGTCGGCCGTGTCGGTGTTCGTCATCGACTGCACGACGACGGGCGCACCGCCGCCCACCTGGATCTTGCCGACCTTTACGCCAACCGTCTTGTGCCGCGAATGAGTCATATCGTAACTATTGTATCGAATCGAGGCGGAGAAGTGGTAGCCAAGGAGATGTGCTGCTCAGCCGCGTGCGCAACGAAAATGGGAGCGATCAAAACTCGGGACGGCGCGCGGCTGCGGCCGGTTTGCCGCTGCGTGGCGGCGGAATAATCGTAGCCATTTTGCGGATCATGGCCAGGACGAGTTTCTTGTCGTCGTCGGAAAGCGTCGTGGAGTATTTCTTGATTTCGGCGAGAAAGCGGATTTCCTCTTCGGAAAGCTCGCCGAGTACTTTGCGAGTCTCGCGGTCCTGGGGCGTGTCGCTGCCGGGGAAGAAGTCCGCGAGGCTGATTTCCATGGCCTCGGCAATCTTGGCGAGCGTTTCGAGAGACGGGACGGTGTGGCCGTTCTCGACGCGCGACAGATAGCAACGGAGGAGGCCCGTGCGGCGTTCGATATCTCCCTGCGAAAGGCCTCGATCGCTGCGGTAAGAGCGGATGACCTCGCCAATATTGACCTTGGGTTTCTCTTTGGGCATGGGTGCCTTTTCTTACAACACGCGGGTATCTTACGAATCGCTCTCGGCGGGCGCAAGGAGAATTTCGGGAAAATGTTCCTGTGAAGAACGTTTCGGCCGAAACGCTGCGCCAAAAGGGGCGGGAATTACTTAGGCGACCGACTGAGGCACGGCGTCCGTCCGGAGTCCGCCAGCTCGGCTCTTTCCGGCGCGCTTATCGTCGTAAAGCGCCTCGTCCGCCCGCTTTAGGAGTTCCGGCGCGGTTTCACCCGGGCGAAAATCGGTCCAGCCGCGCGAGAAGCGGCAGTCGATCTTCTCGCGCTCGTATTCGATGCGAAGTCCTTCGAGACGGGCGAGAACGTGCTTCACTTCGTCCGCGCGGCATTCCGGGAGCAGGACCATGAATTCGTCTCCGCCGATCCGTACCGCGAGGTCCGAGCCGCGAATCGCGCGCTGCAATCTTTCGGCAAACTGCTTCAGCAGGAGATCGCCAGCGGCGTGGCCGAACCGGTCGTTGATGTGTTTGAGATTGTCGAGGTCGATCAGCAATAAGGTAAGCGGACGGTCGTGCCGCACTGCGCGGCTCATCTCTTCGGCAAGGCGCTGCTCCCCGGAGCGGCGATTATAGAGACCGGTCAATTGGTCCAGTGCCGCGAGTTTGAACACTTCCGCGGTCAAGCTCTCCACCTTCGCCAGGGATTGAATCTGATCGGCGATTTGGTTTCGCATCCGGATGATCTGGTACTGCTGGTAGACCAGATACACGCTGAAGAGCAGCACGATCCCCACCAGAGCCCGCACCGCTTGATTCAAATAGAACGAATAGGTCTGTTGTTCCCTGCTCAGAATGGCTGGAAATGCGAACGATGCGACGGCAACAGTCAGCAAGATCAGAACGAGCACAGTGGATGACCAGAGCCACCATTGGCGCTGGTCCAATTTGCGGAAATGTTCACGAAACGCCTCAGATTGAGACGCACCAATTCCTGTGTCTGCCATAGAAAGTCTGCGGATTGCCTCTTTCTTAGATACCGAGAATCACGGGCAAACTCCAGCCGTAAATTCCGCGGGAGTTTCAAGTTGGTTATCCCGTGTTTCAAGATGAAACGCAGCCGCATGAGGTGATTTTGGGATGTTCGCAAGCGGCAAGCATCGTGTGTCAAAAAAGAGCAGTCGAATCCAATCTCCATTGCTTCGTAATAGCCGCAAAGCGAGGTCTTCCCGCTCGGAATACCGAGCAAACGGTGGTGCCCTGTAGGCCTTGCATCCGATTTCACTAGAGTACGGCACGGCCTTCTGGGCCCAGACAGAAAATCAGAGGAGAAACGAATGAGCAAAAGAGCGGTGTGTCTACTAGGTGTTGGTTTGGTCGCATTCGGAGTGTCGGCAAGCGGAACACACACGATCAACGTAGCAAAGACCGTCTATGCTTGCTTTGCGGATGGAGGCGGACCGACGCCGCCACCGATCCCCATGCATGCTGCAACGTCGGAGCCGACCTACGTAGCCGACGGAGGTGGCCCAATCCCTCCGCCCATTCCGATGCATGCTGCAACCTCGGAGCCGACCTACGTAGCCGACGGAGGTGGCCCAATTCCTCCCCCCATCCCCATGCATGCTGCAACGTCGGAGCCGACCTACGTAGCCGACGGAGGTGGCCCGATTCCTCCGCCCATTCCGATGCATGCTGTAGCCTCGGAGCCGACCTACGTAGCCGACGGAGGTGGCCCAATTCCTCCCCCCATCCCCATGCATGCTGCAACGTCGGAGCCGACCTACGTAGCCGACGGAGGTGGCCCGATCCCTCCCCCGATCCCCATGCATTTTATGGGCAGCGCTGTTTGATCGCTTGGTTTAGCAAGCGGGGGAGAAAGAGACCTTCTCCCCCTACGTCGTGTGTTACTATCCGGCGAGTAATTTGAAATGGGGAGGGTAATGCTGACTCTAATCGTGTGGTGGACGACGATTTTGCTTGAGTCCGTAATCCTTGTCCGCTGCGTGAAGAACAAGGTTCTGAGAGACTACCCGTTCTTTATCGCATATCTTGCCTGCGTTCTTGTGAGTTCCGCCTCCGGCTATGTTGTGTATCAAGTACGATTCTCTCTGTACCAATATTGGTATTGGGCCTGGGAATTCGTTTGCGTGATCGCGGGTTACGGAGTCGTATTGGAGATTCTTGAGAAGGCCTTGGAGTCGTACCCGGGACCGAGGAGGTTCGCGAGAAATGTCGGGTTGCTCGTTCTTGCATCAGTCGTGGGGTTCACTACCGTTCAGTGGGCTTTGGAGCATGGCGCGTCCTCGCTTCTGACGTCCGTCGAGGTCGAGAGGAATTTACGAAGCGCCGAGTCGGTTCTCCTCGCGGTAATTGTGGGTGTGGTCTTCTACTACGGCGTGCCGATTGGAAAAAATCTCAAAGGAATCGCTCTCGGTTATGGGTTTTGCGTCGCAACGGTAGTCATCGGCTTCGCGGCGAGGTCCTACTTGGGACCATCCTTTCATACGATGTTCTCTGCGATATCTACCTATTCATATACGGCTTCTCTGCTGATCTGGACGCTGGCTTTATGGTCTCGTTATCCGAACCCGAGGCCTGAGGCAAGCGCGCAACTTGAGGCGGACTACGACTCTCTGGCCAAGTGGACCAGAACCGTGCTTGGCCGGATGCGCGGTCGCTTCGGGAAGGCGGCCGGGTCGTGATTCAACTGATCCTCTTTGTCGCGCTTGGAGTGGGACTTCTCGTCTTACTCTATTTCTTCGCGCGCAGAACGGAATCTCGAGGGCAGAGGGTGGGGCGCAGGCCTTGGTGGAGGCTCGACAAGCGCTGAGTTCCTTGCAGACCGGACTTCTTCCGGCGGGCTTGATCGAACGCGTGTTCGCGGAGAACGACCTGTATTTCGTTGCGTCTACAGCGGGAGTCAAAGGTTCAAGAACTCTTCCTCCGCGAACGGAAGCGGCTCGCGCTTTCCTGGGTCGCCCAGGTTCGGAGGCAGGTGCTGAGCCTGAAGCACTTTCATTCGGGACAGTCTCGATTGTACGCCCGAGCCTCGATGTGCGCACTGAAGTTGCGCTTGCTTTGAGTTTTGCGTCTCTGCTGATTCTTTGCCGTGTGCTTCAAGCCACCTTCTATGTTCGCGGACCGTACGCTGCGCCGCGAATGGTTGGAATTGCGATAACGGCCGCGGCGAAGGTATGCACGGTCTCCGAGCAGCTCGCTTGCGTTTCTCACGCGGACCCCGGCGGCGGTGTTGCGTCACGACTCGCCTGGCCCGCACGTCGCGGCATAGAAGGAGACTGAGTGGCTGCCACTCTCAAACGCATGGACGTACAAAGGGCTTCGGACGATTTGCGCCGCCGGACTCTGGGTGGAATCCCGCGGACTTTGGATCGGTTCATCTATTTGGCGTCGACGAGAGACTACAACACAGGTCTCTATTATCACGACGGGCTGGCGTCGCAGTTCTCGAGCGGATGTGGTTTGCGAGGCGCTGGCGAACTGCCACCGGGAGACGTTTCACCAGCTCATCGCGGTGCCAGTCGAGGACCTCGTGGACCAAATGCAAGGGTACATGGCAAGCTCCCAAAGCCGCCCGCAGGATTTCGTCGCGGTCTGGAAAGGGCTGGAACCCTACCGAGTGGCGGTTCCGGTCGAAACGGATCCGTTTTCAGCGGAGTTTTTGTTTTCGAACTTCAAGGTCGCTTTGGCAATCGTGGAGGAGCGTCTGCAGAAGTCTCCTCGGTCGATACCAGACGCATAGCCACAGCCGTCACCTGCCCTACGATTTCGGCCTCGTCTGGATAAGCAAACTGCCGGATGCTGCATGCTGAGAGTGGATGAGGAATCAGCGTGATCTGGGCTCCCCGCATCTCGCACCAAGAACAGGCATAGCCATCCCGAAGCTCCAGAAAGTAGATCGGGCGGTCGAACTCTGTGCGCCAGTCGGAAGCCGGGCTCCTGGCGGCGCGATTGTCGATCTGGACGAACGATCCGGGGCGCAGGAGCGGGTACATCGTGTAGTCTTCCAGCCCGATGTAGCCATACTGACAGTGACGAACGTCCAACTTTTGAATCAGTGCGACGGGCACTTCGCCCCAGACCTCGACCATTCGAGAGATTAGGCTGGTCTTATCCAGACTGAAGCTCTTGTCGAAGCGTACCGGGAAACTAATCGCCTTTTCCGGGTCAAGAGATTCAAGGGACGCCAGGTGCGTATGTTGCAGGGGTAGCGCAAGTTGATAGCGCGCGCTGGCGTTCAGGTCAACCCCGAAAACTTCGAGGAGATCGGTGAACTTTGTCCGGTAGATTACGCTCAAACTGAACAGCTTGTAGATGCTGGGAACCGACGTTTTGTTTTCGAGCTGTGTGAGCCAGGCATTTGAAATATAGAACTCTTCGTTGCTGACAATCCTGCGCAATAGTACGACTGAATTCCTCAACTTCCCGGGTCGTGACACCAAGACGGTTTCGAAGTTCCCGGAGCTGCTCACCTGGCTTTAGGGGTTGTCCCATTATGTTTTGAGTGTTCCTCTTTGAATCAACGGCTCCCAGATGCGAGATTAGTGCTTTTTAGATAATGAATCAACTTTTGTCCGACGATATCCATGGTTCCGGTACTGCAGTGGTCCTGTACCCATCGCAAGCTTCTTGTGCTGAACTCCGGTAAGTCCACGACGATCTTGTTGGGGCTGCTTGCAATTAGAAGCAAAGACGCCGTTTTTGCCGAAACTCTCGTGCGTTTTCGGACTTTTGCTGCGGCCCGCTTGCGGCCGGCTTTCGAAGGAGCAGACGTGGAGTTTGCGGCGACATCGACAACTTATTGGGCGTGCTTCGCAGGGCT
The DNA here is from genome assembly GCA_963788345.1 of uncultured Acidobacteriota bacterium. GTDB lineage: Bacteria > Acidobacteriota > Terriglobia > Acidiferrales > UBA7541 > Palsa-295. The sequence goes on along the minus strand of CAWBGW010000018.1, from coordinate 6,415 downwards.
CAAAGACGAACCGGCGCGACCCCGTTTTACTCCGGGAACGCGGGCGTTAAGGGGAACAAGTTGTGGGTTTACCTTGTAGTACACTCGTTGGAGGATCGAGCCTGGACGGGAGGGTTTTCCTTTTCGCGTCATTAGCTTCGGAGGGGCTGGCATTGAGCGTTTCAGCTGTGGGAAGCTGACTCTAAAGCTGGAGTTACTTTGTGAGCAGTCCGTCTGATTCGACAACGCACGTTGGCCCGCCGTATCGCGAACAGCGGACGGTGCCGCGCTATGAGTTCATCGCCACGGTAGAGCTGGTCGAGCCGGTAAGCGATATGCGCCTTTCGGGACGAGTCTCCGAGATCAGCCGCAAAGGGTGCTATGTAGACGTACTCAACACGCTGCCCTCTGGAACGAAAATCAGAATTAGCATCACGCGCGACCTAGGAGCCTTCACAACACCGGCGAAAGTTATCTACGTCCAGGAAGGAATGGGAATGGGCATAGCTTTCGTGGATCCGCCGACCGACCAATTGAAAATCCTCGACACTTGGCTATCGGAGCTCGCGTCCTAGCAATCCTGGCTTCCCCGCAATTACGTCGGAAGATCGCTTTTTCTCATTGCTCGCAGGCGTGTTTCGTCATCTAACCGAAATACGGACTTTGTGGCGCCTGAGTTAGAATAATGGCGTCCTCTGGGAGGGAATATTGGGTTTTAGCGCGAGCACACGGCAACTCGGTGAGGTCACGATCGTGGATGTGCGAGGGCGGTTCACTTTGATTGAAGGCGAAGCGGTACACGAGCTGCTGGTCGATCTCTTTCGCGACGGCAGGCGCAGAGTGCTCCTGAATTTTCGCGACGTTTCTTATCTCGATAGCTCAGGGCTGGGGCAACTGGTCCGCGGGCTCTACACCGCGCGAAAAAACAGCGCCGAACTGAAGGCCGTCGATCTGAGTCCACGGGCGCAGGAAGTGCTGCGCCTTACGAATCTCCACACCGTGTTCCCCGACTATGCCGACGAGCAGGAGGCGGTCCGCAGTTTTACACCGACGTATTAGCGTCCGAAAGTACAAGAAGATTTCATCCGCATCACAGCCGCTTTCCTGCGGCGACTTACTCCTGCGCTGCGCTCTTACTTTTGCACGACGCCGCACGCGATCCGGTTGCCGGAATTTCCGCTGGGGTCCGTCTTGTAGTCATCCGCCTTCTCGTGGATGACGATAGCCGTGCCACCGTCGTGAAACAGGGAATTCGGACCAGAACCCAGCGTGACGCCCTTCGCGATGATCGTCGTGTGCGCTTGCCCGTCGCTGCCGACTTCGAGATTCGGCATGTCTCCGGCGTGCGGTCCGTCCGGATTCTCCGTTCCATGTTTCTTCATATCGGGATTCAGGTGACCGCCCGCGGACTTGAAATCGGGCCCTTCGCATTTGCCCACCGCGTGGATATGGATGCCGTGCGTCCCTGGGGGTAACTTGAAACGTCGACCTTGATCGCAACCCCGGCATCCGTTTGCGAGAAAGCGAGCCGTTCCGATTTTTTCACCCTGCGCGTTGACGATATCGGCGTGAGCCTTCTGCGGCATCATCTGCCCGGACGCAGTGCTCGCGCATACCAGAGCCGCGACAGCAAGAAAAGAACGAAGTGACATTGGCGCACTCTCCTCAGTGAGTTGAATTTGCCCAGAAGCATGTATAGCTCAGCGGATGGCGCCACGCAAGATGGTTCGACTGGAACTAGCGGTCACGAGAGATGTCACAATTCGGAGGTTCGCCGGATACCGCAGGGGGAAGGTTCAGTCCCTGCAAAGAGGCGAAGGTCGAGCGAAACCGCAGAGTCATACGCGAAGGTTCCAATTCGCAGGAGCGGAATCGAGCGCCCAAAACTCAGGCGCCGGCCGGTTGAACTCGAACGCCACCTGAGCAAGTCCCGCATGGGGCTGCCCAAAATAGGCGACTCTGGCTTCGCGTTCGTCCCAGTTCTTGGGATTCATCACGACAATCTTCTGCCCCAACGCGACGGGTGTTTCCATCATGACGAGCGCGCCATGAGCGCTGAGCGTGACCGTGAAGGTCTCTTCGCGGAATCCGCGCTTGTCTCCGAATTCACCGCGAACCACGAGCGGCACGTCCAGCAGCACCCTTTCACTTCGCCGTTGCGCGGTTTGGGGCACTCTGTCCTCGGGCTCCGTCTGCTTGTTGGACTACTTCGCTGACGAAACCGTTTCACCCTTGCTTCTTTGCTTGTCCTGGTACAAGGCCTTGTCCGCTTCGTTCAGCATGTCTTGCGCCTGGGCGCCCTGCTCGTACTGTTTCCATCCAGCGGCAAAACGAATTGGCACCCGTTGTCCGTCGAGGCTCACTTCGGGCGGGTTGAGCCGGTTGACGATGGCTTCGGCCTGCACGGCATCACACTCGGTGAGGAGCATCACGAACTCGTCTCCGCCCAGGCGCGCCGCGAGATCGGCCTCCCGGACCGCTTTGCTCAGGCAGTCCGAAAACGCTTTGAGAACCGTATCGCCGGCAGAGTGACCAAACTGATCGTTGATGCGCTTGAAGTCGTTCAGATCAAACATGACGAGAGTCAGCGGATAGCCTTTGCGCTGGGAACGCGAAATCTCCTCTTTCAGACGCTTCTCGGCGTAGCGCCGGTTGAAGAGCCCCGTGAGCGGGTCGATCAGGGCAAGGTCGCGCCAGAGCGCGGAGCTGGATTGGTTCTGCGCCAGTTCGAGCCGGAGCCGATTGATCAAGAGTTTCTCGTACGTCAAATAGACGCCAAACAAAACGATAAGAAACACGAGTCCGATGACTGACTCGAGGACATTCTTGTCTTGACTAAAAGCGGGAATCGACAGGGAAGCCACGCCAGCGGTGAGGCACAGTATGATTACGACGGACGTGCCCCACGTCCACCATTCGCGCCGCTGAAGCCTAGCAAGTTTGACTTGATATTCTTCAATGCGGGCCGGCAAGTCACTCTTCGGGCTGGCTTCCGGCTTATTCACGAAAGCAGCCTCCACGCGTCTGCATTGGATTCACTTTCCGTATGTTTCAAATCGACTCACCGGATAGGAAGCTAGACCCTGGATTGATGGTACTACCGTCCCATTGCCTGCGCCTGCGTCTAGTGACCAAACTTGTACTAGGGACAGGACCTATGATCGCAGCCCTCATTCTCGTGCTGTCGGTGGCGGCGCTGCTCCAATTTGGGATAGCGCAATGGCGGTCCATCTGGATCAGCATTGCGGAACAGCCTCTTTCCGCCAGCCTGCAAACAGCCACGGGAATTGCCGTTGACGCGATCGGCGCGGACGATTTCGAGGTGCTCGCCCGGACTTCCGAGCAACTGTGCCCGTCTCCGCGAGAGCGGAACGTCTGGCTGAAGGAAGTGCGGGTCTATTACAGGCTCGTGCGGGCGATGCAAAATCTGTCTTCCGAGAGACTTCCACGCCCTTGGCCCAATGGTCGAAGGCGGAATTGGTGACTTGCTCACGTTACGCCGGGGCCGTCCTGGACCAGCGCCTGAACGCCAGCCTGGCCTACGCTTCGGCGCTGCGAAGCGCGAGCTAGCCGCACTAGTTTTCCCTGAGGATTCAGGCTCTCTACGAGGTTTTGGGCTGGAGCGACAGATCAACCAGCCAGTCCGCGATGATCCTTCGGTGCTCTTCCAGCGTGTCGAAAAACGCCACACCCATTCCCAGGTTCGGCTGGACGTACGCGACCCGCGCCCAGGTCTGAAACGACTGGCCGTCGCGCAGGATACGAAGCTGAAGGACTGTGTTCTTCTCGAGAGGATTCAAGAGATCGACGTAACAGCCGTTTGCGCTGATCTCGGACGTTTGCCCCTCGAGCCGCGTGCGGCCCAGAGGCTCATAAATTTCGACATCTCGCAACGAAGGGGTACCGAGGCACAGACCGCCTTTCCGCGTAACGAGCGCCGGCGTCCAGAGGTTTGCTTGCGTAGTCTTCGCTCAAGCTGACCTGCGCTCCCGAATTGAATACACCGCTGCCAGAAGTGGCGGCCAAGTCTATTGACGCACGTCTTAGGCTCCGTCGCGGAAAATCTCGTGTTTGCTTGGTGTTGAAAGCAGGGCAATAAGGTCAATCCGCCATCCCTCCTTCGAGCGACGGCGCTTGCTCCCTCACTTCCCAGCCGCTGGTGCGCAGTTCCATCATTCGCGCGGCCAGATTCAGGATTCGCGTGGCAGGCCGCTTGCGGGAGGACGCCCCGGGCGTGAATGTTCGAAATCAGATTTCGGTCCGCGTCGGTGTGGGCTGCCTCCGGACGATAGGCCATGTAGGCCGAGAGGCTCTCGGCGGTGGCGAGACCGGGGCGTTCGCCGATGAGCAGCACGGCCACCTGCGGGCCAAGAAGCTCGCCGATCTCATTCAAGATTCCCACGCGGCAATGGCGGATCACGAATGGCTGGCCCACCTTCCAGCCGCGTGCTGCGGCGCCCTCAGCGAGGAGCGGCAGCAGACGCGGGAACCTGCGACGCGACGGCGGGCACCGACAGGCCGTCGCCGATCGCGATCTGAAGATCGCAACCGCGCGGGCAGCGCTTCGTGATTTCCTGCGCGGGCCGCTTCGCCGAAGTGCCGGCCGAGATCGGGCCGCATGAGGAATTCATCTTTCGAACGTTGCCTGCGTGTCGACTTCGAAAAGTCCCCATCGCTTTGCGAAAACCGAGCCGAAGTGCGGTGTGGAGATCGAGTTCGGCGCGGACTGCGTCTCGCGCGGCAGCATGGGCGGCGCGCAAGTCCAGCTGAGTGCTTGGTGCGGTATGCCGCGCCCGCGCGGCCGACCAGGATGCGCGCCGGAGTTCGGGCGCGAATCTGCCGCACGATTTCGGGCAGGTCGGCCGCGGCAAGAGGCGACTTGGGATCGTCAGCCATTTCAGGCGATCCCTTCCAGCGAAGATTCCAGGCCCTGCATCAGTTGACGCCGCGCCGGGGCCTCGAGCAGGGCAGGCTCGCCGTCGCGGTAGATTCCGATCTCCTCGAGCCACGCCAGAAATTCGGGAGCGGGCAGCAGCTTGAAGAGCCGCCGGACGGCGAGCGCGTCGTGATAGCTGGTGGATTGATAGTTGAGCATCACGTCGTCGGAGCAGGGAACTCCCATGAAGTAGTTGCACCCGGCCGCAGCAAGAAGCAGCAGGAGATTGTCGACCGAATTCTGGTCGGCTTCCGCGTGATTGGTGTAGCAGACGTCGCAGCCCATCGGCAGGCCGAGCAGCTTGCCCATGAAGTGGTCTTCGAGGCCGGCGCGAATGATCTGGCGCTCGTCGTACAGGTATTCGGGGCCGATGAAACCGACCACGCTGTTGACGAGGAATGGCTCGAATACGCGGGCGACGCCGTAGGCGCGGGCTTCGAGCGTGAGCTGATCGACGCCGTGATGGGCTTCGGCGGAAAGCGCGCTGCCTTGCCCGGTCTCGAAATACATCGCGTTCGTCCCCTTCCAGGGGACATCGCGTTGGCGGTGATGTTCGAGAACCTGCTCGCGGCCTTCGCGCAGCATTTCGAGCGTGATACCGAAACTGCGATTGGCCGCTTCGGTGCCGGCGACCGATTGAAAAAGAAGATCCACCGGCGCGCCGCGTTTTAGCGCTGCTAGTTGCGTGGTGATGTGCGAGAGGCAGCAGGTTTGCGTGGGGGCGTGGTACGTCTCGACGAGACGCGCGAGCGCGTGGAGGATCGATGCGACGGTGTCGACGGAATCGGAGACCGGATTCACGCCGATGACGGCGTCGCCGCCACCGTAAAGAAGGCCCTCGAATGCCGAGAGCAGGATGCCGCCGACGTCGTCGGTGGGATGGTTGGGCTGGATGCGAATGCCGAGCACGCCGCGCTCGCCCATCGTGTTGCGGCAGCGCGTGACGTTGCGGATCTTGGCGGCGGCGAGGACGAGGTCCTTGTTGCTCATGATCTTGGCGGCTGCCGCCGCAATTTCGGGAATGATGGCCCACTGAAGCTGCCTCTGAGTTCGGGCTCGTGGTGGCGTCGTCGAGAATATATTCGCGGAATTCGCCGACCGTGAGGCTTTGATCGGCTGGAAGCTTGCTGGTCGAATGTGTCCAGAATGAGGCGGCTGACGTCGTCGTTATCGGGATCGATCAACGGCTGGCGGACGATTTCGCGAGGGTAAGATCGGCTAGTCTGCGTTTGGCGGCGACGCGCTCGCTTTCCGAGCGGGCGGCGATTCCGGCGAGCTGGTCGCCGGATTTCTCTTCGTTGGCCTTCGCGAAAATTTCGCGGAGATCGGAGAAAACGAAGCGTTCGGACATGGCGCGCCCCACGCGAGGCGAGATTCAAGTGTGGAAGGTAGCATCAATCCGGCGCGAACTGCTCCCGCGAGATTGACGAGGACGTGGGGTGAGGGATGGGCGGCGTCGGGGTGAGGGATGCAAACCAAGCCACCGGAACACCCCGAAAG
>CAWBGW010000017.1:0-8709 GCA_963788345.1 uncultured Acidobacteriota bacterium | reverse complement strand
AGCGCAACAGGCGCCCTTCCTGCATGGTTTCCTGCTCGAGAGCTACCGTGGCAATCGCCAGCGCTGCAATGAGCACACACAAGACACGCCGAAACAATCTCATCCGTCATCCTCCGAACATTCGCTTTGTGTTGACCAGCTGCGGACCTGCGGGCGGCTATTCCTGCTGCGAAGCTAATCTCGCACTCGACACTGCGTTAGCCGTTGCGGTCACGAGCCCAAGACCCGAAAACCCACCCTTTCGCCCCGGCAGAGTATACATCAGCGGCCCGGTTCCTAGTGTTTGGGGCGTGCGGTGGGGACTCCGGCGAACGATTCGAGGACCTTGTTCACGATATCGATCGGACTGGAGCCTTCCATGTTGGTCATGACAGCGACTGCAAAATGCTCGTCGGGCACTAAGGCCATAGCCGTGTTGCAGCCCTGCTGGCTGCCAGTGTGCGAGGCGATCTTGTGTCCGTTCGATAGAGCAATTTCCCAGCCCAAACCATAGGTGAACTTCGCTTCGACGCCGGGAGCAAGAGCGGTGGAGCGCGGCCGGAAAGGAGTCCACATTTCTGCCGATCGTGGCCGGCTTCAAAATGTTGGCGTTCATCAGTGCGGAGCCCAAACGGACGAGGTCTTCGGCGGTCGTGTCCAGCCCACCGCCGGGAATCTTGTAGCTGCTGTCCATCAGGCCGGCGTTCTTCAAGTGGTCGTCGACCTTTTGGTAGCCGCGAGCACGGTGTGGCACGATTTCGAAAACGTCGTCCACGGCGGTGTGCGCCATGCCCGCGGGCTCGAGCACATGCTGGCGCAGGTAGTCGAAGTAGTTCTGGTGGGAAGCGCCCTCGATCACGCAGCCGACTACCGTGTATCCGTAGGTGCTGTAGGAATAATTCGTGCCGGGTTCGAAGAGCAGAGGGTCGCCCGCGAAGATGGCGAAGCCGTCGGACATTGACTGGTAATGGCGAGTGCTTTCGACTTCGCCTTCCCTGTAATGGCGGATGCCGGAGGTGTGGCTGAGCAGTTCACGCGTGGTGATGGACCACGGCTTAAGAGGAAACGACGGGCAATAAGTCTGCACAGGCGCATCGAGATCAAGCTTACCAGCGTCGACAAGGGTCAGAGCGGCGACCGCGGTGATGGGCTTGGCGATGGAGCCCGTGCGGAACAACGTTTCCGTGGTGGCGTGGAGATCGTTCTCGAGATCCACGATGCCGAAAGGTCTCGAGTAAACCACGCGGCCATCCCGGGCGATCGCGATTTCGACTGCGGGAGTATGTTTCTCGGCCATGTCGGCGGCAACGATCTGGTCCACGCGAGAGGTGTCCACAGGCGCCTGTACCTGGGCGAGCGCGGATACGGCGATGAGAAGGAAAAAGGGAAGCAGCCGGTGGAGCTTCATGGCGTGGGAGGATAGCGCAAATTCAGGATGAGTCGACAGGAAAAGGGGCGAACAAATCGGCCTCCCTTGCAATCAGCGGGCACCAAGTGGGATTCCCAAAGGGGACTGGGGGCCCCATCGCTCAGGAGCATTGAAATCGCCTCGCGCGCCCCGTATTCTACGACGGTCGCTATGAAGATTGCTCCCGCAGAAGCCCTCGGCATCGCGCTTCGCGTCGTGTTCTTTCCTGTTTTGTGCTTTGCTTTGCTGTACCCGGCCATTGCGCGTGCGCAGGATAACTACGAAATCCAGGTCTATCCTTCGGAGACGATGGCTCCCAAGACGCTGCTCGTCGAACTGCATAGCAACTTCACGGTGGACGGAAGCACCACAACGCAGTTCGGCATGCTGCCAACCCAGCACCAGGAGCACGAAACGATCGAACTGACTCGAGGGGATCAATGACTGGTCCGAGGTCGGCTTTTACATCTTCACCGCCGAGCAGAACGGCCACGGCGTGCAGTGGGTGGGAGATCACATACGCCCGCGGGTGCGGATCCCTCCTCGCTGGCACTGGCCCGTGGGAGTGAGCTTATCGACCGAATTCGGATATGCCAGACCGGCATATTCCAATCCGACTTGGTCGTGGCAGATCATGCCGATTGTCGACCAGACCATCGGGCGTTGGTATTGGTCGGTCAACACGACGATGGTGTGGGATGTCCACGTCGTTCCCGCGCCCGCGGATTCCACACCGCTGCAACAGCAGACTTACTATCGCGATGTCGCTCCCCGAGGCGTGACCTTCGGCCCGGCGGCAACTCTGACGTATGCGCCGTCGAAATATTACAACTTCGGCGTGGAGTATTACTCCTACTATGGCGAGCTTGGGAATTTCGTCTCTCTGCACAATCAGCAGCAGCAAGTGTTTCCCGTCGTGAATCTGTTTGTTTCGCCCAAGTGGGAGATCAATATCGGCGCGGGATGGGGCGCGACTGCGGGAACCGATCATCTGATCGTGAAGTGCGTTATAGGACGCTATTTTGATTGGTCACATCACCGTCCCGGCAGCTCTGAAAGCTCGCAATAGACCGCAAGGAACCTCGATGAATCGGCGCACATTCATCGCGCAGGCAGGCGCGGCGTTGGCCGGGGCGGCGCTGGCTTCCGTCGTACCGGCGTGGGCCCAAACCGCTCCCGACGTGAAGCTGGAAATTGCTCCGCTGGCACTCGAGATCGCCCCCGGCAAAGTGGTTCACACCGTGGCCTACAACGGGCGCGTTCCGGGTCCGCTGATTCGCTGGCCCGAAGGCAAGCCTATCGCCATCGACGTATTCAATCGAACCACGATCCCCGAGATCGTGCACTGGCACGGGCTTTGGATTCCCTCCGCCATGGACGGCTCGTCGGAGGAAGGCGGCGCGATGATCGCGCCTGGTGCGCAATTCCGCTATCTTTTCACGCCGCGGCCGGCGGGATTCCGTTGGTATCACACCCACACGTTCTGCCGGGCACGACCTGAAGCGCGCAACCTATACCGGACAGTTCGGCTGCTTCTACATCGAGCCGCGAGACGATGCCGGCGCGTACGACCAGGAAATCTTCCTGACGCTGCACGATTGGAACGCATACATGGGAAACAGCGGCGACTCGTCGATGGAAGCTGCGTACGAATACGGAACCATCGATGGCCGTATGCTCGGTTTTGGCGATCCTCTCAGAGTGCGCGAGGGGCAGCGCGTGCTCTTGCATCTTCTGAATGCGAGCGCCAGCCTGATTCATTGGCTGGCGCTGGCGGGACACGAACTGACCGTAGTCGCCATGGACGGCAATCCGGTGCCCACGCCCGGCCCGATGCGCGCAGTTCGTTTGGCGCCCGCTGAGCGTCATCGATGTCGTCGTCACGATGAACCAGCCGGGAGTGTGGATTCTTGGGGAAACGCGCGAGCAATTGCGCAAGATCGGGCATGGGAATCGTGGTCGAGTACGCCAACCAGCAGGGCAAGCCCAAGTGGATCGAGCCGCCGGAAACGCTGTGGGACTATCGGCCCTTCGCGGCGGCCGCAGGCGGCCACCCGTGAACCGGATGAGATCATTCCCTTACAGTTCGAGTCGAAGTTTCACGGGCAAGGCGCCTTCGATTCCTGGACGATCAACGGAAAGTCGTATCCCCATACGGACACGATCATGCTCCAGCAGGGGCGAAGGTATCGGCTGCGGATGATCAATCGCAGCACGGACGATCATCCGCTTCATTTGCATCGGCATACGTTCGAGGTCACCAGTCTGGACTGGAACGCGCAGTCTCCGGGCTCAATAAAGACGTGCTGGTGGTTCCAGCAAACACCACCGCGGACGTGGATTTCACAGCGAACAATCCCGGTGCGACTCTCTTCCATTGCCACAACCAGACTCACATGGACTTCGGATTCATGACGCTTTTTCGATATGCGTGAACTGGCGCACGGCGGCGCGTTAGGCGGCCCCCGCCCTGATCTGCAAGGCTATGAACTTTGACCAGTTCAAATGGCTGGCAAGAAGCGGTATCTTGAAATCTGTGAACACTGGAGATGACCAGCATGACTCGGAATGCAGGACGCGTGCCAAGTCCCAGGTTCTAGCCCTAGCGAAACAGCTGCTCGCTGGTCGGCTTGGCGCGATAGCGGCTTCACGGAAATTGGGTCCCCTGCGCCACGAACTTGAGGGTGAACTTGCCGGGGTTCTCCTAGTCTTCACGGCTATCGACTCTGAAACCGACACGCTTCCAATCGGCGAAGTGCGGCAGCATTGGAGTCGTGAGGCGCTAGAACGCAAGGAGCATGAAATTACCGAAGCTGAGGACTATTACCACGACAGAGCAATAGAAGCCGCTTACCGCCTGGTCCAAATTCTTGAAGGTCCTTCCTGAATCGGCTGGGCCATTTCGCCGCTAGAGGCATTGAAATCGCCGCGCGCGCCCCGTATCCTAGATAGTCCCAATGAAGATTGCCCTCGCGCAGTTCAATCCGACAATCGGCGACTTCGAAGGCAATGCGGCGCGGATCGTGGAGCTGGCCCGTGAAGCAAGAGCCGGCGGCGCGGAACTCGCCCTGTTCTCGGAGCTTTGCCTCTGCGGCTATCCGCCGCAGGATCTGGTCGAGCGTCCGTCTTTCGTCGAACGCAACCTGGAGGCGCTCGCAAGTCTTGCGAAATCGATTCCGCTGGCGTCCCTCGTCGGGTACGTGGGGAGGGCCCAGGACAACACCGGCAAGCCCGTGGCCAACTGCGCCGCGCTGATCGCCGATGGCCGCATACTTTTCGAACAGCGAAAAATGCTGCTCCCCACCTACGACGTGTTCGATGAATCGCGCTATTTCCAGCCCGCTCACACGCAGCACGTTTTTCCACTGAATCTGGCGAAACTCGGCGTAACGATTTGCGAGGACGTCTGGAACGACAAGAATTTCTGGCGGCAACGGCTGTACGACCGCGATCCAGTGGCGGAACTGGTGGCGAAGGGAAGCGACATCGTTCTGAATCTTTCCTCTTCGCCCTACACGCTGGACAAGCGGGAACTGCGGCGCGACATGCTGCGCGCGATCGCTGTGGAGCAAAAAGTTCCCATCGCCTACGTGAATCAGGTCGGAGGCAACGACAGCCTCGTATTTGACGGCTCCAGCGTCGCTTTCATGCCGGACGGACGCATCGCCGCGCTGGCGAAATCCTTCGAAGAGGACTTGGTCTTCTTCGATAGCTCCTCGGGCGTCGGCGACATTCGTTGCCAGCCGAAGAATGAACTCGAAGCCGCTTACCGGGCTCTCGCGCTCGGGACGCGCGATTACGTTCGCAAGTGCGGGTTCCGCAAAGCTGTCGTCGGCCTAAGCGGCGGCATCGATTCCGCCCTTGTGGCTACAATCGCGACGGACGCGCTCGGGCGCGAAAACGTTCTGGGCGTCAGTATGCCCGGGCCGTATTCGTCGGAAGGGAGCCGCAGGGACGCGCGGCGCCTCGCGGAAAATCTCGGCATCGAGTATCTGGCGTTGCCGATTACGGAGACGTTCGAGAGCTACCGGCGGACGCTCTCGGCACCGTTCACGGGACTGCCCGAAGATGCCACCGAGGAGAATATCCAGGCCCGGATTCGAGGCAATCTTCTTATGGCGCTCTCCAACAAGTTCGGCTCGCTCGTGCTCAGCACCGGCAACAAATCCGAGATGGCAGTGGGCTACTGCACTTTATATGGCGACATGGCCGGCGGGTTGGCCGTGATCTCCGACGTGCCCAAGACGATGGTCTACGAGCTTGCAGCGTTCGCGAACCGCGACAAGGAAGTGATTCCCCGCGAAACTATCACCAAGCCGCCGTCGGCCGAACTTCGTCCCAACCAGACCGATCAGGACACGCTGCCGCCCTACGACGTGCTCGACCGCATCCTCAAGGCGTACGTCGAAGACTTGCGCAGTCCGGAGGAAATCGCCGACCTCTGCGGCTACTCGCTCGATCTCGTTCGGTCCGTGGCCAGCCGGGTCGATCGCAACGAGTACAAGCGGAAGCAGGCGCCCCCAGGACTGAAGGTCACTTCGAAAGCCTTCAGCGTGGGCCGCCGATTCCCCCTGGCCCAGAAGTTCTGAGCCCTCGAGAGTGCCTTATCGCACAGGGCTTCTTGCATCGTCTTTCTCTATTCGCCCATCTGTGGTTTCATATCACCTTTCCGGCAGGCTCGACGAATTGAGGAGGCTTCACCCATGCGTCGTTTGTCGCTAATGATCGCTGTCACGTTCGAAATCTTTCTCCCGGCTAGTCCGGCGTTTGCTCAAGCGCCGGTGGCACCTCCCGATCAGGCCCAGCTCATCCATTCCTCTGAGATCTTCGTCCGCAATCTCTTTACCTGGGGCCCAGAGTACAAGCTCAAGCTGGGTCCGCTGGGTCCGTCTCCCTCACCGGATTTCCTTCAGCTTCCGATCGAAGTGACGATCAAGGACCAAACCGAGAAGGGCACCTTTTTTGTCAGCAAGGATGGGAAGGCCTTCATCCGGGGCGAAATGTTTGACATGGCTGCCGACCCCTTCGCCGCGAATCGCGCCAAGCTTCACATTGACGGCAATCCCTCGAAAGGCCCCGCGTCCGCTCGCGTCACACTCGTCGAGTTCAGCGACTTTGAGTGTCCCCACTGTCGCGAAGTTCACAAAGTCTTACAGTCAGTTCAGGCGCACTATCCCCAAATACGCGTCGTGTTCAAGGATTTCCCCCTGACCCAGCTTCATCCTTGGGCGGAAACCGCCGCAATCGGGGGCCGGTGCGCTTTTCAGCAGTCGCCCGAGGCATTCTGGAAGGTTCACGACCTCATCTTCGACAACCAGGACGTCATTTCGACGGCGAACGTTTGGGATCAGCTCACTGCCTTTGCTGGCCGGGCTGGCCTCGACACGGACGCTTTCAAGGCTTGCCTGTCGTCGCCCGAAGCCAAGCAGGCTGTGGAAGCCAACCGCAACGACGGAGTCGCCTTGAACGTCACTAGCACTCCCACGATTTTCATCAACGGCCGCTTGCTGGTGGGCGGCGACCTGCCTACGATCGAACAGTACGTCGATTTCGAACTCAACCCGAAATGACGGCCTTTTCACACGTAATCACTCCGGCCTAGCTCCCGCGGCGACGTTCGACTATGGGGCCGACCGCCTGGTGTTCCGACCCAAGTCTAGGCCAACCCTCGAGATGGCGGCACGGAGCTTGAACCTCTGTACATCATCCTGCGACGACGACACCCCAACCCCGCGGCTTCTGTGATCATCGAGATACTGACAACGCCTAGAGCACATTTGTATTGTGCCAGGATCTAAGTTACAGCTGGGCCTGCGCGAAATAGGCCCGACGCCGCTGGACGGGCGTCAAACCATGCCGCCGACTCTTCTCCTAGCGTCGTGAGCCCCCGTTCTCTTTCTGCCGCGATCGCGCTGGCGTGCGTGCTGCGGCAAAACCCTGATGTACGCTGCCGTGACCAATGCCCAGCGCCAATGCAATCCGTCCCGGCCCCCCGAACCACGCTGCGGGACCGCAGGCTCTCACTTCGAATAGCAGACGCCAACCGGCCCGCGCGATGGCTTCGGTCGGCGCGAGACCGCCTCGAGTTCCTCTCGTCCTAACTTCCGCCAACGCATCCAGCGACAAGAGAGCACCGGCCGCGCAACGCCCGTCTCCCAACTCAAGACCGAAGAGGGTTTTCCCCTGCTCACGCAACTTCATCAACAACTCCCGCTCCCCCGCACGATGCGCCACCCCAAGCATTCGCCGCCTCCTTGGCGGCTCATCTTACTGTATGTGATCTCTTGGGACAGCACACGTGGTTTCTCGCCTCACTCTCAATCGCTCGAAACATCGCCACGCCTCCCGACCACCCGACAGACCAAAACAATCCTAAATCGCCCACGCCAAACAGCGCGCTTACTCGCCTAATGCATATTTTATGTTGTGTTGGCAGCGTGGGACTGAGGCGATTGAGAGGCGGTTGCCGGTCAAAGATGGAAAAAGGGAAGAATACAATTCACTCGCGTTTGCCGGCGGAGAGTGATTGGGCTTCCCTTGGCTGGAGCCGTGGTCGGCTGTTCAGTGTGACTGGCTCGGGCGATTCCGTTGGCAAGCAACGCGAAGTTTTCCAAGGGCCACGGACAAGAACTGCGACGAGAGGCACGCCGAAGATGAGCTGCAGCGATTGCGCAAACATTCGAATTGCAACGGCGCGCCCCGGGGCAAATGTTCGGCTCCGATGATGTCGCAACGATATCGGCTGTCGTAACTGCGTCGCAAGCGAAGAACTCCGGTGGAAAGGCAAGAGGCAAGTCGGATGACGAGTGGGTCAGGCGAGCGCCGACAGAATCCCCTTTGTTCGCGGGAAATCGACTGTCGATGGCGCAGACGGATCTCACGAGGGAATTTCGGCGGCGATCGTCCGACCACGAGTCCGCGGCGGCTCCGACGTCCTCAGCCCGAAACTTCGACCTGCGGTCACAAGAGCGAGAGACTCGAGAGTGGAGACGCGAGCTTTGCTGCGAGAAGTGCTTCTCGGCGTGAGAGCGCTTGCCGTCTTCCTCTGCGGCAGGCAAGAAAAGGGAAGGCTGGAAATCAAGAGTTGAAAGCGCGCGCGGCGGCAGCGCCGGTGACTCCGGGCGCGATGCGTCACTGTTGCGATATTTCAAGATCCAACGAGCTGTGCGCTCGTCTCCTTGGATCTGAACCCATTCCTTCACGAGTTTGTGGATCTCTTGGCGAAGTTCCGCCAGCCTGGCTGCGCGAGACAACAAAAAAGACTGAAGCGAAGTCTGCGAAGACGCAACTAGATACTCAAGCGGCGGCTGGGTGTCGCTCAC
>CAWBGW010000016.1:0-101662 GCA_963788345.1 uncultured Acidobacteriota bacterium | reverse complement strand
CGCAGAGGCTGAATGTAATGAAACTCGTGCTGGGCGAAGGCACCCTTCTCGCGCTCGGCGGAGTAGCACTTGGCATTGCCGGTGCTCTCTGGCTCACGCGATTTCTAGGTAGCTTTCTCTTTGAGGTAAAGCCCACCGACCCGATCACGTTTGCCTGCGTCGCGATCCTGTTGACGTTGGTCGCCCTGGCTGCCTCCTACATTCCGGCGCGCCGCGCGATGAAAGTTGATCCCATGGTGGCGCTGCGTTACGAGTGACGGGTGTTTGAGTTCGGATTCACCGAGTGACGGGGCTGGGAGATGAAACCATGAAACGCCGCAAAGACATCCTCGAGGATCTCGACCAGGACATCTGCGAACACATCGAACGCGAGACGCAGGACAACATCGACCGTGGCATGTCACCCGACGACGCCCGCTTCGCCGCCATCCGCAAGTTCGGCAACGTCACCCACGTGAAGGAAGAGACCCGCGAGGTGTTGAACACCGTGTGGCTTGAACAGCTACTACAGGACGTCCGCTACGGCCTTCGCATGCTGCGCAAATCTCCCGGCTTCACTATCGTCGCAATCCTCACACTCGCTCTCGGCATTGGCGCTAACACCGCGATATTCAGTGTGATCAATGGAGTGCTGCTCAGTCCGCCTCCCTACAAGGATCCGAAGCAACTCGTCGTCATCAGGGAACACGATTTGCCCCCCAATGTGAGGGATATCCAGAGACAGGTGCGCGCTTTCTCACAGGGTGGCGGAATCAACGTCGAGCCGATGGACTACACAGGCGGAACCGAACCTGTGCAAGTCCGTGTCGGGCTCATCGATGCGGGGTTTCTCGAAACGCTAGGCGTGCAGCCGATGCTGGGCCGGGTCATTTCGCCCGGGGAGGATGTGCAAGGCGGGCCGCGTCTCGCCATGGTCAGCAACCATTTCTGGCAAGACTACCTTGGCAGCGATCCACATGCGGTGGGCAAAACGATTCGCCTGGCCGGAAACTCCTATACGGTGATTGGCGTGATGCCCGCGAGTTTTGCTCCGCCCACGGAGCATGTCGACGTTTTCGTTTCACTCTGGGTTGGCTACCCGGGAGCGGGTGCTGATCGCAGTGTCCACTTCATGCATACCTACTGGCGATTGAAGCCGGGCGTCACGCTCGCGCAGGCGCAGACCGACATGGCCGCGATCGACCGCCGGCTGGCGGAGCAGTATCCGGCCGAAGAAAAAGAACGGAAGAGGCAATTAGTTCCGCTGCAGGAATGGCTCGTAGGAGACGTGCGGTCGGCGCTGCTGGTGCTCTTCGGAGCTGTAGGTCTGGTGCTGCTGATTGCGTGCGCGAATTTCGCCAGCTTGCTGATGGTGCGGGCGTCTGCGGGGCGCCAGGAATTGGTGATCCGGGCGGCGCTGGGGGCGGGACGCGGCCGGCTCATCCGGAAAACGCTGACAGAGAGCACACTGTTGTCGCTCCTCGGCGGTGCGGCCGGATTGCTGTTCGCGCAGTGGGGCACGAACATGCTCCTCGCGCTGAAGCCGGAGGAGCTGGCGCGGTTGAGCGGGATTCACTTGGATACACGGGTGCTGCTGTTCGTCCTCGTGGTCTCGGCGCTCACCGGCATCGTGTTCGGAATGGCGCCGGTATGGATCGCGGCTCGCGCGGACGTTGCCGAGGCCGTGAAAGAGAGCGGGCGGAGCACAACTGCGAGCACGACGGGGCATCGCATACGGGAAATTCTGGTCACAACGGAGGTGGCGGTTGCTTTGGTGCTGCTAATCGGGGCTGGTTTGTTGATCAAAGGCTTCTCCCGGTTGCGCTCGATGAACCCCGGTTTCAATTCCGCGAACGTAATGACGATGTATCTCCAACTGCCCACGATACGGTACGGCGAAATCCCCAAACAAAACCAGTTCCGCCGCGAGTTGCTCACCCGCTTGAATTTTCTGCCGGGCGTCGAAGCGGCGATGGTGACTGATATACCCCTCGGCGGCAATTATGTGGGCCACCGTTTGGTCATCGACGGACGCCCGCCGGTCGCGGTGGGAGGTGAGCCGCTAGTGCAAACCCTTTCCGTGATGGGCGATTACTTCCGCGTGATGCAGATTCCCCTGCGGGCAGGTCGCGACTTCATCCCCATGGACCGCGAAGGGCAGCCACTCGTCGCCATTGTGAACGAAGAAATCGTGCGGGAATTTTTCCCGCGCGAAAACCCAATCGGCGTGCGCATTCGCTGGGCGGGCGACGAAGGGCCTCCACAATGGATGACCGTCACCGGCGTGGTGGGCGACGTGAAACATTCAGGATTGAATCAACCGACGGATCCCGCTGTGTATACGCCTTTTTCACAGAACGACGAGCGCTGGAGAAGATTTATGACGCTCGCCATCCGGGCTCGGGATGTGTCTCCCGGGCTCGTTGGAGAAGTGAAGAACCAGATCTGGAGCCTGGACAGCCAGATTCCGGTGAGCGACGTGCGCGCCATGGACGACCTCATAGCTGTGTCGCTTGCGCAGCAGCGCTTCAACATGCTGCTCCTCGGACTCTTCGCCGCGCTGGCGTTGACCTTGGCTGCGGTGGGAATTTACGGCGCGATGGCCTATGCCGTGAACCAACGTACGCATGAGATCGGCATACGGACAGCGCTGGGAGCGCAGCGAAGCGACGTGCTGCTCCTCGTTATGAGAGATGGAGCGAAAATCGCGCTCTTCGGCATCGCCTCCGGGATTATGGGAGCGCTGGCGCTCACTCGCCTGATGGCCAGTCTGCTTTTCGAGGTGAAACCGACGGACCCTGCCACATTCGCAGGTGTCGCAATCCTGCTCGCATTTGTTGTGCTTGCGGCTTGCTACATCCCGGCGCGCCGCGCAACGAAAGTCGATCCCATGGTCGCGCTGCGATACGAGTGACGGCTCGGGCGCAGATTCCGGGCGACGTGGCTGGGAGATCAAATTATGAAACTTCACAAACACATGCTCGAGGATCTTGATCAGGATATCCGCGAACACATCGAACGTGAGACGCAGGACAACATCGACCGCGGCATGTCGCCAGACGACGCGCGCTATGCCGCTCTGCGCAAATTCGGCAATGTGACGCGTGTGCAGGAAGAGACGCGCGAGGTGTGGAATCTCGCCTGGCTCGAACAGCTTCTGCAAGACGTCCGCTACGCCCTCCGTATCCTACGAAAGTCTCCGGGCTTCACGATCGTCGCTGTGCTCACCCTGGCCCTCGGCATCGGCGCCAACACGGCGGTTTTCTCCGTGGTCTACGCCGTTCTCTTGCGACCGCTGCCATACAAAGACCCTTCGCGTCTGATCGTGCTGAACGAGACAACGCCAAGGGTTGGAAAGGTCAGCGTGTCGTATCCGAACTTCCTCGATTGGCGCGCCCAGAGTCACTCATTTTCGCAGTTCGCTATCATTCAGTCTGTCGGCTTCAATCTCGCCGGAATAACCCAGCCGGAAAATATCAACGGCGACGCGGTGTCGCCGAATTTTCTTTCGATGATAGGCGTCCGCCCGTTCCTCGGCCGCGATTTTGATGCATCAGAGGAAAAAGCGGGCACGCCGTCAGTGGTCCTGCTGACCTACTCGCTCTGGCAATCGCATTTCGGAGGCGATCCGGACGCCATCGGTAAGACGATCACCCTCGATGGCCGTGGCTTCACGATCGTTGGTGTCCTCCCACCCAATTATCGCTGGCTCGATAAGACGGACGTGTTGTTGCCCATCGGCGTGTGGGCCACCGCCAATGCAGACGAAGTCACCGAGCGTGGCGGGCGCGGCGATACCACCGTGATCGGCAGACTTGCGCCAGCCGTCCCATTCGCGCAAGCCCGCGTGGAAATGGAAGGCATTGCGGCGCGGCTGGAGAAGGAATATCCGGCGGCCAATGACCAGTTCGGCGTGGCACTCCAACCAATTCGCGACGCTTTCGTCGGCGACGCAAAGCCGGCAATCCTTGTGCTGTTTGGCGCCGTGATGTTCGTGCTGCTGATCGCATGCGCGAATGTGGCGAACCTGTTTCTCGTTCGCGGAGCGGGTCGCACCAAGGAAATTGCGCTGCGCATTGCCTTTGGCGCCAGCCGCGGACGCATCGTCGGACAAATGCTGACCGAGAGTTTAGTGTTGTCGCTTCTCGGAGGCGCCCTCGGCCTCGCGCTCGCAATCGGCGGGATTCGTGGAATCGTGCAACTGATTCCCGCGGGCATGTTGTCAGGCGACACTGTGAATTTGAACGGTGCGGTGCTTTTGTTTGCAGGGGGCGTGGTGATACTGGCGGCGTTCATTTTCGGTTTGACGCCTGCCCTGCATTGGACCAAGCCCGACGTGCAATCGGAATTGAAGGAAGGTGGGCGAACGGCGAGCGTGGGCGCGGCGCAAAATCGCCTGCGAGGTGTGCTGGCGATTGCGGAAACTTCGCTCGCCCTCATTCTTATGATCGGTGCGGGCCTGATGATGAAAAGTCTCTATCGCTTGCTGCAAGTCGATCCGGGATTTCGTCCCGACCGCGTGCTGACCATGGGAATGGATTTGCGCACGCAGCAATATTCGAAAGACCCGGCCATCCTGAATTTCTGGCAGCAGGTGCTCGATCGCGTCCGCGTTCTGCCGGGAGTTGAAAGTGCGGCGGTGGGCACCGTGGTTCCCCTGACGGACGATCACAACCGCACGGACGTTACGATCGAGGGAATGGCCCTGCCAAAGCCGGGGAGTTATCCGCATCCGGACTATCACATCATCAGCCCGGACTATGCGAGGACCCTCGGAATCCCGCTCCTCCGTGGACGCACCTTCACCGATGCAGACGACGAGAAAGCACCGCTCGTAGGAATGATTAACGCGAACGTGGCGCGGCAGTTTTTTCCGAATGAAGATCCCCTGGGCAAGCGCTTCATGTTCGGTCATCCGTCATCGACGAGTTCTTCCAAATGGCTCACGATTGTCGGAGTTGTCGCCGACACGAAGCTATACGGACTGGCGAATCCAGCGCGGCTCGAAGTATATGTACCGTTTCGACAGAGTCCCACGACCACCATGTCCCTGCTCGTGAAATCAGGTGTCGATCCCGCCGCGCTCACTTCGGCGATTCGCGGCGCGGTGGAGTCGATTGACAAAGATCAGCCCATCTTCGCCATTTCGACGATGAAAGAACTCGCTGAGCAATTCGGTGGCGACGCGGCGGATGACGCTGGTGCTGCTCGGTTTGTTTGGCGGGCTCGCGTTGGTTCTCGGGGCGATCGGAATTTATGGCGTGATCTCGTATTCGGTGGCGCAGCGAACTCGCGAAATCGGCGTTCGCATGGCGCTCGGCGCGCCGAGGCTAGGTGTCTTCCAATTGGTGATCGGCCAAGGCATGAGGCTCGCCGGCATCGGGATCGTCATCGGCATTGCTGCGGCCTTCGGGCTTGCGCGCCTGATGTCGAGTCTGCTTTACGGCGTCAGCGCCGCCGATCTCGAGACGTTCGCGGGCGTCGCCATTTTGCTGACGCTCGTCGCCTTCGCCGCCTGCTACATCCCCGCGCGCCGCGCGATGCGCGTCGATCCCATGGTCGCGCTGCGGTACGAGTGACGAGCGTTACTTGCGGCTTCACCGAGCGACGCAGCAGGGGGTCGAATCATGAAACGGCGCAAGCACGTCCTCGAAGATCTCGACCGGGACATCCGCGAACACATCGAACAGCGAGACGCAGGACAACATCGATCGCGGCATGTCGCCAGAGGAAGCGCGCTACGCGGCGGTGCGCAAGTTCGGCAACGTCACCCGCGTGAAGGAAGAGACGCGCGAGGTCTGGAGCATCGTCTGGCTCGAGCAGCTACTGCAAGACGTTCGCTACGGCCTTCGCATGCTGCGCAAGAATCCCGGCTTCACCGCCGTCGCCGTCCTCACACTCGCTCTCGGCATCGGCGCCAACACCACCATCTTCAGCCTGATTAACGCCGTCATGCTCCGCACGCTGCCCGTTCGCGACCCCCAACACCTGCTGATCCTCCGATGGACTGCGTTGCACGATCCGACCACGACTGCAAGTTACTTCTGGAGTGGCTGCCCCGATGCCGCGAACGGCTCGACCAACACGCCGGAGGGTTGCTCATTCTCGTATCCGATGTTCGAGCAGATTCGTGAAGAACGAAACATCTTTTCTGCCGTGTCTGCTTTCACCGGACCTAACCAGCTGCACGTAACCGCCAACGGTCGCGTGAGCACTGCCACCGGCCAACTCGTATCCGGCGACTTCTTTTCAACCCTCGGTGTGCGCCCCATCATGGGCCGTACCCTCGAACCGATGGACGATGTCTTGGGCGCTCAGCCTGCGGCGGTATTGAGCTACGATTTTTGGCAGAACCGATTCGGAGGTGATCCTTCGATCGTCGGCAAATCGGTACTGCTCGAAAACACGCCGTTCACGGTAGTGGGCGTAGCCGTGCCGGGATTTTCCGGTGTGGATCCGGGACTGCCGACAGACACTTGGACACCTGTGTCTTCTCAGGCTCTTATCGCTCCGCATTTACCAAAAACCACCGCGATCAACTCTCTGTGGATCGAGATCTTGGCCCGCCTCGATCTCGGTGTTTCGACGTCGCAGGCGCAATCCGCTCTGGCCGTGATTTTCGCCGCTGGTTCCACCAGCGGGCCCAGCGCCATCTTCAAGCCGGCCGATTTGCCTCGAATCGAATTGAGGAGCGCCGCCCGCGGCCTTGTCTCACTGCGCCAAGAATTCTCGCAGCCACTGTTCTTACTGATGGCATCCGTCGGGATCATCCTACTGATTGCGTGCGCCAATGTTGCCGGCCTCTCACTTGCTCGGGCTGCGTCGCGCCGCCAAGAGATGGCCATGCGGTTAACGCTCGGCGCCACTCGCGGAAGAATCGTCCGTCAGCTCTTGACCGAAAGCTTGCTCGTGGCCACGGCCGGTGCGGCGATGGGAATCCTCCTTGCGTACTGGGGCGCCAGCGTGCTCGCCGCATTCCTCGCGAAAAACTGGTATATGCCGGTCGAACTCGACGTCCATCCCGACCGAATGGTTCTAGGCTTCACGATTGGTGTCGCCGTGTTTACCGGCGTTCTCTTCGGCCTCGCGCCCGCCCTGCGCAGCAGGCGAGTTGATTTGGCGCCCGCGCTGAAAGGGACTGGCGGCAAAGCTTCCGCGGTTTTGGGCCGCCGCCGGCTTGGATTCGGCAGCTTCCTCGTCGTCGCGCAGGTCGCGCTGTCGGTAGTCGTGCTCGCTGGGGCCGGTTTGCTCGTCCACACCCTCGTCAATCTCGAGACCCTGAACTTCGGATTCGACACACGCAACCTTCTGCTTTTCTACGCTGACACCACAATGACCCACGCTAAGGACGGTCAGTCCACCATCCTTTATCGCCAACTGCAGGACCGACTCAGCGCACTACCGGGAGTGACGTCAGCGAGCTACTCCATGGTTCCGTTGTTGAGCGGCTCCAACATGGACAGCGTGTTCGCCCTTCCGGAAAGCCCCGACAAGAGCGTCGAGTCAAATGTTCTCCCCGTGGGGCCGCGTTTCTTCGAGACAATGCACGTGCCGCTGCTCGCTGGGCGCGCGTTCGCTTCCACCGATTTCGTGACGCAGACCAAGCCAGAACCAGCCGTGGTGAACGAAGCGTTCATCCGACGCCTTATGGGGAAAGGAAACTCACTCGGGCGCCAGTTCATTGAACCCGGTCTCGACACTCCACGAATCATCATCGGCGTTGTCAGAGACGCAAAATATTCATACGTCCGCAGCGAGCCCCCACCGACGGTTTACGTCCCCTTGCGAGAGGAAGGCGGAGCCGAATTCGAACTGCGCACTGCGGGTGATTCCAGTGCGTTTGTCTCCGGTGTACGCGGCGCCGTGAGTCAAGTCAACAGCAGCATCCTCGTTTCGCACGTCAAGACTCAAACAGAGCAGATCGACCGGTCCCTGTACCAGGAACGGCTCGTCGCGAGCCTCTCCGCGCTCTTCGGCGCGCTCGCGCTGCTTCTTGCGTGCATCGGCCTGTATGGGATGCTGTCCTACGAAGTTGCGCGGCGCACGCACGAAATCGGAATCCGTATGGCGCTCGGTGCCCAACAGCGCCAAGTGCTCCGCCTCATCGTAAGACAGGGTCTCGTACTCGCATTCACCGGCGCAGTAATCGGCGTCGCAGCAGCGGCAGGCGTCACGCGCTATTTGCAAAGCCTTTTGTACGGCGTCCAATCAACGGATCCCTACACCTTTGCCGATGTCGTCGCGGTGCTGGCGCTGGTGGCCACGATGGCGTGCTACATCCCGGCGCGTCGCGCGACGAAAGTCGATCCGATGGTCGCCCTGCGCCACGAGTGACGAGCGTTTGAGTGCCGGTTCACCGGACGATGGGTAGGACATCTCCGCGATTTCCGCCTTTCGGAGCTGGACGATCCGGCCTTCCCTGCCGATGATTCTTAGTGTTCGAAAAGCCAAAAGGGTGTAGTGTAGGCGGCCACTGATCCTCATGTCGGCCCTGTTTCTACTTCAAAGGAGTTAACGATGATTCTGCGTCGCGCGTTGCCGGTTCTCCTCGCCGCCGGGACGGTTCTGATAGGTGTCGGGTCCTTGGCCTTGCCAGGCTTCGCGCAAGATCAAAGTACGGACACAGTCCCAAACACCAAACAAGTTCTAGGTCTTGCGGGAATCGGCCACAATGCCACCGGAACCCTCACAATCGCGAAAGACACTCTGGAGTTCACCAAAGGCAAAAAGAAGGCGGACGTCCCGGCCGCCTCGATCACCGAAGTGCTGACCGGCGCTGACACCCAGCGCACGATCGGCGGTACGATTGGCACGCTCACGATGTTCGCGCCTTACGGGTCCGGAAGATTCCTGAGCCTGTTCCGCACCAAGATTGACACCCTCGCGATCACGTACGTCGAACCTTCCGGCGCCGTGCATGGCGCGGTGTTCAGTATGCCGCAGGGCTCGGCGACGGCCGCAAAGATAGCGCTGCTGGCTCAGGGCGCAAAGACCAGCGTTCCGATTGAACCCGGACCCACTCCGCCAGCATCTGCGCCGAAGCCGCAGGGGAGAAAACCATGAACCTGAAAAAAACCACCTACCTTAGCTCTCTTGCGTTTGTTGGCGTCGTGCTTCTGTTCGGGGCAAGCAAAGGATCCGCGCAACAGACCATGCAGCCCAAGATCAAGGCGTCCTCGATTCAAGTCCTCATGGTCGAGTCCAACGAAGTGACTCTTCCCCTTCCGTTTCAGCTGTCTCTCTACGAGAACATGATCGAACAATTGGAAAAGACCAAAAAGTTCGAGCACGTCTACCGTGACGGCGACCACGCCGCCATGGACGCGCCGGATCTGGTCATCCTTCACAGCAATGTGTATGGGTTCAAGCAAGGCAGCGAAGAGAAACGTCAAGTAACCACCGTCGCCGGTGCCACTCAGATTAAGGTTCACTGCCAGTTCACCGACAAGAGCGGCAAATCCGAGCTCGAGCAGGACGTCACCGGCAATGTGCGCTTTATCGGCGGCAATCTGAGAGCCACGCTTGACTTTGGGAAGAAAGTGGCGCAAATCGTCGTTCAGAACTTCTAGGAACTGCTGAATCGCACGCCGCGACGTGGGGCCTGGGTACGTGGCGGCGTGTCCGGACCCTCACCGGCGTGCGTTCCGTTTGAAGAGGAGAAGTCGAATATGAGGATGCACCGGCTAGTGGTCTGTCTCGTCGCCTTCGCGGGATTCGCTATGGCGTCATCTCCCGCCCGAGCGCAGGGAGCTGCTGGCGCCGGCACAAGTGGCAGCCAGCCCGCGCCAGGATTCGTCATCGAGCTCGTCGTCAACCGCCGCTGCGACACAAACGGTGCCGGCCATTGCCTATCACAAGCCCACGGAGCGCGAAAAAATCCGCAACTTCGGCTTCGACGCCTTCGGTCCATATCCCTCTCCACCGCCGCCGCTAGCGCCGGCATTCAGCAAGCCTACAGCACGCCGCCCGAGTGGGGCCAGGGCTGGGATTCCTACGGCGTGCGCCTCGGCAGCAACTACGGCATCCAGTTGATCACCACTGCGACGCGCTACGCCCTTGCCGAGGCATTTCGCGAGGACACGATCTACTATCGTTGCGCGTGCCACGGCTTTTTCCCGCGGCTTGAAAATGCGCTAATTTCCACGGTCACCGCGCGCCGCGGCGCCGATGGCCATCGCGTGTTTTCGCTGGCGGCGATCGGCGCGCCGTACGCCGGCACGATGTCGGCCGTCGCTCGGCTGGTATCCCAGCCGCTACGAACCGATGGACGGCTTCCGCATCGGGAATTACAACCTCGCGGCCGAGGCTGGCGAGAACATCGCCCTCGAATTCATCTACGGCGGCCCGCACACCATGCTCGGCGGCGTTCCACTTCCCTGGCATGCACGGCCGCGCCAAAGACCCCGACCAGAATCCCTAGGACGAAACAAGGAGCAATTGTTGTTGCCCCCTCAGACCCTCCTGCAGTTTGGGAGCTGCCCATGAGACTGCCGGAAGAAATAACGATTACGATTCGGGCGGATGGCCGCGAACTAGAAGGCGCATTCGTCAGTTTGCGATTCGACATGTCTGCGAAAAACGCCCATTATTTCCTTTTCGGCCCCTCCGATGTGCATCAGCAGATTGAAGTTACGCGAAGCCAACTGATCGACAAAGCCCGGAAGACCACAAACCTATTCCTAATGGACTACCATCACATCGAGCCTGGGTGGACGGGCAAACTGGGAGTGACTCCGGTCAATCTCGAAGCCGTGGAAGCAGCTCTGAAAGCCTATCGCCAGTTCCGCGGAGGCTTTGAATTTCCCGTCTGGCTACGAGGAGTCGCTCAACAAAGCAGCTGCTCGCTTGACTCAAACCCCCAACGCAGTGCTCACGGCCACCATTCATTGCGAAACAGCGGGGCCGGTTGTGACGGAGGTCCATTCTGTTCACGCGACTTGATCTCAATCGTTAGAACGTGACGCGCGCGCCGATCTGCGCCGCGAACGGAATACCCACCGTCGTCCCCGGCCCGAAGAAATCCCCCAGCGCCCCGCCCGGGAAGCGCAACTGCTTCACGCTGGTGATGGGAGTGGTCGTCGTGCAAGCGGCGTTCGTGCAAAGATCGGTGATGTTGCCGGCAGCCACTTCCGCCGCTGGCACCGGCATCGCGCCCACATCCGTCACGTAGTTCGCGCCGGGATTGTTGCGGTTGAACAGATTGAAGAACTCGACGAACGGCGCCACGGTCCAGCGCTCGCCGATTCGGAACGGCCGGGTCACGCGCAGGTCCACCTGAATGTAAGGCGTTCCTCGCAGTTCATCCAGCGTCGTCGGCACGCCGTTCACCACCGCCCGGTCATCGACGCCATCGCCGAGCCCGGTAACCGGAGTCGAAGTCGTCAGCGTAATCGGCCGCGCGCTCTCCGCCTGCATCAGCGTCGTCAGCTCGATCGCCGCCCGGCACGTGAAACGTCCCCGCCAGCACGAATCGGCTCGTCACATCCTCTCCCGACGGGCCATAATCTCCGGGACCAAAGGGCTTCAGCGGATTGCAGACCCCGTCCACGTAGTCGAACAGCTCGCCGAGGATGCATCCCCACGTGTTCGCTCTCGACAGCGTGTAATTCGCCACCAAACTAAATCGCCGCGAAACGTTCCCCT
The DNA here is from genome assembly GCA_963788345.1 of uncultured Acidobacteriota bacterium. Taxonomy (GTDB): domain Bacteria; phylum Acidobacteriota; class Terriglobia; order Acidiferrales; family UBA7541; genus Palsa-295. The sequence goes on along the minus strand of CAWBGW010000016.1, from coordinate 90,040 downwards.
GCAAGTGAATCATCAGCGCGTTGTAAGCCGACCGATTGTCCGACTTGAACACGGTCACGTTCGGAACGTTATCTCGCTGGCAGTCGATCGCGTCTTCCAGCGCGGGGCATCCGTTGCCGGGTGAAAACAGCGGCGAGAACAGCGTGAACCCCGCCTGATACTGATAGCGCGCGAACCCGTGGTTCCCTTTCTCATACGTGTAGTCCGCGCTGAGCAGCCAATTTCGAGTCGCGGTTTGAGCGCGCGGAAAATTGAACGCATGCTGCACGCCGCCGGTGACGTGCATTGCGTACGGCGTTTTGTAACCCGGCGCGATAATCGCGCCCGAGCCCGCCACCGTCCCGATCGGCCCCGTCGAAGACGCCGGAGGCAGGCACCCCGGATCGCCGGGATTCACGCAAACGCCCGGCGGCGTGTTCACCGCTTGCAACGCCGGCACCCAGCCGTTCTGCGCCAGGTCGTTCGAGTAGATGCCGATGCCGGCGCGAATCACCGTGTTTTCGGATTCGCCCAGGCCGTAGACGATTCCCAGCCGCGGTCCCACCGCTCCGTTAAAATCGTGCGGCGCGCCATTCAACAGAGGAATCTGCAGCGCCTTCAGCGTCAAGTAAGCGGGATTATCCAGCTGGCTCTGCCCCGACGCGGTGAACAGCCCAAAGCTCCGGTCGTAGCGAAAGCCGTAATTCACCGTCAGCCGCGGTGTGACGCGCCAGGAATCCTCGGCGTACAGCCCGAGCCTCTGAATATTCTGCCCGAAGCTGCCGTTCCCCGCCGGCGTGATACCGCACGACGACGCCGGATTCGCGTTCGGCGAAGGAGTCGGCGTGCACAACGACAAATCCGCCGTGAACTGCGCGGGGTCGGCCAAATAATCCGTCGGGTCTTCGCCGAACGCCATCAGCGTCTCCTGATTGCCCGGCAGCGCGCCGCTCAGCACCGGCTCGTGAATGAAGTTCACGCCGAACCGGATCGAGTGCGCCCCGGTTGTGTGCGTCATGTCGTAGCGAAGCTGGTACTTCTCCTGATTGCGCAGCACCGGAAACGCCGTAATCGGCGTGACGAACTGATTGTCGCCAAACGTCTCGAATCCCGAAATTGTCGCCGACGTCGCCGTGAACGGAAACGCCAGCGCGAATCCCAGATCCGAATTGCGCGCCGCGGTCAGGTGCAACCCGCTCGCGTCGAACACAAACGATCCCAGCCACGTGGGACTGAACGTGAACTGGTTGCTGATCACCAGGTTCATGTAATTGTTGTGCTGTTCGACGCCCGTCGAGGGCAGCGCCGCCTGCGCCACCAGCGCGTTGTGCGTCAGATAATTGTCGATGGCCGCGCGCAGGAACCATTGCGACCGCGCCGACTGCGCCCAGTCGAATCGCGTCGTCGCCAGATAATCGCGGAACGGCACGGGCACGATATTCGGCGTCGGAATCGAACTCACCACCGTGCCGTTCACGTCCACCAGGCCCATTTGCGCGAGCTGCGCCAGCGCGTTGAACTGCGTCTGGCTCGTCGGGCTGTAGGCGATGCTCGCGTTTTCGTGCACGTATTCGAGCGACGAGAAAAACCAAATTTTGTCGCGCACGATCGGTCCGCCCACCGTGCCCAAATAATTCTGCCGCGAAAACGGCTGCTTCGGATTCGGCGCGGGATTCTCGATCGGGAAGCGCGCGTTCAGCGCGGCCTGCCGGTCGTAGAAAGCCCCGTCGCCGTGCCAGTCGTTCGTGCCTCGCTTGGTGGTGATCACGACGGACGCGGCCGTCGTGCGGCCCGTGTCCGCGTCTTCACCCGCCGTGCGCACCGCAAATTCCTGCACCGCATCCGGCGAAAAATTCTGCAGAAAGCCGCCGATGTAGTCGTCCGAGTTGTCGCCGCCGTCCACCGAGAGCTCGTTGTTCAAGCCCGAACTGCCGCCCGTCGACACCGCCGTGATGCGCGCCTTCGTCGGATCGGAGGGCTCCACCGGTTCGGTTCCCGGCGCGAGGTAGGCGATGTTGGCAAAGCTGCGCGCCGCCAGAGGAATCGTCTCCAGGTCCTGCGTGGTGATTGCCGTCTGATGCACCGCGCTCGTCGTGTCGATGGGCTGCGTCGCAATCGACGACGCCTGGCCCTGCACGTTCACCGTCTGCGACATCGCGGCCGGGTGCAGCGTCACCGTGACTTCCTTCACCGTGCTGACCACCACCGTCACGTCAGAATCCGCGTCCGCGAATCCCTCGGCCTTCACGCTCAGGTGATACACGCCCGGCAGCAAATCCTCCACGCGGAATTGCCCCGCTGTGTCACTCGTCGTCTCGCGCTGAATCGTCGGAGTACCCAACCTCCTGCACCCTGACGCTAGCGCCCGGCACGCGCGCCCCTGTCGTATCCTCGACGGTCCCCAGCCAGCCCGCCACGAAAATTCTGCGCCCCGGTTCGCGGCGTCGCCATGCAGCCGAAAGCCACCACACAGACCGTCGCCAAGCACACCCACCGAATGCGGGAGTGGACGGGCGGATGAGGCTGGAAGGACGGGGCTTTTGCCCCGCTGCAAACGCCGCCACGTCCGCCGGGCCTTAGCCCCTGAAGCCCAGATGCTTCAATTCCCACACAATCCTCGCGCAAACCCTCTACTTTATTGAATCCGCGCAGGAGCCTATCCCACCCGCCGTTCCTACTACCACACGTAGTAGTTCGTCTCCCGACGGCTACTCACACTGTCCCAACGTGTCCAATTCCGAACCTCTCCAGCACAAGCAGCGAGGAATCCCTTGACCTCGACGGAACTAACTGGAATACTTCGCTCCCCTTCGAAGCATTACCCCCTTCCGGAAATGCGTGTGACTCACTATGTCCGCAGCCGTTCAGGATCGAAGGATCCTTGTCATCGAAGACAACTCGGTGGTCGCCCATGCGATTCAAGCAGCCCTCGCTCACTCGCGCACCGGTCCGTTCGACGTGGAATGGGTCCGCCTGCTTTCCGATGGTCTCGCTCGCCTGACGGGCGAAGGAATTGCCGCTATCTTGCTGAATTTGTTCCTGCCCGATAGTCGAGGTATTGAAACGTTCGACAAGCTGCACCGCGTCTCGCCCGGCATCCCCATTTTGGTCCTGTGCGGCGGCAATGACGAATCTCTCGCACAGCAGGCGGTAGCGCGCGGCGCCCAGATTTATCTCCGGCCGGCTCATCTCCGCCGGCATCCGCTGCAGAGCATTCTGCGCAGCTCGATCAAACGCAACACCGCCGAGGATGTGCTATGCGCGGAAAGGGAACGCACACAGGTAATCCTCAACGCGATTGGCGACGGTGTCCTCTGCACGGACAACGAAGGCAACGTCACCTCCCTCAACCTGGTTGCACAGAGCATGACTGGTTGGCCTCGCGAGGAAGCTGCTGGCCATCCCTTCGCCGATATCTTCAAGACGATTGACGCCGCCACCCGCCTGCCCGCTCAAAACTTCATGCAGAAGGCTCTTCAGCAGAATCGGGCCGTGCGACTCCCCGAAAATTGCGTCCTTGCTCGCCGCGACGGATTTGAATCCGCCATTGAAGGCTCCTTCACCCCTGTCCACGACCGCGCGGGTCACGTCACTGGCGCTGTGATCGTTTTCCACGATGTCACCGAGCCACGAACCATGTGGCTCGAGATGATCCGCGCCGCCCAGCACGATTGCCTCACGAATTTGCCGAATCGCCTGCTCATCAACGACCGGATATCTCAGTCGATTTCGCTGGCTCGCCGCCAAAACAAACAGATCGGCGTGATTTTTGTGGACCTGGATCGTTTCAAATACATCAACGATTCGCTGGGGCACGCCGTCGGCGACAAGCTCCTGCAATCCGTTGCCGAGCGATTGTCGTCCAGTGTGCGAAGTTCCGACACTGTCAGCCGCCAGGGTGGCGACGAATTCGTGATCCTGTTGCCAGATATCGCTCATCCCTCTGATGCTGCCGCTAGCGCTGAAAAATTGCTCTCCTCGCTCCGTGCGCCCCACTCGATCGAGGGGTACGATCTCCATATCGACGGCAGCATCGGCATCAGCATCTTTCCGGAAGACGGAGGGGATGCCGAAACGCTCATCAAGCATGCGGACACTGCGATGTACCACGCCAAGGAAAGCGGACGTAACAATTTCCAGTTCTTCGCCGCCGAAATGAATGCGAAAGCTGTCCAGCGCCAGTCTCTCGAAAGCAACTTGCGCCACGCCCTCGACCGGAACGAGTTCGTGTTGCACTATCAACCGAAGGTAAATCTCGCCACAGGCAAGATCACCGGCGTCGAGGCATTGATACGCTGGCACCACCCGCAGAGAGGGCTTACGCGCCCCTCTCTCTTCGTGCCTATCGCCGAGGACTGCGGCCTCATTCTTCCAATCGGCCGCTGGGTGCTGCGCGAAGCCTGCAGGCAGGTTCGTGCTTGGCAAGACGCGCGCTTGCCGCTCATACCGGTTGCCGTGAACGTTTCTGCCGTCGAGTTTCGCGCCAAGAATTTTCTGGAAGGTGTTTGCGAGACACTTGCGGAAACGGGCGTCGAACCGTGCTATCTCGAATTTGAGGTCACCGAAGGCGTCCTCATGGAGGACACCTCGGCCACCGCCCATGTGCTTCAGAAGCTCAGAATAATGGGCATACGTCTCACGGTGGATGACTTCGGCACCGGCTACTCCAGCCTGAGCTACCTGCGCCAGTTTCCAATTGATGCGCTGAAAATTGACCGGTCATTCGTCCGCCGAATCAATATCTGTCCGGATGACGCGTCCATTGTCAGCGCCGCCATCAACATGGGCTGGAGCCTCAAGCGCCGTGTCATCGCCGAGGGCGTCGAAACGCCGCAACAGCTTGCATTCCTTCAGGCCCAGCATTGCGCGGAAGGGCAAGGCTACCTCTTCGGCCGCCCCATGATCGCCTCCGCATTCGCCAAGTTACTTCAGTCCGGCTTGCCGGATACTCTCTCGTTCACGCCGCAACGCGTCGCCTCCGCCGCCGTCTGACTCAGCTTGAGAAGACCGGCCGCCCGTATTGCTGAGGTGCAGCCCCGCCGGCCCCGTAGACATTTTCCAGTCTCCGGTAATGGTGGCGTTTCCGATTGCTGCTCTACCAGGTGCTTGCCCGAGTCGAACTCTAGGTTCGGCTGACAAAATCTGCCGATTCGTTGACTTGCCTCAGGTCACACCCTAAGATGGCTGCACTATGGCGGCCTCTGACGCGCTCATTGGGCGGACCGTCTCGCACTATCGCATCCTCGAAAAGCTTGGCGGCGGCGGCATGGGTGTCGTCTATAAAGCCGAAGACACCAGGCTGCATCGCTCCGTTGCTCTTAAATTCCTGCCTGTGGAGATGGACAGAGACCCGGCTTCGCTGGATCGTTTTCGGCGCGAGGCGGAAGCGGCGTCGGCGCTGAATCACCCGAACATCTGCACGATTTACGATATCGGTGAGGAAACCGGAAAGCATTTCATCGTCATGGAGTTTCTCGATGGCCTCACCCTCAAGCACCGCATGACTGCCAGGCCTTTTGAGACGGACCAGATTCTGGACGTTTCCATCCAAATCGCCGATGCATTGGAGGCAGCCCATGCCGAAGGCATCATTCATCGGGACATCAAGCCCGCCAATATTTTTGTCACGAAGCGGAGTCACGCAAAGGTGCTGGACTTCGGATTGGCCAAGCTATCTCCGCAGCGGCAGTTTTTGGGGGAGGACCCAGAACCGTCTGCTTTGGTCACGGCTGCAACCACGGAAATGCACCTCACCACTCCTGGAACGGCTCTCGGCACGGTTTCCTACATGTCTCCGGAGCAGGCGCTCGGAAAAGAACTCGACGCGCGAACCGACCTCTTCTCCTTCGGTGTCGTCCTCTATGAGATGACTACAGGCAAGCTACCGTTTGAAGGCCTCACCACTGCGGCCGTATTCGACGCAATTTTGAACAAAACGCCCATCCCTGCCACACGCTGGAACCCACACTTGCCTGCGGAATTAGAACGCATCGCCAACAAATCCCTCGAAAAAGATCGTGAGCTCCGCTACCAGACCGCCGGGGAATTCCGAGCGGACCTGAAACGCCTGCGGCGTGATTCGGAATCGGGTCGATCCGCAGCGGTGAGCGTGGCATCCCCCGCGCTATCCGGCGTCACCAGTGCCGCGAGCTCGGCGGCCTCGGTCGCCGCATCCAGCGCGGCAACATCGACTTCCACATTGCGGGTCAGCTTGGCGCGCCGCCGCAAACTCATTATTCCCGCAGCCGTGGTCGTTGTGTTGCTCGCTGTCTTGACGCCTTTTTATTTCCGGCGTGCACACGCTTTGACGGAGCGCGATTCCATCGTAATCACGGACTTCATCAACACCACCGGCGATCCGATCTTTGACCGCACCATGAAACAGGCGCTGGAGGTGGACCTGGGCCAGTCGCCTTTCCTCAATGTCGTATCGGAACAGAAAGTCCGCACGACGCTCAAACTCATGGGCCGCCAGGAAGATGAACGGCTCACAACAGAACTAGCCCGTGATCTTGCGCAACGCACGGCTTCCAAGGCCGTGCTCGCCGGGGATATCGCCCAATTGGGCAGCCAATACGTAATCACCCTGAGTGCGATCGACGCGGTCAACGGCGATACCGTCGCGCAGGATCAGGAACAGGCCGAGAGCAAGGAAAAGGTGCTGGCGGCTCTAGGCACGGCCGCGTCGCGCTTGCGGAGCAAGCTGGGCGAATCGCTTACGTCCATCCACAAACTCGATAAGCCTCTGGAAGAGGCCACCACATCATCGCTGCCTGCGTTGAAGGCATTCTCCGAAGGCGAGGAGACTCGCGACAAGAGCGGCGACGAGGAAGCCATACCTTTTTACCAGCGTGCCGTCGAACTCGACCCCAACTTTGCCCTGGCCTACGCCCGTCTCGGCACCCTCTATGCCAACACCGATGACCGCGAACGCGAAATCGAGTACCAAACCAAGGCCTACGCGCTCCGCGACCGCGTAACGGAACCCGAGCGATTTTACATCACGGCCCATTATTACCAGGCGTTGGGAGATATACCGAAAGAAATTGAGACTTACGAACTCTGGCTGAGGTCGTACCCCCGGGACTCGATTCCCCAGCTGAATCTTGGCGTGGACTATGGCGAACTCGGCCAGTTTGACAAGGCGCTGGCGGCTTCGAGTAAGGCGCTGGAGATGGACCCCTCGTCCCAGTTGAACTATTTCGATACGGCAGCCCAGTTCATGGATAACAACCGATTGGATGAGAGCAAGCAGATTTTGCGCCGCGCTTTCGACGCGGGCATGGACTCGGTGAGCCTCCGCCTGATTCAGAACGTTGTTGCGTTTCTCGAAGGCGACATGGCCACGGTGCAGCGAAACTTGGAATGGGCGAAAGGCAGGGCAGGCGGTGGGTTGTTGTTTATGACTCGCGGCGGAATGGCCCGCTACTACGGCAAGTTCCGAGAGTCTCAAGGGTTCCTTCAGCAGGCGGTGGAAGAAGCCAAGAGCGGGCACAGCCCAAAGAATGCGGCGAACTACCTGGCCGCTGCGGCTAACGCAACGCAATGGTCGGTAACATCGAACGGGCCAAAGTCTTGGTGCAAGAGGCGCTGGCCTTAGACAGCAGCACGGATACGCAGAGTTTGGTCGCTCTCGCCTCCGCCCCAGCCGGCGATACCGCGAGGGTGCAAAAGACCATCGATCTGCTCAACAAGGATTTTCCCCAAGACACAATTATGCAGAATCAGCAGATACCGATGCTGCGCTCGATGATCGAGCGCGATCCAGCCAAGGCAGTGGAAGACCTCGAACTTGCACGCTCGATGGATTTCGGAGGGGGGCCCGGATCTGCGCTCGGCCCGGTCTACCAGCGTGGCCTGGCCTACCTTCGCTGCCACCGAGGCGCCGAGGCGGCCACGGAGTTCCAGAAAATTCTGGCAAGCCGAACGATTGCAGGGCTAAATGTGATTCATCCGCTGTCACAGCTTGGCCTTGCCCGCTCCTATGTGCTGCAGGGCGACACAGCCAAGGCCCGCACCGCTTATCAGGATTTCCTCGCGTTGTGGAAAGATGCCGACCCCGACATCCCGATCCTGAAAGAAGCCAAGGCCGAGTACGCGAAGCTGCAGTAATCGATTCGATTGTTCAATCGAGTTTTGAAAGCGCGTCGATCTGGCTTTTCGCCCAGTCATCGTCGGGATGCAATTCGAGCACTTTGCGGTAGTCCGCGATAGCCTTGTCGGTCTCTCCGTTGGCTTGGTGCGCCATTGCGAGCATGTGATAGGAATACACCGAAGTCGGGTTGTTCTCCGCGAAGTTCATTTCCATGATCGCGACAGCCTCTTTATTCTGCTTCTTCGCCAAAAGCGTTTCCGTGAGCTGGTTCAGCGGAGTGTCGCTGAAGTCATACTGGCCCGAGCCGTAATACTGTTTTCGCAGGTCGCGATAGAGCGCTACTGCCCCATCAATCCCGCGGTTCTCGATGGCTTCCGCAAGCACGGCCTTGAGCTGCCGCGGCCGCGTGAGACCGTGATGACATGTCGCGCACTCGACGCGCACCGGCTCCGGCTTGCCGATCTTGGTCATGTAATCGTGGTTGATCGCAGCCACCATCTGGAGCATCACCCGCGCGGTTTTCTTGGTGTCTTTGTCATCCGCAGGGTAGTTGAATTCCTTGTTTGCGTTCTGCATGTGGCAGTATTCGCAGCGGACGCCCAGCGCAAACGCGAAGCTCCGCATCGTCGCCTGCAGCTCGTTCTTCGAAATCTCCGTCGGCAAGACCTGCAAGTTCGTGTACTTGTCGGGAAATTGCGCACCGGCCGCGGATGCTAGAGCGAGCAACATTGCCGCGATCGCGATTCCCTTCCTCAGCGTGCGATCAATTGTCATTGATTCTCTCCGTTCGCCCCTGAATCAGTGGGCGAATGATACACCCTCGTCCGTCGTCCCGCTCGCTGCGACAATTTCGCACTTCCGCCATGACTTTCGCCGCCAGATGTTTATTCCTTGCGCGCCAGAAATTTTCTACTACCATGGGAACGTGCGAAGCTGTCTCGACAAAGCGAATGCGGGCGCAGGACGCGGGCCAATCGGCGTACCGGGATTAGAAATCGCCGAAACTTCATGGAAACAAACGACGCCGACCCGTCCTAAAAGTCGGTACAGAGGGGAGCCTCCGCTCGCCTCTCGGCTGGCTCGCCCTCGTTACCCTCGGGACAGCCCCGTTCGACGAAGGGCCACTCGTTACCCTAGGAGCGTTTTCTTCGACGAAGGCCATCGCCACTGCCCTTCCCTGGCCGCCGTGGCGGCTAATCGGACAGCTCACAATTAGAAATCGTCATAACTCGCTGCAAACAAAAGAGAAAAGATTTTCTAATCGGTACAAAAAACGCCCTATCGAGATCACCAGTCACTCCCGAAGCTTCGGGACACCAATCACCACTCACATGACTAACGACGCCCATCGCATGAGCCGCCCCGTCGACGAAGTCGACCCGCAAATCGCGGAAATCCTTCGCGACGAGCTCCGCCGCCAATCCACCAGCATCGAGCTGATTCCCTCCGAAAACTTCGTCTCCGAAGCGGTGCTCGAAGCGGCGGGCTCGGTCCTCACCAACAAGTACGCCGAGGGCTACGGCACGAAGCGCTACTACGGCGGCTGCGAATTCGTGAACCAGGCCGAGCAGCTTGCCATCGACCGCGCGAAGCAGCTCTTCGGCGCCGAACATGTGAACGTGCAACCGCACTCCGGCACGCAGGCCAATATCGCCGTCTACATGACCGCGCTCCAGCCGGGCGACACCGTCCTCGGAATGAATCTGGCGCACGGCGGCCACCTGACCCACGGCCATCCTCTGAATTTTTCCGGCAAGACGTACAAATTCGTCGCCTACGGCGTAACGAAGGAAACCGAAACCATCGACTACGACGAGCTCGACCGCCTCGCTCGCGAGCACAAACCGAAAATGGTCGTCGTGGGCGCGAGCGCCTATTCGCGCATCATCAATTTCGCGCGCATGGGCGAGATCGCCCGCGCGGTGGGCGCGCTGCTCTTCGTCGACATGGCGCACATCGCCGGGCTCGTCGCCGCGGGCGTGCATCCGAGTCCCGTGCCGCACGCCGATTTCGTTTCCACCACCACGCACAAAACGTTGCGCGGCCCGCGCGGCGGCATGATTCTCTGCAAGGAGCAATACGCCAAGGACCTCGACAGAACTCTCTTCCCCGGCATCCAGGGCGGCCCGCTGATGCACATCATCGCCGCCAAGGCGATTTGCCTGAAGGAAGCGATGGAGCCGGAGTTCCGCGAATACGGCAAGCAAGTGGTGGCGAACGCAAAGGCGCTCGCGGCCGGCGTCACGAAGCACGGCTACCGCGTGGTCAGCGGCGGCACGGACAATCACCTCTTCCTGATCGACATCAACGCGCGCGGCCTCACCGGCAGCGTCGCGCAGCCCGCCTTCGATCGCGCCGGAATCACGGTGAACAAAAATTCGATTCCGTTCGATCCTCTTCCGCCGATGAAGGCAGGCGGGATCCGCGTCGGCACTCCCGCGATCACCACGCGCGGCATGCGCGAACCCGAAATGGAAAAAATCGCCGCGTGGATCGCGGAAGTTCTCGATCACCTCGACGATGAAGCCACGGAAAAGCGCATCCGCGCCGAAGTGGCCGCGCTCGCCGCGAAGTTTCCGCTCTACACGAAGCGCCTCGAAGCAGCCGACGCCGCGTTGGCGCAGCACAGCTACCGCGCCAATCCCTGAGCATTCCGCGGACATCTTGGTTCGAAGATCGCTCGCGCGCGCCGCAGCGTTTCACTCGCACCCAAATGTTTCGCCGCGGCACAGTTCCGATTCCGCTACACGTTTCTCTGGCGCTCGCATCCGGCTAACCTCTTTCGCGCGCTCACCGCAATCCGATTAGCTTGTCGCTCTTTGGCACGCGGCGTGCCACCTTCTGCTTGGCAACATTGCGTCAACTCCAGTCCCGAGAGAATTGCCAGAATGGCGATGCCGGAGACGGTCGAACAACCGATTCCGATCGGAAAGGCTCCCGGCAACATCTGGGAAGCCGAAAAGGACGAGGCGCGCCGAATCCAGGAATCGCTGCTGCCCACCGGCTCGCTGCGAGGGCCGAGCTTCGAGGTCGCGTGCCGCTTTTCGCCTTTCTCCGAGCGTCAGCGGCGATTTCGCCGATTATTTCGATCTGCCCAACGGACTCGTGGGAATTTATCTCGGCGATGTCGTCGGCAAGGGCCTGCCTGCCGCGATGTACGGCGCGATGGTGATGGGCACGCTGCGCGGGGCCAACAAAACCGGCGAGGACACCAACGCCGTGCTTGCCACGCTCAACAAACGGTTGCTCGTGCGTCCTGTATCCGGCCGCTTTTGTGCGACTCTGTACGCGCTGTTCAATCCCGCTACGCTCGAGCTGAAATTCTCGAATGCAGGTTTGCCTTTTCCGCTGCACGCTTCAGAGGCAGGATGCAAGACCGTTGGAGAAGGCGGGTTGCCGTCAGGACTGTTCCCCGGCTCGTCTTACGATGTTCACTCGATCAAGCTCTCGCCGGGCGACACCGTTCTGCTCGCGACGGACGGCCTGCACGAGCTGCGGAACGGCAACGACGAAGATTTCAGCGAGCGGAAATTGTCCGAAGTGTGGCATCGGTGCCGGGGAAGCTCCGCGAAAGAGACGCTCGATCTTCTTTTCGAAGGCTTGAAGGAATTCTCGGCCGGCGGCGCCGCGCAACACGATGACATCACAGTCGTCGTAGTGAAAGTGATGTCGACGATGGTCCTGCCGAATCCTGCGGGCGGCTTTTGGCGCGTGCCGCTGCGGTAAAGCGCTGAAACCCTTGCCTACTTCTTCGGCCTTTCGAAAGCGGCTTCTGGGATATCGTTTGCGTGGGGCGTCACTTTCGAGATGTTCGGCGTCACGTCCGCATCCACGTTCCGGAGCGCCCAGGAAATTCCTCCCAGGAGCAAGCTCTGGTACATCGCCGAATTCCACACGTCTTCGCGATGGCCGAGCGCGGTGTAAAACACTCGGCCGCGCCCGTGCATGCGCGCCCAAGTATTGGGATATGGCGGACGCTGGTAGTGCGGCCCCTGCATGCCTTCCGTTTCGAGAATCGTCAGCACGTGCAAATCGGGCTGATAATCGCGAAAGGGATACCACTCCTCCAGGATCTCCACGCCGTCGCCAAGAGGCGCCATGCCCGGGAAATTCTTGTCGGCGACGGTGATGTGCGCCTTTTGTTGCGCGTCGTGCGCGAGGAATTCCGCGCCGAGCATCTGGAGATACGGATCGAGCGTTTGCGGCTTGGGATCGAAGCGGTCGCCGTACGTGTCAAACGTATCGCCGGCGGAATGCGTGCCGATGAACCCTTTGCCACCGTGAATCAGATCGAGAAAGGCGTGTTTGCCTTCGGGCGTCATCGGTGGATTCTTGTCGGTCCCCGGAGTGGTGAGATCACCCGTCGTGTAGAAGAAGAATGCGTCGTATTGCTTTAGGTCGGCGCTCGAGAAAATCCCGCCGTCTTTCGTGGCGGTCACGTCGAAACCGTGCTGCTTGCCGAGATCGGTGACGATCTGCTCGGCGAGGCCCAGCTTTCCAGCGTCGCGCTTGATGACGGAGTGCTCGAAGCCCGAGGACTTCGTGAACATCAGAATCTTCTTGGGCTTCGTCTTCGCTGCGTTGATCCCCGGGAACGAAAGCCCACTGGCGGCCACGCCGGTTGCCGCCGCGCCTAGCATTCGGAGCAAATCACGTCGATTGATCATGGGGTCTCCTCCGCCGTCTCGATATGAATCTCTAATTCGACGACGCGGCCATCGCGAATCGAAAAGGCTCGCACAGGGTGCGGCTGCCTGCTGCGAGCGGCGAAACTACGAAGTAGGCCGCGTCGGGATAATAAGCGCGTTCGATGTCGCGCTGCGATGGTTCGTTCTTGCCGTTGGGATGCGAGTGGTAGATGCCAAGAAGATCGAGTCCCGCCGCGCGCATCTCGCGCATCAAGCGAAATAAGTTCCTCCGGCGCAATTTCGTACGACGTTGCTTGGATCTGCCGCCGCGTTCGTCGCGGGAAGTACATGCGTGATGATTCCATCGCGCCCCGCCAGTAATCCGCAGCATTCGCGCGCGGATCGCTGACGCGTCCTCGTCAGCAACTCTGGCAACAATCGAGCATCGATGCGGACTCGCATCGTCGGGAAAGTCTACACCTAGCGGGAACCGAAAAGCTCACCACAGAGGACACAGAGAAGAACCTGAGATGACAGAGAAAAACGAATAGGTCGAAGATTCTTGCGCTGGTGGGCGGCTTGCGAGCCGCCCCCTGTTGACCGCTAACGCCAGCTAAGCTTTTTGGGCCTGGCGGCGGAGGAACGTGGGCACGTCGAGATCGTCGGCCGGAACGTCTCGAATCGATTCGCTCACGTTGCGTGCGACTTGCTGCACCACGTTCGACGGCGTCGGAGCCATCGGCGTCGTCTGTTCGCGTCCCGCCTTCCACGTTTTCGGCAGGTAGGATGGCCGCGAAACCGTCTTCTTGTTCGCCACTTCGCGGAAGCCCGCGGCGATCACCGTGATCTTCACGGATTCCTTCATGGCGTCGTCCTGCACCGCGCCGAAAATGATGTTCGCGTTCTCGTGCGCCGCTTTCTGGATGATCGTGGATGCTTCGTGCACTTCCTGAAGCGACAGCGTCGACGAGCCGGTGACGTTGATCAGAATTCCCTGCGCGCCCTGGATGCAGTTGTCTTCGAGCAACGGGCTATTGATGGCGCGATTCGCGGCATCGACAGCGCGATTCGTGCCGGACGCAACCGCCGTGCCCATCACCGCGTAACCCTGGCCGGACATGATCGTCTTAACGTCGGCGAAGTCGCGGTTGATGATGCCCGGAATCGTGATGATGTCCGAAATGCCCTGCACGGCCTGGCGCAGAATATCGTCGGCAATCCGGAACGCCTCGAAGAAGCTCGTGCCGTGCTCGACGCATTCCATCAGTCGCTCGTTGGGAATCACGATGACGGTGTCGACGCAGCCGATCAGCTCGGCCAGCGCCTGTTCGGCTTGCAGCATGCGCCGCTTGCCTTCGAACGCGAATGGCTTCGTAACGACGGCGACGGTTAGCGCTCCGAGCTCGCTGGCGAGATTCGCGACCACGGGAGCGGCGCCGCTTCCCGTGCCGCCGCCGAGCCCGGACGTAACGAACACCATGTCCGCGCCGTCGAGCGCCTCGAGAATTTTCTCGGTGTCTTCGAGAGCCGCTTTTCGCCCGACCTCAGGATTCGCGCCGGCGCCCAGGCCTTTCGTCAGCTTGGCGCCGATCTGCAACTTCACCGGCGAGGCAGACAGCTTCAGCGCCTGCAAATCCGTGTTCGCGGCGACGAATTCCACTCCTTCCACCTTCGCGCGAATCATGCGGTTGACGGCATTCGACCCGCCGCCTCCCACGCCGATCACCTTGATCCGCGCGCCGTTCTGCGATTCCTCGTTGCTGAATGAAACCCGAATGCCCGATTCTTTCGGCGTCATGCTTCCTCCCTCAGAAATTCGTTCCCGCTAGAAATTGTTCACTGCCCCGCAAACAAAGCCTTCAACTTCCCCGTCCAGCCGTTGGGACGCGCTCCCGCGAGACGCCGCGTGCGCGCCCCATACAGCACGATTCCGACGGCCGTCGCGTATTCAGGCTGGGAAACTTCCTCGCTCATCCCGGCAAGCCCGCGAGGCGATGCCACGCGAACCGGCAGGTTGAAAACGCGCTCGGCGAGTTCGACAAGTCCCCGCATGTGCGCGCCGCCGCCAGTGAGAATCAAGCCGGCGGGAATTTGCGAATCGAGTCCGCCGCGGCGCAACTCCTCGCGAACAAGTACGAGCAACTCCTGCGCGCGCGGCTCGACAATCTCCGAAAGCATGCGCGCGTAGATGGTTCGCGGCGGGCGATCTCCCACGCTGGCGATCTCAATCGAGAAGTCTTCCGTCTGCAACTCGCGGAATGCGCAGGCGTGCTCGCGCTTGATTTTTTCCGCTTCGGGAACAGGCGTACGCAGGCCGACCGCTAGATCGTTGGTGAAATGATCGCCGCCCACCGGAATCGCCGCCGTGTGACGCACGACGCCGCCAACGTAGCCGACAAGCTCAGCGGTGCCGCCGCCGATGTCGAGCAGGCAGCAGCCGAGCTCGCGTTCATCCTGCGTGACGCACGATTCGGCCGAGGCGAGTTGCTCGAGCACGGTGTCGTCCACGCGGACGCCCGCGCGATTCACGGCCGTCACGATATTCTGCGTGGCCGTGCCGGAGGCGGTGACGATGTGCACATTCGCCTCCAGCCGCTGGCCGACCATGCCGATCGCGTCGCGAATGTTGTCCTGGGCATCGAGAAAAAATTCCTGCGGCAGGACGTGGAGCACTTCGCGATCTTCCGGAAGCGAGACTCCGCGCGCGGCTTCGATCGCGCGCCGGACGTCATCGCGCTGAACGTCGCGAGGCCGCGCGCCGACGTTGATTCCGCCGCGGCTGTTGACGCCGCGAACATGGCTTCCCGCGACGCCGATCAGCGCCGATTCCACGGGGACGCCGACGATCGTCTCCGCTTCCTCCACGGCGCGCCGAATCGAGCTCACCGCGAGATCGAGATTCACGATCTGGCCCTTGCGCCAGCCTTTCGATTCCGCCGCGCCGAATGCCGCAAACTTCACTCCGCCGTCGTCTTCGAGTTCACCGATCAAGGCGCAAGTCTTGGTGCTGCCGATATCCAACGCGACAATGTGCCGTTCCTTCTTCGTCAAATCCGCCGCTCCCTCAGAATTCTCAAAAAATCACAATGCCGATAACCAAATCACCTTACCGCGAATGCTTTACCGCGCTTTTGTGGACTGCAGCCGGAGACGGTGCGGTTCGTTGCGACCGCTGCTGCGCCACTTGTTGCGAAGTGCCGGCCGTGTCCGGATTCACGATGGCCTCGCGGCTGAACCGCAAATCCACCGACTCGACGCGCCCTGCCGCAGCGCGCCACTCGCCGATGTCGTCGAGAAGCGTGCGGAATTTCGCTTCGAAGTCGGTGTCGCCGAAGTGAACCACCACCGGCTGGCCGGAAGCGCCCCACGATTCGTTCGCTGAATCTGCGGGCTGCAGGCCCGTGACGCGGGCGGTCAAATCATTCGCGTCCAACAAATCCACTTCGCTTACCTGCTGCATCGCGCCTGCGCGCGCCTCTTCCGCCTGCTGCGAGAAACCGGCAAAAAGCTGCATGCGTTTTTCGCGCTCGTCCTGCGGCATATCCGAGAGAATGCCGGTTACCACAGGGAAATGAAAATCGCCTGAGACGGGGCGTTCGAGGATGACGCCATGCGCGTCGACCAGCGACATCTCGCTGCCCTGTCGCAGAAATGCGATAGGCGTACGCTCGGTGATCTCCACTTCGATCGTGTTCGGCAAAGCGCGGCGAACCGTTGCATGCTCGATCCAGGAAATGGACTCGAGCTGGCGCCGCCGAAGAGCGAGGGGCACGCGCAGAATGCTCTTGCCGCGATCCGCGGCGAAGACTTCCACCACGGCAGCGCGCGAAACATAACGCGGCGACTCGCCACGGCTGCTGGAAACCAGCACCTGCTCGGGGTGGATTAGCGCCATCTCGGGCGCCGCAAGCAGGAAATGTCCGGCGTTGTATGCGAGCCAGACGCCGGCAAGTCCGGCGCCGGTCCACATCGCCACTCGCAGATACGTTTTCCAGGCTCTTCCGCCGAACTTGCGCCGCTTGATTTCGAGCGGCTTCTGCCGGCGAAGATACTTCGGTTCCTCATCCGCGAGCACTTCCTGCGGATAGGCGTCCACGTCGATGGCCTTTAATTTCGCCAGACGATCACCTCGTTTTCGAGCTCGATCCCGTAAGAGGTGCGCACGCGCTCGCGAACGTAGTCAATCAGCTTGAGCATGTCAGCGCAAGAAGAATTGCCTGCATTCACGAAGAAATTTGCGTGGCGGTCGCTAACCATTGCATCGCCGACGCGATGGCCCTTCAGCCCGAGTTCGTCGATCATGCGGCCGGCCGAGCCCCCCGGGGGGTTCTTGAAGATGCAGCCGGCGCTTTTCTGGTTGAGCGGCTGGCTCGAACGGCGCTTTTCGTTGCAAACGCGAATGCCCGCCACAATCTCTTTGTACGGCTTCGACGGAAGTTCCAGCTTCACGCGCAGCATGACGTCGTCGGGCGCGAACGAAGTGTGGCGATAATCGAACCGGATTTCGTCGCCGCGAATCGTTTCCACTTCCCCTTTCGCGGCGCGATACAGCTCCACTTCGCGGACGTACGAACCGATCTGCGTGCCGTAGGCGCCGGCATTCATTCGCAGCGCGCCGCCGACGCTTCCCGGCACGCCGATCAGGCCTTCCATGCCGCCGAGATCGTGCTTCGCGCAAAAGGTGACCATGCCGCCCAAATCGGCGGACGCGTCCACGAATGCGGCGTTGCCTTCAATGCGCACGCCGGGATGCGCCGAGGGAAGGTGCAGCACCACCCAGGGCAGCTCGCCGTCGGCGATGAGAACGTTCGTGCCACCTCCGAGAAAGCGATACGGAATCTGGTTCTCGGCCAGCAAGCGCATCACTTCCGGAATCGTGTCGTATCGGCGCAACAGAAGCTGGTCGGTGGTGCCACCGATGCCGAGCGACGTCTTTTCCGTAAGCGACACCCCTGGGCGCAACTCGACTTCGAGTTCCTTCAGCCGCGCCGCCAGCGAACTGTTACTTAATCCGCATGAATCGTAGACACCCTTGTACCGAGAAGAAGCGCGAGCTGCTCCAGAACGCGTCCGACGCTGCCCGCTCCGATCGTCAGCACTGCGTCGCCCGGCCGCGCCTCGCGCAGCATGTACTCCATGCCTGCCTGCATCGTGCTCGAGAAAACGACGTTCTTGTGGCCGGCCGTGCTGATCGCCTCGGCGAGCCGCTCTCCCGTGATGCCTTCGATGGGAGCTTCGCCCGCTGCGATAAATTTCGCGTCATACCAGCACGTCCGCCTTGATTGAACGAGCGGCGAAAATCCTCCCAGAGATGCTGCGTCCGCGTGTAGCGGTGCGGCTGAAACAGCACGAGCAGCCGCTTGTAGCCGCATCCGCGCGCGGCCTCGAGCGTGGCGCGAATCTCGGCCGGATGATGGCCGTAGTCGTCGATAAGAGTGACGCCTGCGAACGTGCCTTTGATTTCGAAACGGCGCCCGACGCCGGCAAATTTTCCCAAGCCGGCGCGAATCAGGTCCGCGGGAACGTTCAGCGAAAGACCGACTGCAGCTGCGGCGGCCGCGTTTCGCACGTTGTGAATCCCCGGCGGCGAAGGCAGATGGAAGATGCCGAGGTCGTCGCCATGATATGTCAAGCGAAACTCGCTCGAGAGGCCGTTGAGCTTGATATCGCCGATGACCAGATCCGCCTGGCTCGAAGTGCCGTAAGTGATCACGGGCCGCTTCACGCGCGGGAGAATCGCCTGCACGTTGGGCTCGTCCACACAGAGAATCACCGTGCCGTAGAAGGGCACGCGGTTCACGAATTGGAGAAAGACGTCCTGGATTTCCTCGAGCGACGCGTACTGATCGAGATGCTCGCGGTCGATCGTAGTGACGACGGCGATCACCGGCGCCAGCAGCAGGAACGAGCGATCGCTCTCGTCCGCTTCGACGACCATGTACTCGCCCTGCCCAACGCGGGCGTTCGCACCCACATGATTCACTCGTCCGCCGACGACGAACGTCGGATCAAGATCAGCCGCAGCGAGCACGGCGGCGACCATCGAAGTGGTTGTCGTCTTGCCATGCGCGCCCGCGACTGCGATGCCGTATTTCAGCCGCATCAATTCGGCCAGCATCTCGGCGCGCGGAATCACGGGAATTTTCAGCCGATTCGCCTCAATCACTTCAACGTTATCGGGTCGCACGGCGGACGAAATCACCACGACATGCGCGCCGTGCACGTTTTCCGCGTGGTGGCCTTCTCGGATCGTGGCGCCAAGATTCCGCAATCGTTCCGTGACGGCGGAAATCTTCAAGTCGGAGCCGGAAACGGCGTAGCCCGTCGAAAGCAGAACTTCGGCGATGCCGCTCATGCCGCTGCCGCCAATGCCGACGAGATGGATGCGCTGGAAATTGCGGAACGTGACGTTCATTGCCGGACGTCCTTCGCGCGACGGAATCGCGACCTTTTCGAGCAGGTCCACAATATCCTCAACGGCGCGCGGGCGCGCGAGTGCCCGAGCGCGACTTTCCATCTCTGCAAGTCTCCGGGGCTGGTCCAGGAGGGAGAAGATTTCGGTTGTCAGCCGCTCCGGTGTGAGTTCGTCCTGGGGGAGCAGCCGGGCGGCGCCGGCGTCCTGCATGGCCTCGGCGTTGCGGGTCTGATGCGCGTCTGTGGAGGCGCCGAAGGGGATAAAGATGGCGGCGCGTCCGGCGGCTGAAATCTCCGCCACGGTGATGGCGCCCGACCGGCAGACGATCAGGTCAGCCTGGGCAAACCGCTCCGCCATATTCTCGATGAAGGGCACAACCTCCGCATGGAATTCACGCCGAGCATAGGCGACACGTACGGCATTATAGTCGCGTTCGCCGGTTTGATGCACGACGAAAAGCTGATTTTTTCGCGTCGCGAGAATGTCCAGCGCAGTCCACGACCGCGCGATTGATCGGCAAAGCTCCGCGGCTCCCTCCCGTGATGAGGATACGGAAGGGCTCTCGGTGTTCCCGTGGCGGGACCGAGAAGAAGTCCGGGCGCACGGGACATCCCGTGACGACGGCCTTGCTGCCCAGCCTTTCCGCCGTCTCCGCATGTGCCACAGCGACACGCGTGGCGATGTTCGCGAGGACTCGATTCGTGAAGCCCGGCTCCACGTTCGGCTCGAAGACGACCGTGGGGATCCGGTGCATTGCGGCGAGAAGCATCATCGGACCCGAAGCGTAGCCACCCACGCCGAAGGCGACGTCGAAGCGATGGCGGCTGAGGATCCGCTGCGAATCCCACAATCCCGCCGGAAGCATGGCGGCGTTGCGCAAGAATTTGCTTCCGCCGATCCCCTTCAGGCCCGCGACCCGAATCGTTTCGAGCGGCAAGCCCGCCTGCGGCACCAGCTTCGCTTCCATCCCGCGTTCCGTTCCTACAATCACGACGCTTCTTTCCCTTAGTCCGGCACGCGCCTGAGTTCCACGCCGCAGCCATTCCGCAGCGACGGCGAGCGCCGGGAAAACGTGCCCTCCGGTGCCGCCTCCCGCGATCAATAAACTGTCTCTGAGTCGACAAGCCTGCGTCCGCGCTCACGTCTCGTCCGCGTGCTGGCTAATGTTCAGGAGCACGCCCGTTGCCAACAACATTCCGATCAGGCTCGATCCGCCATAGCTGATGAACGGCAGCGGAATGCCCTTCGTCGGCATCAGGCCGAGCACGACGCTCAAGTTGATCATCGCCTGCCCGACAACCATCGTCGTGATGCCGAGCCCGAGGAAGCGCCCGAAATCGTCGGGAGCCTTCATGGCCGCGACGAAACCGCGCCAGCCATAAACCGCGAACAGCGTGAGCACCACCACCGCTCCGATGAAGCCAACTTCCTCGCAGATCACCGCGAAGATGAAGTCCGTATGCGCTTCCGGGAGATAGAAAAGCTTCTGGCGGCTCTCCATCAGTCCGACCCCGGAGAATCCGCCCGAGCCAATGGCGATCAATGACTGAAGCAGCTGAAAACCGTGGCCTTGCGGGTCGGTGCCCGGCGAAAAGAACGCCTGCACCCGCATCAGGCGATAAGGCACGCGCACGATGAGAAGGTAAATCGCCGGAATCGCCGCGAGCGCGAACGGCAAAATGTATCGAAGCGAAATTCCCGCGACGAAAAGCATCACGGCCGCGATGAACGCGATCATGCAAGCCGTGCCCATGTCCGGCTCGACCAGCACCAGGCCGACTATCAGCGCAACGGCGCCGAGTGCGGGCAAGAGCGTTTGCCGGAAATTGTTCACGCCGTAGCCGCGGGGCGCGCGGCGGATCTCGAGAAACCAGGCGAGATAGAAAATCACCACGAGCTTCGCGATTTCAGAAGGCTGCAGGCTCAGCGGACCCACGCGAATCCAGCGGTGCGTCGCATGCGAACGGTCGAGAAAAAGAACCCCAATCAGCAGCAGGACCGTAACTGCCGAGGCCCGTAAAAATCACGCGCGGCTGGCGCAGCTTGCGGTAATCGACATTCATCAGCCAGAACATGCCGCCGATTCCGAGCGCTATGTAGATGAGCTGCTTAATCAGAAAAAGATAGCCGTTGCCGTACTGCTCGCGCGCGGTAACGGCCGAGGCGCTGAAAACCATCACGGCGCCGATCAGGCACATCGCCAGCGTCACGCCGAACAGTTGACGGTCTGGCTGAAGGCTACGCGGCATGGGTCATCCTCTTTGGGCGGTCGAGCGCGTCGGCTGGTTTTCGAGCCTGGCAACGAGTTCCTTGAACACGCGGCCGCGATGCTCGTAGTTCTCGAACTGGTCGAAGCTGGAGCAGGCCGGCGCGAGAAGGACCGTGTCACCCGCGCGAGCCGAGTCCGCGGCGATTTGCACCGCGCGGTCGAGCGTTCCGGCGTGCTCCATCGGGACCGCGCCGTCCAACTCCGACGCGATCTTTTCCGCTGCCGCGCCGATCAGAATTGCACAGTCGCGCGCGTTGCTGCAGAGGTTCGCGCAACGGCGTGTAAGGCGCGCCTTTGTCCTTGCCGCCAAGAATCACAATCAGCGGGCCCGGAAAGGCCTCGATGGCTTTGAGGCTGGCATCGACGTTGGTCGCCTTCGAATCGTTGTAGAAGGCCACGCCGCCGATTTCGGCCACGAATTCCAGCCGGTGCTCGACGCCGCGAAATGTCTTCACGCCGCTCGCGATCGCCGCCGGCTCCGCGCCCGCCAGATAGGCGGCGGCGCACGCCGCCAGAACGTTTTCGACGTTGTGCTCGCCACGTAACGGAATTTCGTCGCGGCGCGCGAGAGGAATCTCCGCGCCTTCCGTGCGGAAGAAAATCTGCCCGTCGCGCAGAAACGTGCCGGAAGCAACTCGCTTTTGCCGGCTGAACCAGAAGATGTGTGGTCCCGTGGGCATGCGGCGCGTGACTTCGGGATCGTCCGCATTCAGCACCGCAGCGTCGCGATCGAGTTGATTTTCGAACATGCGCATCTTCGCTCGAGCGTACTCGTCGAACGACGCGTGGCGGTCCAGGTGGTCCGGCGTCAGATTCAGCAGGACACCGATTTCGGGCCGGAACTCGGCGATCGTTTCAAGCTGAAAGCTGCTGATCTCCGCGACAGTGACCGTCGAATCCGTCGAAGACTCAACCAGCGCGAGAAGCGGCACGCCAATGTTCCCGCCGACCAGGGTGTGGATTCCCGCGGTCTTCAGAATGTGCGCCACCAGCGAAGTCGTCGTCGTTTTTCCGTTCGAGCCCGTGATCCCGATGAGCTTGCCGCGAAGAAAACGCCACGCGAGTTCAATCTCGCTCCAGACGGGAATCCCGCGAGACCGCGCCAGTTCGAGCTGCGGAAGCTTTGCCGGCACGCCCGGACTCAGAACGATCAGGTCCTGCTCGAGAAATGTCGCTTCGCCGGGCACTCCGAATTCAAGCTTCACGCCCGCGGCACGAAGTCTCGCGGCGACTTCCGCCAACTCCGCCTCCGGCTTTTCATCCGTGGCCGTCACGATCGCGCCGTACCCGGCGCTGAATAGCGAAGTCACCACGCCTGTGCGCGCCAGTCCGACCACCAGAACTCGCTTTCCCTCGAGATCGATCCCGGGCCTCAAAGCTCTTCACCTCAATTTCAAAGTCGTCAGCGCGAACAGCGAAAACACGAGCGCCACAATCCAGAACCGCACGATGATTTTCGATTCGCTCCAACCCGCGAGTTCGAAATGGTGGTGGAGTGGCGCCATGCGGAAGACGCGCTTTCCCGTGAGCTTGAACGAACCAACCTGAATGATTACCGACAGCAACTCGATTACGAAAATGCCGCCAATCGAAAGCAGCAGGATTTCCTGCTTGAGGATCACTGCGACAACGCCAATCGCGCCGCCCAGCGCCAGCGAGCCGACATCGCCCATGAACATTTCGGCCGGATGAGCGTTGTACCAAAGAAAGCCGAGCGACGCACCGACCACCGAGCCGCAGAAAATCGTCAGCTCCGCGGCGTCCGGCACTTTCTGGATTTCGAGATACTCGGCGAAGCGCGCATTGCTCGAGAGATACGTGATCACGGTCAACGCCGTCGACGACACCAGGACGCATCCGATCGCCAGGCCGTCGAGGCCGTCCGTTAGGTTCACGCCATTCGAAAGACCCGCGATGACGATGACCAGAAACACGATGAATGGCACGAACGCGAGCGGCCAGAGGAAGCGGCTGCTGAGAATCGAATCGATGACCAGATCCGGGTGCAGCTTTTTGAGGAAAGGCACGCTCAATTGCGTCGAGTAGGCGCCCTTGGCCTGAAGTCCGACGAGCACAACGCCGACTCCGATGCACGTGAGCACCTGGAGAAGAAATTTTCCGCGCGCCGTGAGACCCAGATTCCGCTTCCGGACGACCTTGTTGTAATCGTCGATGAAGCCGATCGCGCCGAACGCGAGCGTAGCGCCGAGCGCGAGCAGCACGTATGGATTGCGAAGGTCGGCCCAGAGAAGCGTCGGAATCACGATTGCTGCGACGATCAGCACGCCGCCCATCGTCGGCGTTCCGGCTTTCTTCTGATGGCCCTTCGGACCGTCCTCGCGAATGTACTGCTTCACCTGCATCTCGCGCAGGCGCTCGATTACCCACGGGCCCAAGCAGCAGCGACAGCAGCAACGCCGTGATGCTCGCCACCGCTGTGCGAACCGTGATGTAGCGAAATACGTTCAGCGGACTGAAATGCGGGCGCAGCGCATAGAAGAAGAGGTAGTACAGCATTCAGTCCCGCCCCTTCCCACCTGCGAAAATTTCCGACGAGGACTTCGAATTCATGCGGCGATGCTCCGCGTCAATGGCCTCGAGAATCTTTTCCATCTTGACGCCTCGAGAACCCTTCAGCAGCAAGAGATCGCCGCGCGTGACGAATTTCGCGAGGAATCGCGCGGCTTCGTCGGAATCTTCGAAGAATTGGGCTTGTTCGGCCGGATGTCCGGCATCGACGGCTGCGCGAACGAATTCCGCCGCGTGGCCTCTTACGCCGAAAATCCAATCGATTTTTCCGCAGCCTCGCCGCGGCGCACGTCCACATTCGCGATGCAAGTCCGCGGAGGAATCGCCGAGCTCGAGCATCTCGCCGGCCGCGAGAATCCGTCGCCGATGTCCGGGCGTGGACGCGAGAAGTTCCGTCATCGCATTCAACGCGGAAGGGCTCGAATTGTACGAGTCGTTGATCACCGTAAACCCATCCTCGAAACGAGCCACTTCGCCGCGCTTGTCCGCCGGGACGAGCGAAGGAAACACCTTTTTCGCTTCAACCGCGCCGATACCCCAAACGCTCGCCGTCGCGAGCGCCGCCAGCGCATTCATCACGTTGTGGCGCCCAATCAGCGGCAATTCGAGCCGTGCTCGGCCACCGGGCGACACGAAATCGAACGCCGAGCCTTCCAGGCCGCGCTCTTCGATTGCTTCCGCGCGAAAGTCGGCGCGAGGATTCGCGCCGAACGTGATGACGCGCCCTCTTGCCACTTCCGCAAATCGCGCGACGCGCTCGTCATCCGCGTTGAGCACGGCGGTCGCGTTCGGCCACGCCAAATTCTCGATCAACTCGCGCTCGGCCAGCGCGATCTCGTCGAGCGAAGCGAAAAATTCCAGATGCTCGATTGCGACGCGCGTGACGACGCCCACATCCGGCGAAGCGATTTGCGCCAGCCGCGCGAGTTCGCCCCGGTGCGACATTCCCAGCTCGACCACGGCGGCGTCGATATTCCTCATCGAGCCGCAGCAGCGTCAGCGGCAGCCCGTATTCGTTGTTCAGATTCCCTTGCGTCTTCAATACGCGGAACCGCGAGGCCACGAGCGCCGCCAAAATTTCTTTCGTGGTGGTCTTGCCGATCGAACCTGCCACGCCGCCGATGAGCCGTCCGGGCCGCGCCTTCCGCCAGATCTCGCACGCTCGTGAGGCCAGCCGGTGGAGCGCAGCGAGCGTGTCGTCCACGGCAAAGAGCCGCGCCTGGATTTCCGGCGCGTATTCGGACCACCGCTCGCGCGCCACCACCCCGGCCTGCAGCGCCTCCAGCCAGTGCGCCGGCGACAAAACCGTGTCCATCGTGACGCGGACCGCGTATGGCGAGGAACAGTTCTCCGGGCTGAACAGTACGAGAGTCAATCGAGACGCCGGCCAGCCGGGCCAGGGGGTCGAGACCCTTGGGAGCCGAGACACCCAGTGCTTCAGCCACTTGAACCACTGTCCACCGCATTGCGTCTCCAATGGGCTGGGCTTGTCGCTCAATCCCTGGCTCTCAGACTGCCAACATCTCACTAGTTGCAAATTCAAGGCCCTCCGCGAACCGGACTTGCGTTTCGTCGTCATTGCCTACTTCTTCGAAAAACCCTTGCGGCGCAGAATGGCGCGGGCCTTTTCGCGGTCGTCAAAGTCGATGGTTCGATCTCGCAGCACCTGGTATGTCTCATGGCCTTTGCCGGCGAGCAAAACGATGTCTCCCGGGCGCGCTTCTTCGAGAGCGATCTCGAGCGCGCGGTCTCGATCCGGCTCGACGCGATATTTCGCGCTCGCCTTCTGCAAACCGACGACGACGTCGTTGATAATCCGCAGCGGGTCTTCCCCGCGGGGATTGTCGCTCGTCAACACCACGAGATCGCTCAGCGAGCCTGCTGCTTCGCCCATCAGCGGCCGCTTCGTTCGGTCACGTTCGCCGCCCGCGCCGAACACAGTGATAATCCGTCCGGACGTATTCAATTCACGCGCCGTTGAAATCAAATTGCGCAAAGCGTCATCCGTGTGGGCGTAGTCGACGATGACGAGAAACGGCTGGCCTTCGTCGATTCGCTGAAAGCGGCCGGGAACAAGGTCGAGATTCGATATTCCCTCTTCGATTCTCGCTACCGGAATATCAAGTGCGATGCCGGCTCCAATCGCGGCCAGGATGTTGTAAACGTTGATCCGGCCAACCAGCGAAGACTTCACTTCGATTTTTCCCGCGGGAGTCTGCGCGGTGAACTCAAGCCCAGCGAAGCTGAGATTGAGCTTCTTGGGCGTCAAGTCAGCCGCGTTTTTCAGGCCGTAGGTGAGCGTTCGCCGTGCGAGCCCTTCCAGGCGAGTAGCGTAGTCGTCGTCCGCGTTGAGCACCGCGACGCCAGGCGCTCCCGCGCCCGTGCCTTCAAACAGGAGGCGCTTCGCGGCAAAATATTCTTCGAAGGTCTTGTGGTAATCGAGGTGATCGCGCGTCAGGTTCGTGAAAATCGCGGCGGCGAAGTGGCAACCCCACAGGCGGTCCATTGCGAGCGCGTGCGAACTTGCCTCAAGCACGGCGTGCGTGCCGCCGGCATCGCGTATCTCGGCGAACATCTGCTGCAAGTCGAGCGATTCCGGAGTCGTGTTCAGCGCCGGACGGCTGCCTTTCGGCGTGCGATAGCCAGTCGTCCCGATAAGGCCGCCCGTGAATCCGGCGGCTTTCAAAATCGAGTCGACGAGAAATGTTGTCGTCGTCTTGCCGTTGGTTCCCGTAACTCCGACGAGCTTCAGAGCATTGGCCGGATGATTGTAGAAATTTGCCGCAGCGCAGCGCAAGAGTCGCGGCGTTCCTTGCCGGGAGCGAGCTCCATCCAGGTGATTTCCTGTCGGAATTCCGAGAGGACGCGCTTCCTCGCTTGCCACGACGGTAGCGCCTCGGCCCGATCGCATCCGACACGAACGAACCCCGTCGACCTTCTCTCCATGAAGCGCAAAAAAGATCGCACCCGGCATCACCTTACGGCTGTCGCACGCGATCGACGGATCCGCACTCGATGGGCCCGGTGACCTTCCAACGCTCGACGCCCGCGATCAGGTCGGTAGCATCACTCTGGAGTCGCGGATTCGCGTTGTCGTGCGTTCCGACCATCCAGTGATCCTTCACGTGCACACTCAATTTCCATCCCCTCGTGCCGCTTGCTCGCCCGGGCGGCCGAACCACACAGTGAGACGGCTGCCGCGCAGGACGTTCGTTCCCGCCTCCGGGAACTCTTGGAGAGCAACACCGCTGCCAATCAGCGAGGGCACGAGACCGAGACGCAGGCACGCCTCCGTCACGTCTCGGACGGACTGACCCGAGAGATTCGGAACGACGATCGAACCAGGACTCCCGAACGCAACCGTTTGAGCGGGCTTCAGCTGGCCCTCTTTCGCGATCGCCGATTCGAAGCGCGCTTTGGTCGCGTCGGTGGCCGAAGCTTTCCGCGCGGACGATCTCTTGATTTAGATGCAAATTCTTGGCTGTCTCGGTGTCCGAGGGCGAAGGCACGTCGTGCGGCACATCCAGGTACGCGAGCACCTGCTCCGCGATCCGCTTGAAAACGGGACCGCCTACCATCCCGCCGTGGTGCTCACCTTCAGGGCGAATCAAGCACAATCAGAATGGTCACTGCCGGATCGTTTACGGGAGCGAATCCTACGAACGACGCGTTGTAATGATTGCGCGAGTATCGGCCCGTGGCAGTGATCGATTTTTTGGGCCGTGCCCGATTTCCCGGCCGCCGTGTAGCCGTTCAACTGCGCGAGCTTGCCGGTGCCTTCGAGGACGACGTCCTCCATCATCTCGCGAACCGTTGCCGCGGTCCTTGGGTCCGTGGCCTGCGACGGTTCGCTGCCGGGAAGAGCCATCGTCTGCACCCCGCCGTGAATTTCGCGGACGACGCGAGGCCGATACAAAGTGCCGCCATTGGCGATCGCTGAAATCGCCGAGATAATCTGCACCGGCGTAACGCTCACTTCCTGGCCCATCGCAACGGAACCGATAGAACTCGCCGTCCAGTTTTCGATCGGGCGGAGCAGGCCGCGATTCTCACCAGGCAACTCGATACCAGTCAGTTGGCCGATTCCGAACTTGCGAATCGTTTCGTAGAACTTCGGCGTGCCCAGCCGCAGAGCGACCTTGATTGTGCCGACGTCGCTCGAGTTCGCGAGGACGCCGCGCACCGTGAGAATCCCGAACGGTTTCCAATCGTGGATCAGCCTGCCAAAAACAAGAATCGAGCCCATCTGGCAATCCACCAGTTCATCCGGGTTCGTGACGCCGTGCTCGATCGCGCCGGTCATCGTGATGACCTTGAACGTCGATCCCGGTTCGTAGGCGGCGCTGACAGCACGATCCATGCGGACATCATCCGAATAAGAGCCTGCGTTATTCGGATCAAACGGCGGCCAGTTCGCAACCGCGAGAAGCTCGCCTGTGTTCGGATCTTGAATCACGACCGTGCCGTTAATCGCGTGAGTTTCCGCAATCGCGCGCGCGAGTTCCTTTTCGGCGATGTACTGAATCGTTTGGTCGATCGTCAACGTCACGCTCGCGCCGGGATCCGCAGCTGCTTCCGTGCGGTCGTACCAGTGGCGCCGGCCGTCGGCCATGACCATCATCTTCCCCGGCCGGCCGCGGATT
The DNA here is from genome assembly GCA_963788345.1 of uncultured Acidobacteriota bacterium. Taxonomy (GTDB): domain Bacteria; phylum Acidobacteriota; class Terriglobia; order Acidiferrales; family UBA7541; genus Palsa-295. Next base: position 61,482 of record CAWBGW010000016.1, on the reverse strand, counting down.
TCCTTGTCGAGGAAGTGCTCGATTCCGCCGATTCCCTTTTCGTCTACGTCGACGTAGCCAAGCAGATGGGCCGCCAGCTCCCGCTCGGGATAATCGCGGCGGTTCTCCTTCTGAAAGAAGACGCCTTTCAAATTCATGTCATCGATTCGCTGCACAGTTGCAGGCGAAAGCTTCTTTGCCAGGCGCACCGGCGTGCGCGCTTCGCGAATTTTCGTTTCGATATCTTCGGCGGAAAGATCAAGAACGCGGGAAAGCAGCCGCGCTACCATCTCCGCGTCGGTGATTTCAGCCGGGTCGGCAAAAACCGAATCCATCGGGAGGCTGACGGCAAGCTCGCGCCCTTTGCGGTCGTAGATTGCGCCGCGCTTCGGGCTGATTTCAAAGATGCGCTGCTGTTGACGCTGGGCCTTGACGAAGTACTCGCTGTAGCTGAAAAGCTGAAGGTAACTCAGACGGCCAAGAACCACCGCCATCCAAACCACCGCAAGAACCCAAACGACAAGCCAGCGGAGACGCGAATTGCGCTGGTTCATTTTGAACTCAGGGTTGTCCGCCGCGGCGCACAAACCCCGAACACCCACTGGACTGCCCGGCGGCCCATGGAGTTGCGTCGCCGGAAACGGCTCGGGATGCCGAGCCGAGATCAAATCAAGGCCGCGACGTCAGAGCCACAGCGCGTGCCTGCGCCACACAGCGTCGGCGGAAGCGTCCACCGGAGCCACCTGCCCGGGAACAGAAATGGTCAAGCCCAGCTGATTTCGCGCGATTGAATCCACGCGGCCCGGTGAGCGAAGCGTCGCGACTTCGACGTGCAACTGTTGATTCAGTTGTCCCGCTTGAACGCGCTGCTGTTCGAGCGACTCAATCTGGTAACGGAGCTGGATGCACTCGAAGTGCTGCCAAACGTAGACGAGCAGGCAGCACGCCAGAGCGCTTCCCGCCGCCAATCGGCGCCAGAAATCGCGAAGCCGAGCCGGAGCCGCCGGCCGGACGAGCCGTGAATTATCAATGCGCTTTACCGTGTAATATTCAGTCATCGACGACTCCCCGACCTTATGCCGTCGCCCCCGCGCCGGCTAAATCTTTTCCGCTACTCGCATCTTCGCGCTTCGTGAGCGCGGATTCGCGCGAACCTCGTCCGCGCTGGGCTGAATCACCTTTTTGGTGAGCAGCCGCAGACTTCCCTCTCGCGCCAGCCGCTGAAACGCGTGCTTCACGAGGCGATCCTCCAACGAGTGGTAACTGAGGACGATCCACCGTCCTCCTGAATTCAAAGTGGCAGGGGTCCGCGAAAGAAACTGCCCGAGTTCCTCCTCTTCTCGATTCACCGCTATCCGCAGCGCCAGAAACGTTTTTGTCGCGGGATGCAGTTTCTGCCTTCCCCTTGCTTTTCGGCCCCCTGCCACAACCGTTGCCAGATGTTCGGTGTCGCGGATGGGCCGCGCCCGAACGATTGCCCTGGCGATTCTGCGTGAATCCCTCTCGTCCGCGTTGTTATAGAGGAGGTCGGCCAAATCCCTCTCCGACCATCGATTCACAATCTCGTCAGCCATCAACACGGAATCAGGATTCATTCTCATGTCCAGAGCGGCAGCCCAGCGAAACGAAAATCCTCGTTCCGGGCTGTCCAGCTCGAGGCTTGAAACCCCGAGATCGGCGAGTACCCCGTCAAGCGGCGGGAGTGCCAGCTCCCTCGCGACCTCGCCGATCTGTGAAAACTCTGCGTGCACCAGAACCACCTGCCGCTCATGCGGCTTCAACCGTTCGCGGGCAATTTCGAGCGCCCGCGGATCGCGATCCAAACCCACCAGCCGGCCCGTCGTCAGGCGTCGCGCGATTTCAAGCGCGTGACCGCCCGTACCGGTTGTCACGTCCGCATAAATTCCATCGGGCCGGATGCGAAGCCATTCGATGACTTCGTCCACCAGAACCGGCGTATGCAGGACGCTCAAAAGCTAGATGCCCAGTTCGCCGAATGCCTTTTCGTCTTGCGCCGTAATCGGATCGCTATTCAGCCGGCTGAGGAATCGGGTGTGATTCCAGATTTCCAGGTACGTGAGCTGTCCCTGGACATCCACTTCGCCCTTCATCTCCGCCGCGTCCCGCAGTACAGGTGGAACCAGAATGCGCCCCTGCCCATCCACCTCCACTACCTGGCCGAAATAGTTCGTGCGTTCCAGAAACTTGCGTTTCGTGGGTTCGTAGGAGGAAAGCTTCGCCAGCTTCTTCTCGATCGCCTCCCACTCTTTCATTGGGTACACGCGAGCGTGGTCGCCCTTCGCGCTGGTGACGTAGAACTTCTTGCCCATCTTGCGAAGTTCGGCGAGGAAGTCGGCCGGAATCTTCACTCGGCCCTTCTCGTCGACCGTCGCCAGATAGTTGCCGCGCAGCATGAATGACCTTGAGAACTTCCACCGGCGTGTCTGCGATGGGAATCACTCGCTGGATCGCCCCCGCCACTTCCCTTCACTGTTTACCACTTTGCGCCACTTTCTCCCACTTGGACCGCGATTGTAGGCCTGTTCTTGTGCATGTCAAGAGGAATTCTTCACTGAAGGAAAAGAATTTTTGTTCTACCAGAGGGAAGGATCTGTTTCAGACCGGCACTCGAGCGCGGCGTACCACAATTAGTTGTGCACTGCTACTGTTGCTCTCACCACCGCTTGTTGTTTTATTGCTATCGAGACCCGATTTTGTTTTGTAAGAGTAAACACGCACGGGTAGCGACTACGGATTCGGGTTGCGCAAGGAGACCAGGTTGCGCAGCACGCCTTGCTCGTCGGGCGAGAGGCCTTGCATGAACCGCGGATCGTTCAGCGCCCGCTCCTGCGCAGCTGGAGGCATCGCCTGGAGCGTGTGCAGCCGGCCGTTGATCAGTTGCCGCCGTTCGGGCGACATCTGCTGCCATTGTGGAAGAATGTGATTCTGGTACAAGTCCTTCTGCCGGGGAGTCAGCCCTTCCCACTTCTGCTGTGCGTCATTCATTCGATTCTTCTCAGCGGGCGAGAGGCTGTTCCACTTCTGCAGATTCCTTCGGATTTGAGCCTGCCGCTCGGGGGGCAGGTTCTGGAACTCCCGGTTGTTCTGCATGAAGCGTTCCTGCTCTTCTGGAGACTTTTCCCCAAGTCGCTGGATCCAAGGGCCTGGCAGGTTCCGCATGCCACCTGCGCCACCTTGAGCGTTCGGCGCGCCTTCCGGATGCACGACGTTCGGATTGGGCTTGAACAGTTCCTGGTTTGGCGGATGCGCCGCAGGCTGCCCATCGTTATTGGGGGTATTTGGGCCCAGACCGTGTTGGCCGTTCGCGTTGGAGCCGCCTGCATTCGGAGTCGACCCTGTTCCGCCACCGTTCGCGTTGCGCTGTGCCAGCCGCACCTGCGCCACTGTTGTTAGGCTGGTTGTTCCCCTTCTGATTCTTCGCCTGAGCCTTTTGCTTCAGCGCCTGCCTGCGAGCTTGTCTGGCGGCGACTCTGGGTCTCTCTTGGGCCGAGGCAGGCCGCGCCGCAAACGCCATCATCAGCGCGAGTGCGAGCGCGAAAATGAGCTTGCCAGAACGCATCTTAGAGGCTGCCTCCGCCGTCATCGGGCGCTTGCTGGTTCTGCTGGTCATCGGGCTGCGGCGCTGGCGTCGATGGCACTTCGGCGAGCACGTCCGACTTGCTCAGCAAGTCGTAGTTCTCGAGCACATCCAGATGCTCGATCATCTGAAATTTCTCATCTTCTGTTGGCGCACTCGCGGATTTGTCGCGGAGCGGTCCAGCGATCCACACGCTCAGCGCCAGGAGCAGCGCCATCGAAAAGGCCAGCCGCGGCTGCGGTACCAGCCACCGTAACCAGGTCGGCTTCGGTTCAGCGGCGATTCGCTGCCGCAAGCGCGCGTCGAATCCGAACGACGGCTCGTGGACCGGCACTTCATCGAGAACGGCCCAGAGCTTGCGAAACTCATCGGCGCGCGTGCGGCACCGTTCGCACGCAAGCAGGTGTTCCTCGGCGTCTTGCCGCTCCGCCGAATTGGCCCGGCGATCGAGATACGCAATCAATTCTTTCGAAACATCTTCACACTTCATGACGCCCTTCCTTCCCCTGCGCTGGTTCGCACTGGCTGGGTGACGAGCGGGGCCAGTTCTACCCGCAGGGTCTCGTAAGCGCGGAACAAGAGCGACTTCAGCGCGCTTTCCGAGCAATCCAAAATTCCGGCGATCTCGCCGTAGTCCATCTCCTCATACTTATGCAGCAAAACCGCGACGCGCTGCTTTTCCGGCAGCGAAGTAATGGCGCGGCGAATGAATTCGGAGCGGTCGCGTTCCACCATATGCTCATCTATTCTCATCTCGCGTGCCGGAAGTTCCCGCGGCGCCGAATCTTCATCGTTTACGGGCGCGTCGATCGAGGTCTCCATCTGGCGGTGCCGGTTGTCGCGGATCGAATTCAGCGCCAGATTCGTGGCGATGCGGAACATCCACGTGGTGAACTTCGCGCTCGGAGAATACTGCTTCCGGGCACGGTAAACGCGGAGAAAAACTTCCTGCGCCAGGTCTTCCGCCGTTGCCGAATCGCGTACCATTCGAAATAGGAAGTTAACCAGCGGCGTGCGATACCGCCGCAGCAGAAGGTTGAAGGACTCATCGTCCCCAGCCTTCACGTCCAGCATCAGTTGGACGTCAGACCTGGTCATGGCCTCCACATTCTATCTAACACATTGGCCCTCATAAAGTTGCGGGCTTCAGGTGGTTGCGGTATGAGCTATGGCCTTCTTGAGTACAGCGCCTTGCGGCCCGCGAAACCTGCTGAAAATAAGCGGGTTACGGCTTGGAGCAAACGGGCCGCGTTCGTTTTGCGCCTGTCGGCCATCAGAGCTGGAACAGGACCTTCAACGCGAACATGATTGCCACCCCCAGAAAGACCAAGACTGCCATCGCAATCCCAGGCTCGCGGTTCACTTCGGGAATGAGGTCCGATGCAGCCACGTACAGCGTCACGCCGGAGGCGAGCGGCAAGGCGTCCACCAGGGTGCCGCGCAGAGCGAACATCAGGCCCATGCCGGCGAGCGTCGCACGCACCCAGAATTGCCGACGAGATGAAGGCGATTCGCCGGCTCTGGCCGCTCGCAATCATCAGCGATGCCACCGTGAATCCCTCGGGAATCTTGTGCAGAAAAATCGCGACGAAGATCACGCCTCCAAGCCACGTGGAAACCAGGAAGCCCGATGCGATCGCGACGCCATCAAAAAACGTGTGGATCACGAGGCCCAGCAGCGCGGCGTAGCTCGCGTGCGCGTGCGATATTTCTTCGTGGTGTGTCTCTTCGCCGAAATGAAAATGTGGCGCTACCGTGTGTTCGAAAAAATGCACCAGCAGATAGCCAGCGAGGACGAAAACGAAGACTACGCTGGTGTCGCCGAACATCGTCTGCTGCGAATCGGCCCGCAGCTTGATCGACTCCGGAATCATTTCGAGCAGCGAAGTGGCGAGCATGAATCCGGCGCCCAGCGCGATGAAGTACTTCAGGTAACGGTGCGACCACTCGCGATGCGCGACCAGCGAACCGCCAAGAAGGTTTGCCGCCGCAGCCGTTAGACCCAGCAGCATGGCCATCAGCAAGCGAGTTACGCCCGCAGTCGGCATCGGATTAGCTCGAGTGGCGGAACAGAATCACATCGCCTTCCTGCACGATGTACTCTTTGCCTTCGAGGCGCTGTTGCCCGCGTTCGCGCGCGGCAGGAAAACTCCCCGCTTTGAGCAAGTCTTCCCAGTTCACTACTTCGGCCTTGATGAATCCGCGCTCGATGTCGCTGTGAATCGCGCCGGCGGCCTTTTGCGCGCTCATGCCGCGCTCGATGGTCCACGCGCGGACTTCAGGCTCGCCGCAGGTGAGGAACGAAATCAACCCAAGCAGCTTGTAGCTTGCCTGAATCAATCGGTCGCGGCCCGATTCCGCCAGACCGTAGGCGCGCATCATTTCCGCAGCCTCGGCGTCGTCAAGATCGGCAAGTTCCGCTTCGATCTTGCCGCAGAACGGAACCACCGACGTGTGCGGCTTTGATGCGAGTTTTTCGAGGTGATGTTTCTCGACCACGCGATCGATGTCGACCGCTTCGTCGTCGCCGAGATTCAACACGTACAGCATCGGTTTCTGCGTAAGGAACTTGAAGCCGTGGAGCATTTTCAGCTCCTCGGGCTTGAATTCGAGCTCGCGCAACGGCTTTTCGGATTCCAGCGCCAGCCGGCAGCGCGTGAGGAGCTGCAATTCCGCCTCGAGCAGCGGCTCTTTCTTTTTCTTCAAGTCTTTCTCGACGCGTTCGATTCGTTTCGCTGCCTGCTCGAGATCGGTGAGCATCAGCTCGATTTCGACGCTTTCGATGTCGCGCATCGGGTCGAGCGAGCCGCCTTCGTGCGGCACGGAGGGATCCTCGAAGAGCCGCACGACGTGCGCGAGCGCGTCCGCTTCGCGCAGTGGAACGAGCGACGCCGAATTTTTCTCGCGGTCCTTTTGCAGTCCGCCGATGTCGACGTACTCGATCGTCGCGTAGGTGACTTTCTTTGGCTTGAACACTTCCGTGAGCTTCACCACGCGCTCGTCCGGCACCCGGGCGATTCCCACGTGCGCCTGGTTCGGCGCGCTCCGCGCGTCGACGCGCGCCTTCGTGAGAATGCGGAACAAGCTCGTCTTCCCCACCTGCGGCAGGCCGATAATTCCTGTTTGCATAAGCGTTCGATACTAGCACAGGCTCGCAGGCGGCAAAATTCGCGCCCCGCCGGTCCGCCGAGTGAGGCAGCCTTGCCAGCCTGCGCGCGCTGCGTATATCATCGCGATTCACAAGCCTGAACCGAATGGAAGAGGTAACCATCTCATGAAACGCTTCGCAGCAGTCTTTGTCACGCCGATGCTTGTCGCCGCAGTTTTCGTTTCGCTCAGTGCTCGCCCTGCCTCCGCGCAGGACTGGGCGCGCGCGCGGCTTGAAAAATCTTCGCGCCATAGCGAATGGGTCACCGTGAAGCACGGCGACCGCTCCGTGGAGACATTCGTCGTCTATCCCGAGATCGAAGCACAAGCGGCCTGTGGTGCTGGTGATTCACGAAATCTTCGGCTTGACGGACTGGGCCCAGGAAGTTTCCGACGAAGTGGCGGAAGCAGGCTACATCGCCGTGACGCCCGATCTGCTTTCCGGAATGGCGCCCGGCGGCGGCCGCACGTCGGATTTTGCCGAAGGCAAGGCGACAGAGGCGGTGAGCCATCTCGATCCCGACCAGGTTACCGCGGACCTGAACGCCGCCGCCGACTACGCGCTGAAACTTCCGGCGTCGAACGGCAAACTCTTTGTCGTCGGCTTTTGCTGGGGCGGCGGCCAGAGTTTCCGTTTCGCGACGAACCGTCCCGACCTGTCGGCGGCTTTTGTCTTCTACGGTCCGCCGCCGGCGAAAGACGCGATGGCCCGCATCAAGGCTCCCGTGTATCGGATTCTTTGCCGGCAACGATGCGCGGATTGGCGCCATGATTCCAGACGCAATCGAGCAAATGAAAGCCGCCGGGAAGCCGTTCGAGCCGGTCACTTACGATGGCGCCGGCCACGGCTTCATGCGCGCCGGAGAGGCGCCCGACGCGAGCGACGCAAATAAAAAAGCGCGCGACGAAGCCTGGGTGCGGTGGAAGGCTCTGCTGGCGAAGAACCAATAAAACTCTCTTCGCCGCGTCTGGAATAAGCCGCGCATGACCGACACGCTGATTCTTCCGTTTGACCACGTCGCAGCGCACGAATTTCTCTCGCGCACCGACGAGCATCTCGCGCGCGTGATCGCACAGGTGGGCGAATTCCAATTCAAACTGGACGAATGCGACAGCGTGTACGAGTCGTTGCTCGAAGCCATCGCTTACCAGAGCATTTCCGGGAAAGCGGCGACGACGATTTTCGCGCGCGTCAGGGCGCTCGGCTCGAACGGCGTCTGCCCTACGCCGCAGGAACTTCTGCGAGTGCGCACGCAGGCATTGCGCAAAGCGGGCCTTTCGCACGCGAAGATCGCGGCCGCGCGCGACCTGGCGCAGAAAACGATCGACGGAATCGTGCCGACGCTGGCGGACGCCGAGAAAATGTCGGATGACGAACTGGTGGAGCGGCTGATTTCCGTGCGGGGCATCGGGGCGTGGACTGTGGAGATGTTTTTGATTTTCCGCCTGGGCCGCCCGGATGTGCTCCCGATTCACGATTACGGGGTGCAGAAGGGGTTCGCGCTGACGTACCGAAAGCGGCGCATCCCCAAGCCGAAGGAGCTGCTGAAATTCGGCGAGCGCTGGCGCCCGTGGCGGACGGTGGCGAGCTGGTACATGTGGCGCGCGGTGGGGTTGGCCGGCAAGGACGCCCGCAAGATCAAGAAGACCACCGGCAAACGAGTGATCAAGAAGCGGCGCCGAGCCGGGTGACCCAAAGCGTGACGCGAAAACTCTCGTTTTAGTAGAAGCCGAACCCCCTGAAACTGTACCGATTAGATTGAGACTCCGCCTTTTGTTTTGTGTGAGTTGCAGGGATTTCTGTTTGCAAAGTGTACCGATTAGACTTTCCTTCGCCGCACGCAGGGTGGGATGCGGCCTTGGCGACACCAGCCGTCTCCTGGTTGCCAGGATCTTGGCCATTTTTTCCGCCACCTCCTCAGTGCGGCAATCTCGCGAGCCGCAAAAACGGGCCATGTTACCACAGGTGGCATATTAAGTCAATAGTAAACATTAAGACTAGGAGTGCTAGGACTGCGGGGGCCGCACTGAGAATGTGCGGTGCGAGATCGAGCCGGGGAAAACCTTGGGAACCACAGATGAAGACAGATGAACACAGGCGGGGAAAAACACAAGCCCGATGAATTAGCGCGCCGCTCGTGGGGCTACTTTCGGGCTGTTAGGAAGAGGGCGGCGATGCCCAGGAGGAGCGTCGTGGCTTCGAGTTGCACTGATGCGCGGTGGAGGCGGTCGAACTGGGCTCGCGCGGGGCTTTCTGGCGGCGTGGCTTCGACGGACGTCATTTGCGTGCGTAACGCGGCCATGCGCGGGCGGACGCCGTACTCGGAGACGAGAGTCAGCGCGAGCATGAGGATCACCAGAATCGCAGCCGGCGCGATGAGCCACCTTGCGGACCTTGTCAGCGCCAGCCCCGCTACGAGGTAAATCACCGCCGCGATCATGCCGATGTAGTGCAGCCGCGTGAGCGAGTAGCCGACGATGCTTCCGGCCTGCTCGCGGTTGGAGAGGATGCTGAAGACTCCCGGCGCCTCGATGAAGCTCAGGAAAATGATTCCGCCTACCCAGGTGCCGAGACCGAATATTTGGAGGAAGCGAAGGATGTTCGTCATGCGAGGAGCCTATCATAAGGCTGGAAGCGAAGAGGTGATTCCGACCTAAACGTTCGAGACGCGAAAAACGCCGAAGCGAGTGGGTCTTGGAAACTCGGGAAATCATTTACCGCAGAGACGCAGAGGACGCTGAGACAGCGGTTGTGGAGGTCGCGAAGATTGTGCGCCGTCTTCAAATTCCCGGGGCTAAAGCCCTGCTACCTTAGCGAACTTTTTCCCGGGCCTGAAGGCCCGGGCTTCCACCCTAAGTGCGGCACGAACATTTTGGTTCACTCAGCGCCGTCTTTCTTGCCGGCTGCTGATTTTGAAAAATGTCGAAAACCGACATAGAAGCCAATTGGGAAAGCTAGCAGCGGGAGCAGCAGGGCGATCGGCGGGCTGTTGTGCATCAGTGTCACAAGATCCCAGCCTACCTCTCCACCACCGCGGGAAGGAGCGTTCTTCATGGCCCAGTACACGGCAAATACAATCTCCGCGAACATGACGAGACAAAACGCCGCAACCACGCTGACGATTCCGACGCAAATGCTTCGGAGAATAACAATTGGCATGTCGGTCTTCGGCATGACTCAATTCACTATACGTCTAAGTGCTTCTCGCTCGAAAGAGATTGGCAACATTCCAGGGAGCGACGCAGACATCACCCTTCTGGCTGCCAACATCCAGAATCCCAGGGCTAAAGCCCGCGCTATCCTAGCGAACTTTTCCCCGGGCCTAAAGACCCATTTGACTTTTTTCGCGCAGCTTGCTTCGCGTGGCCTAAAGGCCACACTCCCCGGACTAAAGTCCGGGGCTGACACAAAACCGCAGTCGCGATCGCCCCCACGGGCGACAACTTGTTGAGCACACACCGGCAAAACGGGAGGCGGGGCGTCTAAGGAATGGTGGCAGAATTGAAGTGGGGCATGGTGGGCGACCAAGGACTTGAACCTTGGACCTCTCCCGTGTGAGGGGAACGCTCTAACCAACTGAGCTAGTCGCCCAAAGAAAAATCTGCCGGGCTGAAGCCCGGCGCTGCAACAGCCAACCCGGTTGCCGCGGCGAGTACACATGCTACGCGCAAACCAGCGAGATAACTTTTGTAGCAAAAGGCCAACGGAATTGCAAACGACGACGGACATCAAAGCCGGCGCGGCAGCGCCGCCCCTACGGCGGAACGGCTGGCGGAACTGAAGCGCTCGATTGGGCGCGTCGTCAAGGGCAAGGAAGACGTGATTCAGCTTGCGCTGACGACGCTGTTCGCGCGCGGCCACCTGCTGATCGAGGACGTGCCGGGCGTGGGCAAGACGACGCTGGCGCAGGCGCTGGCGAATTCGTTTCAGTGCTCGTTCCAGCGCATTCAGTTCACCTCCGATTTGCTGCCGAGCGACGTGATCGGCGTGAGCGTCTACAATCCCGCGGCGCAGGAATTCGAGTTCAAGCCGGGGCCGATTTTCGCGAACATCATCGTGGCCGACGAAATCAACCGCACGACGCCGAAAACGCAGTCGGCGCTGCTGGAAGCGATGAACGAATCGCAGATCACAGTCGACAACCACACGCACCCGCTGCCGAAACCGTTCCTCGTGCTGGCGACGCAGAATCCGATCGAGCACCACGGAACGTATCCCGCTGCCGGAATCGCAGCTCGACCGTTTTCTGATGCGCATCCGCATGGGTTATCCCTCGCGCGAGAGCGAGAAGGAAATTATTCGCAACGGCTCCGGTCACTCGTCGCCCGAGAAAATCGGGGCGATGATGGACGCGGCAGACGTCATCGCGATGCAGGAATCGGCGGCGAAAGTGAAAGTGGAAGACAGCCTGCTCGACTACGCGCTCGAAATCGTTGAGCGCACGCGGCAGACCGAGCAGCTCAGCCTGGGCGTGAGCCCGCGCGGCGCGGTGATGCTGCATCGCGCGGCTCAGGCGCGGGCGTTTCTGGAAGGGCGCGATTATTGTCTGCCGGACGATTTCAAGCGGCTGATCGTTCCCGTGTTCGCGCATCGCGTGGTGGTGAGCTCGCGGTACGTTTCGACGCAGAAGAAATCGGAGCAGGCGGAGGCGATCCTGCGGGACATCATGGAGACTACGCGAGTGCCTGTGTAGCGGGAGCGAACTGCCTTACCACAGAGGGCACTGAGAAAAGCCTGAGGACACAGAGAAAAGCAAAATCTCACCGCTGAGGCCCGCCCAACAGGATGGCGGGCAGGCGCAGAGGACCCTGAGAACTCCGACCGTCGGAATGACCGCCGAAGCAAGCTTCGGCGAAGAGAAAGCGGTAGCAAGCTACCGCACTCCCAAAAAAACCCGCCCCTGAGGCGCGGAGAACTTCGAAGGCCGAACGTTTCCGATGGCAGAATCGATAGTTGCGCGGATGTGGCAGCGGCGTGACCGCCCCGGCTGGCGGAACTTCGGCATCGCGATGGCGGTGCTTTCGGTGGCGCTGGTGGTGGCGCTATTTTCCGCCGCCGAAGCGCAGCAGGGCCGTATCTGGGTGGCGGGAATTACCACGGTCATCGCGCTGGGGCTCGCGGCGTGGGTGGGAATCACGATCGTTCCGGCGCTGGCGCGGCGCACCAGCCTGCGCTGGCTGGCGTATCAGGTCGACTACCGCCTGACGCGCGAAGGCATCGTCTATCTCGCCGCAGTTTTCATCCTGATTCTCGCCGCGGTGAATACCGGCAACAATCTGCTGTTCATGATACTGGCGTGCTCGCTGGCGGGGATTCTGATTTCGGGCGTGCTGTCGCGCATGGTGCTGAGCGGCATCGAACTGAAGTTCGATTTGCCGGAACATATTTTTGCCGAGCAGCCCGTGATCGCGGAAGTGGAGCTGCGCAACGAAAAACAGATCTGGCCGTCGTTTTCGCTGCGCGTGGTGGGCGAAAGCAAAAAAAGCCAGGCGCAAATCCTGACGACTCCGGTGTTTTTTCCGTACGTGCCGCGCATGGGCTCGGCGCGCCAGAAAGTGGAACTGCGATTTCCGCGCCGCGGCGTCTACTGGCAGGACGCGTTCGGCATCCGCACGCGATTCCCGTTCGGCTTCTTCGAAAAGACGCGGCACGTGGATTCGGAGATCGAGATCGTCGTGTACCCGCGCATCCAGCCCTCCGATCAGCTTGCCGAAGTGCTGCCGCTGCTGAGCGGCGAGATGGCCAGCCATTTTCGCGGCCGCGGCCACGAGCTGCACTCGCTGCGCAAATACGTGTCGAGCGACAGCGCGCGATTCGTCGACTGGAAGACCAGCGCGAAGACGGGCAACTTGATGGTGCGCGAATTTGCGCGCGAGGACGAGCGGCGCGTGATGCTGGTGCTCGATCCGTTTATCGGGCCGCCGCGCGACGGGTTCGGCTCGGAGGAGCTTGCATGGCGGAACATCTCGAGCGGTTCGAGCGCGGCGTGTCGTTGGCCGCGTCGATCGCGTGGCACTTCAACGAGATCGATGCCGTGATTCAATTTCGCACCGACCAATTCGTGACGCGCATGGCGCCCGCCGGCGAAATCATCTACGACGCGCTGCGCTCGCTGGCGCGAATCGAGCCGGACACGTCGGCTGCGGGCGGCGAGTTCCTGAATGAGTTGAGCAACGAACGCGAAATTTTCAAGATTATCCTCACGTCCCGCGCGCAGAGAACCATTCCCACGCCGCTGTGGTCGTCGTCGTACATTTTGTTCATGGACTCGCTGTAGGGATCTCAAAAACACAACTGCCGCCGAAGCCCTTCACCCAGCCCTTTGGCGGGTTCAGGGTAAACAAGCTTCGGCGAAGAGAAAGCGGTAGCGAGCTACCGCACTCCCAAAGCAGCCTCCGGCGCGGAGAACAAGGCGACTCACTGCGAAGAGGATATGGTGTGCGAGAATATTGCCGCACGCATGGGCCGATTGCCACCATTCCCGCCGCGACACCTCGCGAAATTTCAAGAGAAGCTGCTGGGCTGGTTTCGCGCGCATCGGCGCGAACTTCCGTGGCGCGCGAGCCGCGATCCGTATCGCGTGTGGGTGGCCGAAGTGATGCTGCAGCAGACGCGCATTGCCGCCGTGCTTCCCTACTACGAGCGTTTTCTTGCGCGCTTTCCTGGCGTCGAATCGCTGGCGGAGGTGCGTGAGGACGAAGTTTTGCGGCTGTGGTCGGGGCTCGGCTACTACAGCCGCGCGCGGAATCTTCATCGCGCGGCGAAGGAAATTGTGGCGCGGCACGGCGGAACATTTCCGCGCGAGATCGATGCGGCCTCTGGCGCTTCCGGGGATTGGCGGCTACACGGCCGCGGCGGTGCTGAGCATTGCGTATGACGTTCCGCTGGCGGTGCTCGACGGCAACGTGGCGCGCGTGCTGGCGCGAATCGGCGCGGTTCGCGGCGATTTGCGGTCTGGCGGACGCTGGCAGCGGCTCGGCAAGACCGCGCAACATTTGCTCCCGCGCGATGCCGCCGGCGATTGGAACCAGGCGCTGATGGAACTTGGCGAGACGGTGTGCACTCCGCAATCGCCGCGATGCGACGCGTGTCCGGTTGCGCGCTGGTGCCGCGCGCGGGCGCTCGGGCTAACCGAAAAGATTCCCGCGCCGCGACGCAAACGCGCCCCGGTGAAATTGCGGATTGCGGCGGCGGTCTTGTGCGATCCTCGCGGACGCACTCTGCTGGTGAAGGATCCTGGCGCGCACGACCACGTCCTTTTTTCGCGGATGTGGCAGTTCCCTGCTCTTGCCGTCGCGCGGAACGCGAAAGCGGAACTTGCCGAACACCTTCGGGCGACGCTCGGCGTGGACTGCACGAACGGGACGTCGCTCGAAGCATTGCCCGCCGCGCGACACGGAGTGACGTTCCGCAATATCACGCTGCTTCCGTTTCTGGCGCGCGTGGCGGAGCTTCCGCGACGCCCGCGGACGCGGGCGATTTCGCTCGACAAACTTTCGCGACTCCCCGTTTCCAGCGCGACGCGGAAGATTGCTGCGGCAGCGGCGGCAACAAGCTAGGACGAAGGCAGGACGAAAAATGGCTTCAGGGGTTGAAACCCCTGAAGGAGAGTGCGCCGTTACGGCGGGGTTGAAACCCCGCCCTTCCCATTAGCGAGTTCGCGTCGAGTGCGCGAGTGCCGTGCGAACCGGTGTTAGCATTGATGCAGGCCATGGCCTCTCCCGCGCGCGCTACGATGCCGCCGATTTCGGCGGTGCAACGATACTTCGAGGTGTCGCTGTTCCTGCTCGTCTCGACGGGCCTGCTGGCGATCATCTCCACCGGCAAATTGGATTTCGTTTCGGTGCTGGTTCCTTCGATCGCGCTGGCCTACAAGGGATTCCGAGTCTGGCGCGGACGCGGTCCTGAAATTTCGCAGCGCGTTGCGACGTGGCTGGTCCTGGCATACTTCCTGATCTTCCCCGCCGACCTGTGGGTGTTTTCGCGCAACCTCGCCGCGGGCGCGCCGAATCCGACGCTCTACGCGGCCTTGCTCGCCGCGATTCACCTGCTGCTGTTTGCGACGCTGGTGCGGCTCTATTCCGCGTCGACGAATCGCGATTACGCTTTCCTGGCCGTGCTCGCGGTTACGTCGATGCTGGCGTCGGCGATTCTGACGGTGGAAACGGGCTTCGTCGTCGCGCTCGCGATTTTCCTGGTTCTGGCCGTCTCGACGTTCGTTGCGCTCGAAATCCGGCGCAGCGCGGCGGGCGCGGTTTCGCCGCCGGTCGAGCCGGGCTCGCGGCTGGCGCTGCAACTGAATCGCGCGCTTGGCGCTCACGTCGGTATTCGTGGCGGTGAGCGCGCTCGCGATCGGCGGCGTGCTTTTCTTTCTGATTCCGCGGTTCACCACCGGCTATCTGGCCGCTCTCAATCTGCAGCCAAGCCCGCTCACCGGATTCAGCGACGACGTTTCGCTGGGCGAAATCGGCAGAATCAAGAAGAACACTTCGCGTGGTGATGCGCGTTCGCATCGAGGGCGACTCGGGAATCGCCGAAAACGTTCACTGGCGCGGAATCGTGCTCACGAATTTCGACGGCAAGCGCTGGTTCACGCCGAGCGGAGGGCAGACCGTCATCGCTCCCGACGAATCGGGCGAGTACTCGTTGTGGCCGGTGACGCTGGCTCCCGGGGACTACATCACTCTGCGCTACACGATCCTGATGGAGCCCATCGCCACCGATGCGATTTTCGTGGCGGCGAGCCCCGAGACATTGCGCGGACGTTTTGGCAGCGAAGGCGAACGCGCCGGATACCGGCCGCGAAACAGCTTTTTGTTCGTCGACAAGACCGGATCGATTTTCAATCCGGTTCACAATTACGCAAAGGTTCGCTACGAAGCCACGTCGGACTTGCCGAAAGTGCCTCCCGCGAAACTGCGGAAGGCGCCGACAATTTTTCCCGACGCGATCCGCGAGACGTACCTGCAGCTTCCGGCGCTCGATCCGCGAATCAAAAAACTGGCGGACCAAATCACCGCAAAATCGCACAACGAGTACGACAAAGCCGCGACCATCGAGACGTATCTGAAAACGAAGTACAGCTACACGCTCGACCTCACCGGGCCGCAAACGAACGATCCGCTGCCTCAGTTTCTTTTCGTGCGGCGCGCGGGCCATTGCGAATATTTTGCCGCGGCCATGACGGTGATGCTCCGCGCAGAGGGGATTCCGGCGCGATACGTGACCGGCTTTCTTCCCGGCGAGTACAACGACCTGGGCGGCGACTACATCGTCCGCGAAAGCGACGCGCACACGTGGGTGGAAGTTTTCTTCCCAGGCTATGGATGGATGACGTTTGATCCCACGCCTGCGGCGACGGATGCGAAGCGCGGCGGCTTTTTCGAGCGCGTTGCGCTGTATTGGGATTGGTTTCAGTTCGCGTGGAGCGAGTGGGTGGTGAACTACGACTTCACGCACCAGACTTTGCTGGCGCAGAATTTGCAGAAGTCATCGCGCGACTTGGGCGAGCGCGCACGTCAATACTATCTGGTCAAGCAGCAGCAGGCGATGCGGTTGCTCATCGCAGTGGATCGCAGGATCGAAGCGTCGCCGTATTTTCTGCCGTCGATTCTGATGATTCTGGTGGGGCTGCTGGTGTACCTGCGCGGGCGGTGGGTGATCGCGTACGCGGTGGCGCGGTTGAGTCTGCGCGCGCGGCGCGGCGGGAATTTGACGTCGTCGCTGGCGGCGCTCGAGTATCGCGAAATGCTGCGCCTGCTCGAAAAGCGCGGATGGAAGAAGGCGGCGTCGCAAACGGCGCTCGAATTCGCCGCGGCAATTCCTTCGCCTGAACTCGCGGCGCCGGTCGCGCAGTTCACCGAGCTGTACCAGTCGGCGCGATTCGGCGATCATCCCGCGCCTGTGCGCGAGATGTCTGCGCTGCTTCGCGCCATCCGAGACACCCTGCGCTCACGAAAATAACGGCCTGGATTCACGAGTGACTCTCGTCGGCAGCAACCCTCACAACACCTCAAACTTTGCAGCAGCCAAAGCATATTCTCTCTGCTCGTGAGTTAGCGAAGGGTGGTCATCGATATACTTGTTGATGAGGAGCTGCGTTTCAGGATGGTGCAGATGACCCAATCCGTGAAGGGCGGCTGCCTGACATTGCGGTGCGTCGAGGTAAAGAATCGAAGATAAAGTTTCGAACATCACATCCTGCATTTGTGAGTCCTCGCCGCCTCTTTCCCGAACCCGATTTTCAGAGTGCCAGTCGTAGCAAAGGGCGTCCCACCACATGTGACAAGAAATATCCAAAGGTTCGATTGCGAAAAAACGTCCGAACAGATCAGCCATAGCTCTTACGCACTCTTTTCTCTGCGAAAAAGGTATATCAAGCTCCCAAAGCAGCGTCCGTAATGACCAATCGACCCCACTTATCATCCCCCAGAACCCGCCCTCAAGTTGCGCTTTGGAAAATCGCGAAAAAAGAACTTCTGGCTCGTGGAAGAGGCGGATGTAATAAGCACAAAACTGCTTCGGTGCAAATATCAGGTCCGAGTTCCAATACCATTCTTGATTAACACTCTGCGCGAATTCGTGATTGAAGTGCAACTCAACAAAGTCTTCGAAGGAGTAGTTCGTGGCATCGATTTGTATATGTGGTTCCATTACCCGAATTCAATACGATAGACCATGTCATCGAACGCGCCAACACACGTGTTAGAATAGGTCGTTTGCGAAGTACTGAAGGAAGCCCACTGAGATGCCGAAGGTTGGATTCGTTAGCCTGGGATGCCCGAAGAACCTCGTTGATAGCGAGGTGATGATGGGGATTCTTGCGCGCGCGGGGTACGAAATCACGCCGCGGGCGGGCGATGCGGACGTGCTCGTGGTGAACACGTGCAGCTTCATCGCGCCGGCGCAGCAGGAATCGGTGCAGTCGATTCTGGAGATGGCCGAGTACAAGAAATTCGGGCGCGCGCAGAAACTGATTGTGGCTGGGTGCATGGTGGAGCGCTACCGCAACGAAATCCGCGAGCAGATTCCCGAAGTTGATGCCGTGATTGGCACGGGCGAACTCGAGAAAATCGTAGAGGCGTGCGCTGGTGAACTCGCAACGGCATCAAACGGAACCTCAGCCGCCGACCTGCCTACGTACCTTTATCACGATCTGACGCCACGGATTCTGGCGACGCCGCGCCACACCGCGTACGTCAAGATCAACGAAGGCTGCGACCATCCCTGCACGTTCTGCGTGATTCCGCAGCTTCGCGGCAAATTCCGCAGCCGACGATTCGAGTCGGTGGTGCGCGAAGCGGAAAATCTCGCCGCGGCGGGCGTGCGCGAGATTTCGCTGATTGGACAGGACACGACGTTTTACGGAGAGGATCTGGGCCTGCGCGACGGCCTTGCGACTCTGCTCGAGCGCCTGGCGCAGGTGGAAGACCTGCACTGGATTCGGTTCCTTTACTGCTATCCCGAATCGCATCACGCCGCGCCTCTTGGAAACGATTGCCGCGCATCCGCGCCTGGCGAAGTATCTCGACGTGCCGCTGCAGCACGCGAGCCGCAGCGTCCTGGCGCGCATGAAGCGCGGGTCGAATGGCGACGCGTTCCTGAAACTGCTCGAGCGCGCGCGCCGGACGATTCCCGGCGTTTCGATTCGCACTTCGTTCATCGTGGGATTTCCCGGCGAAACGGAAAAGGATTTTCGCGAGTTGTGCGATTTCGTGCGCGCGGCCGAATTCGACTGGATGGGCGTCTTCGCGTACTCGGATGAGGACGCGGCGAAGAGCTTCGAGTACGAAAACAAGGTGGACGCGGAAACGATCGCGCGGCGGCGTGACACGCTGATGTCGATTCAGAAGAAGATTTCGGCGCGGAAACTGCGGAAGCGCGTCGGCCAGCGCGTGCAGGCGATGCTGGAAGGGCCGTCGAAGGATACGGACCTGATCTGGGAAGCGCGCCTGGAAGGCATGGCGCCTGAAATCGACGGCAAAATCTATATCACGGAATTCGAAGGCGTGAACGATGCGGAGGAGTTGCCGTCGGCGGGATCGCTCGCGACGATCGAGATCACGGAAGCGAAGGAATACGATTTGATTGGCCGCGCTGTGGAATTTGACGCGGCTCCCGCGGTCCAAGCAAGTGCGCCGGTCGCGAAAAACCTCCTGCCGATTCTGGCGTGATTCCAAACGTTTTGCCACAGAGTCACAGAGGGCACAGAGAGAGGCTTTACTGGCTCAATCGTCCCTACGGGACTCGTTCTTCTTCGTAGTTCGCTTTCCCGGCATTCCGCTTACGCTCTTCCAAATCTCAGGGTTTGAATCATCAAACCCTGAAACCCGCCGGGCTAAGTACGGTCGCCGCTCCACGGCTAGAATCAGCTTCGTGGACTGGTTGCGGCAAAGGTGCTTTGGGGTATTCTCTGAGCATGGAATGGCGCTGCCCCATCTGCCGGAAGGCTACCCACTCGGAGACTTCGCCGGAGTTCCCTTTTTGCAGCGAGCGGTGCAAGCTGCTGGATCTGGGCAACTGGGCGAGCGAGAAGTATCGGATCAGCGAGCCGGTGATCGACGAGTCGACGCCCGAGAATTCCGAAAGAGACGCGGATGAGCGCGAGAACTGAGCCTTCGGCGCCGGCTAGCGCGACGGGGGCGTCGTCAGTCTCTACGCCGCAGCGAAAGCCGCGCTTCGCTCTTTTCATCGCCACCGCTGGCGGCCTCGGCTATCTGCCGAAGGCTCCCGGCACTTGGGGTTCACTCGGTGGAATCCTGGCCGCAATGTTTCCGTGGTGGGCGCTCTTCGGTTCTTTTGTGGTTTTGAACGGCTTCGTCGGCGATGCTGGCATTTCAATTTTTTGGCTCCGCGACATCGATCCTCTCCTAGTAATTCAGTTGCTTTTAGCGCTCGTAATTGCAGTCCTCGGGACCTGGTCGGCGAACCGCGCGGCCGAATTTTGGCGACTCAAGGACCCGGGGCGAGTGGTGATCGACGAAGTATCCGGCCAGCACCTGACGCTCGTCCTTGGGTGCGCGCTGCCGGTTACGGCGAAGACTGCAACTCTCGCACTCGCAAACCCTCAACTGGGCCTAATCACGTGGCACACGGCGCTTAACTGGAAATATTTGCTGCTGGGTTTTATACTTTTTCGCGTCTTTGACATTTGGAAGCCGTTTCCAGCGCGGCAGGCGGAGGCTTTGCCCGGCGGGTGGGGTATCATGGCGGACGACTGGGTAGCCGGCGATTTACGCGGGAATCGGATTGTGGATTGCGCGCGCGGCAGGGCTTTAATCAGCGTTTATCGGTAGCCAGCAGTTGAGGCAGAACCGAAGAAATGGCTTCAGGGGCTAAAGCCCTTTTCCAAAACAGGCTGCGTGCGGCGGGGCTGAAGCCCCGCCCTTCCAAATACCAGCGAACTTCGCAATGAACAGCACGCCAAGAATCGAGAGCGTGAAACCGGCGGCGGCGCTTCCCGGCGGCGAGATTGCGATCAAGGGAAGCGGCTTCAGCGTGCGCAATCACTCGCGCCCGCAAGTGCAATTCGGCACGATGGAAGGCAGCCTCATCCTCGCCGCCGACAACTTCCTGATCGCGCGCGTCCCCGACGGCGCGGCGGGAGGCGCGGTGCGCGTGCGGATGGGCAGCGTCGAGAGCGCGCCGTTCCCGATCGCGCTCGGAGTGCAAATTGCCGACAACCTGCACCCCGTGGCGAATCCCGCCGTTGACGCCAGCGGCAACGTGTACGTCACGTTCAGCGGGCAGCGCGGGCAAAAAGTTCCCGTCTCGCTCTACAAAGTCACCGCGAACCACGCGATCAAGCCGTTCATCACCGAACTGATGAACCCCACCGGGCTCGCGCTCGACAGCAGCGGCAACCTCTTCGTCTCTTGCCGGAACGACGGCACGATTCATCGCGTCTCGCCCGACGGCCGCGCGATGCAGTGGATCGAAGGCATGGGGATTGCGACGGGTCTCGCGTTCGACAAACTCGGCAATCTCTACATCGGCGACCGCAGCGGAACGATTTTCAAGATTGGCCCCGAGCGCGAAATTTTCGTGTTCGCCACGCTCGAACCGTCGGTGGCGGCGTATCACCTGGCGTTCAGCCCGGCGGGAGAGCTTTTCGTCACGGGGCCGACGACGTCGAGCTTCGATCGCGTGTATCGAATTTCGCCGGCGGGCGAAGTGACCACGTTTTTCCGCGGGCTGGGGCGGCCGCAAGGGCTGGCGTTCGACCGGCGCGGCAATCTTTACGTCGCGGCGTCGATTGGCGGCAAGCGCGGCATTGTTCGGCTGACGCCGCAGGCCGAACCGGAGCTTGTGCTGGGCGGCAGCAACATCGTCGGGCTGGCGCTGATGCCCTCGCATCGCGCGATGATCACGACGAACACCGCGCTCTACACGCTCGACTGGGACGTCGAAGGTCTGCCTCTCAACGGCTAAGTTTTTTTCCTTCGACTGAAGGGAGGCAACTTTGCGAATAGCCGCCGACTTGGCATCGGACGTCTCGTACGGTTTTCGGCAACTTCGAAAAAGCGCGTCGCTGACCATTCTTTGCGTTGCCGTGCTTGCGATTGGCATCGGCGCGACGACGGCCGTATTCGCTGTCCTTTACGACGCGCTGCTCAAGCCGCTTCCCTACCGCGATGCGAACCGCATCGTTTTCGTCCACAACGAATTTGCTTCCTTGCTCGGGCACACAGGAGATTCTGCTCCCGACTATGCCGATCTAACGGCGCATAGCGAGCTTTTCAGCGAAACGGCCGCCTACTATTTCAACGATTTCACGATGACCAGCGCGCGCGATTCGCGCTATGCGGAACACGTCGACGCAGTGAACGCATCAGCCAGCCTTTTCTCGATCCTCGGAAAACGCCCGCAGTTGGGTCGGACATTCTCGGCCGACGACGACCGTTTCGGCGCGACGAAGGTCGTCATCTGAGCGATGCGCTCTGGCAGAGCGAATTCGCCGCCGATCCCGGCGTCGTCGGCCACGGCATCCAGCTCGACGGCGTGCCTTACGAAATCATCGGCGTGATGCCTGCCGACTTCGACTTTCCCGTATCCCGCCACGCAGATGTGGGTGCCGCTCGCCCTCGGCGCCGAGGCGTACGCACCGGGCGAGCGAGGCGACAAGTGGCTGCGGATGCTGGCGCGACTCGCGCCGGGCGTGACGCCTCGAACGCGCGAACTCGATGCTGGCTGCGTCAGTCACAGTCTGGCCGCCGCAGGATCCAGATTTCATATCCCGAGAAGTACAGGCTGGCACTTTTCGTTCGAGCCGATGCTTGCGGAGCAAACCAAAGATGTTCGGCGAGTGGCTCGCTCCTCGCGTTTGGCGCTGTCGATTTGCGTGCTGCTGATTGCGTGCACGAACGTTTCGGGGCTTGCTGCTGGTGCGTGCGACGGTGCGAAATCGCGAATGGGCTGTGCGAGCCGCGCTCGGAGCAAGTTCGGCAAGCGTCTCGATCCGGCAAATCCTCACAGAAACTGCGCTGCTCGTGCTGATCGGCTGCGGCGCGGGCCTCGCGCTGGCGATTGGGCTCGTCCGTTTCATCAACGTTGTACGGACCGATTCATCGCACGCCGAGATTGAGCCGTGGGCGATCGTGTTCGCGTTCGCGCTTGTGCATTGTGTCCACGCTGATCGCCGGCCTGGTCCCCGCGACTCCTTTCCTCGCAGCGTCTCGCTCGAGCAATCGCTGCGTGACCGGCGCCGGACGCGACCTCCACCGGCCAGTCGCGCTGGCGCGGGGTGCTGGTAGCAGGTCAAATCGGGATCGCCATCGCGCTGCTCTTCACGGCCACTTCGCTGGGCCGCAACTTCACGAAGCTGCTCGAAGTGTCGCCTGGCTTTTCGGCGGAGCGCGTTTGGAGCGCCTCTGTGGGCTTGCCGCAAAAAACTACTCGACGGCGCATCGCGAGCGATAGTTCTTCCGCACCCTGATCGACCACGTCGCGCGCGGTGCCGGGCGTCGAATCCGTTTCGGCCTGCATGTCTTTGCCGTTCAGCAGCGGCGGCTATACGGCCGACATGTACACTCCAGGGCAACCGGAATCGGGGATCAGGTCTGCGGCCCGCGTAGACATCGTGTTGCCCAATTACTTCGAGACCTTGAAAGTTCCGTTGTTGAAAGGCCGCACGTTCACCTCGCACGACGATGTGAGCTCTCCATCCTGTGGTCCTGGTCGACGAGGAATTCGCGCGCAAGTATTTTCCGGGGCAAGACCCGATCGGCAAGCTCGTTGCCAACAATTGTTGCCACGACAAACTGGCCACCATTGTCGGCGTGGTCGGCAGACGTCGCCACGCGCGAACTCGGCGCGCCTCCGAGACCGCAAATTTATTGGCCCGAGCTTCAGCTTCCAAATTCGGCGATGTTCCTTGTCGTTCGCGAAGCGGGACAGACGGATGTGACTTCCTCCGTTCGCGAAATCCTGCATCAACGGGACGCATCGGTGGCACTCTTCGACGTTGAAACGATGTCCGCGCGCATTGCTGATTCGGTGAAGCTTCGCCGTTTCGTTGCGTGGCTGCTGAACACTTTTGCGTTCGTCGGGATGGCCTTGGCCGCGCTCGGGCTCTACGGCACGCTCGCGTATTTCGTTCAGTTGCGACGGCGCGAGATTGCAATCCGCATGGCGCTTGGGCGCCACTGCTCGCGATGTCGCAACGCTGATCGCCCGATACAGCTTATTGCTCGCGCTTTCGGGCCTTCTGCCGGGATTGGTGCTCGCCGCCGCCGCTGGATTCGCCACGCGCAGCTTCCTCTTCGGAATCCGTTCGCTCGATCCGTGGACGATGGCGTTCACCGCGGCCGGACTGCTCATCATCGGTGTGATCGCGAGCTTCTCGCCGATCGTGCAAGCCGTGCGCGTCAGCACGCTTGCGACGCTTCGAGAAGAATAAAGAGCGCCGCCAAAATTCTCGCGAAACAGCCTCGAAATCATCCGCGCACTTGCGGGTATCGGTTCGCATCGGGTACAACAGTCTGTCGCGCTTCGAGCGCGCCCAAATAAAATGAACGCGGAGATCATTGCTGTCGGTTCCGAGCTGCTGACGCCGTTTCGCCTCGACACGAATTCCCTTTTTCTTACCGGTGAGCTGAATCAGCTCGGGCATTCGCGTGATTCACAAGGCGGTGGTGGGCGACTCGCGCGGCGAGATGCGCTCGTCATTTGAACACGCGATGGAACGGGCGGAGCTGGTTGTCGCCTCCGGCGGGCTTGGCCCGACGGACGACGATCGCACGCGCGATACCGTCGCTGAGCTGCTGGGGCGAAAGCTCCGTCGCGACGAAGGAGTGTTTCGGCACATCCAGGAGCGCTTTCGGCGATTTGGCCGCGCCATGCCGGAAATCAACGAGCGGCAGGCCATGGTTCCCGAAGGCGCCACGATTTTGCCGAATCCCCGCGGCACCGCGCCGGGATTGTGGCTCGAAACCGACGGCCACATCATCGTGCTTCTGCCGGGCGTGCCAAACGAATTGCGAGCGCTGTTCGAGGCGGAGGTGGGTCCGCGCCTGGCCAAGCTGAATCATCGCGAGCGCCTGTTCACTCGCGAATTGCGGATCACCGGAATGGCGGAATCCGAGGTCGAGCAGCTCGTTTCGCCGCTGTATGCGCTCTATCCGGACACGGAGACGACCATTCTGGCGGCGCCCAGCGGAATCCAGCTTCACCCGCGCATCTGGTCGGACGATCCGGCGAAAGCCGAGAAGCTACTCGATGAAATCACCGGCCGGATGGCGCTGGCGCTCGGCGAAAGTCTCTTTTCGACGAAGGGCGAAACGCTCGAGGAAGTGGTCGCGCGCGTCCTCACCGAAAATCGCGCCACGATTGCCGTGGCCGAAAGCTGCACCGGCGGCATGCTGGCGGAACGGCTGACGAATGTTCCCGGCAGCTCGAGTTATTTTCTTGGCGGCGTCGTGTGCTACAGCAATGAACTGAAGACGGCGCTGGTGGGCGTCCCCAAGGAATTGATCGAAGCCAAAGGCGCGGTGAGCCCCGAAGTGGCGCTGGCGCTGGCGGACGGAATTCGCAGGCTGTCGGGCGCCACGCTGGGAGTGGGCGTCACGGGCATTGCCGGCCCGGGCGGCGGAACGCCGGAGAAGCCGGTTGGCCTGGTGCACATCGGCCTGGCGGGCGAGCGCGGCCCGCGCGAGAAGGTGTTTCGCTTTCCCGGCGACCGCGACCGCATCCGCCAATACGCGACGCAGACCGCGCTGGATATGGTGCGGCGCCACTTTCCGTACTCGGCGCATGCGCGAGGATGACCCGTGCGGCTTTTCGTGGCGCTCGAGCTTCGTGAAGACGTTCGCCAGGCGATGCGCGAATTGATCGCGCGGCTCAAGCCGCTCGGCAAGGGCGCGCGCTGGGTGCGTCCCGAGGGAATGCACATCACGTTGAAATTCATCGGCGATACGGACGCGAAAAATCTCGACGCGATTCGAGCGGCGCTGGCTCCGATTCGTTCGCCGCAGCCGGTGGAGATGTATTTTCGCGGGGTGGGATTCTTCCCCGACGAGCGGCGGCCGCGCGTTGCCTGGTGCGGAATCGAAGCGTCGGCGAATATGGCGAAGCTGGCCGCGGACATCGAGAGCGCGTGCGAATCATTGGGCCGTTGGGCATTGAACGCGAGTCGCGCGACTTTGCGCCGCATCTGACGCTTGCGCGATTCAATCCGCCCGGCCGCGCGGATGAATTGGTGCGCGCCGCGCATGAATTGCAGTCGCACGAATTCGGCTCGGCTCGCGAGACGGAATTTCACTTGTTCGAGAGCATTCTTGGGCGCTCAGGCGCAGAGTATAAAAAGCTGGCGAGCTATCCCTTCGTGAAGGAACCCGCGTGACGCAACGACTGGCTGATTCCCTTGATCGCGTACGCGCTGGGGTCGATCCCGTTCGGCTTTCTGATTGTGAAGGCGCGCGGCCGGGACATTCGCGAAACCGGAAGCGGAAACATCGGCGCGGCCAATGTGGCTCGCAACGCGGGCGCGATTGCGGGCGTGCTGACGCTGCTGCTCGATGCTGCAAAGGGCTACGCGGCCGTCTGGATTGCGGCGCGATGGACGCACGGCGACATTCGCTGGATGATGGCGGCCGCGCTCGCGGCGGTGATCGGCCACATGTTCCCAGTATGGCTCGGATTCAAGGGCGGCAAGGGAGTGGCGACCGGCCTCGGCGTGTTTCTGCCGATTTGCCCGGAGGCGGTGGCGGCCGCGGCTGTTCTTTGGATCATTACCGTGGCCTTCTGGCGCTATTCGTCGCTGGGCTCGATCGTGGCGGCGGTGGCGATGCCGGTTCTCGTGTATGTCTTGTACGCGCCGGGACATGCGCCGTCGCCCTACGTGACGGTGGGAACCATCCTGATCTCGATTCTCATCCTCGTGAAACACCTGCCGAACATCGAACGTCTGGCCGCCGGAACCGAAAACCGCCTGAAGTTCGGCCGCTGAGGAATTGAGGCGCGGCTTCAGGGTTACGCTGCGGGGTTCGCCATCAAGAAAAAGGAACCCTGGGACCTTGTGTTTGCGTATTCTTCGGTTAGCGGGGTGCTTATGAAGAATCTATTTCGGCTTTTGGCGGCCTATCTGCTGTTTGCACCGGCGGCATTCTGCCAGACCACGCGGGAAACCGCGAATCTGGAACATCGGAGTTTTGAGACGAACCTGACCAGCGGTTCGTCGCCTTCGTTTGCACCTGCACGATGGAGACTTCCGCGTCGTAGGCAGCGATTCGGAGAAGATTTCCATCCACGTCGAGGGCAAGAACGTCGAGCAGGCCGAGAATATCAAGATTCAGCTGGAGCGCTCGCGACAAGGCCGTGGATCTCACGCTTTCGCGTGTTCCGAAAAACGAGCTGCAGGTCACGATCGAGATCCCCAGATCTACCAACCTCTACGCGCGGATGCGCGGCGGCGATCTCTCAGTGGAAGGCGTTGCGGGAGATAAAGATCTCGAGCTTATTGGGGGCGATTTGACCATCCAGGTGGGAAGTCCCGAGGACTATTCCCGCGTCGATCTTTCCGTGAAGTTCGGGGACGTCAGCGGCACCCAGTTTGGCGATCCCAAGGGCTGGCTCGGGAATGCCGTTCGGCGAAACGGCAACGGAAAATACAGCCTTCACGCCCATGTCATGTCGGGCGATCTGGTCCTCAAGTCCTGAAGCACATCAACTCAAAACATCAGGGATATCACGGCGCCTATCCCAGTTCGTAAGCGCCAATAGCCCCGTGGCTTATCCGCAACGGCAGTACCTTCGTCCCGTTGTGCCGGCTCGCCGCGTTCGATAGCATTTCAAGAGGCGGCCTATCCCTGTGCCCATTCAAGCCCTTAAGACCTTCACAGCGCGGCGGTTACGCATCCTCTGGATCGTCCTGGGGGCGCTTCTGCTCGTAAGCGTCACTCCGCTCTGGCTTTATCACCGGCAAGTGCTGCGGCTGAGCGAAGAGAAGCTGCAAGACACCGAGCAGGTGCAGCAGAACGAAACCACGCGGTCGCTGGCCAGCGAAACGCTGCAATTCCAGCAGGGAGTGCGCGATCAGCTCGTCACGCAGCGGCAGGTGCTCACGCTGACCGGCTGGATTCACGACGTCGACGATCCCGCGCACGCGCCGGAGCTGACGCGCCTGCTGCAGCAATTCGTCGAGAACGATCCCGACATTCTGTACGTCACCGCCGTAAACAAGCAGGCCAAGGGACAGTCGGCCGGAAGCTTCAGCGCGGACCAGGACCCGTTCGTGGGCGCCGCGCTCAAGCGCGCTTTCCAGGCCAATTTCCAGGGCTTCGATTCGATCAGCGAACCGTTCGCGCTGGGCCGGGAGAATCACCCGGCGCTGGTCATGTCTGTGCCGTTGCTGGCGGACGGCCAGTTCAACGGGATGTTTGCCGCCGTCGTATCGCTCGACCGGCTGCAGGCGCGGCTGCGAGAGGTGAGCGTCCGCCATCGCACGGTTTTCATCGTGGATGTGCACGGCCGCATCGTCGCGTATCCCGACGCGAGCGAATTCGTTCCGGGCCGCGACATCACGTCGGTATCGCCGCTTGTGAAACAGTTTAAGGAACTGCCTGCGCTTCTGCGCGCCACGCAGACCATCCATTTCGAGATGCCCGACAAGGATCCGCGGCAATCCGTGGAAATGATCGGCACGTACAGCACGATCCCGGAGCTGCGATGGGCCGTGGTGGCGCAGCGCAGCCTTGACGACGCGCGCGTCGACGCCGGCGTGAAGGAAATGCGCCAACAGGCGCTGAGCTTCGTCCTGGGCGTCACGTTCGTCGCGCTGTCGTTCGGATACCTTTTCGCCGTCGGCATCACGCGGCCCATCCGCGGCCTTGTGGAATCGGTCCGCGCCATCAGCCGCGCGGAATTTCACGAACGCGTGGCCGTTCAGGGCGCGGCCGAGATCAGCGAGCTCGCCGAGACGTTCAACAACATGGCGGGCGACATCGAGGAGTACGTCAAGAAGCTGAAGCAGGCCGCTGCCGAGAACCGCGACCTCTTCCTCGGCTCGATTCGCATGCTCGCCGCCGCCATCGACGAAAAGGACCCGTACACGCGAGGCCACTCCGGCCGCGTGGCAAAGTACTCGATGATCATCGGCGAAGGCCTGAACTTGAGCACCGAAGATCTCGACCGGCTGCGCATTTCGGCGCTGCTGCATGATGTGGGCAAGATCGGCGTCGAGGATCGCGTGCTGAAGAAGCCGGGCAAGCTGACGGACGAAGAATTTGATTTGATGAAGCAGCACACCGTGAAGGGCGCGAATATCATGCGGCCGGTCGCGCAGCTTCGGGAAATGCTGCCGGGAATCGAGCTCCATCACGAGCGCATGGACGGCGGCGGCTACCCCTACGGCTTGGCGGGCGAGAAGATTCCGATGATGGCGCGCATCATCGCCGTTGCCGACACGCTCGACGCCATCACCACGAACCGGCCGTACCAGTCCGCCATGGACCTGGAATTCGCCATGCAGCGGATTCGGTCGCTTTCTGTCGTGAAATTCGACGCGCAGGTGGTTGCGGCGCTCGAACACGCCGTCGCCGCCGGCCGGCTCCGCCTCAGCGCCACCCTCGTCGAAGTCTAGCCTCGAAGTCTGACTGGCCTCGCTGCCTCTGCTAGAATGGATTGCTTCGCTGAACGCGGCGCGCATCCATGATCTCACTCTTCGGAAAACCTGAACCGACGCTACTCGAACGGCTGAAGGACTCCGTCAGCAAGACGCGCTCGGAGCTTTCGGCGCGCGTCGAGCAGATCCTCACCGGCGACCGGCCCGTCGATCAGGAGCTATTGAAGCAGCTCGAATCGGCCCTCTTGAGCGCCGATATCGGCGTGCGCACGACGAAAGAAATCCTCGCGGCCCTTCGCGAGCAAGTGAACCAGCACAAGCTCGAAGGTTCGGACACGCTTCGGCGCGAACTGAAGAGCCAGGTGCTGAAAATCCTGACGGCGCCGCTCGGGAACTCGAACGGCAAGGTCGATATTGCGCCGCGCGTGCTCTTCGTCGTCGGCGTGAACGGCACCGGCAAAACGACCACGATCGGCAAGCTCGCGAATCGCCTGAAAAAAGACGGCGCCAGTGTGGTGCTGTGCGCGGCAGACACGTTTCGCGCGGCGGCCATCGAGCAGCTCGAAGTGTGGGGACGGCGCGCCGGAGTGGAAGTGGTGAAGCAGAAATCGGGAGCGGACCCGTCGGCGGTGATTTTCGATGCGCTCTCGGCCGCGAAGGCGCGCGCTGCCGACGTCGTGATCGTGGACACGGCCGGCCGCCTGCACACGAAATCGAATCTCATGGCCGAGCTCGAAAAAATGAAGCGCACCGCGGCGAAAATTGTGCCGGGCGCGCCGCACGACGTGCTGCTCGTGCTCGACGCCACCACCGGCCAGAACGGGCTCAACCAGGCGCGCGAATTCTGGAGCAGCTCGGGCGTCACCGGCATCGTGCTGACGAAGCTTGACGGCACGGCGAAGGGCGGCATCGTCGTGGCGATTGCGCGTGAATTGAACCTGCCGATCCGGTTTGTGGGAACGGGTGAACAGATAGACGATCTGGTGCCGTTTGACGCGCAAACGTATGTCAACTCGCTCTTCGATTAGCGAGGTGGACGACGCGTGAATGGCCCGCGCGATCGAGCTGGCGCGGTGCGGCACAGCACTGGCGCATCCCAATCCAATCGTCGGCGCGGTGTTGGTGAAGAATGGTCGCGTGGTTGGAGAAGGCTTTCACGAGTATGACAAGCGCGACCACGCGGAAATCGTCGCGCTGAAGCAAGCGGGCACGAAGGCGCGCGGCTCCACGCTGTACGTCACCCTCGAACCGTGCTGCCACACCGGACGCACCGGCCCCTGCACGAAAGCAATCATCGCGGCGGGAGTCGGGCGCGTTGTGGCCGCGATGAAAGATCCCAATCCTGCAGTTTCGGGCCGCGGATTCGCGGAGCTGCGCCGAGCAGGAATCGAAGTGTCGCATGGTGTGGGCGAGCAGGAAGCGCAGCGGCTGAACGAGGCTTTTGCGTGGTGGATGCGAACCGGCCGCCCGCTGGTCACGCTGAAATCCGCGCTCACGCTCGACGGCCAAATCGCGCTTCGTCCCGGCAGCCCCACTGCAATTTCGAGCGCCGCATCGCGCAAGGAGGTGCAGCGCCTCCGCCATGCTGCCGATGCCGTGCTTACGGGAATCGGCACCGTCCTTGCCGACGATCCGCGCATGACGGACCGCACCGGCCTGCCCAGGCGGCGTCCGCTGCTGCGCGTCGTAGCTCGATTCGTCGCTGAGAATTTCGCCGCGTTCAAAACTTGTGCGAACGGCGCGTAAAGACGTCATCGTGTTCACGCTCGCAGCCTCCGGATTCCCCGAAAGCGCGCGCACTCGAAAAGGCCGGCGTCGAAGTTGTGCGCGTTCGCGGGCGGGCGGGCCGCCCCGACTTGCGCGCCGTTCTGCGCGAATTGGGCCGCCGCCAAATCCTCAGCGTGATTCTCGAGGCGGGCGCGGATCTGAATGGCGCCGCGCTGGAAGCCGGGGTTGTGGATAAGATGCTCCTCTTCTATGCTCCCAGGATCATGGGGACGCGCGGCGTGCCTTTCGCGCGCACGTCGAAGCAATGGTTCGCGAAGGGGCCAGCGCTCTCGAATTTGACTTGCAGGCAATTCGGGCCTGATTTTGCCGTCGAAGGATATTTTCACGATGTTTACGGGAATCATTGAAGGCGCCGGGAAAATTGAATCGTTCGAGCGCGGCCCCGAAGGCGGCCGTCTCCGCGTGAATCTCTCGGGCGCCGGCGAAATCGCCAGCGGCATGAAGCTGGGCGACAGCATCGCCGTCAACGGATGCTGCCTGACCGTGGTCGAATTCGATGCCAAGCATTTCGGCGCTGACCTTTCCGGCGAGACGCTGCGGCGCACATCGTTCGGCGAAAAGAAGCCGGGCGACGTGATCAATCTCGAGCGGCCGCTCGCAGCCGGCGCGCGCCTGGGCGGCCATTTCGTGCAAGGCCACGTAGACGGCATCGGGCGCGTGACGCGCCTCGTCCCTGAAGGCGATAGTTGGTGGCTCTCCGTGCGCGTGCCCGAAGAACTGCGCCGCTACATCGCCGAAAAAGGCTCGCTCGCGATCGACGGCATCAGCTTGACCGTCGCGGGCTGGCACGACGGCATCGCCGACATCGCCGTCATTCCCTTCACGCATCAGCACACGAATGTGGGCGCGATGGTTCCCGGCGACGCGGTGAATCTCGAGTGCGACATCCTCGCGAAATATGTCGAGAGCCTGCTCGATACTCGACCAGCGGCCCGCCGCTGACTCGCCTCACCGTAAGCCGATTGATCGAAGAGGGATTCTAGATGGCTGCGCAACGCACGTACGACGTGATCGTAATCGGGGCCGGCGTGTTCGGCTCTTGGACCGCCTATTTTCTGCGAAAATCCGGCGCGAGCGTGCTGCTGGTGGACGCGTACGGCCCCGCGAATGCCCGCGCGAGTTCGGGCGGCGAATCCCGCATCATTCGGATGGGGTACGGCGCCGACGAAGTCTACACGCGCTGGTCAATGAATGCGTTGCCGTTGTGGAAGGAACTTTTCGCGGCGGCTGATCGCCCGGAGCTTTTTCAGCCGACCGGCGTTCTGTGGATCGCGAGCGAAGGCGAAAAGTACCCGCTGGATACGGTCGCCACTCTGCAAAAAGTGGGCGTGCGCTTCGAGAAGCTCTCTCTCACGCAATTGCGCGCGCGCTATCCGCAAATTTACGTTGAAGACGATTGCTGGGGCATCTTCGAACCTGAAAGCGGCGTGCTGATGGCGCGGCGCGCGGTGCAATGCGTGGTCGGAGCAGGCGGAGAAGCTCGGCGTCGAGTATCGAAATGAAGCCGTGCGCGCGCCCGCTGGCTCGCGGCGACTGGCTGAAATCGTCACAACGAGCGGGGAGCGATTCTCCGCGTCCACGTTTGTCTTCGCGTGCGGGCCGTGGCTGCCGAAGGTGTTTCCCGAACTGCTCGGCGAGCGCATCTTTCCGTCGCGGCAGGAAGTGTTTTTCTTCGGCGTGCCGCCGGGCGATTTGCGATTTGCGGCGCCCGCGATGCCCACGTGGCTGAAGCTGAAGGATGAATTCTACGGGATGCCCGACATCGAAAACCGCGGCTTCAAGGTGGCTTTCGACCGTCACGGCCCGAAAGCCGACCCCGACACGCAGTCGCGCGTCGCCAGCTCCGAAGCGCTGGCGGTGGCCAAGGAATATCTCGTGCGACGCTTCCCTGCCATGCGCGACGCTCCGGTCCTCGAAACGCGCGTCTGCCAGTATGAAAACACGTCGAGCGGGGATTTTCTGATCGACAAGCACCCGGAACTCGACAACGTGTGGCTCGTCGGCGGCGGCTCAGGTCACGGCTTCAAGCACGGGCCGTCGCTTGGCCAGTATGTGGCCGCTCGCGTGGCGCAAGGCGGACCTGTAGAGCCGCGTTTCTCGCTGGCAACAAAGCAGAAAGTGCAGCGCCGCGCCGTTTTTTAGCGTGGACTTGAAGAGCCGCCGGCTGAGGAAGACAGTTCGCGCGCTTTCTGCCGCGCGCCACGCAGGTAAAGCACCAGCCCCAGGACCACCGAGAGAACAGTTCCCGCCACAAGCTTCGTTTCAAACATCCATTTGTTCGTGGACTCGGCCGGCGGTATCAGCGACAGCACGATTCCCGCCACCACCACCAGCAAGCCCAACGACCCGGCAATCCACACGCCCGTTTTTCCGCCCGGGATGAGCATCTGGTCCTTGCTGGCGCCGCGATCTTTGCGGTCCGCGAGCTTGATCACCGCGCAATACATGTAGACGAACGGAATGAAATAGAGGATCGTCGCCGCATCGACGAGAATCTGGTACGCGCTGTTCGCCGTTTCGTTCACCTGGATCAGAAGGAGAATGACGCCCGAAATCGCCGCCTGCACGAGAATCGACACCCACGGCGTCTTCCATTTCGGATGAATCTTCCCGAAGGCCGCGGGCAGATAGCGGTCGATGCCGACGACGAACGGAACGCGCGCCACGCCGGCCACCGTGGATCCCACACCGCCGGCGTTGCCGATGCTCACCAGGATTGCGGCGATCACTCCGAAGAGCCCGATGCGCAGCAGGGTCGAGGTCGACGCCAGAGCCTGCAGCACGCCGCTTTTCGGGTCCACCACTTCCGGCGGCAACATCGCGAGAACCGCAATCGTTCCCGAAATGTAGATCAGCGCTATCAGAATGCCCGAGCCGAAAATCGCGCGAGGGAACGTCTTGTGCGGGTCGCGGACTTCCTCGCTCATAGCCGAGCACAATTCGAATCCCGCGAACGCAAACGCGATCTGCGGCCAAAAATTCACGGTGCCGAAGTTCCAGACCGGCAGCATGTTGGACCACGTGAAGTGAACTTGCGGTCCGCTCGTTCGCCACGTGTACACGCCCA
Organism: uncultured Acidobacteriota bacterium; assembly: GCA_963788345.1. Classification (GTDB taxonomy): domain Bacteria; phylum Acidobacteriota; class Terriglobia; order Acidiferrales; family UBA7541; genus Palsa-295. Next base: position 27,845 of record CAWBGW010000016.1, on the reverse strand, counting down.
GGCCCACCAGCATCAGCAACGGGAGATACGTGCACACTCCGCCCGCGTTCTGCAGCCACTTGCCGATGTTCAGGCCGATGATATTCAGCACGACCGCGACGAAGAGCAGAGAGAACGACAACACCATCAGGAAGGTTCGGTCCTGCGCCAGATGCGCGGCGCCGCTGCCTCCGATGTAGGCTGCCATCGCGGCGCTCGCCATCAGCAGCCCCGGAAAATAAAACAGCGTGTAGATCCAGTACGTCCAGCCGGCAACGAAGCCGTGGAAATCGCCGAAGGCCTCTTTGGACCAGACGTAGAGGCCGCCTTCTTCGGGAAATCGCGTCGATAGCTCTGTAATCACAAACGCCGACGGCACGAAGAAGAATAGCGCCGCGAGCACCCACAGGCTGATCGAGGATGTTCCGTTGTGAGCGGCAGCCGCGATCCAGCGGGGGCCGAGCACGGTGGCAATGTTGAAAAGCAATACGTCCCAGAAACCCATCACGCGGCGAAGCTGTTTCTTGGGGTCGCTCGAGGCGGGAGCGCTCACGCGCTTGCATCCAGCGCGGGGATCAATTCGTCCTGGAGGAGAAAATTGCGAAGAATCGGATCCTTCGAGCTTTCGAGCTCCGACCACATGCCGAAGAACTCGACGCGGCCTTCGTGAAGAAAGATCACGCGGTCCGCGAGTTTCTTGGCAAGGTGCGTATCGTGCGTCACCACGATGGAGGTCTTGCGAAATTTCGCTTTCAGTTTCAGGATCAACTCGCTTGTCTGCCCCGCCATGATGGGGTCAACCATGGTGGTGGGTTCGTCGTAAAGGATCGCGTCGGGATCTTCGGCCAGCGCCCGCGCAATCGCCACGGCGCGTTTCGTTCCGGTGCTCAGATCCGAGGGAATGCGATCGGCGAACTCCTTCACTTCGAGCATCTCGAGCAACTCGTTCACCTTTCGGTCCACTTCCTCGGGATCGGTGGCGCCACCCCGGCTGACGATGGGGAACGCAACGTTTTCGGCCACGGTGAGCGAGTCGAAAAGCGCGCCCGACTGGAAGACCATCGTGACGCGGCGGCGAATCGTCGAAAATTGCGCTTCGCTCCAACCCGCCACGTCCTCGCCAGCCACGATGATTTGTCCTGCGTCCGGCTGCAAAAACCCGAGCAACAATTTCAGCGATACCGATTTCCCCACTCCGCTGCGGCCCATGATGACGGCCGTCTCTCCCTTGTTGACGAAGAAACTCACGTCCTTCAGGACGCTGTTATCGTCGAACGATTTCGAAACGTTCCGGAATTCGAAGTAGTGGTCGCTCATGGTTTGCTGCGTGCGCCTATCCGCGCCTTTGCTTCCTCATAATCCGCGGCCGAGTTCATATTCTTGAATAGGAGACCTTCGGAATCAAAGGCTTTCCATTCGCGCGGTTCTATGTGTTCGACGCGAAGACCGGCGAGCCCGTCGGTGACTTTGCGAACGCCGCGATCCAGCGCGAGCCAAATCGCGGATTCGGAGCTCTTGTTGTACATCGCGCAGAGCGGCTCCGCGCCCGCATCATTCAACGGAAGCAGCGCGTCCGCATCGGAGCGTTCTGCGCGATGAATCAGATGTTCGAGCCAGAGCTTTGGTGAGGTAGGGCAAATCGCAGGCGACGATGAGGTTCCACGGCGATTCGGACGCGCGCAACGCGGTGGCGATGCCGCCCAGCGGACCTGCGCCCGGCCAATCGTCGCGAATCGCGCGCAGTCGCAGCCGAGCGTATATCTCGGGTGAGCCAACAATCGTCGGCTTCGTTCCGGAGGCGGATTCCACCAGGTGCGCCGTGCGCACGATCAGAGGCATGCCCCCGAGTTCGAGCAACGCCTTGTTAGTCCCCATCCGCGAGCTTTCGCCGCCCGCAAGAATGAACGCCGCAATTGGGGCTGCGTCTCCAGTCATCGTCGCAGTTGCCTACGAACGCCTGCGCTTGCGCGCGCCCGAAGCCCGTCGCGACGCCGGCACCTTGCCGATCCGGGGATCTCTGGCGACGATGAGCTCACAGGCTCGCAGCGCCGCCTCTTCGAAATCGGGCGCGTCCGCGGGAAGAACCTGCCAACCCGTTACCTTCTTTCCGAGCACCTGAATGGATCGCATGTTCGGGAACTCGCCGCGCAGACTTTCGTGGTGCTCTTTGGTGGTCGCAAGCCATACCCCGTTATCCGGAGACTTGCCAGGCTTGTCGCGCAATATGAGGACAATCTTGTCCTCAACGTATAACGCGAGGCAGCCGAACATGGAGCGAGTCTCAGGCGAAATCGCAGAGAGCGCGTCGAGCACGAATTCGTGCGGCACCGCCTTCCGCCGCTTGACACCGAAGGCGATGTCATCGATCGGAAGAGAATTCCTGCCGCGAACGGATTTCGCCATCGGAATCACCGTAGGATAGCAGCTCTGGCCATCTTTCTTCGCCGGCACACAACCGTATCAGAGTTCAGTGGAATTGAGCCGTGATTCCGATTTTCAAACAGCCAAATCGCGCAGTTGCTTCGACCCCGCTCGGCTGGCGACGATCCTCATGCCGCTCTTCATGACAACCAGCACTCGGGCCGCATCATACGGCTCAATCGACGTCACGTATTCGAGGTTGATGAGATGCGATCGATGAATCCGCAGGAAACTTGTTCCCTTTAGCCGATCTTCAAGATCAGAAAGCCGGACGCTGACGAGATATTGTTTCGTTACGGTGCAAATCGTCACGTAATCATCGGCCCCTTGCACTCGCTCGAGGCTTGCCAGTGGAACTGGGACGATTCGGTTGCCGTCGCGGACGAAGATCCGCGAGAGCCCGTGCGCCTGGTCGAGCGATTCCCTCGCGCGAGAGAGCAGCGGAGCCGCAGATCCATTTAGCGCAGCTTGCGCCCGCTGGACCACGCGTTCCAGCCGGTTGCGTCCGAATGGCTTCAGCAGATAGTCGAGAGCGCCCAGTTCGAACGCAGTGACTGCGTATTGATCGTAGGCCGTCGCGAAGATCACCTTCGGCTCATCGTCGAGCTGCTCGAGAACCTCGATGTCCCGTTGCCCCCGGCATCACGACGTCCAGAAACACCAGATCGGGCCGTTCGCGATTCGCGAGCGCGATCGCCGTCTTGCCGTCAGGAGCCTCATGAATCGGGCCCGACCACGAAAGGCTGCGTAGATGTTCTCGCAGCGTGCGTCGGGCGAGCGGCTCATCATCAACGATTAGAACGGCCCCCCTCATTGATGTTCACCGCTTCGCTCTCTCGAGACCAAGGGCGATTCTGAAGACGCTGGAACTGCAAAACTTGCCTCGAAACCCTCGGGGCCGTTGTGAATGAGCAGGTCACCTGAAGGCCCGTAGGCCGCACGCAGGCGTTCTCGGAGGGAACGCAACCCGAATTGATGCGATTGCCCACCGTCATCCGCCCTTTCTCCAGGCCCATCATCTCGAACGCTCAGCGTAAGCCCGCCATCCTGACACGAACTCTTGATCCATATGGACCCGCCTTCCGGCCGGATGGAAATGGCATGGCGCACGGCATTTTCGGCGAGCGTCTGCATCGAGAATGGAGGAACGTCGAAGTTGAAAGACGCAGGGTCAATTTGTAGATCCACGTTCAGCCGGCCCTCATAACGGAGCTGTTCGAACGCCAGGTACTGACGCGTGAAATCATACTCCTCGGAGAATTCAACCAGCTCGCGGCCATCTTCCTTTAGGGTGTAGCGCAGCATGTCCCCTAGGCGCTCAATCGCGCCTTCCGCCATTGCGGGGCGGAACTTCACCAGCGCGGCGAGAGTGTGAAGAGCATTGAATAAGAAATGTGGATTTAGGCGGGCGCGAACGGCGTCCAAACGGGCCGCCGTCGCCAGTGCCTCGGCACGCGCCGCAAGCGTCTCCTTTTCTTGAAGGCGAGTCCTGGTCTGAACAGCATAGGAAACACCGGCGAACAAGCCGTAGAGCCAGATGCCCGTCAGAAGCTGCCAACCGAGAAGCGGCGACGACCGCAAATCGCGCAGAGCGCCGGGTCCGCGGCGTCCCACTTCAAACCAGTAGACCAGCACGACCCACAGAACTGCATACGTCAGCGCAAAGACAGCTTGCAGCAAATAAAACTTGAGAGTGAGGCGCAGCGGCCATGGCCAGCGTTGGCAAACGTGCCAGGCAGCGATTCCCAACACGCTCGCGGTTCCCATCGAGATCAAACTTGTAACAAGCGCCGCGGAAAATCGGTAATGCGTGTACGACATCGCGAACAAAACCCAAATCGCGAAAAATGGCAGCCACGCGGCGAAAGCGATCGCGTAGCCCTTGATGGCCTTGCGAATCATTGCGCGCAATTATCTCAGCTTTCGCTCCCTCTTACCTCACCGTTGACCGACTGAAATTGCCGGTTCACCGAAAGTGGCTGGCGGAGCGATGCCTCTTTGCCTACTTTGGGGCGCGGACGGGAGGAGAACACGAATGTTGCGAAGGAACATGGCAATTCGCCCGCCGAGTCTACATCCTCATCGTGTTGCCGATCTTCATCATCTCGTTGATGGCGCCACTCGGCGCGTCCGCCGACCAGACGCGCGAAAACGTCATCAAGATTGTCACGCAAATTCAACGAGCCGACTATCAAGACGATCGCGCCGCGCTCAAGAGCCTGTACGGCGAACTCGCGCCGTTTGTCGACGATAAGAACCTTGTATCTCGCGTCCGATATTGGCGCGGTTTCGCGCTGTGGCGCAGAGCGATCAACGGATTCAACGATTCGGTCGATCCAAAGGAGTTGCAACAGGATTTGAGGCAGGCCTGGGACGAATTCAAAGACGCGTCCACGCAGGACCCTGCTTTCGTCGATGCGAAGATTGGATCGCTGTCGTGCGTCATGCTTCTGGCTTTTTCCATGCGCCAGCAGGACTCCACGCCCCAGCAGGACCTGATGACGCAGGGCAGGCAGCTGATGGCAGACACAAAAGCGGCGGCACCCGACAATCCTCGCTTGCTTTGGGTGCTGGGTCCCAATACCTGGTATGTGCCGGCAGAACGCGGAGGCGGCCAGGAAAAGGCTATGCAAATGTATGAGAAGGGCCTGGAAACAATGCGGAAGAACAGAACCACGACAAGCGACCCTTTGGAACCATCCTGGGGCGAGCCCGAGCTTTTGATGAACCTTGCCTGGTCCAACCTCAACCGAACGACGCCGGACCTCAACGCAGCAGAGCAGGACGCGCATGCAGCGCTGGAGCTAGTCCCCTACTGGCATTACGTCAAGGACATCCTGCTGCCGCAGATCGAAACGGCCAAGAAAAAACAGAACAAATTAAAGGTCTTCGAAGCTATTTTCCCGGCCGCTGAATGCCGAGCTCGCGGAGCTTTTCCTGCAAACTTTGCCGATGCAGGCCCACTTCCGCTGCGGTCTGCGAGACGTTCCAGTGGTGCTCCTCGAGTTTGCGCTTGAAGTACGCAACTTCGAATTGGCGCTTGGCTTCGCGAAAATCGGATTCGCTCAGGAATGAATTCGCCGCACCGTCCCGCGACGCGATTTCGCCCGTGCCGTGACGAATCTCCTCGGGAAGGTCTGCGGCGCGAATTTCGTTTCCTTCCGACAACACGAGCGTTCGCTCCAGCGCATTCCGAAGCTCGCGGATGTTTCCAGGCCACTCGTAGCGCCGAAGCAGCTCCATCGCTTCCGGACTCAACCTCGCCTGGCGATGATGCCGCGAGCCGAATTGTTCGAGAAACGTCAGCTGCGAGCAACGGGATGTCTTCCTTGTGAGCGCGCAACGGCGGCAATTCGAGCGTGACCACGCGAATTCGGTAGTACAAATCCTCGCGAAAACGGCCCGCCGCGATTTCCGCCTGCAGATTGCGATGCGTCGCGCTCACCACGCGAACATCCACGTTGATCGCGTGCAGTCCGCCGAGCCGCTCGATCTGACGGCTTTCGAGAGCCCGCAGCACCTTTGCCTGCGTGACGGGATTCATGTCGCCAATTTCGTCGAGAAACAGCGTGCCGCCCGACGCCAGCTCGAATTTGCCCTTTCGCTGCTGCGCCGCTCCCGTGAATGCTCCCTTTTCGTAGCCGAATAGTTCGGACTCAATCAGCGTTTCCGGCAACGCGGCGCAGTTGATCGCGACGAACGGCTTTCCCGCGCGCGTCGAACGATCATGAATTTCCTGCGCGAGCAGTTCCTTGCCCGTGCCGCTCTCGCCGAGAATCAGCACGGTGGTGTCCGTCGGCGCGACGCGTTCGGCCATCTCGAACACGCGCCGCATGGCAGCCGAGCCGCCGATCATGCGCCCGAAATTGCCGTCGGCGACCAGCTCGCGGCGAAGGCGCTGATTTTCCGCGCCCAGCTCGGTAAGTTTCAGAATGTTCGCGACGCGATGGCGCAGCTCTTCGATGTCGAATCCCTTCACGATGTAATCGGTCGCGCCGCTCTGCAGCGCTTCCACCGCCGTCTTCGCCGTGTCGAGCGCCGAGACAATCAGCACAGGCGTGTCGTCCCCGCTCTCGCGGAGCCACTTCAGAAACGAGACGCCCATCTTCGTCCGGCATCACAAGATCGAGAAGAATCAGCTGCGGGCTGCCGCCCGAAAGAGCTTTGCGCGCAGCGTCCGCCGAATCCGCTTCCGTTACGCGGTATCGCCCCTCGAGCGCGCGGCGCATCCCGTACCGCGCGGCGGAGTCGTCATCGACGATCAGAATCGACTGCATCGTCCGTGGTTTCCTTTCCGATTGCGGCCGGCAATTTCACCGTGAACCGCGTTCCCTTTTCGCTTCTCACCGGGCTCTCGCAGATAACCTCGCCGCCCATCTCGGCCACTCGACGCGCCACGATCGAAAGCCCTAGCCCGGTGCCGGTCGCCTTCGTCGTAAAAAATGGCTGGAAAATCTTCGCTCGCACTTCCTGCGAAATTCCGGGGCCATCATCCTCCACTCGAATCTCGAGATTTTCCGGCGTCTGCGTCAGCCCGACGCGCACGCGTCCGCCGTTCGGCTGCGCTTCGATGGCGTTGATAATCAGGTTGGATAGAACTTCGCTGAGCGCCTCTTCCGACGCGAGCAGCCAAACCTCCTGCGCGGGGCAATCGAACTCCAGCCGAACGTTTCTGCGTTCGGCATCGCGGCCGAATAGCGCCGCGGTTTGCTTCGCGAGGGCGACGGCGCCGATTCGCTGGCCATTCACGGAAGGCTTCGCAAATTTCAATAGCTGCGTGAGCTTCGTGCTCATGCGGTCGATTTCGCCCACCACGAGCGCGCAATCGTGCCGGATATCGAACGGCAAATCCGGTTTCTCGAGCTGCACCTGCAGAATCGTCTTCATGGAACTGAGCGGATTGCGCAAATTGTGCGACACGCTCGCGGCCATCTGGCCCAGCAGAGCTAGCCGCTCGCGTTCCGCCAGTTCCCTCTCGAGCCGCAATTTCTCCTCGATCAATCGGCACAGGTCGAACATGGCCGGCAACTGCTCGGCCAGAAATTCCAGCGCCGCGGACGTTTCACCCGTGATGTACGCGCCCGTGGTGACAGCTTCGAGCAGGCCGATTTCCTGTTTGTCTTTCATGAGCGGCAGCCGCACCGCGTGCCCCAGCCCGCCCGGAATTTCCAGCGGCTGCGCCGCCGCATCGCGTGGGACGGAAATGCGCACGGCCGCCAACCCGAACTCCTCGCGAATGCGCCGTTCCGCCAGCGCCACAAGCTCGGCGACGCTGCCCTGCCGAGCTTCCTGCTGTATCTGCAATGTCAGCCGCTGCACGTGGTCCATCCGCTCGCTCAAGCGCCGGTGGAGGACCGGGCCGATCACCCTCTCGATCGGCTCAAATAGAAAAATCAGGATGAAAAGGAGAACGCTCGCGGTGGCCTCCGGCGGAAAGACTGGCGCCAGCCATCCGCTCACCCGATGCACCAGCGCCAAGTACAGCAGCGCCAGAAACGTCGCCGACAGCGCGTACACCAAATTCCGCTGTGCCCCAAACTCCAGCAAGTTATGGCGCAACGAGAAATAAATGAGCAGCAGTCCCGGGAGGATGCCGCTCGCCAAAATTGCCGTTGTGATGCCGTCACCGCGAACGGGCGGGAGGTTGGCAAAACCCTGCCACAACGCCAGCAGGATGAAAACGGTAGCGCAAAGGCCGCCGAGCCATTGAAAGAACTTGCGTACCGGGCCGGGCCCGGAAGCCTTGATTGTCGCGACCTCGATCACCATCGCTAACAACAAGGCCACAATCAAGAGAACTTCGTCGTCAGGGGTAAGCCAGACTAGGAAACTCTCAACATTGGGATGCCACAGTCCGCGCTGCCACAGTCCATGCAACGCCAGCGGCCTTACGACGACATTTAGCAGCGGGGCAGCGTAGAAAAAGGACACGAGGAGCGCCGCACACCAGCGTGGAACAAAACCCGGTCGCAGCAATCGATAGTATTGAACGTGAGTGTGAAGCAGCAGGGCTGGAAGGAACGCAGATCCCAGCGCAATCAGGGTTTCGTAGAGAAGCCTTGTTATTTCGGGGGGTGAACCGTATTCGATGCTCGAATTTGTCTTGAGAAGATAGCCGGAATAGAACAGGAACAAAGACAAACCGAGGAAGAAGAGGAGGCGCTCGAATTTGCGCGGGCGTCGATGGCCCAGGATCAGCGCGAGCAGGAACAAGTAGACGATCGTTCCCGCGGTCAAGCTGATGAGCCGGATGTAGAACAGCGCCGCCAAGGAAGCTCCCCAACTCGGATTCTATGCCCGAAAGGGAGGCAACTCAACGGCCAAGTGTCGGAAATATCCGACAGTCCGCAACACGCTGAAAAAGATATAGTTAATTGACGATGTTGGCCCTGGTAGTGAGCGCTCTTTTGTCAGGTTTTTGCTTGACATGCTGCGCCCGTCTGCTATATTAGCACTCGCCTGAGAGGAGTGCTAATCACCTGTAAGCTCTTCCCGTCAGCGCAATTTAGAGCATCCCACCGGAGGACATAGCAAAAATGGCAGTCAACATTACACCGCTACACGACCGCGTGCTGGTCCGGCGGCTCGAAGAGAAAGAGTCCGTGAAGGGCGGCATCATCATTCCCGACACGGCCAAAGAAAAACCGCAAGAAGGCGAAGTCATCGCCGTGGGAAATGGACGCAGGGAAAAGGGCGAGTTGATTCCGCTCGACGTGAAACCTGGGGACCGAATCCTGTTCGGCAAATACAGCGGCAACGACATCACGATTGACGACGAGGAGTACATGATCCTGAAGGAAGACGAGATCCTCGCCAAGATCGGCCACGCGGCGAAGGCTGCCGGCGGCAAGAAGTAACCTCCGGACTCCCTGACGACCGGGACCGGGCAACCAGTACGAAGAATATCCAGGAGGAAATAGATTTATGGCAAAGCAAATCGTGACGGGCGAGAATTCGCGCCAGTCCATCCTGCGCGGCGTCAACGTCCTCGCGGATGCCGTCAAGATCACGCTGGGTCCCAAGGGACGCAATGCTGTGATCGAGAAGAAGTTCGGTGCGCCGATCATCACCAAGGACGGCGTGACCGTGGCCAAGGAAATCGAGCTGCAGGATCCGCTCGAGAACATGGGCGCTCAGATGGTTCGCGAAGTCGCTTCCAAGACTTCCGACGTTGCCGGCGACGGCACCACCACCGCGACCGTGCTGGCACAAGCCATCTTCCGCGAAGGCGTGCGGACGGTAGCGGCCGGCGCGAGCCCGATGGCGCTGAAGCGCGGCATCGAAAAGGCCGTCGAAGTGGCCGTCGATGAAATCAAGAAACTCCACAAGGACGTGAAAGGCGAGATGATCGCGCAGGTGGGCACCATCTCCGCCAACAACGACCGGCAGATCGGCTCGATCATCGCGGAAGCGATGAAGAAGGTGGGCAAGGACGGCGTCATCACCGTTGAGGAATCGAAGACGATGGAGACGACGCTGGAAGTGGTCGAAGGCATGCAATTCGACCGCGGCTACCTCTCGCCCTACTTCGTCACCGATCCCGAGCGGATGGAGTGCGTCCTCGAAGACGTCCGCATCCTGATCCACGAAAAGAAAATCAGCTCGATGAAGGACCTGCTTCCCCTGCTCGAGCAGATTGCCAAGATGGGCAAGCCGCTTTTGATCATCGCGGAAGACGTGGAAGGCGAAGCGCTCGCGACCCTCGTCGTGAACAAGCTTCGCGGCACGCTACAGTGCTCTGCCGTGAAGGCGCCCGGCTTCGGCGATCGCCGCAAGGCCATGCTCGAAGACATCGCCACCCTCACCGGCGGCAAGGCCATCACCGAAGACCTCGGCATCAAGCTTGAGAACGTGAAAGTCGAGGACCTCGGCCGCGCCAAGAAGATCACCATCGACAAGGACAACACCACGATCGTCGAAGGCGGCGGTAAGCCTGCGGAGATCGAAGGCCGCGTGAAGCAGATTCGCGCGCAGGTGGAAGACACCACGTCTGATTACGATCGCGAGAAGCTCCAGGAACGGCTTGCGAAGCTCGTTGGCGGCGTTGCCGTCATCAAAGTGGGCGCCGCAACCGAGATGGAGTTGAAGGAAAAGAAGGCTCGCGTTGAGGACGCCATGCACGCAACCCGCGCGGCTGTCGAGGAAGGCATCGTTCCCGGCGGCGGCACGGCTCTGCTGCGCTGCCTGGGACCACTGGACAAGTTGAAGCTCGAAGGCGACGAAGCCATCGGCGTCAACATCGTCAAGCGCGCGCTTGAGGAACCGGCTCGTCAGATTGCGCACAACGCCGGTCACGAAGGCGCGGTCATCGTCGGCCGCATCCGCGAGTCGAAGGACGATAACTTCGGCTTCAACGCGGAAACCGGCGAGTTCGGCAACCTTGTCTCTCAGGGCGTAATCGACCCGGCCAAGGTGACCCGTCTCGCTCTCCAGAACGCTGCTTCGATCGCCGGCCTGATGCTCACCACGGAAGCCCTCGTGGCCGACATCCGGGAAGACGACAAGAAGGGCGCTGGCGCAGGCGGCGGTGGCGGGATGCCTGGCGGTGGCGGCATGGGCGGCATGTACTAAGAAACGACTTCCGCTTCGTAGGGGCCGGTTTTTATCCGCCCCTTAGCGGCAGTTCCAAAGGGCGTCTCGGTGCATCCACCGCGGCGCCCTTTTTCTTTTGCTCTCGCCGTTCTCCGCGCCCTCTGCGCCTGCCCGCCGTCCTGTTGGGCGGGTCTCTGCGGTGAAATTCGAAGCCGTTAAGCCGCACGTGTCACTCGCCTCATCCCTGGCCCGCGCCTCACCCCTTGACCCCAGCCCCAACCAAGCGTAGCCTCGCGTGACAATCTCGACATTCGCCGTCGCACTCAAGGAGACTGCTCATGGTCCCTCTCACCGCGCTTTGGCTGCCGATCCTGCTGTCTGCCGTCATCGTTTTCGTCGCCAGCTCCATCCTGCACATGGTTCTGCCGTACCACCGCAGCGACTACCAGCCTCTCCCCGACGAGGACAAGATCCTTCCCGTGCTGCGCGCCGCTGGCTTAAAGCGGGGTCTCTACACTTTCCCTTATTGCACGCACAAGAACATGAAGTCGCCGGAAATCCAGGAAAAATTCAAGCTGGGACCGGCGGGATTTGTCACCGTCTTTCCCAGCGGCCCGCCCAACATGGCGAAGTTCATGGGCTTGTGGTTCGTCTACTGCCTGATTGTCGGCGTCGTCGTCGCCTTTCTTGCCGGCACCACCGTCAAGTTCGGCGCGAATTACCACCACGTCTTTCACACCGTCGGTCTGGGCTCATTCCTCGCCTACGGTGTGGGAACGCTGAGCAACGGCATCTGGAAAGGCCAGCCGTGGAGCATGGTCATCAAGGAACTCATCGACGGCCTCCTCTACGCTCTGCTGACCGCAGGCACCTTCGGCTGGCTCTGGCCCCGCTAGCATCAGATTTGAAGGCGCTCTTTGTGGCGAGGACCCTGTCCTGAGCGAACTCGAAGGGTGTCTCGCCGTGATTTTGTCACGCGTCTAGGCGGGAGCCCCTTCACCTATGCAGGGCGGTTCACACCTTCCTGAGATTTTTGACACCGTCGAAAGAACGGACGAAAAGAGAGGGCTGTGACTTCAAGTCATCAAAACGAAGATTCGGGACGCGCCTATGGCAGTCCGTACAAGCGGACGGCGTTGCCTCCGAGGATTTTCGCGCGATCCGCCTCGGGGATTGGAAGGCCGCGAATGGATTCGAGCATCGACGGGATGCTGCCGATCTGGTGCGGGTAGTCGCTGCCCGCGAGGATGCGGTCCACGCCGGCAAAGGAGATGGCGAGCTGCAGCGCATGGGGATCGAAGTTCACCGTGTCGTAGTAGAACCGCTTCAGATAGTGGCTCGGCGGCCGATGGATGTTGACGCGGCACTCGCGAAACGCGTGAAAGCCGCGATCGAGCCGCTCCGCCAGATACGGAATCGCGCCGCCCAGGTGACTCAGCACCCAGCGAATCCGCGGAAACTTCTCGGGCACGCCGGCGAATACCAGCTTGGCCGCCGCGAGCGTGGTGTCCATCAGAAAGCCCACTAGCGGCATCAGCCAAAAATCGGTCATCGCTTCGACGCCCAAGGGATCGGTCGGATGAATGTGCAGCACGGCGTCGAGCGAATTCGCGGCTTCGTACAACGGCCAGTAACGGGCATCGGCAAGGGCCACGCCGTTCACGTTGCTGAACAGCATCGCGCCGCGCATGCCGAGATGCTTGCAGGCGCGCTCGAGCTCGCGCACCGATGCAGCGGGGTCGTTGAGCGGCAACGTGGCAAGCGCGGCGAAACGCCCCTTTTCTCCCGCACGATGGAGGCGAACGCGTCGTTCACCAGACTTGCAAGGCGCGCGGCGTTCGCGGGCGACTCCACGTGAGTGCCCGGCGTCGTAAGTGTGATCACCTGCGTGTCCACGCCATCATGCTTTAGCACGGCTTCGCGGTAGTCGATGTCGCGATGACCGCGAACGGCAATGTTGTAGTCGCCGGGATAATGCAGGCGGGGATTGCCATCATCGTCGATAGTCACTTCGCACGTTGCTGGGTCCTGACGCGCAAGGCGGCGATATAAGACGGCGGATAGTAGTGGTTGTGAACGTCAACGATGCTCACGATCTGAATCTCCTGTCGCCACTCTTGGCTTTCTTGCCCAGAGATAGTAAACCGGCAAACCGGAAACGACGAATAGAAACCCGATGGCGCTCTCTCGCGGTTCGGCGACGACCTGATTGCAGACGATCGCCGCACAGGCAGCAACGAACAATGCGGGTATCCAGGGATATCCCCACACGCGGTAGACGGGGGAATAATCGGAGCGCCGGCGCAGCCGAAATATTCCGATCGTCATCACGGCGAAAAACAGCCATTCGGTGTAAACCACGCGCGTGAAAAGACCACGGTACGTTCCGGTCGCCACGAGCACGCTCGACCAGAATGCCTGCGCGAGGATCGCCGCATACGGCGTGCGAAAACGCGAGTGAATCGCTCCAAACCATCGAAACGCCAACCCGTCTTCTGCCATCGCCAAGTACACTCGCGGCCCGCCCAGGATTATCCCGTTGAGCGAGCCTGCTCCGGAAACAATCACGAGGACGGAAACGACGGCCGCGCCCCATGGCCCTACGAGCGCGTTCGCGGCATCCGCGGCCACGCGCTGCGATGCAATCAGCTGCGGCAGCGGCAGCACGCGAAGATACGCGGCATTGAGACCCAGATAGCACGCCGTCACGACGAGCGTGCCGATCAAGAGGGCCCGCGGGATGGTACGTTCCGCTTCGCGTGTCTCGCCCGCTGTGTACGTCACCATGTGCCAGCCGCCAAACGCAAATAGGCCCGCGCTGATCGCAAGCAGAAATGCCCCCAATGCGGGCATCGGCATTTCCGACCAGACGACTCGCGAACCGTGGCCGGCGTGAACCGTTGCGAACACGAACCCAAAAATCAGGGCGATGGCAAGAACCTTTGCGGATGTCAGCGCCGTCTGCAGGATGCTTCCCTGACGGACGCCAAAGTAGTTAACGCCCGAAAGCAGCAGAATCACTCCTATGGCCATGCCCTGCACGCCGCGATCGCTCAGCGGAGTGAAGTAGCCCACGTATCTCGCCACTATCACCGCAATGGCTGCGATGATTCCGGAGTGCATGGTCCAGAACATAGCCCATCCCCACAGAAAACCGGCCGCTGGCGATACGCCTTCCTTGAGAAAAACGTATACGCCGCCAGTCTGGGGAAACGCGGATGCAAGTTCCGCGCACGCCATTGCCCCGCAAAGCGTGAGCAATCCCGCGAGCAGCCATACCGCCATCATTGCCGGAATGTTGGGCACAAGCCGGCTGATCTCAGAAGGCTGGACGAAAATGGAGGTCCCGAGGATGATCCCGGCAACGATCGCGGACGCCGCCGCCACGCCAATCGAACGGTTGAGCGCCACATCACGAATTGGGCGCTCGGAGGGCAAGGTGCAAATCTCCTCCACTCGAGATTCGTGGCCAGAGTCAAGCGGAGCCGTGGACTCTATCACCTACCTCTTGCATCTACAATGTTGATGCTGCCTCCGCGTGAGGGCCCGAGTTACAATGTGTAGGGTGGCGCTTTTGCGAAAACGCGCCGAACGACGATCGACAGGGTTCGATGATATGACCGAACGCAAATCGCCATTTTCGACAGTCGAAGAGGCTATCGAGGATATTCGCCAGGGGCGGATGATCGTCCTCGTCGACGACGAGGACCGCGAAAACGAAGGCGACCTCGCGATGGCGGCCGAGAAAATCACGCCCGAAGCCATCAACTTCATGACGAAGTACGGCCGCGGCCTGATTTGCCTCTCGATGACCGAGCAGCGCTGCGACGCGCTCGACCTGAAGCCGATATCGCCGCGCAACACGTCGCTGTTCGGGACTCCCTTCTGCGAGCCGATTGACGCGCGCCGCGGCACGACCACCGGCATCAGCGCGTCCGACCGCGCCACCACGATACTCACGGCCACCGATCCCGACACGCGTCCGGAAGACTTGGCGCGGCCCGGCCACGTGCAGACTCTGCGCGCGCGCAACGGCGGCGTGCTGGTGCGCGCGGGACAAACGGAAGCGTGCGTCGATCTCGCGCGCCTCGCGGGGCTCGATCATTCGGGCGTGATCTGCGAAATCATGAACGACGACGGCACGATGGCGCGCATCCCGCAGCTCATCGAATTCTGCAAGACGCACGGGCTGAAGCTGCTCACCGTCGCCGACGTGATTCGCTACCGCATGCAGCACGAGCGCTACGTGCGGCGCATCGCCGAATCGATTCTGCCGACGAAGCACGGCAACTTCCGCATGATCGCGTATTCGAGCGACATCGACAACGAACTCCACGTGGCGCTGGTTCGCGGCGATTTGCCGGCCGACTCGGCCGGCGCGCGCGCGAACGACGATCCGCCGCTGGTTCGCGTCCATTCGCACTGCCTCACCGGCGACGTCTTCGGTTCGACCGCGTGCGATTGCCACGCGATCATCGAACGGTCGCTCGCGGCCATCGCGCAGGCGGACCGCGGCGTGTTCGTCTATTTGCATCACACGGGCCGCGGATTTCAGATTGATTCGCGCGCCGAAGAAGGCGAGTCTGTTCCGCGCATCCGCTATCACGCGCGCGGCGACGCCGCGCAGGACGTGGGAACGCAGCGGATGGTGCAGCGCGAAAGCGGAATTGGCGCGCAGATTCTGATCGACCTGGGGCTTGCGGCGGATTCGCGTGCTCACGAATCACCCGCGCAAGGTGGTCGCGCTGGAAGGCTACGGCCTCGAAATCGCGGATCAGGTTCCGCTGGCGGGCGCGGACGCCGCAAAATCGAGTCACCAGACGCTGTGAGCTCGGGCTGGACGTCCGACAAAAACGAAAAGCAGATCCTCACCCGCAAACCGCGGATTGGGACGAAAGCTGCGAATGAGGGCGGGTCTCGACCCGCCCCTACACGGACGGCATCAGCGGCGCGGGGTGACGGTTACATACGGCCGCAGCTTTTCGAAGCGCGACTTCGAGATGCCGCGAATCGCAAGCAAATCCTCCACTCGCTGGAACGGCCCGCTCTTCTCGCGAAATTCCACGATGGCCTTCGCTCTCACGGGACCGATCCCGGGCAATTGCTGGAGCTGCTCGACGGTGGCCGTGTTCAGGTCGACCGCTTTCGCCGGAGCTGGCTTCGTCTGAGCGGGCGCCAGAATCGGCGCGAAAGACGAGAGCGCCACGAACAACCAGAACGCTAGCTTGTGACTAGAGCGAATTTCCTTGCGCATCAAGAGTCTCAACATCGCCGAAAAGCGAGGCTTGCTCGGCGATTTGGTCGCGGTCGCCGACGATGACGATCTGCTCGTTCGCGGAATCGAAGTGCCGCCGCGCGGCGGTGAGCACATCCTCGGCGGTGAGCGCGCGAATTCTCTCGCGGTACGTCTCGAGATAATTCTCGGGCAGCCGCTCGAGATACACCGTCGAGAGCTGCGTCAGCAAACCGTCCTGCGTCGCCACGCCGAGCGAGAAAACACCCGCCAGATAATTTCGAGCGCTTTCCAGTTCCTCCGGCGTCACCGGAAGCGACCGCATCCGGTCCATCTCGTAGAACATCTCGGTGAGAGTGGCCGCCACCACTTCGTTCCGCACGGCCGCGTGAACGCTGAAGTATCCGTACTGCCGCAGCGCGCTGATCCCGCTGCGCGGGCTGTAGGTGTAGCCCTTCTGCTCGCGAATATTCACCACGAGCCGCGAATGAAATGCGCCGCCGTAAATCGAATTCGCCAGCACCGTTCTGTACCAATCGGGATCGTGGCGCGTGATCGCAAGATTGCCCAACAGCACTTGCGTCTGCACCGATCCCGGCAAATGCACCAGGTGCACGTGCCGGCCTGAATTCTTTGGGGGCGCAGGAGCTTGCGCGACTTCCGGTTGCGGAGCTTTCCAGCCGCCGAAAATCTTGTCGATCTGCTCCATCATCGATTCGCTCGACAAGTCTCCCACGATAATCAGCAGGCCGTTCGCAGGCGTGTAATGACGGTGATAGAAATCCTCGAGCTCGGCGCGCCGGTAAGCCGCAACCTGCTCCTCGTTGGGCGAAACAATCGCGTAAGGGTGCTCGCCGAACAGCACCTGGCGGAACCGCTCGTTCGCGAGGAATCCCGGCGTGGTGCGCTCGATTTTCAGCTCCTCGAGCTTGGTACGCCGCTCGCGCTCGAATTCATTTTCCGGAAACGATGCGTGGCGCGCGAGGTCGGCGAGAAGTTCCAGCAGGCCGCTCGAGAATTCGGAGAGCCCCGAAGTGGCGATCGCGCTCGAATCGGCTCCCGAGTGCGCGCCAAGGTCCGCGCCCATGCGCCGCAAATCTTCTTCGATTTGACGGCTGGTGCGAGACGCGGTTCCGGTGCGAACGACGCTGGCCGTGATATCGGCCAGTCCAGGCGTGCTGTGCGCAACGACGGCGTTGCCGCTTCGGAAGAAAAGCTGCGCCGAAATCTTCGGGAACTCGCGCGACTCGGCGAGTACCACTTGCAAGCCGTTGGCGAGAGTGCGAACCGTGCGTTTCGGCCACGCGACGGGACGCTCCGGTGTGAGCGGCGGCGGGGTGATGGGACTCGGGTTTGCTACGACGGGAGTGCTCATTGGGCAACTCCCTTCGCGACGGGCTTCCGCACCAGTACCGCGCGATTTTGCGGAACCAGGAGTTTCCGCGCCACGGCCTGAACCTCGGCGGACGTGACCGCCTGAAATTGGTCGAGAACGGTGTTCACGCGGTCTGGGTCGCCATCGAACAGGGTGAAGGACGCCAGATAATGCATCAGCCCGAATCGCGGCATGTACGAGCCCATGCCGCCTTCGAGCATCGAGTAGTAGTCGGAGCGAATCTTCACTTTCACAGCGGCGAGTTCGTCTTCCGTGACGCCGTGCTCGCTGATCTCGCGGATGACGTCGTCGAACGCGGCGATCGCAGCTGCCGGTTCGAATTCAGGCTTGGGGAAAATGCGGGTCACCATTTGCGTCGGACCGTTCGTGTCGATTAGGTCCGCGCCGCCGTCGGCTTCGACCGCGATTTGCTTTTCGAGCACGAGCTGGTGATGGACACGACCCGCGCGCCCGCCATGCAGGACTCGGTCGAGGACGGCTGCGGCGTACCAATCCTTCGCACCGCGCGGCGGCATCGTGTATCCGATGGCGATCGCGGCCAGCGGACCGAACGGCTCGGGCACTTCACCATGACGCTCTTCGATTTGCGGCGGCTCGGAGACGTCGGCGCGCGGCGTCGGTGGGCCGGCTGGAATACTTTCGAAGTGGCGCTTGGCGAGCGAAAACGCTTCGGCGGGTTCGAGGTCGCCGATCATCAACAACACTGCGTTATTGGGCGCGTAGTACGTGCGAAAGAACTGCTGAACGTCTGCCAGTGTCGCGGCATCGAGATCGGCAAAGTCGCCGTAGAAATTGTGCGCGTTAGGCCAGTTCCGGAACGCCACCGGCGGCAAGTCGAGCCACGGAAATCCGCCGTATGGCTGGTTCATCACGTTGACGCGCACCTCCTCTTTCACCACGTCGCGCTGATTGCGCAAATTCTCGTCGTCCACTTTCAGGGCGCGCATGCGATCGGCCTCGAGCCAGAGAACGCGTTCGAGCGCATTCGAAGGGACCGATTCGAAATAATTGGTCACGTCGTAATTCGTCGTGCCGTTCAGCAGGCCCCCCGAGGAATTGATCAGGCGAATGTGCTCCATTTTCCCGGCATTCTCGGAACCTTGAAACATCATGTGCTCGAAAAGATGCGCGAAGCCGCTGCGGCCGCGCGGTTCGAGGCGAAACCCGATCTGGTAATACACGCCGACGGTGACGAACGGCGCGGAATGGTCTGGCGACGCAACCACGCGCAATCCGTTCGCGAGCGTGGTGTGTTCAACTGGAATGTGCAGCTTCTTCAAAATAGCCTCCGGTTGGTATTTTTCAGAGCGCGCTTGACGCCGGCAATCGTTGCCTTGGAATCTTTCGCCAGCACTCGCCCCGCGAGAAGCGCGAGCGCGGCGTATGCCTGCTGAAATTCGCGCGGATAGGCGCGCAGTGCTTTTCCGTGCGCTCGCACGATGGCGTAATCTCCGCGCGCGATCGGTCCCGTCCACGCAGCCTGCGGACCGAACCTTTCAAAATTATCGAGCATCTGGCGCGTCAATGGTAGTACTGCTTGCATGGCGCGGCGACGCGTGAAGCCCGATCGCATGAGGATTCGCGTGGCCGCTTCGATGAGCGCCAGCGCATGGCCCGCAACGAGTGCGCCAGCGGCGTGATAGGCGGCCTTGCTCTTCGCGTCGATTGTGACCGGAACGCCGCCTAACTGCTCGCGCGATTCGCTGGGCCACGCGACGCGCTGCCGGATCGCCTTCAACCGCAAAAATGACGCCCTTCAACTTCGGCACTTCCCTTCCCGTGAACGTCTGCATGGGATGAAGAGAACCGGTGGCCGCACCGAGGCGCGCGAGCGGAGTCAGGACGCTGCTATCGAGCGCGCCGCTCGTGTGGAGCACGCATTTCCTTTGCACGCTTTGCCACCCGATTCGCGCGAGACGCGCAGCGACTTGCTCTAGGACGTCGTCAGGCGTCGCAAGCAGAATAACATCCGCGTCGAACACATCGCCAGTTACCCGACCTCGCGGCATTCCGGCACCAATCCAGCGGACGGCCGCCTTCGCGTGGGCGTCTGACCGCGCCACCACGGCTCCGATGCGCCAGCCGACGCGGTGAAGACATTTCCCGAGAGTTTTCCCTACGCGTCCTGCGCCGACGATGGAAATCGTGCGTGGCATTCTTATCTCAGGTTTGCAGCAGCCAGTTTCCGATAACCACTGTCACAACGAGAACTGCCGCTTCAGCGCCTTAGCGTAATCTCCCGAGTTCCAACTCGCCTCCCGGCGGTCTTCGCCCAGCAGGAACTCAGCTGCTTCTTTCACTCTCGCAGACACTTGTAGTTGGTTCAATTCAGTAATCAGGAAAGGGAGTACCCGACGATCTTTTCTTTTAGCCAGGGCCACCAGTACCTCTTCGCGAACGTCTTCGTTCGGGTCAGTGATTCGTTGGAAGAGGGCATCACGAATCTCAGGGGAATCAGAGTCGCCTATCACCCCTAAACCGAACGTCGCCCAGTCACGCACATCATCATCTACGTCTTGCATGAGAGCGATCAGAATCTTCACAGCGCATGGATCGCCGAAATTTCCCAATGCGCATGCGACCGCAAATCTGACGTCAGCACTTGCATGGAGGTGATGTTCGACGATCAGAGGTACGGCAAGTGGGTTTCCGATGTGTCCGAGCGCGTGGATTGCGGAAAGCAGCGGCAACGAGTCACCTTCCCGCTGCAGCATGGCCGAAACTACCGAGAAAGATTCGTCCGGAAAGTTGTTTTCAGGGTGATCAATCGTCCTGCCGATTTGCGCCAGCACATCAGCGCCACGAGCGCGCTTAAGTGGATTGTCGGAACTGCACCACTCTGCGGCGCGGTCGAAAACCTCCTGGGTGCCCATGCCCCGCAAATCGTGGACGGCCTTCCACGGAAGGTCGCCGTCGTAATCGCCGATCAGTGTCTGAGCGAACATCTCGTTTATCTGTTCCGAATCCATAGCACGAGTCTAACACTTGAGGATTAACTCCCAGCTAACGCGGTTGTGAGTGGCGCCACGGCACGGGGTTTGCAGGTACAAACCCTGAAACACTCAGCGTGATAGCATAGCTGATTCTGTTTCTTCGCCGGAGGAAATTGGAGTTGCACCTTCTCTTCACGGGACTCCTCGGACTGGCCGCATTTATCTGGATCGTTGAGACCATCGAAATTGCGCGCGGCGTTCCCTCGCTGCCGCGTCTTGCTGATACGGCTCCGCTCGATTCCTCGAAATGCCCGAGCGTTTCCATTCTTGTGGCGGCGCGGGACGAGGCTGCAAAGCTGCCCAGCGCGCTTGCGACGTTTCTTGCGGAGGATTATCCGAACTTCGAGGTCGTCGCCGTCGACGATCGCTCCGAAGACGCCACGAAAACAATCCTCGAGGCTGCGGCGCACGCCAACACCAGACTGAAATACGTCCGCGTCGATGTGCTGCCTGAGGGATGGCTAGGCAAGCCGCACGGCCTCCAGCAAGCCTACGAACATTCCACCGGCGAGTGGCTGGTTTTCACCGACGCGGATGTTTTCTTCGCTCCCGATTTGCTCCGCCGGTCCGTCGCGCTCGCGTTGGAAAACGGCTGGGACCACTTGACTCTTCTTGGACGCGCCGAAATGTACGGCTTCTTCGAGACGATCGCGATGACGTTCTTCGGGTTCGGTTTCATCATGGGAACGAAGCCGTGGCAGGCGCACGATCCGAAATCACGCGGTTACATGGGAGTGGGCGCGTTTCAGTTGGTTCGCCGGGGCAGCTACGAAGCGATGGGAACGCACCGGCGGCTGCGAATGGAAGTAGTGGACGACATGAAACTGGGAAAACTGATGAAGGAATCAGGCGCCCGTTCGGGCGTGGCAAGAGCCGGCGAGGCCGTCAGCGTTCACTGGCACGACGGCGTGCGGAATATGATTCGCGGAACCGAAAAGAATTTCTTCGCGACAACCGGATACCGGCTGGGGCTCGTGTCGCTGCAGATCGCCGGGATCTTTCTGATGTCGGTGTTCCCTTTTGTGGCGTTGCCCTTCGAGCGCGGATGGGCGCTTGTGTTCGCGCTGATCCCCGTGGGGCTACCCGTCCTGATCCATGGGGGAGCGGCCATCGAATTCGGCGTGTCTCCGCTGTGGGCGCTGTCGCATCCGATTGGCGCGTTGATTTTCATCTGGATGCTTGCGAGGTCCACGATCGTTACGTTGTGGCAGGGCGGGATTATTTGGCGCGGGACGTTCTATCCGCTGGAAGAGTTGAAGCGCGGAGTCGTGTGACCGACCGCGATGCGCGCCGCTGCGGGACCGAAAAGCTGAACCACAGACTGCACAGAGAAAAGATTGAGAGCACGGAGAACGGTCAGCGCGGGTTCGCCTATTTGTGATGGGCGCGGGAGTTTGGCACCGGGGCCGCGCTTGCTTCCGGTCCGGGACCGGTTGGCGGGACGGTGGCGGGAGTTGGCGTCGAGGCGAGCGCGGGAGTTGACGTTGCAGGAATCAGGCCAAGGTCGCGCTGCCTTAGCGAGCGGATGCGGTCGCGTAGCGACGCGGCGCGCTCGAACTCGAAGCTCTTGGCTGCCTGGCGCATTTGCGCCTCGAGTTGCGCGATGGCCTTCGTAAGTTGCTCCTCGTTCGAAATCTCGCCAATCGTCGCGTCTTCCAAAGGCACGGTGACGTAGTCAGCTTCGACGATGGAGGCTAGTTGCATATCGACCGACTTGATGATCGATAGCGGCGTGATGTTGTGCTCGATGTTGTACGCCTCCTGCTTCGCGCGGCGCCGGCTGGTTTCGCCAATCGCCTGGCGCATCGAGTCCGTCATCGTGTCAGCGTAGAGAATCGCTTTCCCTTCGATGTGACGCGCGCAGCGGCCCATCGACTGAATCAGCGACGTGGCACTTCGCAGGAAACCTTCCTTGTCCGCATCGAGAATCGCGACGAGCGAAACCTCAGGCAAATCGAGCCCTTCGCGCAGAAGATTGATGCCGATCAGCACATCGAATTCGCCGCGCCGCAAACTGCGCAGGATGCGCACGCGCTCGAGCGTCTCGATTTCGGAATGGAGGTACTGGCAGCGCACGCCCACTTCCGCGAAATATTCCGCCAGGTCTTCGGCCATGCGCTTCGTCAGTGTGGTGACCAGCACGCGCTCGTTGCGCGCGGCTCGCACGCGAATCTGTTCGAGCAGGTCGTCGACCTGGCCCTTCACGGGACGGACTTCTACCTGGGGATCGACCAGCCCGGTCGGGCGGATGACTTGTTCGGCCACGACGCCACCGGCTTTCGTCAATTCGTACGGACCCGGCGTCGCGGAGACGTAGACCACTTGATTGGTGCGATGCTCGAATTCCTCGAATGTGAGCGGGCGATTATCGAGCGCTGACGGCATGCGGAAACCAAAGTCAACAAGCGTTTGCTTTCGCGAGCGGTCGCCGTGGTACATCGCGCGAAGCTGCGGAACGGTTTGATGCGATTCGTCGACGAACAAAAGAAAATCGGACGGAATGTAGTCAAGCAGCGTGGGAGGCGCTTCGCCGGGCAAGCGTCCTGACATGTGCCGCGAATAGTTCTCGATGCCGTGGCAGTAGCCGATGGTGCGCATCATCTCGATGTCGAATAGAGTTCGCTGCACGATGCGCTGCGCTTCGACGATCTTGCCCGCGCGCTCGACTTCCGGCTTCCACCATTCCAGCTCTTCGTAAATGCTCTGAATCGCGCGCTCGCGCTGCTCGGCGGGGAGAACGTAGTGCGTCTTCGGGTAAATCGTCAGCCGCGTGACTTCAGCGTCGCCCGACCGAATCTCGCCGGTGAGCGGATCGATCTTGCGAATGGCGTCGATCTGGCTGCCCCAGAGCTCGATGCGCACGGCGAAATCGTCGTAGGGCGGATAGATTTCGATCATGTCGCCGCGAACGCGGAAAGTGCCGCGGCGCAGATCCTCGGCACGGTCGTATTGAATTTCGACCAGCTTGCGCAAAATCGCTTCGCGCGCGATCGACTGGCCCTTTTCGAGCATCAACAGCATGCCGTAATACGCTTCGGGAGAGCCGAGACCGTAAATGCAGGAGACGGAAGCGACGACGATGACGTCGCGGCGTTCGAAGAGCGAACGCGTGGCGCTCATGCGCAGCTTGGTGAGCTCCTCGTTGATCGTCGCTTCTTTTTCGATGTACGTGTCGCTGGACGGGACGTACGCCTCGGGCTGGTAATAATCGTAGTAGCTGACGAAATACTCGACGGCATTCTGCGGGAAGAACGAGCGGAATTCGTGAAAAAGCTGCGCGGCGAGCGTCTTGTTGTGCGCGAGAACGATGGTGGGCCGATTCACCGCCTCGATCACTTTCGCCATCGTGAACGTCTTGCCGGACCCGGTGACGCCGAGCAGAACCTGATGGCGGTCGCCGTCGTTCACACCCCGAACGAGCTGCGTGATGGCTTGCGGCTGATCGCCGCGTGGCTCGTAGTCGCTGGCAAGCTTGAAGTTCACTACCGGGGCTCCTCAGTGCGCAAAATTGCGATGCCTGAAAACTTCTATTATACCGCGGTCGTCAATGGCCTGCTGGAATCTGCGAGCGAGGCGATCAAAGCTGTTCGCGGCAGTTTTCGATCAATGCTACGGGCACTCAGCTTTACTGCGCAGGCGGTAGCTTAGGCGCTTGTGCTCGAAGCCGTACCTTGGTCCCATCCGGCAAATTTGAAAGCTGCCGGTTCAAGTCTCCTAGAAACGAGATGTACTCATAAAGGTCAGCGATATAGGGCGTATCAGAAGAACCGCCTTCAGCAAACACAAGTGGGACCGAAAACCCGATGCATTGTAAGGGGCTGGGAGTTAGACCGCGATTTGCGAAAGCTTGCACATCCGTCTCAGCAAACCATTCCCGTCGCTTCTCGGTTGTCTCAGCCATCTCGCGAAATCGAGCTTCGGAACTAGCGACCTTGGTCAACTTGCCTACGGTAGTATTCAACCAAAAAACGGCGTCTGCTTCATCGCGAAGAAACAAGTCTCCAAATGCGGTTCGAGCAACAAGTGCCATTCTATGGGGACACAGCCAACGCCACTCAGACAGGACTCTCTCAATCTCGAGATGGTCCACACGAAACCAAGGTTCCATCGAAGCGTTACCCGCCAAGTGAATTCCATTCTTACACGAAACTGCCTGCCGTTGGTGCCTAGTAGAGGTTACCGGAAAATGACCAATTGGGGCTTCACGGCGCGGGCTGCGCGGGTGCCACAATTAGGCTGATTTCTGTTTGCGTGGTGGTGCGGCCTACCTGGTGGATGGCCGAGCCGCTGGCGGCGCTGGCGATTTCGTAGTCCATATCTTGCGTGGCAGTTTGGCTGGAGCTGACCAGGAACCCGCTCACGAGCGAAACAGAGTTCAGGCTTTGGCCCGAGCCGGTCCATTTGCCGGAGGTGCGCAGGCCGTTGTGGCGGTACTCGTCGGGAGTAGCGTCGGAATGCTCGGAACCCCGGCGAGATATTTCGAAATGAGTGAGAATCACCGCGCAGCTTTCCTGGCTCTGCGCAGACGGACCGGGATTGCTCGGATTGTTCACACCTGCGGCCCGGCGCAAGGTTCGTCGCGCAGGTAGCTGGATTCGGTTCGCCAGATGACGTCCGACAGCGGCAATCCGGCGAGCGCCTTGTCGCTTTTCCACTTTTGCCCGATCTCCACACCCTCGCGCGGGACGCTGCCAGCGCTCGAGAGAACCGTAATCCACGAAATGGCGCGCTCGGCAGCCTCGCGATTCGTGGTGATTTCGTCGAGTCCTTTGACGCTTGCGATTTGACCGTCGGGGCCGATGGTGAACTCGAAAGAGCGGCCTTCGAGCTGATCAATACTGTCGTCAAAGCTGCTACCAGGAGGAGCGGACGCGCCCGCTGCGGAATCAGCGTGCGATTTTTCGAACGTGGCGCGAAAGCGAACGAAATTGGCGGCGGTTTGCGTAGTCTGGAGCAGGGCCAGAACGTCCAGCCGCACGACGAAGCTCGTCGTCTGCTTGAACGGTCCTCCGCCCTCGTTGCTCTCGACGGGAGAAATCGTATGCTCGTTCGAGGTCGTGCGAGTTTCGATGCGGTAGCGCAGTGTGGCGTCGGGCGCGAAATGCGGCACGAGTTGAACGCGGCGGTCGGTAGTGCGCGCGAACGCAGCGGAGAGTAAAACGAAGATAAGAACCAAAGGAAGACCGCACGGCTGCGAAACGTCGCATGAAAGATTAGACGCTAGCACACGGTAAATCGGGAGGCAAATCGGGCTAATGCTTGGTTTCGGCGGTGCGCACGGGCGCTGCAATCTTCTGAATCTGTGGGGCGCGCAGCGTGCCGGTGATTCGATATTCGTCGTCGGCCAGGCCAGCTGTTTTCGCGATGCGCGGCGCATCAAAGCCGCCCGAAACCACACGCAGGCGCAAATCCAAATTGCGGCTGTAGTCGACGCTTCCGACGCCGTCCCAATCCGAGGCTACGCCGCGCAGCAGCAAATCCTGAAACTGAATTTTGCCATCACCGCATGTGAACGCGGCGGAGGCGTGGGGAAACGCGGTTGTCTCCGGCTCAGTCGACGCCGCGCGACGCGGATTCCGGCAGGCTAACGCCTTCGATCGAGGCTCCGCTCACTCGCGCTGTTCCACGGCATTCGAACGAAGCCAACAGGTCAGAGCGATTCGCGCCGTGTGCGTCAAAAGAAATTTTGGCGGAAGCCGAGCCCGCAAAAACATTCGCGAGCGACGGAAACTCAGCGGCAAGAGAATGAAGGTCGACACCGGATAAATCGACGTCGACTTCATAATTGGGAGCGGCTTCCAACTCCGCGTCGAGAGAGCCGGCAACCTGACCACCCTGGAACTGCCCTTCGGCGTTCGAAAACTCCCAATGACGTCCGTCGAGGCTCAAGTCCCCGCGAAGGTGCTTCACGACCAGCGGAGCGACCGTGAATTCGTCCACCGCAAGCCGGCCGCGAGCACGAACGCCTTCGGGCGAGGCGTTTACCGGAGCGCGCGAATTCAAGAACGGCAGCATGCGATCGAGAAAACTCTGGCGCCAGCGAGGATTCAGCCATCGGTCGACGTTCGACGCGGAAAGCTCGTCAGCCGCCAGCGCGAACTGCCATCCATCCGCCAAATCGTGGTCGAGCGTGCCGCTCCAACGAGCTCCGAAAGCCTGTGCCGACGACAGCGTCACGTGGGTCGCGGCGGGTTTGAGCTCGGCGCGGCCGCGAATCTGCTCGACGGGCAAATTCAGGAATTGCGCGTGCAATGACGCTCCGGTGGACGCAGTTCCCCATTCGACGATTCCCGCAAACTCCGAATGCCACGGGCGCCGCGTGCCCTGCCAATGGAGGTCGCACCGCACAGGTCCAGCGATATCCCATCCTCGAGCGAGATTCCAGCCCAGTTGCGACGCAGCCGAAGATGACATCGCGCGCTTGAACGGTACTCCCCTGGACGTGGACGCTAAAATCGGTCGCACCCGGCTTCGCGACGCCGTCCACACGAAAAGAGCTGACGAGCGTGCCAAACGTGACCGTGACCGGCGCAAGCGTGATTCCCTTCGCGTCATACCGGACTGCGATAGGACCGGCGCGAACCGGCGCGCGGAGACGGCTGCCCGATTAGCTCGGCGCGGGGCAGGTCGAAGCGTTCCTGCCTCAATCCGCGGCGGCCAACCGCCCAGGTTCAACTCAAGCTGCGCGAAGCCGCTGAGCGCGACATTGTCGGAAATGTTCGGATGAAAGGCGCGCGCCCACGCGAGAACATCGCTCAAGCCGATACCCGTGGAAACGACGCGGAGTTGGGTGCGCGACGCCGGCCCGGGCTGCGCCCAGTCGAGCGCCCCCAGGATCCGCGCGTTGGAGTGAGGAGCTTCGATACGCGCGTCAGTCAACTCAAGTCGCGAACCACCCGAATCCAATTTCCCCTTGGCAGAAATACTCGCAGCAGGATTGTCGGCGCGAAGCGTGAGGTCCCAGCGATGGAGTTGCGCGAGCGCTGCGTGCCCTTCCATCAACCACGAATCACCCTCGGTTCGCGCCGAGACGGATAAATCCAGATTCCCGCGGACGCCGTAGTCATGGCCTTGCACCATGCGAAGAACGTCGGTGATCGAGGCTTCACTCCAATCAAGCTGCAGCGCCGCCGGCCGCAAACGCGACGACGTTCCGCCGACGTGGCCGACGAGATGCAGCGTCCCGGGCTGCTGAACGATGGCCGCGGCTCGCGACGGCGTTGCAATCAAATCGAGGCGCCAGCGGCCCGGACTCTCCGTTTCGAGCGTGCCGCGAATGTCCGAGAAGGCG